>JASBTD010000036.1 GCA_030148605.1 Erythrobacter sp.
GGCCCCGGCATCCCGGCGCAACAGATCGAAGCCATGCTCGAACCTTTCCAGCGCGGCGATGCCAGCCGTAACCGGCAGACAGGCGGTGCCGGGCTGGGGCTGACGCTTACCCGCGCAATCGCGCTCCAGCATGGCGGCGAGCTCGTGCTCGTCAATCGCCCCGAAGGCGGGCTACGCGCCGAGATCAGGCTGCCGCTTTAGCGCATCAAACTGCCGAGAACATTGCGGACAAAGGCGTTGGCACCGGTGCGGACCGGGTCAGCACTCGATTTCTTGCCCATTGCCGCGGCGACGCCGATGGACACCAGCGATCCGGCTGCGGCCTTGATCCCCGCCTTGCCGGCCTTTTCCCACCAGCTGGTGGTCTTGCGGCTGCGCTTGGCGACTTCTTCTTCGCCTTTTTCCTCGACCTCTTTTGCAGTTTCAACCGCGTCGAGCGCTTTCGCCGCCAGCACTTCTTCCGCGCTTTCGCGGTCTACGCGTTCGTCATACTTCCCGTCATGCGGACTGACTGACTGGATGATCGCGCGTTCCTTTGCCGTGACCGGTCCGAGGCGCGAGCGCGGCGGCTTGATCAGCGTGCGCTGGACCACCGTGGGCGCGCCATCTTCATCAAGCGTGGAGACCAGCGCCTCGCCGACCTTCAGCTCGGTAATCGCTTCAGCCACATCGAGATCGGGATTGATGCGGAAAGTCTCCGCCGCTGCCTTGATCGCGCGCTGGTCACGCGGGGTGAACGCGCGCAATGCATGCTGCACCTTATTGCCTAGCTGCCCGGCCACTTCCTCCGGAATGTCGATCGGATTCTGGGTGCAGAAATAGACGCCCACGCCTTTTGATCGGATCAGCCGCACGACCTGCTCGATCTTGTCCTGCAGCGCCTTGGGCGCGTCATCGAACAGCAAATGCGCTTCATCGAAGAAGAACACCAGCTTTGGCTTATCGGGGTCACCCACTTCAGGCAGACTTTCGAACAGTTCAGCCAGCAACCACAGCAGGAACGTGGCGTAAAGCTTGGGGCTGCGCATCAGCTTGTCTGCGGCCAGCACATTCACATAGCCGCGGCCCTGCTCATCGCTTTTGAGGAAATCGCCGATTTCCAGCGCGGGCTCGCCAAAGAACATGTCTGCGCCCTGTGCTTCGAAACTGAGCAATTGACGCTGGATCGCGCCCACCGATTGCTTGGTGACATTGCCATATTTGCCTGAGAGCTCGCTGGCGTTCTCAGCTGCCCAGAGGAGGACGGCCTGCAAATCCTCGAAATCGAGCAAGAGCACCGGCTTGCCATCGTTCATGATGCCTTCGTCAGCGGCCCTGAACACGATCTGCAGCACGCCTTCCTGCGTGTCATTCAAATCAAGCAAGCGTGACAGGAGCAGCGGCCCCATCTCCGAAATCGTGGTGCGGATCGGATGGCCCTGCTCGCCATAGAGATCCCAGAACACCACCGGATTGTCCGAATAGGCATAGTCATCCATGCCCAGTTCTTTGGCGCGGCCTTCCAGCTTGTCAGCATGTTTGAAGGTCGGCGAGCCGGGCATCGAAATGCCGGAAAGGTCGCCCTTCACATCCGCCACAAACACCGGAACGCCATTGGCGGAGAAACTTTCCGCCAGCCCTTGAAGCGTTACGGTCTTGCCGGTGCCGGTTGCGCCCGCGATCAATCCGTGGCGGTTGGCGCGGCTGAGATCGAGATATTGCTTCTCGCCATTGGCGGCGAGGCCGATGAAAATGCTGCTCATGGGTGGTTCTGGCGCCCCTTAGCCTGAAGAAAATGCGACAAACTGTGTGGCGCAGCAGGGCACAGGCGGTCAAGTGATAGACTTGTCGTCACGATTGGCTAAGGCAGGCTGGACATGGGCGAGAACACTCCCTTCATCCTGCTTGACGATGCGAGACAGAGCGGCGCGGCCCCCGCGCATCTCTATCAGAACCCGCGCGAAGTGTTCGTCGCGCGGCAGGCAAGCGAAGTTGCAGAGGTGCTCGCAGCAGCTGATGCTGCCCGGCGCGAAAGCGGCGGCACGCTGGCGGGCTATATCGCTTACGAAGCCGGGCTCGCGCTTGAGCCCAGGCTGGCATCGCTGGCCGACGGGCGCAGCGGAGCGGCAGGGCCGCTGGTGTGGCTGGGCCTGTTTGACAGCGAGCAGGCAATCCCTGCGAATGATGTGCCGCAATGGCTTGCTGCCCGCGCTGACGGCGAGGCATCGATCGGGCCGATGGTCCCGCAGCTGTCGACCGGCGCATATCTCGCCGCATTCGAACGGATGCAGGAAGCAATCCGCGCAGGAGACATTTATCAGGTCAATCTGACGTACCAGCTGGCCGGTTCCTATCGCGGCGATCCGGTGGCGCTTTATGCTGCGCTGCGCCCTGCCGCCGAAGCGGGCTATGGCGGATTGCTGTTCGATGGCTCGCACTGGCTGCTCAGCCTTAGCCCCGAGCTATTTGTTTCACTGAAAGGGGATGCGGCCAAGGTCAAGCCGATGAAAGGCACCCGGCCGCGCAGCTCGGATCCGGACACCGATCGCTCGCTTGCAGAAGAGCTTGCCCATTCGGAAAAGGACAAGGCCGAAAACCTGATGATCCTTGACCTGATGCGCAATGATCTGAGCCGCGTGGCCGAGGCCGGTAGCGTGCGGGTGGAAGCGCCCTTCACCGTCGAAAGCTATCCTACGGTGCACCAGATGGTCTCTACCGTGCATGCAAAGCTGCAGCCCGGCAAAGCCGCGGTTGACCTGATCCATGCGATCTTCCCTTGCGGCTCCATCACTGGCGCGCCCAAGATCCGCGCAATGGAGCTGATCCACGAGGTGGAGCGCGATGCGCGCGGAGCCTATTGCGGGGCGATCGGGCGGATTGATGCCAATGGCGATGCCGCATTCAACGTCGCGATCCGCACGCTGCGGCTGACGCCGGAGGAAAACAATCGCGGACGTGCCATGATGGGGGTGGGTTCCGCCATCGTTGCCGACAGCGATGCCATGGCGGAACGGCGCGAGTGCGAAGTGAAGGCAGGCTTTGTGCGCCGTGCCTCGCCTGAACATCGCGCTGCCGATTGCGATCTGATCGAAACCATGCTGTTCGATCCTGAAAGCGGGATCGATCTGCTGGAGCTGCATCTTGAGCGGATCAAGGCGAGCGCCGCCGAGCTGGGTTTTGCGTTTGATCGTCACGCCGCACGCAACCAGATCCAGGCGCTGTGCTTTGATCTGGACCAGCGCAGCAAGGTCCGCTTGCTGGCATCGCGCAAGGGCGCGCTGGTGCTGGAAACCAGACCTGCACCCGAGCCTCTCGAAGCGCCGCTAAAATGCATTGCATTGCCTTTACCGGTTGACCCTGGCGACTGGCGACTGCGCCACAAGACCAGCGACCGCAGTTTCTATGAGGAAGCGCTGGAAACCGCCAAGCATGCCGGGGCGGACGAGGCCTTGCTGGTCCATCCTGAAGGCTTTCTCACTGAAGGCAGCTTTACCAGCGTGTTCGTCGAGCGCGGCGGCATGCTATTGACCCCGCCGGCTTCGCTCGGGCTGTTGCCCGGCGTATTGCGACGCTCGCTGATCGAAAGCGGCAAGGCGCGCGAAGAAGACTTGACCTTGGAAGACCTCGAAAATGGCTTTTTCCTCGGCAATGCTGTGCGCGGGCTGATGAAAGCTGAACTGATATGAATATCGAAATCCTATACGAAGACGGCGAAGCGCTGGTGATCAACAAACCTGCCGGGTTGCCCGTGGACCGCCCGAAGCGCGGCGGCCCCGCGCTGTGGGACCATATCGAGCAATTGAAGATGGGCTTCCAGCGACCGCCTGTCGCAGTGCATCGGCTCGACACGGATACCAGCGGCTGCCTGATTCTGGCGCGCAATCCGAAAGCCTTGAAGCGCTTCAACAAGGCGTTCGAGGATCGCCTGGTTGGCAAGACCTATCTGGCGGTAATGGATTTCGAACCGAGTGAGCAATCAGGCACAATTGAACTAGCCCTTTCCAAGATCAGCTCGGCAGAAAAAGGCTGGCGCATGATTGCAGCGAAGAAAGGCAAGCCTGCCGTTTCGCATTGGGAATTGCTGCAAACCATCGGGGAGGGTGACCGCAAACGCTCGCTGATCCGCTTTCGGCCAGAGACCGGGCGCACACATCAGCTGCGCGTCCACGCCTTGCAAGGGCTGGGCGTTCCGCTGCTGGGCGATCCGGTATACGGGCCAGTGCGCGGACAAAACAAAGGCGCACCGCGCACCATGCTGCACGCCGAAGCGATCCATATGGCCCGCCCCGGCAAGGATGCCGTCAGCGCCTATGCCCCTTTCCCGGAAGATTTTGCCCGCACCGGGCTGAGTGCGCCTGAACCGCCGCCACCGCCCGAACGTGCGCCAATTGCCCCCAATGGATGACGATCTGCTCACGCGCGCGCATGCCCTGGCAGTGGAGAGCTTCCTCGCCGGCAGCGGGCCGGGTGGCCAGAATGCCAACAAGGTCGCAACCGAAGTCCAGCTGCGGCTCAACATCTACAAATTGCGCCTAGCGCCGCCGGTCTTTGCGCGGCTCAAGGAGATTGCCGGCAGCAAGCTCACCGCCTCAGGCGACCTGCTGATCACTGCCAGGGAGCACCGCACGCAAGAGGCCAACCGTGCCGAAGCGCGGGCAAAGCTTGAGAAGCTGCTGAAGCAAGCGCACGAGCGCCCCAAGAAGCGCGCCCAGAGCCGCATCAACCGCGTGGGCAAGGTCCAACGGCTCAAAGCGAAGAAAGTGCGCGGCGAAGTGAAGGCCAAAAGAGGCAAGGTTTCGCGCTCCGATTGGTGATGCGCAGCTTGACTTTCGCGCCAGAATCACTCAATGGCGCGCCTCTGGAAGGCGGTGCGCTCGCGCCGCCCGTATTTTTTCGGCTGATGATCAGCCCTTTTGCAAGTTTTAGGATACCGTCATGGCGAAGCCAGCAACCGTCAAGATCAAGCTCGTCTCGACTGCAGACACGGGCTTCTATTACGTGACGAAGAAGAACCCGCGCAACATCACTGAGAAGATGACCTTCCGCAAGTATGACCCGGTTGTGCGCAAGCACGTCGAGTTCAAGGAAGCCAAGATCAAGTGATCTGCCTGAACGGCTGAACGCATCCAAGTTCAGTGACAGTTCAACGCACCGCCGCTAAAGCGCGCTGCATGGACAAGTTCAAACTCTTCACAAAACGCCCGCTGCGCACTGCGCTGGCGGGCGCTTTGCTGTGCGCAATGCCCGCTGCAACTGCGGTGCCCGCACCAGCCATCGCGCAGTCGGAGGCAGCCGACCTCGATCGTGCCGTAACTGCATTGCGCGCGATCTCGACCATGCGCGCCGATTTCTCGCAGACTGACCGCCAGGGCCAAGTGGCACAAGGCGTGATGACGCTGAAGCGCGGCGGCAAGATCCGCTTCGAATATGGCAGTGATGAGTCCCTGTTGATCATTTCCAACGGGCGCTCGCTTTACCTGGTCGATTATGAAGTGAACCAGGTCCAGCGCTGGCCGATCCGCAATTCACCATTGGGTGCATTGCTTGACCCCGATCGCGACATTTCGCGCTATGGCAAGCTGTTGCCAACCGGCAATCCGGACGTCGTGAGCATCGAAGTGCGCGACCCCAAGCGCCCCGAGTTCGGGGTGATGACCATGATCTTCGTGCGCGATGCGACAGCGCCGGGCGGATTGGAGCTCAACACCTGGGTTGCGCTCGATTCGCAGAACCACCGCACCACGGTGCGCTTGCGGAATCACCGCTACGGAGTCGCGGTGGATGACAGCGCCTTTCGCTTCCGCGATCCGCGCCGTTCATCTCGTCGCCCGGGCTGAACGCTTCACCCTTATGCGGTTGTAAGAATGCGACAGAATGCCGCCCGCCATTCATTTACGTGAAAGGCGAAAGAGAGTAGTCTGCCTTGGCAAGTCGGCGGAAGGCGGGTTTCCCCCCTGTTGCCCCAACCTTCGCTGCAATGGCTTGCACCAGCGTGACGAACGCTCAATTGAAACCCTCGTGCCAATGCCCCCGGCGCGAGGGTTTTTTGTATGGAAATTTGAGCGAGGCCTTGTGGTTTACTTATCCCAGCCCAGCGCTTTCACGATGATGTCATAGATCACATTCTGCTCGATCACGCCGCGCACACGTTCTGCACCCGGGCCATTCCCGTATAGCGCGACATCTTCGCCGCCGTGCGTTTCGCTGCTGGTGGGGATCGCCGCTTGCTGATGCGCATGAACGCCGGTTTCAGGGACAGGGCGCTCTGCCATGTTCGCGATCGCGCCCGGGCCATTTTGGTAACCCAGCGTGGTGTAAGGCTTGCCATCTGTGGCTGTAGTTGCCTGTGCCAGCTCTTCCGAGCCACCTTCGGGCGGCACGACCAGCCCCAGAATATCGTTCCCGCGGCGCGGATAGCCCGACATAGTGAAAACATGGCTGTGATCGGCTGTAACAAGAATCAGCGTTTCGGAAGGATCGGTGTTGTCGATCGCATATTGGATCGCATTGGCAAACTCGACCGCTTCTTCCAGCGCATATCCTGCTTGCCCAGCGTGGTGACCATGGTCGATTCGGCCCGATTCGACCATCAGGTAATAACCTTCCGGATCATCCTTCAGCCGCGCGATCGCCTGCTGCGTCATTTCAGTCAGCGTCGGCTCGGTCGAGTCTTCCGTCCGGTCAACGGTGTAGGTCATATGGCTGGGCGAAAAGAGGCCAAGCACCGGCTTGTCGGATGGCGCAGCGGCAAGCTCCGCCGATGTTGACACAAAGGTGCCGCCGGTTCGTGCGGCCCAGGCGGCGGGCAGATCTGCATCGGTCGCCAACCTGCGCCCGCCCTTGTCAGCGCCGAAGAATGCCGCCGTGCCGCCGCCCAGCGCGACATCGAAAGTGCTGTTGACCAGCTGCGTGGCGATATCGTCACACCCCTTGCCGCGCTGATCTTCAGGGATCCAGGCATCGGCTTCCCAGCCACGGTCAGGCGTGCGGGAATACACGCTCGCAGGAGTCGCGTGAGTAATCCGCGCAGTTGAGACGATCCCGAGCGCGAGCCCGCGTTCCGTCGCCTGTTCACCCAGAATTGGCAGCGCATTCGCAAGCCCGCTCTGGCAATCGCCGCTGATGACATCGGGGCCAACGCCAATCGCGCCGATCTTGGTCTTCACGCCAGTGTGCATCGCGCTGGCTGTGCCTGCGCTGTCTGGCACCTGCGCATTGGTGTTATAGGTTTTCACCAGCGCCACATTGTCGAAATTCTCGAACGGCAGGACATACTCCTCACCGCTCTGGCCTTGTTTTTGCCCGGCATAGATACGCGCTGCGGTGATCGTCGAAATACCCATCCCGTCGCCGATGAACAGGATGACATTCTTCGCCTTGGGCTGCGGTGCCTCTACAGGCGTCGATGCGCTGGCCACTGATCCTTGAGTAAAGGACCCGGGCGTGCAAGCGGCGAGCGGCATGGCAGCGGTGGCGGCAAGTACAATCGAACGGTGCAGGCGGATCATCTCAGTCATCTCCTCTTTGGCAGATACCGCTATCGGGAAATAATGTGACCGCAAAGCGAAACCTGTGGCTGGACCGCGCACAATCCGGTCCCTAAGTGCTCTGGCATGGTCTCTATCGCGACATGGAACATCAATTCAGTGCGGCTGCGGCTGCCGATCGTCGAACGCTTTCTGAAAGAGGAAGCGCCTGACGTGTTGTGTTTGCAGGAAATCAAGTGCCAGGAACACCAGTTTCCCTACGAACCGCTGGCAGCGCTCGGCTATCAACATGTCGCGGTGCATGGGCAAAAGGGTTATCACGGTGTGGCGACGGTCAGCCGCATCCCGCTGAAGGAATTCAGTCGGCATGACTGGCAGGCCAATGGCGAAGCGCGCCATGTGGGGGTGGAATTGCTTGGCCCGGGCCAGGGGATGGTGCTGGAAAATGTCTATGTCCCGGCGGGTGGTGACGAACCCGATCGCGAAAAGAACCCCAAATTCGGGCAGAAGCTCGATTTCCTTGCCCGCATGACGGAATGGGCAGCCAAGATCGATCGCCCGACCATGATCGTGGGCGATTTCAACATCGCGCCGCTGGAAAGCGATGTGTGGAACCACAAGCAGTTGCTCAAAGTCGTCAGCCATACGCCGATCGAAGTGGAAACGCTTGAACGTTTCCAGCAAGCGCACCAATGGGTCGACCTCGGTCGCGAATTCATCCGCGATCCGGAGCGCTATTACAGCTGGTGGAGCTATCGCGCGAAGGACTGGAAAGCGAATGATCGCGGGCGCAGGCTCGACCATATGTGGGCCAGTCCAGAACTCGCGCGGCAAGCCAAGAGCCACCGGCTGCGCGAAGATGCGCGCGATTGGGAAAAGCCCAGCGACCATATCCCGCTGATCACGGAGTTTGCGCTCTGACAGCGGGCACGCCTTCCCCCGCCCGCCGCGTGGCGCAAGCGATTGACGCACTTCGACACGGGTGGCCGATTGCGTTCGAAAGCGGCCCGGTCATGCTGCCGGCAGAAACCGCGATTGCCAGTGGCGCGAGCTCTGACCGCATGCTGATTTCCGCCGCGCGCGCGGTGACCTTGAAGCTTGCCAACCAGCGCGAAGCCGCCGTGCCGCATGCCCCCGTGCTGATCCGTGGCGGCGAACCGTTCCAACTGTCCGAAGCGCGCGCTGTTGCGGACCCGGCGCTTGATCTCAAGCACCCGCTCAAGGGTCCTTACAAAGCCGAAGCGCTCGAATGGCGCGAGATTGCAGAGGCTGCGCTGGAACTGGCGCGGATCGCTGGGATCCTGCCTGCCTTTCTGGTCAATCCGGAAGATGCGGGCGAGGCTGTGCCGGTTGCCGCGAGCGACCTCGCCGATTGGTCTGATCGCAGCCAGCTTTCCATCGCAACGCGTGCGCATCTGCCGGTCGCGGCCTGCGACACCGCCGAAATCGTCGCATTCCGCAGCGCGGATGACACGCGCGAGCATGTCGCGCTGATCATTGGCGAACAGCGCGGCGATGTGGTGCCGCTGGTGCGATTGCATTCCGAATGCCTGACCGGTGATATCCTGGGCAGCCTCAAATGCGATTGCGGGCCGCAACTGGATGCCGCGCTGGCAGCCATGGCTGAAATCGCCAATGAAGGTGGCTGGGGGGCGCTGCTTTACCTGCGCCAGGAAGGGCGCGGGATCGGGCTTGTCAACAAGCTGCGCGCCTATCGCTTGCAGGATCAGGGATTTGACACGGTCGAAGCGAACGAACGGCTGGGCTTGCCCGATGAAGCGCGCGATTTTCCCACCGCCGCGCGGATGCTCGAACTGCTGGGCGCACGCACAATCAGGCTGATGACCAACAATCCGAAGAAGGTTGCCGCGCTCGAAGCTGCAGGCATCACAGTCAATGAGCGAGTGCCGCACCAGCTGCCGGACAACCCGCATAACGCGCGCTATCTGGCCACCAAGCGCGACAAGTCAGGTCATTTGCTTTGATGAGCGCGATCCCTATCCGGCCTGAAGCGCCAGGAGATGCGCAGGTGATCTACAGGCTCACTCAAGCCGCCTTTCGCGACATGCCATTTAGCGATGGCGACGAACAGGCACTGGTCGACCGATTGCGTCAAGATGGCGATCTGACTTTGTCATTGGTTGCCGAGGATGCGGACCGGATTGTCGGACATATCGCGTTCTCGCCTGTTACGATCAGCGACGGTGGGGCAAACTGGTATGGGCTTGGTCCGGTCTCCGTCTGGCCGCAGCTACATGGGAATGGGATTGGCAGCGCGCTGGTGCGACGAGGCATAGCCGATATGCGCGCGATCGGTGCCCAAGGCATTGTGCTACTAGGCAGCCCGGAATATTATTCGCGCTTCGGCTTTGTCCATGATCCGCGGCTCGCCTATCCCGGCCCGCCTCCTGAATATTTTCAATGCCTGTTACTGGATGGCCCCATGCCGCAAGGCACAGTTACATATGCACAGGCATTCGGATGAAGCACATTGTGGCCGCGACCAAAGCTGAAAACAGGGCTTGGCCATGAACCTCGCTAGACGCTAATTGACTATATCCCTTGCGCGGGTTGCGCAGGGCTTACCTAGGGGAACGGTACAATGAAGAAGATCGCAAATATCCTGCTGGCAAGTGCCGGCGCGCTGACTCTGGCCGCATGTGGCGGCGCAGACGATGCCTCGATCGAAGCTGAAGCCGACACAGTCGAAATGCCTGCCGATGCAGCGCTTGAAGATGTGACGGAAGAGCCGGTTGAAGACGCTGACGCAAATACCGACGATGCAGTGAGTGAAGAAGTGGCCGAAGATGCAGCCGCAGCCGCGGCCGATGTTGCCGCCGCCGCTGAAGCTGCCGCAGCCGCTGACGAGACCGCCGAGTAAGCTCTGCTCGAGCAGGCAAATTAGCTGCCAATCAAGCGGACGGGTTGCCATTTGGCGATTCGTCCGCTTTTGCTTTTGTGCGAAGCAAATCCTGCCACATTGAGCAGGCGACACAGCATCCACGGGGTCCGATTGAATACCCCGGCCAGAGAGGACCAAAACACCGATGTCGCAATCCGGAATGGACGCAGAAACCTTCGAACAGTTCATCGAGCAGCTGGATCGCTATGTGCGCGAGCGGCTGATCCCGGCGGAAAAGGACGTGATCGAAAACGATCGCTTGCCTGACGATATTCTGGCCGAGATGAAGGAGATGGGCCTGTTCGGCCTGACCGTGCCCGAGGAATATGGCGGCGCGGGCCTCAACACGTCGCAATATGCCCGCACGGTTCGCTGCATGAGCTATGCCGCGCCCGCCTTCCGCTCGATCTTTTCGATCAATGTCGGCATGTTCAATTCCGCGATCAAGAACGGTGCAACAGACGAACAAAAGGCCGAATGGTGGCCGCGCATCGCGGCGGGCGAAATCGCGTGCTTTGGCCTGACCGAACCGGGTTCCGGTTCAGACAGCGCGGCGATGCAGACTTTTGCGAAACCCGATCCCAGCGGCAATGGCTGGGTGCTCAATGGCACCAAGCGCTACATCACCAATGCCCCGCATGCGAATGTCGCGCTGATCATGGCGCGCACAGAGAAAGAGGCGCTGCCCAAGAACGCGCATGTCAGCGCCTTCATCGTGCCGATGGATACGCCCGGCGTTTCAACCGGCAGCCCGGACAAGAAGATGGGCCAGTCAGGCGCGCATATCTCTGACGTGATGCTCGACGATGTGCATGTGCCGGGCGAAGCGCTGCTTGGCGGAGAGACCGGCAAAGGTTTCCGCTTCGCCATGATGAGCCTGGACAATGGGCGCATTTCCGTAGGCGCGGCCAGCACCGGCTATGCCCGCCGCGCGCTCGACAGCGCGCTGCGCTATGCCAATGAACGCAAGGCATTTGGCGAACAGATCGCCAATTTCCAGCTGATCCAGCAGATGCTGGCAGAAAGCGAGACCGAGATTTACGCCGCCGAAGCCATGATGGCAGATGTCACCGCGCGCGCTGACCGCGGCGAGAATGTCATCACCAAGGCCGCCGCGTTCAAAGTTTTTGCCAGCGAAATGTGCGGACGCGTGGTTGACCGCGTGGTGCAGATCTATGGCGGTGCAGGCTATCTGGCCGAATATGACGCCGAGCGATTCTTCCGCGATGCGCGCATTTACCGCATCTATGAAGGCACGACGCAGATCCTGCAGCTCCAGATCGCCAAGCATATGCTGCGCGAATGGAATAGTCTGCATTCATGATCGGTACCGGCCCGCTCCCCCGCCCAGCCACCCGATATGATCACCGGGACGCTATGGGGTGGCTGGGCGGGGGAGTCGGGCTGGCACCGCAAGGAAAGCACGGATGTGCTTTCCGCACGCAACAGGAAACCTGATGTACAAATTACTTCAAGACCTCTCGATCATCGAAGTCTCAAGCTTCGTCGCTTCGCCTACGATCGGGCTTTACTGCGCGCAGATGGGTGCAGAAGTAATCCGCGTAGATCACAAGGCAGGCGGGCTCGATTACGACCGCTACATGCTGACCAAGGAAGGGCGTTCGCTCAGCTGGGAAAACCTGAACCGGGCGAAGAAATCGGTCGCGCTTGACCTGCGCAGCGCCGAAGGGCGCGAGCTGTGCGTCGAGCTGGCGCGGACAACCGGCCAATGCGTCACCAACCTGCCGGAAAAGAGCTTTCTCAGCCACGCAGCCCTGTCTGACGGACGGCCCGACATGGTTTCCGTGCGGATCATGGGCTGGCATGACGGGCGCCAGGCGATGGATTTCACTGTCAATGCCGCGAGCGGATATCCACTGATGTGCGGCCCCGATGACTGGGACCCGGTCAATGCACCTCCCGTCAATCAGGTGCTGCCTGCGTGGGATTTCATCACCGGCGCCTATGGCGCCTTTGCCTTGCTCGCCGCGCTGCGCCACCGCGACACGAGCGGCGAAGGCAGCGAAGTGCGAATCCCGCTGGGCGATGTGGCTATCGGCACCATGGCCAACAGCGGATCGATGGCGGAAATGCTGTATCGCGGCGCGGATCGCGAGCGGTTGGGCAATGCGATCTGGGGCGCATTCGGGCGCGACTTCAAGAGCCTGGACAACCAGCGCTTCATGGTCGCTGCGCTTACCCCCAAGCAGTGGGATGGGCTGGTCGCCGCCTTTGGCCTTGCCGAGGAAATTGCCGCGCTGGAGGGCGAACTGGGCGTACGCTTCGCTGATGGTGACCGGCCGCGTTTCGAAAACCGCCACCGCTTGTTCGACCTGTTCCAGCAAGCCGCAGGGCAGCATGATTACAATGATCTCGCCGCCCGCATGAGTGCGCATGGCTGCACTTTCGAGCGCTATCGCACGATGCATGAAGCCGCGAACGATCCCGTGCTGGTTGCGGACAACCCGCTGTTCGGGCCTTCACCCGCCAACCCGTCAGGCTTCGAATATCCCGCCACCCGCAGCTTTGCCAACATGCCGGAGAAGCAAGCGGGTAACCCCGCGCCCGCGCCCTATCTGGGGCAGCACAGCGAGGAGGTGCTGGCTGACAAGCTGGGCCTTTCTTCCGGCGCAATCGGCAGGCTGGTGGATGCCGGGACGGTCGCATTGAGCGACGAGTAGACAATAATCCCGTTCGCCCTGAGCTTGTCGAAGGGCGTGCGGAGCCGCAAACACGTGCTTCGACAGGCTCAGCACGAACGGAGTAGAGAGACCAATGGGTAGAAGAGCAGCCATCGTTTCACCCCTTCGCACGCCGGTGGGCAAGTTCCTGGGCTCGCTCGCCCCGCTTGATGCGGGCAAGCTTGGGGCGGTGATCCTGAAAGCGCTGATCGAGCGCAGCGGGATCGACCCCGCGCGAGTCGACGACGTTGTTTTCAGCCAGGGCTATGGCAATGCCGAGGCGCCCGCGATTGGCCACTGGAGCTGGCTCGCCGCAGGCCTGCCAATTGAAGTGCCGGGCTTTCAGCTTGACCGGCGCTGCGGCTCTGGCGTGCAAGCGGTCGCGACCGCAGCGATGATGGTCGAAACCGGGATGGCCGATGTTGTGGTGGCAGGCGGCTGCGAAAGCATGTCCAATGTCGAGCATTACACGACCGACCTGCGCCAGGGCGTGCGCATGGGCGATATGACGCTGCACGATCGGCTTTCACGAGGGCGCTTGATGAGCCAGCCGATCGAACGCTTCGGGATCATCACCGGGATGATCGAAACGGCGGAAAACCTTGCCAAGGATTACGGCATTACGCGCGAAGAGGCAGATGCCTTTGCTGTTCGTTCGCATCAGAACGCCGCCAAGGCGTGGGAAGAGGGCAAGTTTGCCGATCACCTGGTGCCGGTCGAAATCCCGCAGAGGCGCGGCGATCCGGTGACCTTTGACCATGACGAAGGCTATCGCGCCGATGCTTCGATGGAGACGCTGGGCGGTTTGCGCGCAATCGATTTGAAGCGCGATCCGGAGGCGATCGTCACCGCCGGCAATGCCAGCCAGCAGAATGATGCGGCAGCGGCATGTCTTGTGGTTGCGGAAGACAAGCTTGAGGAGATGGGGCTCGAACCTTCGCTGTGGTTCAATGGCTGGGCGGCGGCAGGCTGCGACCCTTCGCGCATGGGCATCGGCCCTGTCCCCGCGGTCGAGCGGCTGTTCGCGCGCACCGGGATGGGCTGGGACGATATCGGCCTGGTCGAACTCAACGAAGCCTTCGCGCCGCAAGTGCTCGCCGTGCTCAAAGGGTGGGGCTGGTCAGATGATGACAGCCGCCGTGACATCCTCAACGTCAACGGCTCGGGCATTTCGCTGGGCCACCCGATCGGCGCAACCGGCGGACGTATCCTGGCGGATATGGCGGCAGAAATGCACCGGCGCGACGTGCGTTACGGGCTTGAGACCATGTGCATTGGTGGCGGGCAGGGTATTGCCGCGATCTTCGAACGGGCGGCCTGATCATGAGCGAATGGGACGCATGGATCGGGCGCGAGATTACACAGCAGGATACGCTTGACCTTGCGTTGGCGCGGCGATGGTGCGGCACATTCGACCTGGAATGCTCTGCCATTGGCATGATGCCGCAGGGGATCCATTTGTGCCTTTGCACGCCTGAAGCGGCGCAATCCGCATTGGGCGAAGATGGCCATCCTGCGCGCGACGCCAGCGAAGACAGCTTCTTCCCGCCGATCCCGCTACCGCGCCGGATGTGGGCGGCAAGCGACATCACATTTGTCGAACCGCTGCCAATCGGAGCGACGATTGAGCGCACCAGCCGCATTGCCTCGATTGCAGAGAAAGAGGGAAGCACTGGCAAGCTCGGCTTTGTGAATGTCGAGCATGAGACCAAGGCCGATGGCGGCGTGGCAGTGCGCGAAGTGCAAACGCTGGTTTATCGCGATGCGGTGGCGGCCGATGCGCCGCTTAGCCCTCCCGAACCGGGCGCAGGCAGTTTCGATCCTTCCGGCTGGGATGAGCATGCGGTGATCACGCCTGATCCGCGCCTGCTGTTCCGCTTTTCCGCGCTGACCTTCAACACGCACCGCATCCATTATGATTTGCCCTACGCACGGGATGTGGAGCGCTATCGCGGGCTAGTGGTGCATGGCCCGCTGATGGCGAGTTTGCTGCTGCAAATGGCGGCGCGCGAACTGGGCGAGAATAGGCTCAAGAGCTTCAGCTTCCGCGCGGTAAGCCCGGCAATAGCCGATGAACCGCTCCACATGGCGATGCGGAAAAGCGATGAAGGTTATGAGCTGGGCACTTTTGCGCCCGACGGCCGCCAGTGTGTGAAAGCTACAGCGACGGCCTAATCATGATTTCGGCGGGCGGCCCCGCCGCGGTGCCCTGGTCCTGCCGACTTCGATCCCGCGCGCTTTCAGCGCTTCGCGCAAGAGCATCTCGATTTCCGCATTGGCGGAGCGCAATTCACTTGCCGCCAAGCGCTCGATCGCAGCGTGGACAGCCGGATCGAGCCGCAAGGCGAAAGCTTTTTTTGCCGGAGTCTGTTTAGATGCAGCCATGGCTGCCTCCTGCAAGTCAGTCAGTTATTGATAGAGCGAGCCCGTGTTCACCACCGGATGCGCTTCGCGGTCGCCGCAAAGCACGACCATCAGGTTGGAAACCATCGCCGCGCGGCGTTCGTCATCAAGGTCGACAACGCCGTCCTTCGAAAGCTTGGTCAAAGCATCTTCGACCATTCCGACAGCGCCGATGACAACCTTCTTGCGCGCGGCAATCACTGCATCCGCCTGTTGGCGGCGCAGCATCGCACCGGCAATTTCAGGCGCATAGGCCAGGTGAGTGAGGCCTGCTTCGTCGACAACGATCCCCGCCACAGCCAAACGCTCGTTCAGCTCTTCGCGCAGTTCAGCGTTCACGACATCCGCGCTGCCGCGCAGCGTGGTCTCATCCTCATCCGACATGTCATCATAGGGATGGCGTGCACCCACTGTGCGCAGCCCCGCTTCGATCTGAATGTTCACGAATTCCTTGTAATCATCGACATCGAATACCGCCTGCGCACTGTCAGAAACGCGCCAGACAACGTTGCAGGCAACCTCTATCGGATTGCCGCGCAGGTCATTGATCTTCACCTTTTCCGAGTGGATATTGTGCGCGCGCACGCTGACTTTTTGCTTCGTCATCCATGGCCAGACCCATTGCAGGCCTTCCTTGCGCACAGTGCCGCGATACTCGCCGAACAGCGTGATCACTGCCGCCTGGTTGGGCTGGATCATGAAGAACCCGATCAAGCCGATCAGCACGGACAGAGTGCCGAGCACCAGAGTCCCGACGAATGCGATCTTGGCAGCTCTTGCCGCGCCGTCGTCAGGAATGGCGTTGAACACGAGGTAAATCACGAACACCGTCAGCGCTGCGAAGATCGCCAGCATCATATAGCCATTATAGGCCGAGCCGGGCCGTTCGCGGCTGCGGGTCATGGGAGAGATTGAATCAGACACTACACATCTCCTTCGATATAATTATGATATCATATTTATATCGAAGGTGCGATTCTGTCAATCGTCGACCGGATAGCTTTCGATTGGCGGGAGAACGCCGTAAGTTTCGTTCTGCGGCTCCCGGCCCAGCTCGGGAAATTCAAGCGGCGCAGGTTCAACATGTGTGTCCGGCAACCGGTCAAGCAAGTCACGGATCAAAGTCAGCCGGCCGCGCTTCTGGTCGTTGAAATCCACCAGAGTCCACGGCGCCCAGTCAGCATGCGTAGCTTTCAGCATGGCTTCGCGCGCATCGGTATAGGCATCATATTTGCCGCGCGCCGCCAGATCGATCGGCGAAAGCTTCCAGCGCTTGAGCGGATCGTCCAGCCGTTCACGCAGCCGCTCTTCCTGCTGCGCCTGATCTGTTGTGAGCCAGTATTTGAACAGCAGTATCCCGTCATCGACCAGTTGGCGTTCGAACACACGGGCCTGCTTCAGGAAGGCGTCAACCTGATCCTCGTCTGCAAAGCCCATGACTTTCTCGACCCCGGCGCGGTTATACCAGCTGCGGTCGAACAGCACGATTTCGCCCGCGCTTGGCAAATGCTTGATGTAGCGTTGGAAGTACCACTGCGTACGCTCGTCATCGCTGGGCTTGGACAGCGCCACAGTGCGGCATTGGCGCGGGTTCAGCCGCTCGCTCACTGCGCGGATCGCGCCGCCCTTGCCCGCGGTGTCGCGCCCTTCGAAGATCACGCAGATACGTGCGCCGGTGGCCTTGGCCCAGCGCGCCATTGCCACCAGCTCTTCTTCGAGCGGTTCGAGCAGATCCTCATATTGCTTGCGTTTGAGCGTCTCCAAGCGCACCTCCGGATTTGCGCCACGAGCCGTGGCGTGGTATAGTTACAACTGAAACTATGGCTACACTCGCAGAACCACAGCAGGACTTTTCGATCCTGCCCGATTTGCCGGCGGATGTCTTCACTGCGCCGCTGAAAAAGCCCGCGCATGTGGGTGATGACTGGGTCGAGCCGAAGCAGACCGAGTATTCGACGGAAGATGATGCGATCTGGAACGATCTGTTCGCGCGCCAGATGGAAGTCTTGCCCGGACGCGCTGCCACGGCGTTCTTGCGCGGGCTGGAAAAGCTTGACCTTGGGCGCGGCGGTGTGCCCGAATTCGGGAAGATGTCGGAAGAACTTGACGCATTGACCGGATGGTCGGTGGTGCCGGTGCCGATGCTGATCCCTGACCATGTGTTCTTCTGGCATCTGGCAAACCGGCGCTTTCCGGCAGGCAATTTCATCCGCACGCGCGAGACCTTTGACTACATCCAGGAGCCAGACGTGTTCCACGATGTGTTCGGCCATGTGCCGATGCTGACGGACCCCGTTTTCGCTGACTACATGCAGGAATATGGCCGCGCCGGGTGGAAAGCGATGCGATACAACCATCTGAAGGCGCTTGGCGCGCTCTATTGGTACACTGTCGAATTCGGGCTGATCCTGGAGCAGGGCAAGGATTTGCGTGCCTATGGCGCAGGGATCCTCTCAGGACCGACAGAGGCCGTGTTCTCGGTTGAAGCGGAAAGCCCCAACCGCATCATGCTGAATGTCGACCGCGTCATGCGCACGGATTATGTGATCAGCGACCTTCAGCCGACCTATTTCGTGATCGAAAGTTTCGAGGATCTGTATCGCCAGACAGTCGAGCGCGACTTTGACCGGCTTTACCGCAGCCTCGCGCCCAGCTTCACTTACGCCAATACGGCGGTGATCGATGTTGACAATGTGTGGCACCGCGGCACGCAGGAATATCTGCTGCGCGGCGGGCGCGGATCGAACGCGAAACCGGTTTGACTCTGAAAGCTGTGGTCTTGTTCAGGCTGAACGGCGGGACTGCATGAACTCGTAAATCGCCGGCACAAACACCGCGCCGCCAATGCCGCCTGCCAGCGCGACCCAGCTCAAACCGCCTAGCATCACGCCATTGTTTGCGAAAAGACCGGCCACAAGTGCGCCACCAACGCCCATTGCCATGTCGCGCCGGATCCCTTGCGGATCTTCAGTGCGCGCAACGATCGCGGCCATCCAGCCGACAAGCGCTCCGATAAAGATCAAACAGATAAGTGCCATAAACGTGCTGCAATACATCGCGGCATTCACCGCGCTCTAGAAGCTTGAACCGCGCATCGCAAAATTGGTTCCGATCCGAGCGGCAAACCGTGAAAATCGCAGCATCCGCTCTCGACCAATCAGAACATGACTAGCAGCGCCACACCCAGCAGCACGCGATAGACCACAAACACCATCATCGAGGCTTTCTTGAGGAAATTCATCAGGAAAGCCATGGTCGCAAAGGCAGCGATGAAGGTGAAAATGCCCGCCATCAATGCGTCCCATTGCATTTGCGCGCTGGCTTCTGCCAGATCGAGCGCAGCCAGCAGGCCTGCGCCGGTCACAGCCGGGATCGCCAGCAAGAAAGAGAACCGCGCTGCTTCCACGCGTTTGTAGCCAAGGAAGCGCGCCATGGTCATGGTCGAACCCGAACGGCTGGTGCCGGGGATCAATGCCAGCGCCTGCGCCATCCCCACCAGGAGCGCGTCGCGCAAGGTCAGGTCTTCATAACTCTTTTCCTGCTTGCCGAACCGGTCTGCAAGGCCGAGCAGGATGCCGTAAAAGATCAGGTTCACCGCCACGAGATCGGTGATCCGGAAGCTTTCCATATAGCCGCCAAGCTTTAGGAATAGCCCCAGCGCCACAGCCGGGATGGTGCCTATCACCACCCACCAGAACAGCCGCTTCTGCAGCGGATCATCGCTCAGGCCGATTGCCGAGAATCCGCCCCGCGCCAGGCCTAGTACATCGCGCCAGAAATAGATGATGATCGCCAGCAGCGAGCCGACATGCACCGCCACATCGATCAACGGGCCCTGGTCAGGCAGATCGGTTAGGTACGGGATGAGGATCAGGTGCCCTGACGACGAAATCGGCAGGAATTCGGTAATCCCCTGAACAATCGCAATGAGAAGCTGCTGGAAAAGCGTCATGGCTTTGGCCTCTTGTGCGAAGGGCAGGACAAGTCAAGCGACTTGCCCTGCCCCACACCGGTTTTCAGACTTTAGCGTCCGCTTACCAGATCTTGATGCGTTCTTCCGGTGGCAGGTAAAGCTCGTGCTCTTCGCTCACATTGAACGCTTCATACCATGCATCCAGGTGACGCACGGCATTGTTCAGGCGGAAGGTGCCCGGCGGGTGGTTCGCTGTCATCACGCGGTTGCGCAGGCTTTCCTCGCGCTCCATCCCGCGCCAGATCTGCGCAAAGCCGAGCAGGAAGCGCTGATCGCCGGTCAAGCCGTCAATCACCGGTGCTTCTTCGCCGTTCAATGACAGGCGATAGGCGCGATAGGCCATCTGCAGGCCGACTACGTCGCCCAGCGTTTCACCCATCGACTGGCGGCCGCGCAAGCAGACCGGGCCTTCAGGGCTGTCAACCGGGCAATAGGCTTCGATATATTCAGCCATGCGGGCGGCGAATTTCTCGAACCCGGCGCGGTCTTCATCCTGCCACCAGTTGCGCAGCTTGCCAGTGGCATCGAATTGCGAGCCCTGGTCATCATAGCCATGGCCGATTTCGTGGCCGATCACCGCGCCGATCCCGCCATAGTTCACTGCCGGGTCTGCCGAACCGTTGAAGAACGGCGGCTGCAGGATCGCAGCGGGGAACACGATCCGGTTGGTCAGCGGCGAATAATAGGCATTCACTGTCTGCGGCAGCATGCCCCATTCGGTCGGGTCGACCGGCTTGCCGAGATCGGAAAGCGCGTCTTCCATGGCCCAGCGGGTGGTGTTGATGCGATTGGCCAGCGGATCATCGGAAGTGATTTCAAGCCCTTCATAGGTCTCGAATTCGTCAGGGTATCCGACCATCGGCACGAAACCGTCAAGCTTGGCCTTGGCTTGTTCGATAGTGGCTTCGGACATCCACTCATTCTCTTCAAGCGCCTTGCCCATCGCAATCTTCAGATTGCCAACCAGCGCTTCCATCCGCGCCTTGCTTTCCGGCGGGAAGAACCGCTCGACATAGAGCGCGCCCAGCTGTTCGCCGAGCTGGCTTTCCACTGCGCCAATCGCGCGTTTCCAGCGCTCGCGCTGCGATTCCTGGCCATTGATCAGCTTGCCGAACAGCGCGAAATTGGCGTCATCGAGCTCGCTCGAAAGGACCGATGCGTTATTCGAAAGGAACTGCGCCGCCATATAGGCCTTGACGGTCGCGAGCGGAGTTTCCGTCAGCAGCTGCATCATCGCTGGAAGGCCGCCGCCAATCATCGCGAGCTGCTCTGCAGTCAGGCCAAGCGCTTCGACTTCCTCGTCGGTCGGCGGAAGCTGACCTGCGAGATAGCGCTGCTGGCCGTCGAACTTGCCAGCGGCGAGGAGAGATTGAATCGGGAATTCACCCGCCATCTCGGCCAGCTCTTCCGGGGTGAGTTCATTATAGGTCAGATTGGGAATACGCAGCATCTGGCGCGCCCATTCAAGCTCGGCAACCTTGTGCTCGAAAGCATAGACCGCTTCTGCCGCAGCCGAAGGATCAGCGTAGCCTGCAGCGCCCAGCAGCTTGGCGAGGTATTCCTTATAGGCTGCGCGGACTTTCAGATTGCTCTCTGAATCGACCAGGTAATAATCGCGATCGGGCAGGCCCATTCCATCAAAGCCGATTGTGACGGCATGCTGCGTCGGGTTGCGGGCATCCACCGTTACTCCGGCACTAACCAACGCCGGATAGCCGGGCGTTTCGAACAGTTCAGCCAACCGAGCCAGGTCTGGCGCCGTGAAAATCTCATTCAGATAAGGCTGCGCAGGCGAAAGGCCGGAGGCGTCAATCGCTTCGACATTGGCGTATGCATTGTAAGCATCGACGATGCGGTGCGCGGTCGTTCCGGGCGCCGGATTGGATGCGACCAGATCGCGGATCAGAGTCTCGACATCGACGACAGACTTCTCGCGCAGCATGTCAAACGCGCCATAGCGCTGGCGATCGGCAGGGATTTCATTGGCGGCGACCCATTTGCCATTGGCATAGGCATCGAAGTCATCGCCGGGCTCAAGCGTTGTGTCGATATAGTCGAGCCCGACACCCCAGGTGCCGAAGTCCATGGTCGGTGCTTGCGCGTCTTCGGCAGCCGCCTCTTCGCCATGGCCGTGGCCATCCGCAAGTGCAGGTGTCGCCATAGCAAGCGCCATCGCGCTGGCACCGGCGGTGAGCAGTGTTCTGATCATCAAAATGTCCCCAAAACTATCGATTTGCGACCGGTGCAGATGCACCATTTCAACTGCAGTGCTTTAGCGCGCCAATCTGCCAAGTGGGGCCATTGGTCGGCTGTTATTGCAGTTGGTCGATTAGTTTCGCGAAAAGCCGTGGTTTACGCGGCTTCATTGGCGGCGAATTGCAGTTTCGCCAGCCGCGCATAAAGTCCGCCGGCGTTGGCCAGATGGTCATGCGTCCCCTGCTCCACGATCCGCCCTCCATCCAGCACAATGATGCGGTTGGCCGCACGCACAGTGGCCAGACGGTGCGCGATGACCAGCGTCGTGCGCTCTTTCATCAACTCGTCAAGCGCTTGCTGGACCAATTGTTCGCTTTCCGCATCCAGCGCGCTGGTCGCTTCATCGAGCAACAGGATCGGCGCATCGCGCAGCAGCGCGCGGGCAATCGCGATCCGTTGCTGCTGCCCGCCGGAAAGCCGCGTACCGCTCTCGCCAAGATAGGTGTCGAGCCCTTGCGGCAATTCGCGCAGGAAACGTTCGGCATTGGCTGCACGTGCCGCGTCCCAGATCTCGTCTTCGGATGCGTCCCACTTGCCGTAACGCAGATTGTCGCGCGCGCTGGCGCTGAACAACACGCCATCCTGCGGCACGAAGGCAATCCGCTCGCGAATGTCAGCTGGATCGGCCTTGGTCAGCGGGATACCGTCCAGGCGGATCGTGCCCGCCTGCGGATCGTAAAACCGTTCGGTCAGCTGGAAGATTGTCGATTTGCCTGCACCCGACGGGCCAACGATGGCAACGGTCTCGCCCGGTTCGACTTCGAGCGTGAAATCGGCAAGCGCTGCCGTTTCCGGGCGGGTGGGATAGCGGAATGTAACATTGCGGAACGACAGGCTGCCGCGCGGCGGCTGTGGCAACGCCTGAGGCTTCGCGGGCGGGGCAATCGTGGGGCGTGCATTGAGCAGTTCGCTCAGTCGGCTCGCCGCACCCGCACCGCGCAAAAGATCACCATAAACCTCTGTCAGCGCACCAAACGAGCCTGCGACCAGGCCGCCGGTGATTACGAAGGCCGCAATTGTCCCGCCCGAAATCGCGCCTTCCGACACCGCCAGCGCGCCGCGCCACATCGCCAAGGTCACACCGCCGAAGATCATGAAGATCACTACGGATGTCATCACCGCGCGCAGCAGGATGCGTTTCTTGGCCGTGGCAAAGGTCCGCTCGACCGCTTCGCCAAAGCGTTCGCCTTCGCGCTGTTCCTGCCCGAATGCCTGCACGATCTTCATCGCGCCAAGGACTTCGGCCACCATCGCGCCGACATCGGCCACGCGGTCCTGGCTCGAACGCGAAATCGTGCGGATCCGGCGCCCAAAGAACACAATCGGCACGATCACGATCGGGATGCCAATCAACAGACCCAAGGTTAGCGTAGGCGCAAGGTAGAGCAGCAGAAGCGTGCCACCGATGGCGGTCAGCGTGTTGCGCAAGGCAATCGAGACAGTGGTGCCAACCACCTGTTCGATGATCGCCGTGTCGCTGGTCATGCGGCTGGAAATCTCTTTCGGGCTGTTTTCCTCGTAGAAGCTGGGCGAAAGCCGCATCAGATTGCTTTGCACCTTGGCCCTGATATCCGCGACCACCCGCTCGCCGATCCAGCTGACGAAATAGAAACGCAGCGCTGTGCCAATGCCCAGCACCAGCACTATCATCAGCAGGTACTGGAACGCATGCGCGATCTCGTCCGGCCCGGCGGTGCCGCCGAAAGCCTCATCGATGATGACCTTGAAGCGCCACGGAATCGCCAGCGTTGCCCCGGCCGTGATCAGCAGTGCGGTGAATGCAAGCGCGATCTGTGTCGGGTATTGCGCTGCAGCAGCAAAAACCATCCTGAGCGGCCCCAGACTTTTCGCCTTGGGTGGCTCTGATGCGTTGATTGCCTTCGCGCCCCGCCGGCGGAAAAGCCCCTTGCTGCGGGTTTCCGCCTCGATTGTCTCGTCATTCCCGTCCATTGGACATGATAACTAGTCACGTAACAGCGAAATTACACGTGCAAATTCGGGATAATGCGCCGCTTCGACGCATCGGCCAGAAAATTGTGCATTGCACAATCGGTGTATCGGGCGCATGTGTAATGTTTCAAGCGCTCGCTCAAGAAGCGCAAAGAGATAAATTTCGCAAAGAGGAACAGGGGCAAAACTTGCTTTATCACGCTTACGAATTGCAGAAATCGTGGCTCAACAGCGCCAGCGCAGTTGCTTCGATCAGCGCTGAAATGCTGACGAACCCGGCCAATCCCCTGTCGCATCTGGGCATCGGCCCGATGGCCGCTTCCGCGCTTGACGTGTTTGCCCATGCCACGGCGGCCTATGGCAAGCCCGCGTTCGGGATCGAGCACATTGATCTCGATGGCGAACGCCATCCGGTCGAAGAAGCTACGGTGGTCAATCGCCCGTTCGGCGATCTCAAGCGGTTCCGCCACACCGGCCTGCCTGAATCCTCGCCCCGGCTGCTGATCGTTGCGCCAATGAGCGGGCACTATGCCACTCTGCTGCGCGGCACGGTCGAGCGCATGCTGCAAAGCTGCATCGTCTACATCACAGACTGGGCCGATGCGAAGCTGGTGCCGATGCATGAAGGCACGTTCGATCTTGACGATTATATCGATTATCTGATGCTGTTCCTGGAGCAGATCCGGCTTGAGGGGCAAGGCGAGCGGCCGCATATGATGGCTGTGTGCCAGCCTTCCGTGCCCGCCTTTGCAACAACCGCGCTGATGAACCTGCACAAGGACCCGGCAACTCCGAAAACCCTGACCATGATGGGTGGACCGATCGACACGCGGGAAAGCCCGACAACGGTCAACGATCTGGCGATGGAACGCCCGATCGAATGGTTCCGCCAATCGGTGATCGCAACCGTTCCGATGAACTATCGCGGTGCCGGGCGCAAAGTCTATCCGGGCTTCATGCAGCTTGCCAGTTTCATGAGCATGAACTTGGGCAATCACATGATGAGCCATTACGAGATGTTCAAACATCTGACCGCTGGTGATGATGAAAGCGCGCAAGCGACGAAGGACTTTTACGACGAATATCGCGCGGTGTGCGACATGACCGCCGAATTCTATCTCCAGACCGTGGAGGAAGTGTTCCAGAAGCACTCGATCCCCAATGGCGAATTCCGCCACAAGGGCGAGATCGTGGACCTCACAAAGATCACTGACACTGCGCTGCTGGCAGTCGAAGGCGAGCGCGACGATATTTCGGGCCTGGGCCAGACCAAGGCTGCGCTGGACCTTGCGACCGGCCTGTCAGGCAGGAAAAAGCGCTATTACATGGCCGAAGGCGCAGGGCATTACGGCATCTTCAATGGCAGCAAATGGCGCAACAATGTGGCCCCTGTCGTCGAAGAATGGATGGCGGCGCACAGCTGAGGTTGCGCGATCAGGCCCTGAAATCGGGATCAGCGTCGTCGCCATCTTCCAGCTGGACGCCGAAACTGTTCAGGATCATCGAGACCTGAGTGTACTGGCCCACGGTAAAGACAAGGTCCATCCGTCCGCGATCGCCCAGCTCCGCAAGGGCTTGCCACGTTTGATCCGACACGTGGTGATCGGCAACCAACTCATCCGCAGCACGCAGCATGGCAGCTTCGAGCGGCGTCCAGCCTTGCGCATCGGAGCCCTGCTTGATCCGCGCGATGTCTTCGCTGGTCAGCCCGCAAGCCTTGCCGATGCGGGTGTGCTGCGCGAATTCATAGCCTGACTTGCACAGCCAACCCACGCGCAAGATCACCATCTCGCGTTCGCGCGGGCTCAGGCTGTTGCGCCGCGACAGCACGTAATTGCCCCAGGCGATAAAGCCCGTCAGCGCCTTGGGCGCATGCGCCAGCGTGCGGAAAATGTTGAGCACGCGCCCGCCGCCCACCTTGTTCGCAGGATCGGCAAAGGGCGCAAGCGCATCGCGCTGCTCCTCGTCGAGCTGCTCCATATCGAGCGGCTCAATGCGAGGAGAACGCAGACGCATTAGAAAACGCGCCTCAAGCGGCGCAGCGGTAGGCGCATTAGAACACCTCGAACATGCCAGCAGCGCCCATGCCGCCGCCAACGCACATGGTGACGACGACATATTTCGCGCCGCGACGCTTGCCTTCGATCAGCGCGTGGCCAACGCAGCGTGCGCCGGTCATGCCATATGGGTGGCCGATCGAGATCGAGCCGCCATTGACGTTGAGGATATCATTGTCGATGCCAAGCTTGTCGCGGCAGTAAAGCACTTGCACGGCAAAGGCTTCGTTCAGTTCCCACAGGCCGACATCGTCCATCTTGAGGCCGGTCTGCTTCAGCAGCTTCGGGATCGCGAAGACCGGGCCGATGCCCATTTCGTCAGGCTCAGTACCGGCAACAGCCATGCCAACATAGCGGCCCAGCGGCTGGAGCCCCTTTTGCTCCGCAACCTTGGCTTCCATCAAAACGCTGGCCGAAGAACCGTCAGACAGCTGCGAGGCATTACCTGCAGTGATCACCTTGTCCGGCCCCATCACCGGCTGCAGCGCCTGCAACCCTTCAAGCGTGGTCGACGGGCGGTTGCCTTCATCCTTGGTGATGGTGGTTTCAACCATCGAGACTTCGCCGGTCTCCTTGTCCTTGACCCCCATGGTGGTGGTGACAGGCACAATTTCGTCATCGAACTTGCCTGCTTCCTGCCCGGCGGCGGTGCGCATCTGCGACTGGTAGGCATATTCATCCTGCGCTTCGCGGCTGATGCCGTAACGCGCGGCCACTGTTTCAGCCGTGGCGAGCATCGGCATGTAGACATCCTTGTGCATCGCGATCAGCGACTTGTCAGGCGCAACGCGCATTTCAGGCGTCTGGACGAGGCTGATCGAATCCTGCCCGCCGCCGACAACAATATCCATATTGTCGACGATGATCTGCTTGGCAGCGGTCGAAATCGCCATCAGGCCGGATGAGCACTGGCGGTCAATCGTTTGCGCCGCGACAGTTACCGGCGCGCCGCCGCGCAGCGCGACCTGGCGGCCGATATTGCCTGCCTGCGTGCCTTGCGTCAGCACCGCGCCCCACACCACGTCATCGATTTCGCCGGCGTCGATGCCAGCGCGCTCTACAGCAGCGGCAAAGGAGAACGAACCGAGTGTTGCGCCGGGGGTGGCATTGAAGCCGCCCTTGTAAGCGCGGCCAATCGGCGTGCGGGCGGTAGATACGATGACTGCGTCACGTGACATAATGGGGGTATCCTTTGCAATGTGCGTGTCCCCGCGAAGGCGGGGACCGATTTCGGGTGGGCGTTTGCCTTGGGGAGGTTCCCGCCTTCGCGGGGACTTACGCCCCGATCAAACGAAGAATTGCGTGATCCATTCACACATCAGCGCAGGCTTGTCTTCGCCTTCGATCTCGATTGTGATTTCAGCGGTCTGCTGCCACTGGCCGGGGCGCTTTTCGATCATTTCGACGAGCTTCCAGTGTCCGCGGATCCGCTTGCCGACGCGAACCGGCGCGATGAAGCGGGTTTTGTTGCCGCCATAATTCACGCCCATCTTGACGTTGTCGATCCTGGGCATGTCGCTGTTCGCAGACAGGTAAGGGATCATCGAGAGTGTCATGAAGCCGTGCACGATAGTGCCGCCAAACGGCGTTAGCTTGGCTTTCTCTTCATCGACGTGGATGAATTGATGGTCACCCGTCGCATCAGCGAACATGTTGACCTTTTCCTGAGTCATCTCGACCCATTCGCTGGTGCCGATATTTTCGCCGACCTTGGCGGCCAGTTCCTGTGGGGTCATTGCGGCTCTCCTCTTGAAATGCATGCTTTGGCGGGACTCGCCCGCTAGTTGCAGACTACATGGCGCATCGCAGCCGCGAACGCAACGCGGTTTCCGTAAACGTCAACCTGCCGCTACGGCATGGCGGCCCGTCCGGACGGCATTTCCGCTCGTCTGGACGCGAATCGATCCACGCGTGAATTCCGCCACGCTGTTAGCGGCCCCTTTACCTTGACCGCTTACCCAGCGGCGCATGAGCCATTCGCATGCCAAGCCAGTCCGCGCGCCGCTGAGCCAGCATGGCGCCTTCACGCCGATCGTCGCGCTTTGGCTCGCGGCGCTGCTGGGCGGGTGCATCCTTGTGCTGCCCGGCACCATGGTGAGCGCCGGTTTGAACAAGCTGCCGCTTGCGCTTCCTACCATCGCCACGAGCCAGTTCGTGCTGGCCGGAATTGCGACATTGGTAGGGTGCATGCTCGGGCTGGTCGCGGCCAGACTGATTGCCGCAATCCAGACCGGGATAGGAGAAAGGCGGCCAGCCGATCTGCCAGCCACTGAAGATGCGGTGCCCCCGGCAATCGAGCCTGTCCGGATCGAGGAAATCGAAGCGGCTGAGGACCCGACTGCGGTTGATTGCGAGGCCGAGATCGAGCCCCGTGAATCCTGGCCCCATGAATCCTGGCCCGAGCTTGCCGATCCCTTGGCGGAGGAACCCATAGCCGAACCGGAGGCGGAGCCCGATTTCACCTTGCACGATGAAGTGCTTGCGGAGCTGTTGGCCCATTCGGACATGACAATCGATGATGATCCGCCGCAGCCAAGCACGCCGAAGGACACGCCGGTGGAAGAACAGGTATCCGAGCCTGCTGCAACGCCAGCGAGTCCGCCTGCCGCTGAGCCTGCAACACCGCAAGCATCGCGACACGGCAAGGCAGTCAACCTTATTCGCAGGCAAGCCACGCGCCAGCTCGCCATGCCGCAGCTGATCGAACGCTTTGCTGTCGCGCTGGACGAGCGCCAGACGCTCGCAGCGGCGCACCCGCATACGTATCCCTTTCCGGCCCCTCCTGCGGATATGGCACCGCGCCTCAAGGCACTGGCTGCAGCCCCGCGCGAGGGGCTGCGCCGGGCCTGAGGCACGCTGTTGCATACCCGGCTAAAGCCCAGCCTTGGGCCGCTGAAATTTTGATAGTCTCTTCGCAGTTGCAAAAATCATTTCATGTCGCCATGAGGGGCTGGAGCAATGGAAAAGCTGCGTAGAGCGGCCTGTTCCATAGCGATTAATTGCCGGGCAGCGTCTCGCAAGGGCGGTCGCGACCTACCGGCATCTGACAGGATGGATTTTGAATGGGATACCCAGCGCCCCAGGGATTGTATGACCCGCGTAATGAGCACGACGCCTGCGGCGTCGGTTTTGTCGCGCATATCAAAGGCGTAGCTTCGCACGATATCGTTACGCAGGCGCTGGAGATTCTGAAGAACATCGACCATCGCGGCGCGGTGGGCGCAGACCCGCTGTTGGGCGATGGCGCGGGTATCCTGTTGCAGATCCCTGATCCGCTGATTCGCAAATGGGCGGAGAATCACGGCAAGGAGCTGCCGACGCCCGGCGATTATGCCGTTGCGATGTGTTTCATGCCGCAAGACGATGCCGCGCGTGCCTTCGTGACTGAACAGCTCGAAAGGTTCACCGCCAAGGAGGGCCAGCGCCTGATCGGTTGGCGCGACGTGCCGCTGACGCTCGACGGGCTGGGCGACGCCGTGATCGAATCGATGCCGGTGATCCAGCAGGCAATCATCGCGCGCGGTGAAGATTGCGCCGATCAGGACGCGTTCGAGCGCAAGCTGATCGTGATCCGCAAGCAGACATTGAACCCGCTTGGCGCGCAGGCAGAAAAGCATGACCTGCCGGGCCTGACGCAGGCCTATATCCCGAGCTTTTCCAGCCGCACGATCGTGTACAAGGGGCTGCTGCTGGCGAACCAGGTTGGCAGTTTCTATGACGATCTGCGCGATCCGGACTGCGTTTCCGCGCTGGGCCTGGTCCACCAGCGCTTCAGCACCAACACCTTCCCCAGCTGGCGGCTGGCGCACCCCTATCGCTTCATGGCGCACAATGGCGAGATCAACACGGTGCGCGGCAATGTGAACTGGATGAACGCGCGCCGCCGCACGATGGAATCCTCGCTGCTGGGCGCGGATCTGGACAAGATGTGGCCGCTGATCCCGCATGGCCAGTCTGACACGGCGTGCCTCGATAATGCGCTGGAGCTGCTGCTGGCCGGCGGATATTCGCTGGCGCACGCCATGATGATGCTGATGCCGGAAGCATGGGCCAAGAACGAGCTGATGGATCCCGCGCGCCGCGCATTCTACGAATATCATGCCGCGCTGATGGAACCATGGGACGGGCCAGCCGCGGTTGCCTTTACCGATGGCCGCCAGATCGGCGCAACGCTCGATCGCAATGGCCTGCGCCCGGCGCGCTTCTGCGTGACCAAGGATGACATCGTATGCCTGGCTTCGGAAAGCGGCGTACTGCCCTTTGCCGAAGAAGACATCGTGCGCAAATGGCGCTTGCAACCGGGCAAGATGCTGCTGATCGATTTCAACGAAGGCCGCATCATCGAAGATGCCGAGCTCAAGGCCGATCTTGCCAATGCGCAGCCCTATGAAAAGTGGCTCGACAAGGCGCAATACAAGCTCGAAGACCTGGACCTGATCGATCCTGAATTCGCCGAGCTGCCGCAAGACGAAAATCAGGATACGCCGACCTTGCTGCAGGCCCAGCAGGCTTTCGGTTACACGCAGGAAGATGTAAACCGTTTCCTGGAGCCGATGGGTGTCAGCGGGGATGATCCGATCGGCTCGATGGGCACTGACACGCCGATTGCGGTGCTCTCCAACCGTTCGCGCCTGCTCTACGACTATTTCAAGCAGAACTTCGCGCAGGTCACTAACCCGCCGATCGATCCGATCCGCGAAGAGCTGGTCATGAGCTTGCTGTCCATGATCGGCCCGCGTCCGAACCTGCTGGGCATGGATGCCGGTACGCACAAGCGGCTGGAAATCAGCCAGCCGATCCTGACCAACGAGGATCTGGCCAAGATCCGTTCAGTCGAAGTCGCGCTGGATGGCGCATTCCGCACGGAAACGATCGATATCACCTGGCGCGCGAGCAAGGGGGCCAAAGGCCTCAAGATGGCGCTGAAAGAGATGTGCTGGGCCGCAACCGAGGCCGTGCTGCAAGACAAGAATATCCTTGTCCTGTCAGACCGCGCTCAGGGTCCGGACCGGATCGCGATACCCGCGCTGCTGGCTACCGCCGCTGTGCACCACCATCTGGTGCGTCAGGGCTTGCGCATGCAGACCGGCCTGGTGGTCGAAACCGGCGAAGCGCGCGAAGTGCATCACTATTGCGTGCTGGCGGGTTACGGCGCGGAAGCGATCAATCCCTATATCGCGCTGGAAACGCTGGAAGACCTGCGCGCCAGAAAGCACCCGGAACTTTCCCCTGCCGAAGTGCAGAAGAATTACATCAAGGCGGTGGGCAAGGGCATTTTGAAGGTCATGTCCAAGATGGGCATTTCGACCTACCAGTCATATTGCGGCGCGCAGATCTTTGACGCGGTTGGACTGTCGAGCGAGTTCATCGAGAAATATTTCACCGGCACCGCCACTACGATCGAAGGCGTTGGCCTGATGGAAGTGGCTGAGGAGACCGTGCGTCGCCATGCGCAAGCCTATGGGGACAACCCGCTGTACAAGAACATGCTCGATGTCGGCGGCATCTACCAATATCGCCTGCGCGGTGAAGACCATGCCTGGACGCCGCAGAATGTCGCTTTCCTTCAGCATGCCGTGCGCGGCAACAAGCCGAAGGATTATGAAGAGTTCGCCAAGTCGATCAACGAGCAGTCCGAACGGCTGCTAACGATCCGCGGGCTGATGGAATTCAAGAAAGCCGACGAAGCAATCCCGCTGGATGAAGTCGAGCCGGCGAGCGAAATCGTGAAGCGTTTCAGCACCGGTGCGATGAGCTTCGGCTCGATCAGCCATGAAGCGCATTCGACGCTGGCGATTGCGATGAACCGCATCGGCGGGCGCTCGAACACCGGTGAAGGCGGCGAAGAGCCTGAGCGTTTCAAGCCAATGGACAATGGCGATTCGATGCGCAGCCGGATCAAGCAGGTTGCCAGCGGCCGCTTTGGCGTGACGACTGAATATCTCGTCAATTCGGACGATATCCAGATCAAGATGGCGCAAGGCGCAAAGCCCGGCGAAGGCGGGCAATTGCCCGGCCACAAGGTGGACAAGCGGATCGGCGCAGTGCGCCATTCGACCCCCGGTGTGGGCCTGATTTCGCCCCCGCCGCACCACGATATCTATTCGATCGAAGACCTGGCGCAGCTGATCCACGATCTGAAGAACACCAATCCGGTCGCCCGCATTTCTGTGAAGCTTGTGTCCGAAGTGGGGGTGGGCACGGTTGCGGCGGGCGTATCCAAGGCACGCGCGGACCATGTCACGATCGCCGGCTATGACGGCGGCACCGGCGCATCGCCGCTTACCAGCCTGACGCATGCCGGATCCCCATGGGAAATCGGCCTGGCTGAAACGCAGCAAACCTTGCTGCTCAACGATCTGCGCAGCCGCATCGCAGTGCAGGTTGACGGCGGATTGCGCACCGGGCGCGATGTCGCGATTGGCGCATTGCTGGGCGCGGACGAGTTCGGCTTTGCCACAGCCCCGCTGATCGCCGCAGGCTGCATCATGATGCGCAAGTGCCACTTGAACACCTGCCCGGTTGGCGTGGCGACACAGGATCCGGTGCTGCGCGCACGCTTTACCGGCCAGCCCGAGCACGTGGTGAACTACATGTTCTTTGTCGCGGAAGAATTGCGCCAGATCATGGCGGAGATGGGTTTCCGCACAGTCGAGGAAATGGTCGGGCGGGTCGACCGGCTCGATATGCGCCGCGTGGATCGCCACTGGAAGGCCGCCGGGGTCAATCTCACCCGCTTGCTGGCAAAGGTCGACATTCCCGAAGGCGCGCCGTTGCATAACACGGAGACGCAGGATCACGGGCTTGCAGCCGCGATGGATAACGAGCTGATTGCAGCGTGCAAGGACGCGATCAGCGAAGGCAAGCCAGTCCAGATCGATCGCGAAATCCGCAATGTGAACCGCACCGTGGGAACCATGCTGTCAGGCGAGATTGCCAAGGCATACGGCCACGAAGGCCTGTCGCCTGACACGATCCGCATCAATTTGACCGGTGTGGCAGGGCAAAGCTTTGCAGCATGGCTCGCGCATGGCGTGACGCTTGAACTGACCGGCGATGCCAATGACTATGTCGGCAAGGGTCTTTCGGGCGGCCGCGTGATCGTGAAGCAGCCAGACAGCGTGTCTCGCGATCCGTCAGACAACATCATTGTCGGCAACACCGTGCTTTATGGCGCAATCGCAGGCGAAGCCTATTTCGAAGGCGTCGCAGGAGAGCGCTTTGCGGTGCGCAATTCCGGCGCGATTGCCGTGGTTGAAGGCGCAGGCGATCACTGCTGCGAGTATATGACTGGCGGCGTAGTGGTGGTGCTGGGCCAGACCGGGCGCAACTTTGCCGCCGGGATGAGCGGCGGCGTTGCTTATGTCTACGATCCCGAAGGCCAGTTCGAACAGCTGGTTAATCCGGCACAGGTCGATCTGGTGCCGATGACGGGCGCACGCGATGAAGAGGATGGCACTGGCCGCCCGGCTCAACGCCCCAGCAGCGTGCATGATTTCGGTATGGGCGACATGCTGCGCCATGACGCTGAACGTCTCAAGATCCTGATCGAGCGGCACAAGCTGCATACCGGCAGCGCCAAGGCGAGTGCGATCCTCGACAATTGGGACGCTGAAGTCAGCAAGTTCATCAAAGTGATGCCGCGCGATTACAAGCGTGCGCTCGAACAACTCGAGGCCGAGCGCGAAGAAGCTGCTGCGGTCGCGGCAGAATAAGATTACGGGACGCTAGAACATGGGCAAGGAAACAGGCTTCCTCGAACTCGACCGGCGCGAACGCGACTATCTCGATCCGAAAGAACGGCTCGGCAATTATCGCGAATTCGTGGTCCAACCAGACGATGCGACGCTGAAAGCGCAGGCTAGCCGCTGCATGAATTGCGGCATTCCCTATTGTCACAACGGTTGCCCGGTTAACAATATCATCCCGGACTGGAACCATCTGGTCTATGAGAATGACTGGCACAACGCGCTCGACGTGCTCCATTCAACCAACAACTTCCCTGAATTCACCGGGCGCATCTGCCCTGCCCCGTGCGAGGCGGCCTGCACGCTCAACATCATCGACCAGCCTGTGACGATCAAATCGATCGAATGCGCGATTGTCGATCGGGGATGGGAAGAAGGCTGGATCACACCGCAGGTTCCGGAAAGGAAAACCGGCAAGTCTGTGGCTGTGGTGGGCTCCGGCCCCGCAGGCATGGCCTGTGCGCAGCAACTGGCGCGCGCCGGGCATGCTGTGACAGTGTTCGAGAAGTCAGACCGGATCGGCGGGTTGCTGCGCTACGGCATTCCTGACTTCAAGATGGAAAAGCACCTCATCAACCGCCGGGCAGTGCAGATGGAAGCCGAAGGAGTCGAGTTCAAGACTTCCAAGGAAGTGGGCGTGGATGTTTCCTTCAAGAGCCTGCAGGAGAATTTTGACGCGGTGGTGCTGGCTGGCGGAGCGGAAGACGCGCGCGCGCTGGCGATCCCCGGTGCCGAGATGAACGGCGTGCGGCTGGCCATGGAATTCCTGACGCAACAGAACAAGCGCAACGCCGGTGATGACGAAGTGCGCGCCGCGCCGCGTGGCAGCTTGCTCGCAACCGGCAAGAAGGTCGTCGTGATCGGCGGTGGTGACACTGGCAGTGACTGCGTCGGCACGTCCAATCGCCAAGGCGCTGAAAGTGTTGTCCAGCTAGAGATCATGCCCAAGCCGCCCGAGCACGAAGACAAGGCGCTGACCTGGCCCGATTGGCCATTGAAGCTGCGCACTTCATCAAGCCATGAAGAAGGTGTCGAGCGTGACTGGGCAGTGCTGACCAAGCGTGTGATCGGCGATGGCGAGACTGTGACCGGCCTCGAATGCGTGCGCGTCGAATGGAAAGACGGCAGCATGCAGGAGATTGAAGGCAGCGAGTTCACTATCGAAGCTGACCTGATCCTGCTCGCGATGGGTTTTGTCGGGCCGAAAAAGGCCGGCATGCTTGACCAGGCAGGTGTCGAACTGACCGATCGCGGCAATGTCAGCGCAGACACAAACAGCTATGCGACCAGTGTCGAAAACGTGTTCGCATGCGGGGATATGCGGCGCGGCCAGTCGCTGGTTGTCTGGGCAATCCGCGAAGGCCGCCAGGCCGCGCGCGCGGTGGACGAAGCATTGATGGGTGTATCTGAATTGCCACGCTGATCCGAGAACAAGTTATTTGCCAAAAGATGTCGGCTCTATACAATGAGGAATTGTATAAATGCGCCAACTCTATAAGTAACAGATAAATGAAATGATCGGGGGAGAGGAATGCAGGTCGCACTGCTTGCGTCAATTCGGCGCACCGGCTGGAGGCTATGCCTCGCTGCCGCCCCGGCTTTGGCAATTATTGTTCCGGCTCATGCGTCAGCGGATGAATCCGATGAATTGATCGGGCCGGTTGATACTCAAACCGGTCCGGCACCCGTTGCGATTGGCGCGGCTGCACTGCCACTAAATGCAGCGATGGCGCCGGCTGCTTCCGCACCGCCACAGGCCCCTCCAGCCAAGGACATCACCGCACGCGCCGTGGTGTCGCAATTCGTCGATTCACCGGTGTCTGGCGATGCCGACAAGACGCTGCGCTACAGCGGGCGTTTCGATGGGTATCTCGATATCAAAGGCAGCGCGTTCGGCGCTGACGAGAGCATTACGGTGACAGTCAGGCCCGAATACACATGGGGCAAGGATTCGAACGGAACCATCGGCCTGATCCCCAGCAACACAGCGCTTTTCCGCGGCGAGAATCGCGGCGATTTCGACCTCTCGGTCAGCCTGTCCAAGCGCTGGAATTCCGGTGCGAAGCTGATCCTTGGCAAGGTCAATGTGCTGGACCAGGGCGCGCGTTTGCCGGTTGTGGGCAGTGATGGGCATTACGGCTTCCAGAATCTGTCGATGGCGCTGCCGCCATCCGCGATCATTCCCAACACCATCACCGGCGCACTGCTTGAAGTGCCGACGGAGAAAGTGCTCTATCGCCTGTGGGTATTCGATCCGGATTCGCAATACCAGCGCAGCGGTTTCGAGACGGCTTTCGGCAGCGGGGTAGGCTTTCTTGGTTCGGTTACTTTCCCTGTGAAAGTGGGCGGCCTGCCGGGCTATTATGCGCTCAAACTGTCTGGCTCGACCCGCGATGATATCAACGCCGATTCCTTGCCAGCCGCGCTGATCCCCGCTCCGGGCGCGGATTTTGGCGACCGCCGCGGTGAATTCGCAGCGGTCCTCGCCGGATATCAGTATCTTGCCGCCTATCCCGAAGCACCGGGCAAGGGCTGGGGCATTTTCGGGCAGGTCTATATCTCCAACGGCGATCCGACTTTTCTGGACAAGAGCGCCATGCTGGGCATTTCCGGCAACCCGCGCTTTCGCCCGCAAGACCGGTTTGGCGTGGCCTGGTTCCGCTATTCGCTGACCAACCAGCTTGTGCGCGTGCTCGACCAGCGGCTGGCGCTGGAGGATGAGGAAGGCGTTGAGTATTTCTACACGCTGGGGCTCAGCAAAGGGCTGGAAGTCACTGCCAATGTGCAAGTGATCGACAGCGCCGTGGCGGTGCGCGACGCAGGCGTTATTGCCGGGCTGCGGGTCACCGCGGCATTCTGACACCGGCGTGGGCAAGGGTTTCATCGCCATTTCCGGGTGCTCTGGCGGCGGCAAGTCCAGCCTTGTTTCCGCCCTGTCTGCACGCGGCTATGCGACGGTTAGCGAACCGGGCCTTCGCTTGATCAAGGCAGGCGGCCCCAAGCCGTGGGAGGATATGCACGGCTTCCTGGAAGGCACCGCTGCGCTGGCGCGCGAGGATCTGAAGCAGGCACGAACTCACCACGAAATGGTGATATTCGATCGCGGCTTGATCGATGCCCTGTCAGGGCTTGCGCAATTGGGCAGCGCCGCAGCAAGGAAGGAGCTGCGCCGGGTGATCCCCCGCTTCCGCGCTGTGTTTTTCGCTCCGCCCTGGCGCGAGATATTCGCGCAGAATGACTATCGCCGCCACGATTTTGACAGCGCGGCAGAGGAAAGCGACCGCTTGCTTGCAGACTTGCGCGCGCATGGCTGCGAGCCGATCGAATTGCCCAAGTTCCGGCTTGACCTGCGCTGCGAATATATGGTCGCGCGCCTGCAATCGCTTTAGCTGGCGCGCGCCGTCGCGCTATCCCTGCCCTCGTGCCCTTGCCTGAACAGCTTCGCGGCGTGCTTCGACTTCTTCCGGCGTGACTGCGGAATTGGCAGCGGACGACAGCCTGGCTTCGAGCGCCATCCCGTCTGCAAAGCTCATCGCATAGCCTTCATCGATCAGGCTCTTGTATTGCGCCAGAAACGCGGGATCGATCGAGGCCATGTCGCTGGCCAGCTTGCGCGCAAGCGGCAACAGCTCATCCGGTGCCACCACATGATTGACCAGACCCCATGCCTTCGCGGTTTCCGCATCAAGGAAGTTGCCGGTGAAGCTGAGCTCTTTCGCGCGCGAGATTCCGATCATGCGTGACAGTTTTTGCGACAGCCCCCAGCCCGGCACGATCCCCACGCGTGCATGCGTGTCAGCGAAACGCGCATTGCTGCTGGCGATCAGGACATCGCAGGCAATCGCCACTTCAAAACCGCCGGTTATCGCCACACCATTGATCGCGCCGATCACCGGTTTGCGGCAAAGCTCGATCGCCTTGACCGGATTCTCATCCGCGCCCTTGGCATTGGCGGCACCCAATGCGCCTTCCTGGCTGCCCAGCTCCTTCAGGTCGAGCCCGGCCGTAAAGGCGCGTTCGCCCGCCCCGGTCAGGATCACCGCGCGCACGCTGTCATCACCGTCAACCTGTTTCATCACCTGGTAGAGCTGCGAGCGCAGCGCTTTGGAAAGCGCATTCATCGCATTGGGGCGGTTGAGCGTGACCAGTGCCACGCCATCTTGCACGTCCAGCAGGACCAGTTCTTCGCTCATACCCGTTCTCCTAATCCGTGCCACTCGCGCAGTTCACGCAGTTCGCGACGCTCGGATCATGCCTAAGCCGTTTCTCGGCAATTTCCTCCCCGCACTTTAGGCAATAGCCCCATTCGCCATCGTCCAGGCGTTCGAGTGCAGCCGCAATGCGCGCGCGCTCTGCCACGCGCCGCCGCTCGGTTGCTTGCGCCATCGCTTGCTGCTGCATCGCGTCCATCCGGCTCAAGCGCCCGACGCTGTCTTGCTGCAGCTCGACTGTGTTGCGCGAATCCGCATTGGACGCATCTTCGCGGTCCAGTTCGGCGCGGCGCGCGAGCAAGGCCTGGCGGGCTTCGTCTTCCGTCATGCTGCTATTGCGGCAACGGACCCTTGCGCTGGGTGAACTGGCCAAAACGCTCGTAATGCGTCACCTTGCCCTCGGCATCGCGGTGGAAGGTCACCACGTCGCGTTCTTCGCCCCGGTCCGAAATCACGCGGAAACGATCATTGCCCAGCGGTTTGCCTATGGTGAGCTCGTCAGCCGGATCGGCTTCGCTTGGCGTGACCATAGCCAGCCCGCCGGCCCATGGCACAATCACGAAATCGCGGCCCCATGGCTGAGCCGTGTAGGTCCCGGCATAATCGGCAAGTTCAATCGCATCACCTTCCGGCGCGGCAAATCTTGTCGCTTCCATTCGCTTGCCGATCAGCTGCGCCAGATCCATCGCGATCCCGCCGGCATTTTCCATCGTGTTCATTGCCAGCGCGATCGCCATTTCATGATGGGTGTCGATCAACAGCGAGCTGCGATATCCGGGGCAAGAGCCGCCATGGCCAACAATCTCGCGCCCGTTGGCTTGAAAATTCACAAAGCCAAGGCCCCAGCTCGTTTGCCGGTCCGGCGTGATATAATGAACCCGTTGCATGTCGCGCAAAGTGGAAGCGCGCAGCAATTCAGGCTCGCCCGATTTCAGCAAGCGGAACTGCCACGCAGCAAATTTGGCCAGATCATTGACTGTAGAGCTGAATCCCGCCGCAGGATTGATCCCCTTGGCATCGAACAGCTTTACCGCTGGCCGCGTGCCATCGACTTCGAGCGACCCCCAGCCGACAGCCATTTGATTGCCGTAAAGCCGCGAAGGAATGAACGGCCGCGTATCGGCCATCTCCAGCGGTTCGAGGATATTGGCCCGTACATATTCGCTGTACGGCGTATCGCTGACTGCTTCGACCGTCTCGCCTACCAGTGTGAGCCCGAGGTTTGAATATTGCCAGGTCGTCGCAGCAGGATAGAGCACATCCTGCGAGCTGATACCTGCCCTGATTTCCGCTTGAGTCGGGAAAGGGAAATCCGGCCCGGTCCAATAGGGATTGACCGCTTCGCGCGGCAGGCCGGCGGAATGGGTCAGCAATCCGCGCATGGTGATGGGCACGCTGTCGCGCTCGTCAGGCGCCAATTGTGCCCATGGCAGATAGGTTTTCACCGGCTCGTCCAGGCGGACTGTGCCTTTCTCCCACTCCTGCATGAACGCGACAGCGGTAAACAGCTTGGAGATCGAACAGATCGAATAGACCGTGTCCGCCGTGGCGGGCTGCATCATCGCGCGGTCGGTATGGCCGAAGCCCTTGGCCCACACAGTCTTGTCACCATGCACAATAGCAGCCGATATCGCCGGGATACGCTGGTACTGGCGGTATTGTTCCAGCCAGATTTCGCCTAGTGCTAAAGCCTCTGCCATGGCTTCAGCGCGCTGAAGATCGGCCCCGGCTTGCGCGTCAGCTGCGGCTTGGTGCTCGCCTGCTTGCGCTTGAAGATTGGCGGGAATGACAGCGGTGGTGGCCGCCAGCGCAGCTGCAAGCGCTACGATACGCTTCATCGATGAACTCCTGTTGCTTGGCGGGGAATGTGCCAGCAAACTTTGCCTGCGCCAAGCATGTCTTGACCACGCCACGTCGCACCGCCGCGATACCGCTTTCCTACTTGTGGTTCATTGCGGCATGATGCGCCGATGTTGAGCCAGCCCGTCCCCCAGCCGCTGCCCCAGCGTGACGATAGCAAGCGGAAAGTCACACCGGGCCTATCAATGCGCGCTAAAAAGGCCAGCCTGATCAGGTATTTGGCTGGAAAGTCACACTTTCCAATCGCTGTGTCTGTGTTCCACTGCGAGCGCTCACCATTCGATAATGCTGCGCCCGTTGCGCTCAAGAAAGGCGTTGGCCTGGCTGAACGGCTTCGAGCCGAAGAAGCCGCGATGCGCGGAAAGCGGGCTGGGGTGCGGGCTCTTGATGATCAGGTGATGCGCACCAGCGCCAAGCCCGCGCACCCGGCCTGCCTTCTTCTGCGCATGGCTGCCCCACAGAATGAACACGGTTGGCAGGCCTTGCTCGACGACCGCGGAAACGCATGCGTCGGTGATCGCATCCCAGCCGCGCCCGGCATGGCTGCCGGCCTGGCCCGATTCGACTGTCAGCGTGTTGTTCAGCAGCAGCACGCCTTGCTGCGCCCAGCGCTCAAGATTGCCGCTGGCAGGCGGACGCACGCCAAGGTCGCTCTCGATCTCCTTGTAGATATTGAGCAGCGAAGGCGGCAACCGCACACCGTCGCGCACGGAAAAGGCCAGCCCATGTGCTTGCCCCGGGCCGTGGTACGGATCCTGGCCCAGGATCACGACGCGCACCTGCTCAAGCGGGGTCATGGCCAGCGCCGCCAGCCGCTCGCCGCGTGGCGGGAAGATCTGCTTTCCGCGCTCTTCCTCTGCCCGCAGCCAGCCGCCCAATCGCCGCGCTTCAGGCGTGGCCAGCGCCGGTTCCAGCGCGCTGCGCCAGCTGTCAGGGATCGCTTCGCTCATGCCGCAGGGATAGGCTGTGGGCGATGACCTTGCCAGATACCCTTCCCTCCAATCCCCAATCGGCCTAAGGCTTGCCGCATATGGCTGTACATTTTCACGAAGAAGACCTGCCTGCGGGCGTCCTTGCCGATGGCCCGATCGCGGTCGATACTGAAACCATGGGCCTCATCACCCATCGTGACCGGTTGTGCGTGGTGCAATTGAGCGACGGAAGCGGCGATGAACATCTGGTGCGGTTTGGCCCGGACAGCACGTTTGACGCGCCTAACCTGAAAGCTGTGCTCAGCGATCCGCAGCGCTTGAAGCTGTTCCATTTCGCGCGCTTCGATCTTGCTGCAATCGAATATTACCTTGGTGTGATGGCGACGCCGGTGTTCTGCACCAAGATCGCCAGCAAGCTCACGCGCACCTACACAGACCGCCATGGTTTGAAGAACCTGGTCGACGAGCTGCTGGGCGAGAACATGTCGAAGCAGCAGCAATCGAGCGACTGGGGCGGCCCGGACCTGTCCGAAGCGCAGCGCGATTATGCCGCAAGCGATGTCCGCTTCCTGCATCGCTTGCATGCCGAACTGGTAAAGCGGCTTGAGCGCGAGGGGCGCAGCGAGATCGCGCAGGCCTGTTTCGATTTCCTGCCTACACGGGCGCAGCTCGACATCGCGGGCTGGGCCGATCACGACATATTCAGCCACCAGTAAGCGGGAAAGGACGCAAGCACCAACATCATGGTCAGTCACAAGCGAATCGAAACCAGCGAAGCAAAGGAGCTGCGCAGCCAGCGCCAGCATTTTGCCGCGCCCGGCGGTTCGCATGACCGGATGGTGCAATTCCTCGCGCGCGCTCTGCCGATGGCGGTGGGCGTGGTCGCAGCGCTGATGGTGATTACGCCGCTTAGCCCGCGGGGCGAAGTGAGCTTCCTGCTTGACCGCAACAAGGTGGCGATGATCGACCAGCGGCTTGCCGTCAGCAATGCCATGTATCGCGGCGAAGACGATAATGGCAGGCCCTTCTCGCTTACAGCGGGCGAAGCCGTGCAGCGCTCAAGCAGTGAAGGCATAGTCCGCATGCGAGACCTGATGGCGCAAATCCTGCTTAGCGATGGCCCAGCGCGGATCAGCGCGGAATCGGGGGCCTATGACATCGACCGCGAAGTGGTCAGCATTGATGGCGCGCTGCGGATGACTACGGCCGATGGCTATGAATTCGTAGCGCGGGGCGTGTCGGTGGACTTGCCCGCACGAACCATGGTGGGCTCTGACGGGGTTGAAGGCGCAGTACCAGCCGGCACATTTTCCGCTGACCGGATCACCGCCGATCTCGACGCGCGCGTCATTTCGCTGCAAGGCAATGCGCGCCTGACCATGCAGCCCGGCGAATTGAGGATGCCTTGATGAAAAGCTCGCTTACAACGACAGCACTCCGTTCAGCGATCGGCGGGTTCGCGTTCACTATGGTGGCGCTCAGCGGGATACAATTGCAGGCCCAAGCGATCTCTGGCCACGATTCGCGCGCGCCGGTGCAATTCGACGCCGGCGATATCGAGCTGCAGGACCGCGAAGATCGCGTGGTGCTAAGCGGCGGGGTGATTGTCACGCAAGCGGGGCTGACTGTGCGCTCGCAACGCATGCTGGTGAATTACAGCGATGCAGGCGATCTCTCTATTTCGCGCATTACAGCGACGGGCGGTGTGAATGTCAGGCGCGGCAATGAAACCGCGATTGGTGATGTCGCGGTCTATGATCTGGACCGCCGCATCATCACCATGGCGGGCAATGTCGAATTGCGGCGCGGCGGCGATGCATTGACCGGTGGCAGGCTGACCATCGATCTCGCGTCAGGCCGGGCAAGCGTTGACGGACGCGGTGCATCGCAAGGCGGCGAAACGAGCGACGGGCGTGTGACCGGCACGTTCAACGTGCCGCAATCGAGCGAAACCGATAGCGACAATTGACTGCGGCTTAGCGGCGTCCAGCAAAGCGGGCGATCTCAGTAAGTCCCTGCGCCAGCAGCAATTCGGCTGCCTGGCTGTTGCCAAGCAGGTCGCGATGCAATTGCATCAGCTTGGGGCCAAGGCGTTCGAGCTTGCGCCGGTGCCAGCAGGAAAGCTGGTCACGGATGTCGCGCTCGTCACGCCAGAAAATGCCGAGCCGCGCCTTGGCCCCGCGATCAAGCCCGTCAAGCGAACCGCGCGGCCCCAATTGTGCGCTGATCTGTGCCAGTTGCGCTGCGCGCCGCTCAACCGCCAACAATACGCCGACCGGGTTCAGCCCGTGCTCGCGCATACGCTTCAGCTCCTTGTCGAGCCGCCCGGTCTCGCCTTTGAGCACAGCGTTGACCAGCGGCATGAAACCGTCTTCCTCAGTCGCCGCGCCCACCGCTTCCAGGTCTTCTAGAGTGAGCTGGCACGGCGATTGCGGTGAAGCATCGCAATAGGTCGCAAGCTTGGTGATCTCCGATTGCGCGAGCCGCACATCAAGGCCCGCCGCGCGCGCGATCCGTTCCGCCAGATCACCCCCCAGCCTCAGGCCCGCAGCATCCGCCATCTGCCGTACAGACCCTGAAACCGATGCCAGATCCGGCGGATAGAACATCGCCACCAGCGCATCCTTGCGCTTTTCCAGCAGCTTGGCTGTACGCGATTTGTCAGTAGCAGATGTCGCCACCACCAGCACCGGTGCGGCATCGCCTGCACCTACTTCACCTGTTTCGATCAGCGCCTTCAACGCGTCATGCGCTTCATCGCCATTGGCACGGACATAGATGTGACGCTTGTCACCGAAGAGCGAACCCGAACGCGCTTCATCGCCCAGCAGCGCGGGGTCCTTGCGCAGGTCCGCCCCTGAAATTTCGACGCGCTCGCCCGCGTCGCCAAGCAACTCGATGATCGATTGCGCAGCGGCTGAAGCGCCTGCTTCGTCCGGCCCACAGAAGAAAAACATGCCGCATTGTTCGGCTGCGCGGCGCGCTGAAGAAGCAAAGTCGCGCTGAGTGGCCTTCACTGATCCTGCTCTTGCTCGCGCAGCCTCAGCGCGATCCGCCGAACCATCCGGTCAGCCACATCGCGCGCCAAATTCTCTAGCGCGGTCTGCTCGGCAGCAATCGTCGCATATTCTGAAGAGACCACATCGATCCCGGCATCTGATCCCGCTGTCGCATCGAGCAGGATCGAACCATTGCCAAGATCAATCAGCTGATAGCGTGCACGCAGGATACGCCGCTCGCGGCTGATCGTGTCATCATTGAGCACGCCCAGGGCTTCGAGCGAATCGTCAAGCTGCACTTCCAGGCGATACTGCGGGGCGGTGTCGGTGCCAGCGACATGCAGCCGGTCATTCAGCGCATTGCGCACCAGCCAGCCATCACGCCCGGTGATTGGCGCCACTTCAACTGCCGCCAGCCCTTGCGCGACAGCTGCGTTGCTGCCGCCTGCATACATCGGTTTGAGGCCGCAGGCAGAGAGCAGCGTCAAAGCAAGCAAGGCGATCAGCGCACGCATCAGGTCACAATATTGACCAAGCGGTCCGGAACCACAATCACCTTGCGTATTTCGGCCCCATCAATCGAACGCTGGACCTTTTCACTGGCGAGCGCGAGCGCTTCCAGATCTTCCTTCGACGCACCTTTGGGAGCCGACAGCGTGTCGCGCAGTTTGCCCATATGTTGCACCGCGATAGTGACTTCATCTTCGATCAGCAGCGCCGGATCATGATCGGGCCAGGCCGCTTCCGCGATCAGGCCTGCAAAGCCCGCGCGGTGCCATGCCTCTTCCGCCAGATGCGGCATCATGGGTGAGGAAAGCTTCATCAGCCCGGCGATCGCTTCGCTGCGGGCAGCAGACGGCGCGGCTTTCTCTGCCACTGAAGTCAGCTCGTAAATCCGCGCCACTGCCTTGTTGAAGTTCAATGCTTCAATGTCTTCGGCGACGGCTGCGATCGTCTGATGCAGCTTGCGCGTAAGTGCCTTGTCCTCTCCGCTTGCACCGGCATCGTACTGACCGAACAAGCGCCATAGCCGTTGAACAAAGCGCCCGCAACCTTCGATGCCAGCTTCAGACCACGGCAAGTCGCGCTCGGGCGGGCTGTCTGACAGCATGAACCAGCGCGCTGCATCCGCGCCATAGGTGTCGATGATATTGTCAGGGTCGACAGTGTTCTTCTTCGACTTCGACATCTTGATGACGCGGCCGATCTCGACCTCGCGCTCAATTCCGTCGGGATCGATCCAGAAAGCTCGTTCACCTCTTTTTTCAACCTCTGCAGGTGTCAAATACTGGGTTATTGATTGATGCGCAGCTTCGTCTTCCCAGCCAAAGATTTGCCTTTCTTCGTTCGTGGGAGGACGTGTGACGGTATACGTCTCATGCGTCACCATCCCTTGCGTGAACAGTGAAGCGAAGGGTTCGGCAAAATCCAGATGCCCCATGCGCTGCAAGGCGCGGGTCCAGAAACGGGCATAGAGCAAGTGCAGGATCGCATGCTCGATCCCGCCGATATATTGCTCGACCGGCAGCCACTTGGCGACCTCTTCCGGATCGAAGGGCTTGTCCGCGGGCTGGCTGGCAAAGCGCAGGAAATACCACGAACTGTTGGTGAAGGTGTCGAGCGTATCCGTCTCGCGCTCAGCCTTGCCGCCGCAGCCGGGGCATTCGACATGCTTCCATGTGGGGTGCCGCAACAGCGGATTGCCCGGAGTCGAGAAATCGACATCCTCAGGCAGTTCAACCGGCAGCTGGTTCTTGGGCACAGGCACTACGCCGCACGTATCGCAATGGATGAAGGGGATCGGCGTGCCCCAATAGCGCTGGCGCGAAACGCCCCAGTCGCGCAGGCGATATTGTGTTTCGCCCTGGCCCCACCCGTCATGCTCGGCTTTGGCAATCACCGCGGCTTTCGCCTCGTCGACTGTCATGCCGTTCATCCATTCGGAATTCACGATACGGCCCGGTCCGGTGTAGGCGACATCACCGCGAAACTCGCTCGCGGTCTCGTCTCCATCGGCAACCACGCGGGTGACCGGCAGATCATATTTGCGCGCGAAATCCAGATCGCGCTGATCGTGCGCAGGGCAACCGAACACAGCGCCGGTCCCGTAATCCATCAGCACGAAATTGGCGACGTAGACAGGCAAGTGCCAGTGCTTTGCGAGCGGGTGCTCGACTGAATAGCCTGTGTCAAAGCCCATCTTCTCAGCGGTTTCGAGCTCTGCCGCGGTGGTTCCACCGCGTTTGCACTCAGCAATGAACTCGGCCAGCGCGGGCACATGCTCGGCCTGCGCCTGAGCGAAGGGGTGGTCTGCGGCAATCGCAACGAAGCTGGCACCGAACATGGTGTCCGGGCGGGTCGTGAACACTTCGATACCGTGATCGCTGTCAACAAAGCGGAAGGTGCAGCGCAGGCCCTGGCTCTTGCCGATCCAGTTTTCCTGCATCAGCTTGACCTTGTCAGGCCAGTTGTCGAGGCCGCTCAACCCATCGAGCAGGTCTTCGGCAAAGTCAGTGATCTTGAGGAACCACTGGTTCAGCTTGCGCTTCTCGACCTCCGCACCGCTGCGCCAGCCCTTGCCGTCAATCACTTGCTCATTGGCGAGCACAGTCATATCGACCGGGTCCCAATTGACTTCGCTTTCCTTGCGATAGACCAGCCCGGCTTCGTACATGTCGATGAACAGCGATTGCTCCTGGCCGTAATATTCCGGATCGCAGGTTGCGAACTCGCGGCTCCAGTCGAGCGCAAAGCCGATCCGCTTCAGCTGCGCTTTCATGTTGGCGATATTCTCGCGCGTCCATCCGCCCGGGTGCACGCCCTTTTCCATCGCGGCATTCTCTGCCGGCATGCCGAACGCGTCCCAGCCCATCGGGTGAAGCACTTCATGCCCGCGCATCTTCTTGTAGCGCGCCAGCACGTCACCCATGGTGTAATTGCGCACATGGCCCATGTGGATGCGCCCCGATGGATAGGGAAACATCTCCAGCACATAGCTCTTAGGCTTGTTGCTGTTGGAATCGGCGTGGAAAATGCCAGCCTCTTCCCAGGCACGCTGCCAGCGGCCGTCTGCCTGGGACGGATCAAAACGCGTATCGGTCATGGAAATCCTGTTACGGATTTAAGCGGCGATTGGAAGCGCCGGATTGGATAATCAGGAAGCCAGGGTCTGGCGGCGGATCTCGCGGGCCTTTGTAAGGATGATGTCCTCAAGCTTCTGCACGGTCGCAGCCTGCACCGGTGCATCAACCCATGCGCCATCCTGTGTAACCTGGCGGCTTGCCGCCACGCGCAGCGCATCGGCACGCAAATCCTGATCAAGGATCGTGACTGTCACCTTGACGCGTTCGCTCGGGTTGCTGGGGTTGGCATACCAGTCAGTCACGATCACGCCGCCAGCGCTATCTGCCTGCAGCAGCGGGGCAAAGCTGACCGTATCTAGCGCCGCGCGCCAGAGATAGGAATTGACCCCGATCGTATTGACTTGTGCCGCGGCCAGGTCTGCGCGCGGGCGATCGCGGCCACCGCATGCAGCAAGCGTTGCCAGAGCCGCGCATGCAAGCGCGAAACGGGCGGGGCGGCGGGTGGCAGACAGGATCAAGCTCATTGGTATTATCGTCCTCACGCGGAAAGTTCGTTTTGCGCTCTATAGCTCGCCATGCGCGTGCGACAAGGCGGGAAACCGGCAAGCAGCGCGTCCATGCCCGCTTTAGTGCACTCAAAGCGGCTGTATCGAGGCTGAACACAGCGCTTGATAACAGAGCTCGGCGACAGATTTGCCGGGACGAGACAGCTGTAACGAAACGGCATTGTGTGCCGAATACAACAGTACGCTGACGTAGCGTCACCCCTATCCTAATTGCCATTGCGTAGGGCGGGTGAAGGAAACTATCGTCTGCGAGTCTGTATCGAGTCGTTTTCTCGGCAATTTTCGCCAGTCAGCCTCGGTTCAGTATGGTTGATATTAGGTAAACCAGAACCCTTGTGGGTTCGGTGAGAATTTGAAAGCCAGATTTCTGGCAGGGATTGTGAAGGGGCTAAGGCAAGACGATGGCACAGGGGCAAACAGCAAGAACGGCGCGCAAGTTGCCCTTGCTGCTGGCTGCTGCCAGCTTGGCCCTTGGCGTGCCTTCGGCAGGCCTCGCAGTTGCTTCGCTTGCTGATGGCGGCGCTGATGATGGTGCAGCTAGCGCATTTGCCCTTTTCACTCCGTCATCGGTTGATCCGCAACTGGCGCAGCGCGTGGCACAGCGCTCAGGCATTGCAGCAATGCGCTTCACGCCTGCTGGCGGCGTTGTGAAACGCGATCGGACAGTGACTGTCGCCGTTCGGGTTGATCAGGATACGGCGCGTGCGATTTCGATTCGCCAGACACTGAACGTCGCGCCCGGTGGCGGCGAAGGTCTCTCAACCCTGGCGACCACGCGCTACAATCTGGGCACCGCGCGCGGCTATGAAAGCTTTGCACGACCTTCGGCGACGGTAAACCTGCCAAGCGGCGTTCGCGAAATCAGCATGCCTGATCTGGCTCAGTTCGAGCCTTCGCGCCCGACTGCGCAAGACAAGCCCAGCCGTTTCCAGCCGCGTATTGCCTTGGAAGATGAGCGTGTGGCGGGTCGTTCGCCGAACACGCTCGATTCGCTCAGCGCCCAGACCGTGGATCTCGGCGGGGCATACAGCATTACGCGCAACCTCGATGTGACCGCGGGTGTCCGCCTGTCGCAAGAGCGCGAGCGCCTGGGTCCGATTACCGATTCGGTTCAGGACAGCCAGGCTGTCTATGTTGGAACGCAGTTCCGCTTCTGATTTTCCCGGCGCTGCGCCGCCGAACCCCATGAATTCGTATGACGAAGCCCCGCGCAAGCGGGGTTTTTCATTCCCTTGACGCTACGGCACCGCTAATCCCGGCTCAATTGATGAGTTTGGGAGATTCGAAATGGCGCGCGTAGCAATTGTCACTGGCGGGACTCGCGGGATCGGTGAAGCGATCTGCCAAAGGCTCAAGAAGCAAGGGCACACAGTCATCGCCAATTATGGCGGTAATGACGCTGCTGCGCAGGCTTTCACTGCCGCGACCGGCATCCCGTCGATGAAATGGGACGTTGGCGACCACCAGGCCTGCCTTGACGGCTGCGCCAAGGTTGAAGCCGAATATGGCCCGATCGATATCGTGATCAACAATGCCGGGATCACCCGCGACGGCACTTTGCACAGGATGAGCTTCGATGACTGGAACGAAGTCATGCGGATCAATCTGGGTGGCTGCTTCAACATGGCCAAGGCTACCTTTCCCGGCATGCGCGAGCGCGGCTGGGGCCGGATCGTCAATATCGGTTCGATCAACGGGCAGGCCGGGCAATATGGCCAGGTGAACTATGCCGCCGCCAAGTCAGGCATCCACGGCTTCACCAAGGCGCTGGCACAGGAAGGCGCCAAGTTTGGCGTGACCGTGAATGCAATCGCACCGGGCTATATCGACACTGATATGGTCGCAGCTGTTCCCGAGCCTGTGCTGGAGAAGATCGTCGCCAAGATTCCGGTCGGCCGCCTTGGCCATGCAGAGGAAATCGCGCGCGGCGTGGCATTCCTCACGTCAGAGAACGGTGGTTTCATGACCGGCTCGACCATGAGCATCAACGGCGGCCAGCATATGTATTGATCGCGCCATCAGCGGGGTATCAATCGGCGAAGGTATTGTGACGACCGACAAGCGGGCGTGACAACGCCGCGCAAGCTGGTTACGCCCAGCCTTGTGACGGGAACAACTATTGCAGAACCGAGCCGCGAGGCCGCAAGGTATCGCGCTCCATCGCGGCTCGATGCGCGACAGCTCATGCGCGACATCAGCCAGTTCAAGACACCGCATGTCGGGCGCAGCTCGTGGGAGCTGGGTTCTACGCTTGTGCCTTTCATCGCGCTGTTTACCGCGATGCTCTTTGCAGTCCATGCGGGATACTATCTCGCTCTCGCGCTCGCGCCGGTGACCGGGCTGCTGCTGCTGCGGCTTTTCATCATCCAGCATGATTGCGGCCACCACGCCTTCCTGCCCGGTCGGAAAGGCAATGACTGGGTCGGGCGCGCGATGGGCGTGTTCACGCTGACGCCATATGATTGCTGGGCGCGTTCGCATGCGATCCACCACGCGGGAACAGGCAATCTGGATGCGCGCGGATATGGCGATGTCGATACTCTCACGGTTCAGGAATATGCCGATAGTCCGCGGCTGAAGCGATGGTTCTACCGCTTCTATCGCAATCCGGCTGTGCTGCTTGGCCTGGGCCCGGCCTATCTCTTCCTCTTGCGCCATCGCTTGCCGATCGGCCTGATGAAGGCCGGATGGATTTACTGGATCGCAGCCATGGGCACCAATCTGGTAACCGCACTGCTGCTAGGCGCGCTGATCTACGCCTTTTCCTTCGCAACTGTCGCGCTGGTGTTTCTGCCGGTCTTGCTGATCGCGGCATCCACCGGTGTCTGGCTGTTCTATGTCCAGCATCAGTTCGAGCATGGTCATTGGGACAAGGATGACGAGTGGTCATTTCATGACGCGGCACTGATGGGCAGTTCGCACCTTGAGCTTCCGGCGGTTCTGCGCTGGTTCACCGGCAACATCGGGATCCATCACGTGCATCACCTGGCAAGCCGTGTGCCGTTCTACCGGCTGCCCGATGTGCTGCGCTCTCACCCCGAGCTGCGCGAACTCAATCGCTACACCATGCGCGATACGTTTGCGATGATGCGATTGGCGTTGTGGGACGAGGGCCAGCGCAAGCTGGTGAGCTTTCGCGAAGTCACCCGCCGCAAATCCGTCTAGTTCGAGGATGACAGCGCAAGTGCCCTATCATCCGCCGGTCAAGCGCTCGATCGCCATCGAAGGGCACAAGACTTCGATCAGCCTCGAGCCGATTTTCTGGGACATGCTGCGCGATGCCGCCGCGGTGGAAGGCGTGGCGATCAATGCACTGGTCGCGCGGATCGATGAAGAGCGGATCAAGTCGGAAACCCCACCTGGGCTGGCGAGCGCAATCCGGGTGTGGCTGGTCAGCCGCGAGAGCTAGGGGCGGGTCTCTAGTCGTCGCCCACGCGCTCGATATCGGCACCAACCAGCTGAAGCTTCTCTTCAAGCCGTTCATAGCCGCGATCCAGATGATAGAGTCGGCGCACCGTTGTCTCACCTTCAGCCGCAAGCCCCGCCAGCACGAGGCTGAATGACGCGCGCAAGTCCGTCGCCATCACTTCCGCACCGGTTAGCCGCGATACGCCCTTCACAATCGCCGTGCGCCCTTCAGTCGTGATATCCGCACCCATCCGGCTAAGTTCAGGGACGTGCATGTAGCGGTTCTCGAAAATCGTTTCCTTGAGCACGCTGGTGCCTTCCGCCTTGCATAGCAATGCCATCAGCTGCGCCTGCATGTCTGTTGCGAATCCGGGGTAAGGTGCGGTCGTGATATTGGTTGCTTTAAGCGGGCCGTCGGCTTTGACGCGAATGGCCTTGGGCTCTTCTTCGATCTCTACCCCGATCGCTTGCAGCGCATGGATGGTTGCTGCCATTTCGCTCGCTTTTGCCCCATCGAGCCGCACATCGCCGCCGGTAATCGCCGCAGCGCAGGCATAGGAACCCGCTTCGATCCGGTCCGCCATTACGCGGTAGGTCGCGCCGTGCAGCCGCTTGACGCCATGGACCGTGATATCGGAGGTGCCGATCCCTTCGATCTCCGCACCCATCGCGACCAGCAGGTTGCACAGGTCGACAATCTCCGGCTCGCGCGCGGCGTTGAACAACCGGCACGTGCCATTGGCGAGCACCGCTGCCATCAGCGCATTCTCTGTCGCCCCGACAGAGACAACAGGAAAATCGAACTCGCCGCCGGGCAAACCGCCATCAGGCGCCATGGCTTTGACATAGCCTTGCGCCAATTCGATTTCTGCGCCGAAAGCTTCAAGCGCTTTCAAATGCAAGTCGATCGGGCGATTGCCGATCGCGCAGCCGCCCGGCATCGACACTGTCGCTTCGCCCATCCGCGCAAGCATCGGCCCCAACACCAGGATCGAAGCGCGCATTTTGCGCACCAGATCATAAGGCGCGACGGTGGATGTGATCCGCGGTGCCTCCAGACTCATCACCCGGCCGAAGTCTTCAGGCCTCGTGCCCTGGATCACAGTGGTGATCCCGAACTGGTTCATCAAATGCTGGAAGCCGTCGATATCCGCCAGCCGCGGCAAATTGCGCAACGTCAGCGGTTCTTCTGTCAGCAGCGCGCAAGGGATGAGCGTGAGCGCGGCATTCTTCGCGCCGGAAATGGGAATCGTACCTTCAAGCCGATTACCGCCTCTGATGACCAGTTTGTCCATTTCCCTCCCTTAGCCAAACCTTGCGTTCGCGCAAATGAACAAGATTGGCTTGCCTGCGTGTGATGCTTGCGAGTGCAGGCGTTGCCCCCTATCCCTTTGCCCATGACGACGCATAAACCGATCAAGAAAGCCGTTTTCCCGGTCGCCGGGCTTGGCACGCGATTCCTCCCGGCAACCAAGGCCATCCCCAAGGAGCTGTTGCCGATCGTTGATCGCCCGCTGATCCAATATGCGGTCGATGAAGCGCGCGAAGCGGGGATCGAGCAGATGATCTTTGTCACCGGGCGCGGCAAGACCGCCATCGTCGAACATTTCGACATGGCGTTCGAGCTTGAAACCACGATGAGCGAGCGCGGCAAGGACATGAATGTGCTTGAGCCGACCCGCGCCACGCCGGGCGATATCATTACGGTGCGCCAGCAAGTGCCGCTGGGCCTGGGCCATGCGATCTGGTGTGCGCGCGCGATCGTGGGGGATGAACCCTTCGCAATCTTCCTGCCCGATGAGCTGATGATTGCGCACAAGGGCTCAACCGGCTGCATGAAGCAGATGGTCGATGCATATAATCAGACCGGCGGCAATCTCATCAGTGTGCTCGAAGTGCCGCATGAGGAAGTCTCAAGCTATGGCGTGATAGATCCGGGCGCTGAGGATGGCGCATTGACCGAAGTAAAGGGGCTGGTCGAGAAACCGCCGGTCGATCAAGCACCTTCGAACAAGATCATTTCAGGCCGCTACATCCTTCAACCCGAAGTGATGCGAGTGCTCGAAGCGCAGGAGAAGGGCGCGGGCGGCGAAATCCAGCTGACTGACGCGATGGCGAAGATGATCGGGGCCCAGCCGTTCCACGCTGTCACGTTTGACGGCAAGCGTTATGACTGCGGCAGCAAGCTGGGCTTTGTCGAAGCGACACTGGCGCTGGCGCTGGAGCGCGAAGACATGGGAGATGATGTGCGCGCGATGGCGGAGCGGTTGCTGCAGCGCTAGCTGGCAGCAAACCGCACCGGCAACGTCTTCAGCCCGCCAACAAAGGTGGAAGTTGCGCGTTTGGGCTCGCCCGCCAGTTCAATACTTTCGATCCGGTCCAGCAAGGTCTCGAATAGTATTTTCATCTCCATCCGCGCCAGATGCAGGCCCAGGCATTGGTGCGCGCCCGCCCCAAAGGCTGCATGGCGATTGGGCGAACGCGACGCGTCGAACTTGCGCGGATTATCGAATTGCGCCGGATCGTGATTGGCCGCGACATAGTTGATCATCAACCAGTCGCCTTTCTTGATCTGCTGTCCGCCCAGCTCCACATCTTCCGCTGCGGTGCGCATGAAGTGCTGCACCGGCGTGGTCCAGCGGATCGCCTCTTCCACGATACCCGGCAGCAGCGAGCGGTCAGTCTTGACCCGCGCCCATTGCTCAGGGTCCTGCGCCAGCGCCTGCATCGCGCCTGCCGTCGAGGCAGAGGTCGTGTCGTGACCTGCAGTAGCGACGATAATGTAATATCCCGCCATATCGCGCTCAGGCAACGCTGCGCCATCGACAGTGGCATTGGCGATAACGCTCGCGACATCTTCGGTGGGGTTAGCGCGACGATCGGCAGCAAGCTTGGCGAAATAATCTTCGAAAGTTTTCACTGCGCCTGCGACAAGCTGGACCACCATTTCAGGCGTCATGTTTTCCATGCCAGTGCCGGAAAGATCGGCATCCTGCCCGCCAAAAAGCTGCTGTGTGAGCATCTGCATGCGCGGCTCGTCTTCTTCCGGCACGCCAAGGATCTGCATCACGACATGGAGCGGGTATGGCCCTGACACGAGCTTGACGAAGTCCACCACGTCGCCATTGCCGCCTGCTTCAATCAGCCGATCGACCGTTGCATTGGCGATCGCGCGGATTTCATTTTCCATCTTGGCCAGATTGCGCGGCATGAACCAGTCTTGCGTCAAGCGGCGATACTTGGGGTGGATCGGCGCATCGAACACCACCAGCGAATCGACCAGCATGTTCGAGCCTGTTGCCTTGCGGCTGAACTCGATTGCATCGCGAAAGCTGAATACCACCGGGCGCGGGTTGTTAAGGAAGGTCGCATTGTCCTTCGAAATCCGCATCACATCTTCATAACGGGTGACCAGCCAGAACGGATCGAACAGCTCGCCATCTTCAGGCTCGACCTTCGCAACTGGTGCTTCCTCGCGCAGCCGATCAAATGTGTCGAGCAAGCCATCCCAACCGGCATAGGCATGCGGATCGATCACTTCGCGTGCGACATCGGGCGGCAGGATTGCAGGAGCGCTGGCCATCATGCGCTCTCCTGCGCCTTTGCGGCATATTCATCGCGCAATTCGCGCTTGTAGAGCTTGCCATTGGCTTCGCGCGGCAAGTCAGGCCGGAAATCGAACAGCTTGGGCATCTTGATCCGTGCCAGTTGCGGGCTGAGATAATCGCGTAGCTCCTGTTCCAGAGCTTCACCTGCATCGCTCATGTCAGCGGGCTGGACCACAGCAACCACTTTCTCGCCAAGGTCAGGATCAGGCGCGCCGATCACCGCTGCGTCCATCACCTTGTCATGGCTGACCAGCAGGTTCTCGATTTCCTGCGGATAGATGTTGACCCCGCCTGAAATGATCATGTGGCTCTTGCGGTCAGTGAGATAGAGGAACCCGTCCTCATCGACATGGCCGATATCGCCCAGCGTCATCCAGCCTTCAGGATGCATCGCGTCTTTCGTCTTGTCGGGATCATTGTGATAGGTGGGCAGGATATCGTTCTCGAAGAAAATCAGCCCGTCTTGGCCCGCAGGAAGCTCTTCCCCGCCAGGCCCGCAGATATGCAGCTTGCCATGGATCGCGCGGCCCACGCTGCCCGGATGCGTAAGCCAGTCTGGCGAGTGGATCATGGTCATGCCGATGCTTTCGCTGCCGGCATAATATTCATTCACGATCGGCCCCCACCATTCGATCATCTGCTGCTTGATCGGCACCGGGCAAGGCGCCGCCGCATGGAGCGCGCGCTTGTGGCTGGAAAGATCATATTTGCTGCGCACTTCATCGGGCAGTTTGAGCATGCGTACGAAATGCGTCGGGACCCATTGGCTGTCAGTCACCTTGTATTTCTCGATCGCCGCAAGCGCGGCTTCTGGATCGAATTTCTCCATCATCACAACCGTGCCGCCAAGCCGGTGCACGGTGGACGACCAGCCGATCGGTGCCGCGTGATAGAGCGGCGCTGGTGAGAGATAAATCATCGTGCCATCCGCCGGCATGCCTGCGCCCATTGTGGCCAAGCCCAGAAACGGATTGATCGCCTGCGGGTCGGGATCTTCGGGCGGCTTCGGGCGAATCCCCTTGGGCCTGCCGGTCGTGCCGGAAGAATAGAGCATGACCAGCCCCGCAGTCTGATCATCGATCGGCTTTGTGCTTTGTGCGGACATCGCATCGGCAAAGCTCTCATTGCCTTCGCCATCCATCATCAGAACCGGCAGATCAGGGCATTCGGCGCGAACCCCCGGCAGGACATCGTCAAACGCGCGCGATGTGATCAGCAGCTTCGCCTGGCTGTCCCTGATGATGTAGGCGATCTCGGGAGCAGTCAGGCGCGTAGAGATCGGCACCAGCATTGTGCCCGCTCGCTGCGAGCCCCAGATCAGCGTGTAGAATTCGATCCGGTTTTCCAGCAGCACGGCAAAGGCATCGTCGGGCTTGAAGCCGCGCGCTCTCAACAAATGTGCGAATCGATTCGCTTCAGCATCCATCTCGCCAAAACTCATGCTGGCGCCGCTGCCGGCCATGATGACAGCGGGATGATCCGGGCGTGTTTGTGCGTGCTGGATAGGGTGCATCGGGGGTGTCTCTCCTTCGCGGGTCTGGATAGCTGCCCGCTTTGGAGAGAGAACCTAATAATTCAGCCCATGCACACAAGAAAAAAGGCGGCGGGAACACCCGCCGCCATTAATCGGACATCCTCTCCTCTGTCCGAACCCGCTTCCAGGCGGGAAACCTTTGCTGCGGCCTATTCGCCCCCTTGGCCGCCTTCCTCCGAAGCCTCTTCCAACTTCGCCAGTCGCTGCTGGACCGGAGACTCCACCATATACGGAATCGGATTGACTGCAATACCTGCAATACGCACTTCGTAATGAAGGTGTGGGCCGGTTGACCGGCCGGTCGAACCGACATAGCCGATTACGTCACCCTTGTTGACCCATTGCCCTTCGGCAACGGCCAGGCGCGACATATGCGCATAGCGCGTTTCAAGTTCGGCACCGTGACCGATCTCGACATACAGCCCGTAGCTTGAAAACCATTCGGCGCGATCAACGATACCATCTGCCGTGGCATATACCGGCGTTCCGGTGGGTGCAGCGAGGTCGATGCCCTTGTGCTTGCGGCGTCCGCCCAGAACCGGGTGCGTGCGCATCCCGAAATCGCTGGTAAGCCGCGCGCCATCGAGCGGCATGCGCGAAGGAACCGAAATGACCGGGCCAACTGTGTTCGCATCAGGGCCGGACTCTTCCAGCGCTTCCCAGCTTGCAAACAGCTGGCGGAAACCCTGATCGCCGGTGATGAGCGATTCTTCCTGCGCGTCACGCACTGTGTCGCGAATATCGACCGAGGCTGCGTTGGTGTTGGCCATCGCCGGTGCTGCAGCCACGGCCATTCCGCCTGCCGCCAGCAACAGGGAAGCCTTGCTGATTTTCTTGAGAAATTGCGATCCGGTCAAAGCCTGTCCCTCAACGCAGCACCATTGCCGGAGCCACTTGTTTCTTGTGCAACCCGAAGGAGCACATTCAAGCAGCGCTCCTTGCGATATCTGGCACCCGTTTGATCGGGAACCTGTGTGAGCTTGGGTTAACCGGCTAAAAATTTACGAAGCAATACCAAGATAGAAGTCTCGCGACAGACCGGCTGCAAGACGCGCCGAGTCGTTGAACGGTGGCTTAACCGCCCCGCGAAAGTAGCGGGAGACCAGCTTTTGCCAGCTTTCCTGAGGGGATTCGTCGTGGCGTTTCGCCAAGGCAACAAAGTGCTTGGTGCCAAAGGCGACGTGGCGGATTTCATCGTCAAGGATTCGTTCAAGAATCTTTGCACCATGCTCGTCGCCTTGCGCGCGCACCCGCTCAAGCGTGGCAGGCGTGACGTCAAGACCGCGCGCCTCCAGCACCATAGGCACGATCGCGAGCCGTGCACGAACATCATGCCGCGTCTCATGCGCAGCCTGCCACAAGCCGCCATGCGCAGGCAGCGCACCATAATGGCTGCCCAGGCTTTCCAGCTTTCGCGCGAGCACGGCGAAATGCATCGCTTCGTCGGCTGCGACGGCGAGGAAGTCAGAGACAAACTCTTCGCCCATCTGCTCGCCGAAGCGACCCGCCATATCGAGCGCGAGATCAATCGCGACAAATTCGATATGCGCCAGGCTATGCCACAAGGCCAATCTGCCGCGCTCGGAACCGCCCTTGCCGCGTTTCGGCATCTGGTTCGGCGGCAAGAGCTGGGGGCGTTCGGGCCGTGCCGGTTCATCCGGCATCGCCGCATCGAATGCCCATTCCAGCCGGCCAAGCCGCCAGCTGCGCGCCACATCGCGCGTCGCCATAACCTTGGCGCGTGGATCAGCGGTCAGCAGGGCTGAGCGGATCGCGGACGCTACAGTGGTCATCAGGAGGGCTTACAGTGCCTTTGCCGCTGCCAGCACTTCTTCAGCGTGCCCTTTGACTTTCACTTTGTTCCAGACCTGAGCGATCTTGCCATCGCTGCCAACAAGGAAAGTCGTGCGGACCATCCCCATGTAGGTTTTCCCGTACATCTTCTTCTCGGTCCAGATGCCAAGCGCGTCGGACAAGCCGTTGTCTTCGGGATCGGTCGCCAGCGGAGTTTTCAGGTCATGCTTGGCGATGAAGTTCAAGTGCTTCTTGGCCGAATCCTTGCTTACCCCCAGCAGCGCAACACCGGCCTTGTCGAATTCGTCTTTCAGCGCTGTGAAGTCCTTCGCTTCAGTGGTGCAGCCCGGCGTGTTGTCCTTCGGGTAAAAGAACACAACCAGCTTGCGCCCCTTGAAATCGGATGGTTTCACGCTGCCCCCATTGGGGGTTTCCATCGCAATGTCGGGCATGGCGTCGCCGACGCCGGGAAAGTCGCTCATTGTTCCAGCTCCAGTTTCTGGTCGAAGGTTTTTAGCCATAGCGCCGCAACCGCGCCACGGGCTTCACTCAGTCTACGCAGCAGATCGGGATAGGTTTCGCATTGGCATGCCTGCGCCAGCGCTTCAGCGGCAGCAGGCGGGGGTTCCGCCTGGTCCGGGCACAGCAGGCGCCCGGCGATCAGCAGCCGGGTCATCAGATCATGCGCTTTGCGGATTTCAGGCGGCATCAAACCCGCATCTGCCAACGCATCGATTGCGCTGCCTAGATCGGGGCTGAAACCGGTGCGCTCGCGCAATTGCAGGAAGTGGATGATGAACTCGAGATCGACCAGCCCGCCGCGCAGCAGTTTTGCATCCAGCGGCCCGCCCGGCTTTTTGTGCAGCGCCATTTCCTCGCGCATCTTGAGCACATCGGCGCGCAGCGTATCGGGATCCCGCACTTGCCCAAGCACGTCGGCAATGATCGTCTCAAGCTGCTGCTTGGCCTCATCCGAACCGGCCAAGACGCGTGCCCGCGTGAGCGCCATATGCTCCCAGGTCCAGGCCGCTTCGTGCTGGTATTTGGCAAATGCCTGCAACGTTGAAGCAAGCGGGCCTTGCGCGCCTTGCGGGCGCAGCCTGGTGTCGATCTCATAGAGCGCGCCATGCGCCGTCGGCACTGACAGCGCAGCGCTCACCCGCTGGGCCAACCGGTTATAGTAATGCGTTCCGCCAAGCGGGCGCTCACCATCCGATTCCGCTCCGGTCTCACCGGTGAAGAGATAGATGATATCGAGATCGCTGGCATGCGTCAGCGCGCCGCCGCCGAGCCGCCCCAGCCCCAGCACCAGCAATTCGCTATCGGCAATCCGCCCGTGCTTGCGCGCAAACTCCTCGCAAGCGGCGCGATGCGCGACTTGCAGCGCAGCTTCTGCCGTGCGGGACAGCGCGGCGGCAATCTCCAGCGGATCGTGCACAGCCTGGATCAATTGCAGGCCCAGCGCGAAACGCAATTCGCCGGTGACAATGCGAATCCGGTCAAGCTGGCGCTCATAATCGCGCGAAGCGTCCCCCGCTTCCATTCGCGCGGCGATCGCAGCAACATCTCCGGGCAGGTCCAGCGCGCTGGCGTCGATCAGCGTATCAAGCAGCTCTGGCCGCCTGCCCAGCTCCTCTGCAAGAGTGGGAGCCAGCGTGAGCACTGCCATCAGCTGATCGAGCAGCCCCGGGCGCGCTTCGAGCAAGCGAAACAGGTTGATCGCGGATGATGCGTTGGCCAGCACGCTTTCCCAGCGCAGCAATGCGTGTTCGGGATCATCAGCCTTGGCAAAGGCTTCCAGCAGGGCGGGAAGCATGGCATCGAAGGCATCGACCGCTGCGCTAGATTTCAGCGCTTGATATCGCCCGTCACGCCACCCGTGAACCCGCTCTGCCAAGCGTTCTGGCTCAGCCAGTCCAAGCGCCTGCAGCCTCTCACCCAAAGCCGGAGCTGCCGCTTCGACTGGTTCAGCGCCTTTGCCGCCATCAAGCAAACGGTCATAGTTGCGGGCCACTGTATCCGTGACAGCGGCAAGTTCTTCGACCAGCGCCGCGCCATCGCGCAACCCGTCGAGCCGCGCGACCGCATCCAGCGCCTCACCTGCAGGCAAGGCATGGGTCTGCTGGTCATTCATCATCTGGATGCGGTGCTCGATCACGCGCAACCGGTCGTAAGCATCGCCCAGTGATTGCGCCTGTTCTGGATCGATCCTCCCGGCAGCGGCCAGCGCATCGAGCGCGGCGCGCGTCCCGCGCAATCGCAGCGAAGGATCGCGCCCGCCATGGATCAGCTGATGCGTTTGAGCGAAGAATTCGACTTCGCGGATGCCCCCGCGGCCATGTTTCAGGTTGAAGCCCGGCCCGACAGCGTTCGGCCCCTTGTAGTTGGAGCGGATCCTTGCAGTCAGCCGCCGGATCTCGTCAATCGCTCCGAAATCGAGGCTGGAGCGCCACACAAACGGCTTGATCGCTTCAAGGAACTGTTCCCCGGCCGCGATGTCACCTGCTGCCGCACGCGCACGGATAAATGCCGCCCGCTCCCAAGCCAGCGCCAGGCTTTCATAATGTGTGAGCGCAGCGTTACAGGAGATTGCCAGCGGGCTGACTTCGCTGGCCGGTCGCAGCCGCAAATCGACCCGGAAGACATAGCCTTCGTCGGTCGTTTCAGCGAGTGTCTTGACCACTTCGCGCGCATAGCGCTGCGCCGCTTCGCCCGGTTCATCGCGGTCGCGCCGCGGCAAGGTTTGCGGGTCATACAGCAGGATCGGATCGATATCGGAGCTGTAATTGAGTTCGTGCGCACCGTGCTTGCCCAGTGCCAGTGCGATCAACCCGCGCGGCTCGGCGCCTTCGACGCGCCTCTCGATCGCGTCATTGATGGCCAGATCGAGTGCGCGATCAGCCAGATCGGACAATTCGACCATCACGAAATCGAGCGAGAATGCTCCGGCGAGATCACCAATCGCAAGCGCGGTGGCATAGGCCAGCCGTTCGCGGCGAAGCGCGATGCCGAGCGAAGCCGCATTGTCTCCCGCCTGGCGCGCCCATTCGAGCGCGGCATCGCCTTGGCCAGCTTCCAGCAGCGAGACCAGCTGAGGCTGGCGCTGCAGTGCGCGCGCAAGGAAGGGTGCTTCTGCCCGCGCCCGTGCCAATGCATCCTGCCATCCTCTCGCCATGCGTGTTCCCTGCCTTGGAGTGAGCTGGCGCGCAAGCATTGCAGCGCTTGCGGAGCACAGCTGCCTCATGCAAAGGGTGCGCCACATGATTTTTGAGAGTGAGAGGACCCCCCGATGATCAAGTCACCGATCAAGGCCGCTTTGGCCGTGATGGCCGCACTGTCGCTGGCTGGATGCGACATGATGACCGCCAGCGAGCCCGCACTGGACATTCCCGAAGTCGAGCCCGGTGATATTTCCGAAGCCACCATGATCGATATCACGCGCGAACTGTCGAGCGATGAGTTCGAAGGCCGCATGCCCGGAACCAGGGGAGAAGAACTGACCGTCGCTTTGCTGACGGAGAGATTCGAAGCCGCCGGGCTTGAACCGGGCAACAATGGCTCGTGGGTGCAGGATGTGCCGCTGGTCGAGATAACCGGCAAGAATTTCGCCCCGCTAACCATCACCAATGGCGAGACCGATCTGGTCTATGACTTCGGCAGCGAATGGGTCGGGGTGACCTATCGCGAGGATGCCCAGACCCAGCTCGCCAATAGCGAAATGGTGTTCGTGGGATATGGCATCAACGCGCCGGAACGCGGCTGGAATGACTATGAAGGTATCGATGTAACCGGCAAGACAGTGGTGATCCTTGTCAATGACCCTGATTGGCAGACGCAAGGCCTGGAAGGCACCTTCAATGGCCGCGCGATGACCTATTACGGGCGCTGGACCTATAAGTATGAGGAAGCTGCGCGCCAGGGCGCGGCGGGCGCGATCATCGTGCATGATACAGAGCCGGCCAGCTATGGCTGGAATGTCGTGGAATCGAGCTGGTCCGGTCCGCAGGCCTATCCCGAATATGGCGACAATGCGCCGCCGCGCACGTTGGTCAACGGCTGGGTGCAGAAAGAGATTGCGCGCGAGATTCTGGCGGCCGCCGGGCAAGACCTCGATGCTTTGTCCGAAGCTGCCAAAAGCGCCGATTTCGAGCCTGTCGAACTTGGCTTCACCGCTTCGACCAGCTTCGCCAATGACATACGCAAGTTCGCTTCGAAGAATGTCATCGGTGTGCTGCCCGGGGCGACGCGGCCTGACGAATATGTCATCCACACCGCGCATTGGGATCACCTGGGTCGCTGCACGCCTGCCCCCGATGGCGATGACATCTGCAATGGCGCGGTCGATAATGCCACGGGCACAGCCGCCTTGGTTGCGCTGGCCGAAGCACATGGCAAGGCCGGCGCGCCCGATCGCAGCCTGGTGTTCCTGGCAGTAACAGCAGAGGAATCGGGCCTGCTTGGCGCCTATTACTATGCATCCAACCCGATCTTCCCACTGTCGCAAACAGTCGGCGGCATCAACATGGATGCATTCCTGATTGCAGGCCCGTCAAAGGATGTGACTGTGGTTGGCCCGGGCAAGTCGCAGCTTGACCAGTTCCTGGAAGCCGCACTTGTCGCTGACGGGCGTGTATCAACGCCCAACCCCAATCCAGAGGCCGGCTATTACTATCGCAGCGACCATTTCGCTTTCGCCAAGCAAGGCGTGCCAATGCTCTATGTCGATGGCGGTGAGGACCTGATCGAAGGCGGGCGAGAGGCGGGTGCCGCCGTGCAAGAGGATTATCGCGATAATCGCTATCACGGGCCAAAAGACGAATTCGACGAGAATTGGGACTGGTCCGGCGTGATGGCCGATCTCCAGCTGTTCTATCGCCTGGGCCGGATGATGGCGATGAGCACCAGCTGGCCCAACTGGAACGAAGGCGACGAGTTCAAGGCCACCCGCGATGCGGATTGCGCCAGCAGCGACACCGGCTGCTGAACGCGATTGAGCAGATCAAGGTAGCCGATCCATGGCTGATATCCTGATGCCCGCCGAGTGGGCGCCGCAGGACTGGCTGTGGATCGGTTTCCCGCATCTGGCAGAGGAGTGGCCGGGCTTTCTCGAGCCTGCGCAAGCGCAGATGGCTGCATTTGCCAATGCGGTGGCTGACAGCGGGCAGGAAGTACGCTTGCTTGTCCGCGATGAAGCCAATGAAGCATGCGCGCGCGATCTGGTTTCAAGCCAGGTCAAGCTCGAGCGTCGCCGCTATGGCGATATCTGGCTGCGCGACACAGGGCCACTGGTTCGCAGCGATGGCTCTGCCTTGCGCTGCGGCTTCAACGGCTGGGGCGGCAAGTATTTGATGGATGGCGACCAGAGTATCGGAGCCGAGCTCGCCTATGACGCTGGTCTGCCTGTGATCGATAGCGACTGGATCCTGGAAGGCGGGGCGGTTGATGGCGATGGCACCGGCACGGTGCTGACTACCGAGCAATGCCTCCTCAATCCCAATCGCAATCCCGAGCTTTCACGCGCTGACATCGAAGCACGGCTGGCGCGCGATCTCAGCTTCACCCGTGTGGTGTGGCTCGGCGACGGGCTGATCAATGATCACACCGATGGCCATGTCGACAATCTTGCGCGGTTTATCGCGCCGGGTGAGGTCGTCTTGCCACGCGCGACCGGCAGCAATGATCCAAACGCGCAAGTTTATTCCGATGCGAAGACACGAATTCTCGATGCCGGTTTGAAGCTACACGAGATTCCCTCACCCGGGCGCATCGAGCGAGAAGGGCAGGTCGAACCTGCCAGTTATGCGAATTTCGCGATCACTACGCATCTTGTGGTCGTGCCAACCTTTGGCTCGGCGCAAGACGCAGATGGCGTGGCGGCGATTGCGGCGCTGTTCCCCGATCGCGAAACGATCGGCCTTCCCGGTGACGCCGTGCTGGCAGGCGGTGGCGGTTTCCACTGCGCCAGCCAGCAAATGCCGCGCCTTGGATAAGCCTTGGGGCCCGAATTAACGGCCCGTTAGGATTTGCGCGCGACAATTGCGCCCATGTCCAAGGTCATTACTCTTACGCGCGCGGTCCGGTTAGCGGACAAGGTCGCAGAGGCTCAGGCAGAAGTGATCCGCATAGCGCTGGTTACAACATGCGCTGTTGCACTCATCGCAGCCGACCGCGCGCTTCCTTTCTAAGAGCCCTACTGGACCAGCTTGAACAGTGCGGCCGCAGCTGCCGCGCCCAGCACTATCCCGACAAACACACGCCACGCACGGTCACTGACCTTGCCGAATGCGCGCGATCCCAGCCAGTTGCCCAGCATCACAAGCGGGAACAGCGCAAGGCCAAGCGCAATCGTGCGCCATTCGAGCAAGCCGGACACTGCGCCTGAACTGACGCCTGCCATCGATGCGACTCCAAAGATGCCGATCATCGATGCCTTGGCGGTAGTGCGCGGGATGTCGCGCCCGACATAGTAAGGCACAACCGGTGGCCCGGGCATGGCGGCAAAACCTGTCAGCACGCCGGCAGACAAGCCGACAAGGCCAGTGGTTAGCGGCCCGGGAGCGGTTGCCGCACGGCGCGGCAACAACACGGCGAAGAATGCAGACAGCGCGACAAGCGCGATCAACAGGCGCGCGAGATTGTTCGGGAGCGCGTCGAGCAGCAACAGCCCGGGCAGGGCCGTCAGCACCAGCAAGACACTTATCGTGAGCGCAGATCGTTCGGCTTCGCGCAGGACATAGCGGATTTCGCTGAATGCGAGCAGGCCCGCCATGATGTTCAAGGCCAGCACCGCTTCAACCGGCGTCAATGCCAGCGCGAGGATCGGCACCAGCAATATACCGAAGCCGAAGCCGGTCAGCCCGCGAATAAACGCTGCGCCCAGCGTCGCCAATGCGGCCACACTGATCTGAAGCATGTTGAACCCGGCAAGGAACTCCAAAGCTCTGGCCTAATGTCTAGCTGCGCAAGTCAGGCGCGGTTGCCGCTTCACTCAACATCGCAATCGCTTCATCAAGGCTCATCACTTTCTGGTGCTGCTCGCCCAGCGTGCGGACTGCAACAGTGCCTTCCTCGGCTTCGCGATTGCCGACGACCAGCAGATGCGGGACTTTCGCCAGCGAATGTTCGCGCACCTTGTAATTGATCTTCTCATTGCGGAAATCGCTTTCGACACGGATGCCCGAAGCTTCGAGCTTGGCAACCGCTTGCCTGGCGTATTCGTCCGCATCGGAAGTGATCGTCGCGACCACTGCCTGAACCGGCGCGAGCCATACCGGCATACGCCCCGCATAATGCTCGATCAGGATACCGATAAAGCGCTCATACGAACCGAAGATCGCGCGGTGCAGCATCACCGGGCGATGCTTGGCGCCATCTTCGCCGATATAGGTCGCATCGAGCCGCTCGGGCAGCACGCGGTCTGACTGGATCGTGCCCACCTGCCAGGTCCGGCCAATCGCGTCGGTCAGATGCCATTCGAGCTTGGGCGCATAGAACGCGCCTTCGCCGGGCAGTTCTTCCCAGCCATATTCCTCGGTCGCCATGCCCGCTTCGATCACGGCATCGCGCAATTCCTGCTCGGCCTTGTCCCAGTCTTCGTCAGAACCGAAGCGTTGTTCTGGCCGCAAAGCGAGCTTGATGTGATAGGTGAAGCCGAAATCCTTGTAGACGCTGTCGGCGAGTTCACAGAAAGCGCGCACTTCATCGACGATCTGCGCCTCCGTGCAGAAGATATGCGCGTCGTCCTGCGTGAATTGGCGCACGCGCATCAGGCCGTGCAGCGCGCCATGCGGCTCGTTACGGTGGCAGCAGCCCATTTCACCGAGCCGGATCGGCAATTCCTTGTAGCTCGTGATGCCTTGCTTGAAGACCAGCACATGCGCAGGGCAATTCATCGGCTTCAACGCCATCCAGTCGGCATCGCCGCTGATGATTTCGCCTTCGTCTTCGGTATTGGGCACTTCGTCAGGGATCACGAACATATTCTCGCGATATTTGCCCCAGTGGCCCGACTGTTCCCACTGGCGCGCATCCATCACCTGCGGTGTCTTGATTTCCTGATAGCCCGCACCGTCCATCTTACGGCGCATGTAAGCCTCCAGCTCGCGCCAGATCTTGTAGCCATTGGGGTGCCAGAAGACTGAGCCATGCGCCTCTTCCTGCAAGTGGAACAGGTCCATCTCGCGGCCCAGCTTGCGGTGATCGCGCTTGGCGGCCTCTTCCAGCCGCGTGAAGTGTGCGTTGAGCTGTTTCTTGTTGAGCCAGCCGGTGCCGTAAATGCGCGTCAATTGCGCATTCTTCTGGTCACCGCGCCAATAGGCCCCGGCTACACGCATCAGCTTGAAAGCGTCAGGGTCGAGCTTGCCCGTACTGGCCAGATGCGGGCCGCGGCACATATCGAGCCAGTCATCGCCTGACCAGTAAACCGTCAGCTCTTCATCCTCTGGCAGTTCCCTGGCCCATTCGGCCTTGAAGCTTTCACCTTCGGCTTCCCACTTGTCGATCAATTGCTGGCGCGACCAGACTTCGCGGCGCAGCGGCTTGTCCGCGCGGATGATCTCGCGCATCTTCTCCTCGATTACAGGCAGATCATCCATGCCGAAGGGATCTCGCGAAGCAGGCGCCATCACGTCATAATAGAAGCCATCGTCGGTCGCCGGGCCAAAGGTGATCTGCGTGCCGGGCCACAGCGCCTGCACCGCCTCTGCCAGCACATGGGCATAGTCATGCCGCGCGAGTTCAAGCGCGTCAGCTTCATCGCGCGCGGTGATCAGCGCCAGCTCGGCATCGCCATCGAAGGGGCGGTTTAAGTCACGCACTTCACCGTCTACACGCGCCGCCAGCGCGGCCTTGGCCAGACCCGGCCCGATCGCAGCCGCCACATCGGCAGGGGTGCTGCCTCGCTCCATCTCGCGCACAGAACCATCGGGCAAGCTGATCTTCAGAAGTTCGGTCATCGCTAACTCATGCAATCTCGTTTGAGTGCGCCCTGCCACAAGCAAAGGCTCACCGGAAGTGCGGTGTGAAGATTACTTGCCGATTTCGGGAGGACACCGCGCCACCCGAAGCCGGGTGGCGATGCGCTGGCTCAGAACAACAGCGACCGCCCCCGGATATCCGAGGTGGTAGTAGTCGTGGTAGTAGTCAGCAGCTCAGCCATGGAAGTGCATATAGGCAGAGAGTCTTTCCATGTCATTAGGGCATCCGATTCCGGAATCATTCGGAAAGCACGCGCTCCTTTTTGGAAAGTTTGCTTGACATTTGCACGAATCGGTGTCAAATATGCTTTCCATAAACGAAAGGATACTTGACCATGGATATTCGCGCAAAGGCCCTCGTTTGGGCTGCCCTCATTCTCGCTGCGGCATGGATTGCCAAGGCATCCAGCCTTAGCGACGGCGTTTCATTCGGAATTGTCGCTGTTCTGACAGTCGTCGCGACAACCGCCATCTACTGGCGCCGCGATTGCACCGGGAAACAGTGCAAGTGACTGATCCGGCCAATTCTAGTTCGGGTGTCTTGGGACGAGGGCCAGCGTTCTGGGCGGTGATGGTGTTCATCTCCACCGCGCTCGTGGTGACGCTGGCTGCGACAGGTGCGGTGGAAGGGCCAGTCCCCCAATTGCTCACAATCGTGCCAGTCGGCCTCTTCTTTGTCATGGCAAGGGCCGGCTACAAGCGCGCCGGCCAGACCGATGGCTCCGGCAAGGGTGAGGTCCAGCGGCGTTACATTGCACGCACAGCGATCTTCACTTCGCTCTATCTCGCCACATTTGCGCTGCTGATGTTTGCAGACCGTGAGTTGGCAATCAGCAAGGAAGTTAGGTTTGCACTCGCGCTTCTTCCCGGCCTCGCCATATGCGGCGTATTCTGGGCAATCGGGCGCTTGATGATCGAGGAAAAGGACGAATTCATACGCATGCTGACTGTGCGGCAATCACTGATCGCCACTGCCATCGCCTTGAGCGCGGCGACAGTATGGGGATTCCTCGAATCCGCCGATGTAGTGCCGCATATTGATGCGTTCTACTGGGCGGTGGCCTGGTTTGCCGGGCTCTTCGTTGGCGCGATTGTTAATCGCATCCAGTACGGCACATGGGGGGCAGTGTGAAGAACCGCCTCAAGGTGCTGCGCGCCGAGCGCGACTGGAGCCAGCAGGATCTGGCGCAGCGGCTTGAAGTCAGCCGCCAGAGCGTCAACGCGATCGAGAAAGGTCGCTATGATCCTTCGCTACCGCTCGCCTTCAAGATTGCCGATATCTTCGGCCTTGCGATCGAGGATATCTTCAGCCGCGATTGATCCCCCGGCGCCCCGGGGAAAGCCCGGTGCGCAAACGCAAAGGGCTGGCGCGCCGAACGCCAGCCCTTTCACGATCTGGTAGTGATGCTCCAACCCTAAGCTGTCGCGGGCTGCGGAATGCTTGCAACAGGGGCTGCCGTCTTGGCGGGCACATCGGGCGCTTGCGGCGCACTGGCTTCCTTTCGGTCCAGATGCCGCTTCACAAAATAGCCGCCTACACCAAGCGCGACCAGCGCGGGGAAGCTCACCCGCTTGATCACAAATGGAGCTGCTGCGCCGATCATGGCGCCGGTTGAAGCACTGAAACTCTGCGTCGTGTTAGCGATCTTTCGCCCAACCGAAGCGCCGACAATTTTCTTAAACATTTCAAACTCCTTCGTTGCCCAACCAACGAGGGAGGCCTGCCAATGTTCCGAGAAAGACGCTGCCGACGCTGCTCGCGCAACCGGGCCTTCAGGTCAATTGAAGGCTGCGCGCGCCAGCCCGGGATGCAATACGATGGCTTCCCGCAAGCTGAGCCGAACGCTGGCGAATACCCGCCATGAAGCGATATTCCGCGCTCGCCGCACCGGGGGTCAGCTCGACCACCATATAGCCGCGCTGCGAGCTATCGAGGAATTTGAGCTGCGGATTGTGATCAACGATCGCACGCGACAAATCTTGCGGCGGGATTGCGCCAAGATAGCTTTCCAGCCCCGGCGAGCTGACTGAATGGGTTGCGAATTCCACCCCGACATTCTCGCTGCCATGCGTCAGGTCAAAGCCCCAGGCATTATGGGTGTCGCCTGCCAGCGAAATCAGGTTCGCATCCGCAGCCAGCGAAGCTTCGAACAGCCGTGCGCGCGCCGCCGGATAACCGTCCCACGCATCCATATTGGCAGGAATGCCTGCGCTGCTGGCAAGCGTGCTTGCCCGCACGCGCTGGCTGACGAAATCGGGTGCATTGACAGGAAGCGCCGATGCCAGCCCCGGGGCCGTCATCACATTGCCCATCAGCACTTGCTGCACCAGCACTTGCCATGGCTTGCCGCTGGCGCGCGAAGCCTTGAGCCGCTCGGCCAGCCACGCTTGCTGCGGCGCGCCCAGCATTTCGCGGCTTTCATCGAGGTAATCACCGCTGCGAAATGCCGTGAGCGCGGCCGCGATTTCCTCTGGCGAACGCTTGCCGCGGATCACATCGCCGATGCTGAACTGCTTCTCGCGCCCTTCGAGCCGCGTGTCGAGCCGCAGCAAGGTGGCAAGATCGCCCACCTGATATTCGGCATAGGGTTCATCCGATACCGGCATCCATTCGCGATAGGCTTGCTTTGCCATCGCCTTGCGCACTTCCCAATCGCCTTCGCTCTCGCTCTGGTGATTTTGTGCGCCGTCCTTGTAGCTGTCATTGGCGCTTTCATGATCGTCCCACACGCTGATCATCGGCAGCAGTTGGTGGATACGCCTGAGATCAGGGTCACTGCGATAGGTGGCATAGCGCAGCCGGTAGTCTGCCAGCGCCACGATCTCGCTTTCGGGAAAAAGCGTGCGCGACGCATGCGCTTCATTTGCCGAAGGGTAAGTGCCTGCGCCGTATTCATAGATGTAATCGCCCAGGTGCAGCGCGAGATCGACATCGTTCGCTTCGGCAGCATGGGCATAGGCATTGAAATATCCGAAGGCGTAATTCGAGCAGCTGAACACTGCCATGCGGAACTTTGGCACTTCACCTTCAGGCAGGGTCCGCGTGCGGCCCACTTCGGATTGCGAACCATCGGGAGCAGTGAAGCGAAAATAGTACCACGCACCGGGCACGAGCCCTTCCGCCCATGCTTTGACGCACCAGTCGCGCGAATGGCTGGCGGTCACATCGCCTGCGGCAAGGATCGTGTTGAAATCCATGCTGTCGCTGACTTGCCACTCAATGGCGGTGTTCTGCTCAGCGACATAACGGCTCCACAGCATCACGCGGCTCTGGCCCGGCTCGCCGCTGGCGACGCCATGCGTAAAGCCGCAGCCAAATGCGCGCGCGATTGCAGGGGTTGCCGCGCTCGCAGCAGCAATGCCGCTGAGCTTGAACAGATTGCGACGGGATAGCGCGGCATGCGGCAACGCGGGTGAAGCGGGTGGGTCTGTCTTGATCATGGTTGTCGCCTACGCTGCGCTTCTTGCCGGAAAATGACAAGATGATTGATGCATCGAGCCCCTTGCACAGCGCATGCCTGCACGGGCATGAAGCCCGGTCATGAGCGATGTGCAATTTCACGAAATGAGCGACGGGCGGCGGATCGCCTATCGCTATGCCGCGGGCAAAGGCCCGACCTTGGTGTTCCTGCCCGGCTATATGTCTGACATGGATGGCGGCAAGGCGACCTCTGTGTTTGCCAAGGCGCAAGCAGAGGGTCGCGCCTGCCTGTTGCTCGATTATTCGGGCTGCGGCCAATCCTCTGGCGAATTCGCTGATGGCACGCTCAGCCGCTGGCGCGACGAAGTGCTCGAACTGATCCACGCGAAGACGGACGGCCCGGTGATCGTGATAGGCTCGTCGATGGGTGGGTGGCTGATGCTGCTGGTAGGCATAGCGCTGGGCAGCAAGCTGGCCGGAATGGTGGGTATCGCGTCCGCGCCCGATTTTACCGAATGGGGACGGAGCGATGCTGACAAGCAGAAACTTGCCGGTGGTGAAACTGTCTTTGACGAGAACCCCTATGGCCCGGAGCCCACACCGATGCATCCGGGCTTTTTTGCAGACGGCCAATCACAGCTGCTACTGAACGATGCAATAGAACTGGCTGCGCCGGTGCGCTTGCTGCACGGGCAACGCGATGAAGACGTGCCGTGGCAGATCAGCATGCAGCTGGCTGAGAAGCTTCGTTCGGACGACATACAGATTGCCTTGATCAAAGATGGCGATCACCGCCTGTCACGCGAACCGGATATCGCCTTGTTGCTGCGACAGGTGTGGAGCCTGCTGGACTAGGAACTGCCCGTTATGATGCTGACCACACTGATTCTTCCGCTGATGCTGCAAGCCGCCCCCGATGCGGCGCGCAGCGACACCGATTTTGCCGCTGAACTGCAAGACCGGCAGCCGCGCACATCTTCAGTGATCGATGCGCCGCGCCCTGACAGCTGGCTTGCGCGGTGCCTGGACCAGCTTGAGGAAGACGCATCGCGCGCGCATGTGCAAGCACAGATCCGCCGCGATACGACAAGCGGTGAAGAGCGCGTGCTTGCCAACCACTGCCTGGGGCTCGCCGCCACCGAACTCGAACGCTGGGAGGAAGCACGCGCGGCGTTCAATTCTGCGCGGCAAGAGACACCTGAAGGGGATCCGCGTTTGCGCGCCCGCTTCGGTGCGATGGCCGGCAATGCCGCGCTGGTTACCGGTGATCTGGATGGTGCGCTGAGCTTGCTCGATGCCGCGCGCGCCGATGCCATCGCTGCCAATGCAGGGGGTATGCAGGGGTTGATCGCGCTGGATCGGGCGCGGGTGCTGGTTGGTCTTGACCAATTGGGAGAGGCGGAAGCCGCATTGGCCGAAGCGCGCAATCTGCAGCCCGAAGATGCGGAGACGCGCTTGCTTTCAGCCACGCTGCTGCGCCGGATGGGCAGGCTGGCAGAGGCGCAGGAGCAGATTGAAGAAGCGGCACGGCTTGACCCTGCCGGCCCGGCGATCGGCCTGGAGGCGGGAGTGATTGCCATCCTGGGCGGGCGCGAGGAAGCTGCGCGTAGCAGCTGGCAATCGGTTGTGACCTTGTCACCCGACACCAGTTTCGCGGCGAGCGCGCAGGCCTATCTCGATCAATTGGGGCCTGTTTCCGAATGACGCAGCTCTCTGTCCTTGACCTGGTGCCGGTCCGCGAAGGCGGCAGCGTTGGCGAAGCCTTGTCCGATGCGACCGAACTTGCGCAAGCGGCAGAGCGCTATGGCTACAAACGCTTCTGGGTGGCAGAGCATCACGCCATGGAAGGTATCGCAGGCGGCGCAACATCGGTCGTGCTGGCGCATATCGGCAATGCCACCAACACCATCCGGATCGGTTCTGGCGGGATCATGCTGCCCAACCACACGCCGTTCCAGATCGCCGAGCAGTTCGGCACGCTGGACGCGCTGTTTCCCGGACGGGTCGACCTGGGGCTGGGCCGCGCGCCGGGTGCCGGGCCGGAACTGCAGCGAGCGCTGCGCAAGAACCTGCATCAGGCCGCCGAGGCTTTCCCGCAGGATGTGCTCGAGCTGCGCGCGCTTATCACCGGTGATATCGAGCTACCGATTGCCGCGACACCGGGGCGCGGCGCGAATATCGAGTTCTGGATGCTCGGCTCTAGCCTGTTCGGCGCGCAGCTGGCTGCGAAACTGGGCATGCCCTATGCCTTTGCCGCGCATTTCGCACCCGATCATCTGGATGCCGCGCTGGCGCTCTATCGCCGCGATTTCGAGCCGTCCGAAGCGCTCGAACGCCCGCATGTCATGGTGGCGATGAACATCTTTGCAGCTGACAGCGATGACGAAGCAGAGCTGCTCGCTTCAAGCCAGCAGCAAAGCTTTGTCCGGCTGCGCAGCGGCAATCCGGGCCAGCTGCCGCCACCGGTTGCGGGCTATCGCGAGACCCTGCCTGCTCCCGCCAAGGCAATGCTCGATCATCTGGGACAGGCGGCCGCCGTCGGCTGCAAGGAGACCGTGCGCGACAAGATCGCAGCCTTTGTCGCGCGCACCGGGGCGGACGAGATCATCGCATGCGGCGCGACTTACGATCCCGCAGCCCGCATCCGCTCGCTCGAACTGACGATGGATGCCGTCAATAGCTAACCCTCCGCATAATTCCGTAACGGAAAAGGGCGATTCTGCGCACATTTCTGTTATAGGCCCAAGCCAGAACCGGCAGGCATGAATAGTGAACGTTTCTTCGCTTGCGGGGGCTTGGTGATGAGCCTAGGGGCGCATCATTACTAAACGAAAACAGAACAAAATTACACGCGCAGGGACAGCAGGAATATGGCTTCCAAGACCGGTGCAAACTCAAGCGGGAAATCCCCCGAAGAGCAAATGACGCAAGAAATCGCGCGCCAGATGCGCGAGTCGATCCTGCCCGGTGACACGCCGTTCAAACCCTCCTCGCTCAAGAAGGCGGCTCAGTTTGTTTTCGATACAGCCCGCGAACGCGAAGCGGACCGAAGCGCGCTGGCGATGGTCTCGATTGCGGGTGATCGCCGCTTCCTGCGCATCGCCATCATCAATGATGACATGCCCTTCCTGGTCGACTCGGTCGCTGCAACAATCTCTGCCCAGGGCCTTTCGATTGACCGGCTGGTGCATCCGATCGTGCCGGTCAAGCGCAGCAAGGCGAGCAAGCTCACCGGCTTGCCCAAAGGCAAGGATGCGGACAGCGCGCCGCGCGAGTCGATGATCTATATCGAGACCGAGCGCGCCGACGCGCGCCAGCGGCATGAGCTTGAACGGCGTTTGCACACCACGCTGGGTGATGTGCGCGCCGCCGTGCAGGACTGGCCGCGCATGCAGGAAGCGATGGCGGCCGATACCGCGCGTTTCGGCGATGACGAGAATGTCGCGCTGCTTGAATGGTTCAACAGCGGCATGCTGACGCAGCTTGGCCATTTGACCCGCAAGCGCGATGGCAGCCATTCCGACATGCTGGGCATTTGCCGCAAGAGCGCGCGCCAGCTGTTGGCTGACAGCTCGTATGAACGCGCGTTCGATTGGTTCACCGATCCATCGCGCGGCGGCCATGCCTGCGACATATTGATCGTCAAGGCCAACCGCGTTGCCAATGTCCATCGCCGCGTGCCGCTGGACCTGTTCATCGTGCCGGTGCGCGATGGCAAGAAAGTGACTGCACTTTCGATCCATGCCGGGGTGTGGACCAGTGCTGCGCTGGCCAGCCCGCCGCACAAAGTGCCGCGCCTGCGCAAGGCCATGGTGGAGATTTCGCACAAACTTGGGTTCCATCCCGGCGGGCATGCGGACAAGGCGCTGGTACATGCCTTCACCGCCTTGCCGCATGACTTGCTGATCGGGCTTGAGACCAGTGAAGCCGAACGCGTGGCAACGACGATGATGAGCCTGGTCGACCGCCCGCGCCCGCGCCTGTCACTGGTTGAAGCGCCGCTGTCTCGCCACCTGTTCGCATTTGTGTGGTTCCCGCGCGATCTGCATTCGACCAAGGTACGCCAGGAAATCGAAGCGCTGCTGACCGAGCCGGAAGGCACCGAGCTGCTGGACTGGAGCCTGGAAGTCGAAGGCGGCAATCTGGCCATGCTGCGTTTCGTGCTCGATATCCGCGAGATCAAGGCAACGCACGATGAAGCCGCACTAGAAACGCAGTTGCAAGACATGTTGCGCGGCTGGGGCGAAGCGGTCGAGCGGCATCTGGCTGAAACCGAAGAAGCTTCGCGTGCTGCTGCGATTGCATCGCGCTATGCACCGGCATTTCCGGTCGGCTATCGCAGCCACTATGGCGCGGAAGAGGCCGCGATCGATATCCGCCGCTTGCGCGGTCTAACCGCCAGCGAAACCCGCGAACGCGACGCACGCCTGTGCCGCCTGCCAGGTGATGCCAGCGATCGTTTGCGGCTGAAGATCTACCAGCAGCAAGGCGCTTTGCCCTTGTCAGATGCAGTGCCGGCGCTGGAGAATTTCGGCTTCCGCGTGCTGACGGAAATGCCGACTTCGTTGGAGAATGGCGAGCTTGGCACGATCCACGATTTCATGCTGGCCTTGCCTGAAGGCGATGATGCCGAATCAGTGCTGGAGCGGGCAGCGATCATTGAAGATGCGATTGCCGGGGTCCTGTCGGGCGAGCAGGAAGATGATCCGTTCAACCGGCTGGTGGTCGGCACGCGTTTGCTCGCCCGCGAAGCCAATTGGCTGCGCGCGTTCTATCGCTATCTGCGCCAGGCAGGGATTGGCTTTACGATCTACACCGTTGTCGACGCGCTCGCCAATGCACCGCAAGTGACTCGCGCGATGATAACCCTGTTCCGTGCGCGGCATGATCCCGCGTTCGGCAAGGATTGTGACGAACAAGCGAAGGTTGCCGAAGACTCGATCAAACGCGGACTGGCCAAGGTCAGCGCGATCAATGACGATCGCTTGCTGCGCCTTTACAAGGCGCTGGTCGAAGCGATCCTGCGCACCAATGCCTTTGCTCCGGCAGCTGAAGAAGCGCTCGCCTTCAAGATCGATTCTGCGCTGATCCCGAACTTGCCCAAGCCCGTGCCGTGGCGCGAAATTTTCGTCTATTCGCGCCGGGTCGAAGGCATTCACTTGCGTGCCGGCCCGATCGCGCGCGGCGGGCTGCGCTGGTCGGACAGGCGCGATGACTTCCGCACGGAAATCCTGGGCCTGATGAAAGCGCAGAAGGTGAAGAATGCGGTGATCGTGCCATCAGGCGCGAAAGGCGGCTTCTATCCCAAGCAATTGCCATCCCCGCAAAAGGACCGCGAAGGCTGGGCCGCTGAAGGGCAGGCAAGCTACGAAGTGTTCATCCGCACGCTGCTGTCGATCACTGACAATCTGGTCAAAGGCAAAGTCGTCCATCCTGACTGCGTAAAGATCCGCGACGGCGAAGATCCCTATTTCGTCGTCGCTGCAGACAAAGGCACTGCCCGCTTCTCTGACATTGCCAATGGCATCGCCGAAGCGAAGGACTTCTGGCTGGGTGATGCTTTCGCCAGCGGCGGTTCCAACGGTTATGACCACAAGGCAATGGGCATCACTGCCAAGGGCGCATGGGTTTCCGTCCAGCGACATTTCCTGGAGATGGGCACCGATGTGCAGAAAGACCCGGTTCGCGTGGTCGGCTGCGGTGACATGTCAGGCGATGTGTTCGGCAATGGCATGCTGCTTTCCAAAGCGATCAAGCTGATTGCCGCCTTTGACCATCGCCATATTTTCATCGATCCCGATCCCGATCCGGCCAAAAGCTGGAAAGAGCGCCAGCGCCTTTATGACCTGCCGAGCTCCAGCTGGGAGGATTACAAGTCTGAACTGATTTCAAAAGGCGGCGGCGTTTATCCTCGCAGCGCGAAGACCATCAAGCTGTCAAAGCAGGCGCGCGACGCGCTGGGCGTGGTCGCCAGCGAATATGATCCCGAAGCGCTGATCAGTGCGATTCTGAAAAGCCCGGTTGACCTGATCTGGTTTGGTGGGATCGGCACTTACATCAAAGCCGAGTCCGAAAATAACGTACAGGTCGGCGATCCGGCCAATGACGCTTTGCGGATCGATGCACGCGAAGTGCGTGCCAAAGTGATCGGCGAAGGTGCAAACCTTGGCGTGACGCAGGCCGGGCGCATCGCCTTCGCGCTGGAAGGCGGGCGGATCAACACTGACTTCATTGACAATTCGGCTGGCGTCGATTGTTCGGACAATGAAGTGAATATCAAGATCGCGCTCGCAGCGGCCCAGCAAGCGGGCAAACTCGCCTCGAAAAAGCGCAACAAGCTGCTTGAAGACATGACAGCCGAAGTTGCCGACATCGTGCTTGAAGACAATCGCTTGCAAGCACTCGCACTGTCGATCGCAGAGAAAGGCGGCGTGCAGGCCACCGCGTCGCATGTGCGCCTGATCGAAAAGCTCGAAGACATGGAAGCGCTTGATCGCAAGACCGAGGGGCTGGCTGACCAGGAAACCTATTCGCGGCGCGCGGGCGATGGCAAAGGCCTTGCGCGGCCCGAGCTGGCTGTGCTGCTTTCTTCCGCCAAGCTGGTGCTGCAAGACGCGATCGAGCAAAGCGACTTCGTGCGCGACAAGGCGCTTGAGCCCATGCTGATCGAAGCATTCCCGGCTCCCTTGCGCGAAAACTATCGCAAGCAGATCCTTGACCACCGCCTGCGCGACGAACTGATCGCGACCAAGCTTGCCAATCGTATCATCAACCGTTTGGGCCTGATCCATCCGTTCGAACTGGCCGAGGAAGAAGGCGTCACACTGGCTCAGATCGCCGCGGCCTTTGTCGCGGTCGAGCAGCTATTGGGCATGCGCGAAATCTGGCAAGCGATCGAAGAGACCAGCATGCCGGAAGACGCGCGCATCCTGCTGTTGGAACGCAGTGCAGCAGCGATGAGCTCGCATATGGCAGACCTGATCCGCCAGAGCGGCGCGCAAATTGTGCCAAGCGAACAGATCAAGTCGCTCAGCAAAGGCATGAACAAGCTCGACGAGATTTCGGACAGCCTTCTTTCCAGTGCAGTCCGGCGTCGCTCAAGCAATCTCAGCGAGTATTTTGTCGAGCATGGCGCACCGCGCAATCTGGCGTCCAAGGTGGTGCATTTGTTCGAGATCGACGGCTCGATCGGACTGGCAGGGCTCGCCCGCGATAATGAAATCGCACCGCAAGTGCTGACCGAAGCGTTCATCACTCTGGGTGCGAAGCTGGGCCTCGATTGGGCGCAGCAGACCGCTGAAGACATGGCGCCGTCAGACCCGTGGGAGCGCTTGCTAGTCAATGGCTTAGCACGCGATTTCCAGCACATGCGGCTCGAATTCCTGCGCCGCCGCTGCAGCCGCAAGCAAGGCCCGGTCGAAGCCGTCGATAAATGGCTTGATGCGCATTCGGGTGCAGTGAAGCAATTCGGTTCGATGATCGGTCGCGCGCAATTGAGCACGCCGGTTGCACCTGCTGTGCTGGCGCAAATCGCGATCCAGGCCCGCAACCTGCTCGATCGGTAGAGCGCACAGCTATCCCAAACGGGGCTTGACGGCGCGCGCTTTTGCGGCAAGCCACTTAGCCCATGGACAATGCAGATGTCGTAATCGTGGGGACAGGCCACGGCGGCGCACAGGCGGCGATCGCCCTGCGCCAACAAGGCCATGAGGGAACAATTCTGATGGTGGGGCGCGACAGCGAACCGCCGTACGAGCGCCCTCCGCTGTCCAAGGAATATCTCGCTGGCGACAAGCCGTTCGAGCGGATCATGATCCGGCCCGAAAAGTTCTGGGCAGACAAGAACATCGACCTGCTGTTGGGCAAATCTGTCAGCGAAGTCGACTGGATGGCGCATCAAGTGGTGCTGAGCGATGGGACCAGGATCGGTTATCGCAAGCTAATCTGGGCAGGCGGTGGCGACCCTCGCCGCCTGTCATGCCCCGGCGCCACGCTCAAAGGTGTGCATGCGGTGCGCGACAAGCGCGATGTCGATGCGATCATGGCCGAATTGGAAAGTGGTGCGAAGCGCTTCGTGGTCATTGGCGGCGGCTATATCGGGCTCGAAGCTGCCGCTGTGCTGCGCAAGCTCGATTGCGACGTTACATTGCTGGAAGCGCTGCCGCGTGTCTTGGCCCGGGTCGCTGGCGAAGAGCTGTCGCGATTTGTCGAAGCTGAGCACCGCGCGCATGGCGTCGACCTGCGGCTGGATACTGCAATAGAGTCGATAGAGGGCGATAACGGCAAGGTTACTGGCGTAAAGCTGAGCGATGGCAGCGTTATTCCCTGCGACGCTGTGATAGTCGGGATCGGAATCGTGCCGGCTGTTGCACCGCTTATTGCTGCGGGCGCTGCCGGATCGAACGGCGTTGATGTCGATGTCTATTGCCGGACAACGCTTGATGACATTTACGCGATCGGTGATTGCGCCGCCCATGCCAATCCCTTCGCCGGCCAGGCAGTGATCCGGCTCGAGTCTGTGCAAAACGCGAATGACATGGCCAACACGGTTGCCCGCGCGATCATGGGCGACAAACAACCCTATCACGCGCTGCCGTGGTTCTGGTCCAACCAGTATGACTTGAAGCTGCAGACCGCCGGGCTTTCGCTCGATTATGATCAGACGATTGTTCGCGGTGATCCGGCGACGAGCAAATTCAGCGTGGTTTATCTCAAGGAAGGGCGACCGATCGCGTTCGACTGCGTCAACAACACCAAGGATTATGTCCAGGGGCGCAAGCTGATCGAGAACGAGATTGGTGAGGTTGATCTGGAGATGCTGGCGAACCCCGAAGTGCCGCTCAAGGAACTTCTTTGAGCCGCCTTTCCGCCCATTGCGCGGCATCAGCAACAACCGGATCGGGATCACCCGTCAGCGTTTCCACCTGTTCGAGCAGGGATGCATCGCCGCTATTCCCCGCAGCATAGAGGCAATTCCTCACAAACCGCTCACGCCCGATCCGCTTGATCGGCGAGCCTGAAAAGAACGCGCGAAACCCCGCATCATCAAAACCGAGGAACTTCGCCAGCGAAGGCGCGATCAGCTCTTCGCGCGGCAGGAAATCGCGATGCGCCGCCGCGCTTTCGGCAAACTTGTTCCACGGGCACACCGCCAGGCAATCGTCGCAGCCATAGATCCTGTTGCCCAGCGCGGTGCGGAATTCCACTGCAATCGGCCCCTTGTGCTCGATCGTGAGGTAGGAAATGCAGCGCCGCGCATCGAGCCTATAGGGTGCGGGAAAAGCATCGGTCGGGCACGCCACCTGGCAGGCATTGCACGAACCGCAGCGGTCATCATGAGGCGCGTCAGGTTCCAGCTCCACCGTGGTGTAGATCGCGCCCAGGAACAGCCAGCTGCCATGCGTGCGGCTGACGAGATTGGTGTGCTTGCCTTGCCAGCCCAGCCCCGCCATCTGCCCCAGCGGCTTTTCCATCACCGGCGCGGTATCGACGAACACCTTGAGCTCGGAATCGGGCACTTGCTCGACCAGCCACCGCGCCAGCGCCTTCAGCCGTTTCTTGAGCGTGTCGTGATAGTCGCGCCCGCGCGCATAGACGGAAATGCGTGCTTTGTCGGGATGCGCTTCTAGCGCCAGCGGATCATCCTCAGGCGCATAGCTCATACCCAGCGCAATCACGCTTTTCGCTGCGGGCCACATGGCATTGGGGCCGCGCCGTACATCGGCGCGCGCCTCCATCCATTCCATCGTGCCGTGATGACCGGCACCGAGCCATTGATCGAGCCGCCGCCCGACCAGCGGGTCATCCTGCGCTGGCGCAACCCCGCATTGACCAAAGCCCAGCCGCTTGGCTTCCGCTTTCAGCCGCGCTGTCAGGCCAGAATTTGTTGCGGCGTTAACCACGCTTGGGGTTGCTCCCGTTTAGCCCTGAGAGTTAACTGGGCCGGATGGATATGGCGGTAGGCGATCAAACTCACGCTCGCAATGATGCGCGCGCGCTCGCAATCGAAGCGCGCGGGCTGGTGAAGCGGTTCGACGGCACTCTGGCGGTTGGCGGCGTGGATATCAGCGTGCCGGAAGGCGCGATCTACGGCATTCTTGGCCCGAACGGTGCGGGCAAGACCACAACTTTGCGCATGCTCTTGGGCATTATCGATCCCGATGAAGGTGTGCGGCGCGTGTTCGGGCATGACCGGCCGCACGATATCGCGCGCGAAATCGGATACTTGCCCGAAGAGCGCGGGCTTTACCCATCGATGAAAGCGATCGAAGCCATCGCCTTCATGGGCGCCTTGCGCGGTCTGTCACTTGAAGAAGGCCGCGTTCGCGGGCGCGAGCTGCTGGAACGGCATGATCTGGGCCATGCGGCGGAGAAGCAGATCCGCCAGTTGTCCAAAGGCATGGCGCAGACCGTGCAACTGCTCGGCACGCTGGTGCATCAGCCGCGCCTGGTTGTGCTTGATGAGCCCTTCAGCGGGCTCGATGCAATCAACCAGGGCAAGCTGGAGCGGATGATCCGCGCGCTGGCCGATGACGGCGTAACAGTGATCTTCTCAACCCATGTGATTCATCATGCCGAGCGGCTGTGCGAAGGCGTGGCGATCATTGCGGGCGGCAAGGTTCCCTATGCGGGCAGCGTTGAAGCCGCGCGCGACCGGATTCCGGCGCAGGTGCGGCTGGAAACGCGCGCGCGGAGCGGCGCGTGGATGGAAGCGCTGCCCAAGGATACCCGCCACGAAGGCGATTTCTTCATGTTCCCGCTGCCTGACAGCGGGATCGAGCCCTTGCTGCGCCAGCTGATCGAAGGCGAAGCGGGCATCCTGTCACTCTCGATCGAGCGGGCAGGGCTGCACGATGCCTTTGTCCATATCGCAGGCGAAGCCGCCGCTCGCGCGCTCGAAGAAGAATCAGCGGCTGATCTGGCAGGAGAGCGGCGATGAGCGAAACCATGCACGCCAAGGCTCGCCTCTCGCGCTTGCAAGCCGCCTGGGTTGTTGCCCGGCGCGATTTCGTGGCAGTCCTGTTCAGCCGCGCATTCTTTTTCTTCCTGCTTGGCCCGCTGTTCCCGGTGATCGTGGGCGGGCTGGCCGGCGGCATCGGTGGGCAGGTCCAGCGCGAAGCGATGAGCTTTGAAGTGGCTGTAGCCATGAGCGAGGCTGACAATGCCGCCATGCTTGCCGCGCAGGAACGATTGCGGCCGCAACTGGGCCGGTCACTCCCTCTGCTGGTCGAGCTTGATCGGGCTGCGATGGGTGATGGCTTCGATCCGCAGCAATTCCTGGCTGAGAAGCGCGGTAATTTTGCAGCTATCGTTACCGGCAATCTGAGCGAACCGATTGTAACCGGCACGCCCGGCCAGGTCGGGCGCTGGCAAGGCGGGGTTGCCTTGCTGGCCGCCAAGGCTGCCGAGGCAAACCCTTCGGCCTTGCCGCAAGTGACCGCGCAGCTGGTTTCCACCAGCACGGCAGCGGTGCGGACAGACCGCATCCGCACCGCACAAGCTGCCCAGATGATGCTGTTCCTCTTGACCATGCTGCTCGCGGGCATGGTGCTGTCAAACCTGGTGGAAGAGAAAGCCAACAAGATCATCGAGATCCTGGCTGCGGCGATCCCGATGGATGCGGTGTTCCTGGGCAAACTGTTCGCCATGCTGGCGGTCTCGCTGGTGGGGATCAGCGTGTGGGGCGCAATCGGATATGGCCTGTGGGCGATCGGCGGCGAAGCGATCACCGGTGTGACCGGGTTTGACCCGGCCAACTTGCCAACGCCAGCCGTGGGCTGGCCGATGTTCGCCTTACTGGGCTTGCTCTATTTCGCCATGGCTTACCTCCTCTTGGGCGCATTGTTCCTGACTATCGGCGCGATGGCGGCGACTGTGCGCGAAGTGCAGACGCTATCCATGCCGGTCACCATGATGCAGCTGATGGTGTTCTTCCTCGCCGCTTACACCATCACACAGCCCGGTTCGGGAATCGAGCTGTTCGCGATTGCTTTCCCCTTGAGCTCGCCCTTTGCGATGTTGGCACGCGCGGCTTTGCAGGAAACCATGTGGGTGCACGCGGCCGCGCTGGCATGGCAGGGGCTGATGGTGATGCTGATCGTCAAAGGCGGATCAACGCTGTTCCGCAAGCGCGTGATGAAGTCTGGCGGGGCAGGCCGTGACAAGCCCAAGCGCAGGCTATTCGGCCTTGCGAAGGGCTAAGCCAAACGCAAATTAGGTCCCAAATCGCAACTTACTATTGACATTGCTGTTAATAGAGGCAGGATAAAGGGCAGAGAACCGCGACCGGTAGAGTCGCGCGCAACGGAGAGAATAATGGCCTCGATCGCCCCGGAACGCCCCAAAGTACGCCGTTCACCCACAGCCTATGAAGCGCTCAAGCAGCACCTCTCGGAACATCCCGAGGACAAGCTTGACCATCCGCACAAATGGGACGTGAGCCGATCCGACATCTATTTCGAGAATAAGTGGCAGCCCATTTTCAAGGAAATGCGCGAGGCTGGCCCGCTCCATTACATTCCGGAAAGCCCGTTTGGCCCCTATTGGGCGGTGGTTGGCCATAAGGCGATCCAGCATATCGAAGCCTTGCCGGAAACTTTCTCTTCAAGCTGGGAACATGGCGGGATCACCATCCTCGAGCGACTGACCGATGAACAGCTGAAGGAGCGCGGAATCGAAGAGCGCCGCGAGCTGCCGATGTTCATCGCGATGGACCGGCCGCAGCACACCGGCCAGCGCCGCACTGTCGCGCCCAAATTCACGCCTAGCGGCATGGCGGAGATGGAAAGCGAAATTCGCCAGCGTACTGGCGAATTGCTTGACACTTTGCCGCGCGGCGAAGTGTTCGACTGGGTCGACAGGGTCTCGATCGAATTGACCACCGGCATGCTGGCGATCCTGTTCGGCTTCCCTTGGGAAGACCGCCGCTTGCTCACTTTCTGGTCTGACTGGTCTGGCGATACAGAGCTTGCCACGGTGCGCGACCTGGATGAAATCCGCTGGGAAATCCTCAATGAAATGGGGGCCTATTTCCAGTCGCTGTGGATCGAACGCACGCATGACAAGGAGCCGGGTGACGATCTCATTTCGATGATGATCCATTCGGATGAGATGAACCAGATGAGCCCGCAGGAATTCATGGGCAATCTGGTGCTGCTGATCGTGGGCGGCAATGACACTACCCGCAATTCGATGAGCGGTATCATTTACCAGCTCGACAAGAACCCCGATCAGCGCAAGCTGTTCGAGCAGAAGCCCGAGCTGATCCCCAATGCGGTGCAGGAAATCCTGCGCATGCAGACCCCGCTGGCACATATGCGCCGCACCTGCACTGAAGACACTGAAGTTTTCGGCCAGCAGATCAAGAAGGGCGACAAGGTCGTGCTGTGGTACATTTCTGCCAACCGCGACGAGGAAGTGTTCGAAAACCCGGACAAGCTCGATATCGAGCGTGAAAATGCCCGCCGCCACATCGCCTTTGGCTATGGTATCCACCGCTGCGTGGGCGCGCGCCTGGCTGAACTGCAATTGCGCGTATTGCTGGAAGAATTGCACAAGCGCCGCATGCGCGTGCACGTCGCAGGCGATATCGAGCGGGTGCGCGCGAACTTCGTCCATGGCTTCCGCAAGCTCGAAGTCGAGATCACGGAATTCTAGAGCCCGCGTGAAACCTTTGGCCGTGCCGGTTCGTATATAGAGGTGAGAACTTCACCATGACGGACCAGAACACCATTCCGAGCCAAACCGCTGACAGGCGCCAGATCCTGACTGCGCTTGCCGCAGGCGCTGCCATGCCTGTGCTCGCGTCATGCGGGGCATCGCCAGCACAGGCGAAGGATTTCCCGATCGAGCTAACCGAAGCGCAATGGCGAAAGAAGCTGACCAAGGACCAGTTCTGGATTCTGCGCGAAGCGGGCACAGAGCGGCGGTTCAGCTCGCCGCTCAATGACGAAAAGCGCAAAGGCACCTATCACTGCGCCGGTTGCGACAACGCGATCTATTCCTCGCGAACGAAGTATGACAGCAAGACCGGATGGCCTGCCTTCTGGGCAGCGATCGAGAAAGGCGCGGTTGGCACATCGGTTGACTTCAAGATCGGCTATCCGCGCACGGAAGTGCACTGTGCCGATTGCGGCGGGCATCTGGGCCATATCTTCAGCGACGGGCCCGAGCCGACCGGGCAGCGCCATTGCATCAACGGCCTGGCGATGGAGTTCAAACCCGCTTAAAGGCCCGCTCAGTCGCGGATCACCCGCCAGACCTTGAGCGATTCCGGCGCGCCGATATCCACCGGCTCTAGCCAATCGGGATGATTGCCTTTGCTGAGCTGGCTCATAAGGCCGTCCGGCCCACCACCGGCCTTGAACATGCGTGGTTCCGCCAGATCCATGCAGGCCACCAGATAGTCGGCCTCATACCGCTCGATCGTTAGGCGAGCCCGCTCGGGCGGATCTGTATAAGCATCGATCACGTCACGCATAGCTTGCTCGGCCCGGTGGTGCGCAGAGGCGACCACGCCGTGGTGAGTGTGAAGCAAAAGTGCCGACCCGATATCGAGCGGCGCGAATAGCGTTGCTGGTTCAAACCGGTTGAGCAGTTTGGCACTCTCTCTCAGCTCGCACTCGGAAAGCTTGACCGTAACCGGCTGAGCCTTCGACTTGTCGACAGTAATTTGTTTATAGATGATGATCGGCGCTGCCGGCAGGAAAACCATGTACATGCCGAGAGCCAGCAAAAGCTTTGACCATAGGCTTTCATACGCGCGCCAACGCTTGAACAAGCGCGAAATAAGCCAACCCATTGGGATAGCGCTCAGCGCCCCGGCAAACGCCATCGAACGAAAGGTCATCACGCCGCTCAAGAAGGCGACGAGCAAGATGAAGGCGTATTCAAACCACCAGTTTCGAGCCCAGTCTCTCGAACGAGCTGCCAGCATCAGCGACAGACCGATTGCCAGTAATGACTGGACTATCGCGGGAAAGGATTCGGAAAAAGGCCTGAACCAAACCGGTCGACCTTCCGTAACATTCAAATACCAATAGTCGCGAACCAACGGATCCAGGTTCGAAAAGGGCGGCGCGAGGCATTGCGGTGCCGACCATCCGATGAAGCCCAGACCGATTGCACCTGTTGCGCCCAGGCCCAGGAGTATCGGCAGTCTGGGCAGGGTAGGTGGCACCGCCAGAAAGCCGGCACCCAGCGCGACAATCAGGAAAAAGCCGAGATGCGGCGGCGAGATCGCATCGCAATGCGCGGCAAGGTCTGGCAGCCCTCTTGTCGCAGCAAACAGCAGGACAAGGCCTAGCGCGAGTGCTTGCAGATAGCTGACCAGCCACCAACGCTGCTTTGTGTCCTGAAGCCAGCGCCACAACAGGATTGCTGCAAATCCAGCCGAAAGGAATATCGTTTCAAGCGAGATCATCAATCCCGCCGCCATTACGAAGCCGGCCATCGCACCGCCTTGCGCTGCTTTGCGCCAGCTGATCGCCCACAAAGCAACCGCAACGCACAAGATTTGCCAGCCGTGGTGATCAATCCGCATCGGCTGGAATTGTATGGCGACGAACGGAAGCAGGACCAGCGCCGCGCAGGCGTAGATCGCGTGCTGGCGGTCAAACAGGCGCCAAGCCAACCGGCCAATAACCAGCATGGTCAGCAGCAGCACAATCAGCGGCATAATGACCATAGTGACCCGCTCTGCCAAAGCCATTTCCATGAAAAGCGAGAAGAACAGGATCAATCCGGCGATCGGCAGGTCAACCAGTCGCGACCAATGCATCAGCGTGCCGTCTGGAGGTGTCATGCGATACTGGTGCAGGTCGTACCAGCCTTGCCCGGCGATCAGATCGCGCACCTGTACCAGCCGTAACGCATCATCCGGATCAGGGTATTGGTTTTCGAGAATGCGCGCCGATGCGACGGCGATGAGAATCAGGCTCACGAAAAGCCAGGTTGTCAAAATCGCCAGCGTCGGCCGCTCTCCAGTGCGCAAGCGCCGGTCTTCGCCAAACATCATTCGCGCTCGCGCTGGAAAACCACTTTGCTTCGCAGCAGATAGGTCACGATGAAACTTGCCAGGATCGCAAAGAGCTTGCCGACGCGCGGATCAATGCCGCTCAAATCACCGATGCCAACGATTGCAGTGGTCAAAGCGAGGCCGGCTAACGCCGAAGCCACGAACAGCGCCTTCTGTCTGGTTCGTGCACGGCCTTTTCCCGCAACACGATCGTGGAAGACCTTGCGGCTGGACAGCAGCCAATGCGCGACGATCCCCAGGCTGTATCCGATGGCCGAGGCAGGCGCGGCCAGCACACCCGCTGCCAACAGCGCCAGGAACGCGCCGACATCCACCGCCAGCGCCCCGACGCTGGCGAAGCCATAGCGGATCACGCGGAGATCGCGCAGCCTGGCAATGAATGAAATCACAGACACCCCCCTGAGGCCTGTATCCTAGCTCAAGCGCAACATGTTGCAAAACAAGGTTAACAAATTGCGAAAATGAGGGATCATGGCCGCTCGCGAAACACCAAGGTCAATCGCACCAGCCATACAGTAACGAAGCTCAACCCCATGGCGACAAGCTTGGCCAAGCGCGGGTCAAACCCTGCCGCATCGGCACCGGTCACAATCGCAGCAGTCAGGCCAAGGCCAAGCAATGCGGAAAGGACGAAACCCGCCTGCTGCCCGCCGCGCTTGAGCCCGGGCTCAGCCAGCCGGTCAGCAAACACCGCGCGGCTGGAAATGAGCCAATGGAGCAAGGTGCCGAGCGCATAGCCTGCAACCGCAGCCAGGCCTGAGTATACACCCGCTGCATAGAGTAGGAGGAAAGTGCCAAGGTCGACAACCGTCGCGCTCGCGCTCGCAAGCACATAGCGCGCAAAGCGCCAGCGGATGAAGCGGGCGACGTGTTGCTTCAACGCCGCCTTCCTTCAGTCATGCCGATTTCTTGATCCGTTCCGGAACGTCACGCACGGATGCCAGCGCTGCGGCCTGGTCTTCGTTCACTTCGCGGGCCGGGATCTGCTTTTCCGCCCCCTCATCACCGGCTTCGTGATATTCAGCGTCTTCATTGACGCACCAGGTGTCATACAGCCGCTCGCCGGCGAGGATATTCTCCACCGTCAGCATCGCGGTCATCATCGCGTGGTCCTGATTATTGTAGCGATGCATACCGTTGCGGCCGACCAGGTGCAGTGTCGGGTGCTTGTCTTCCAGTTCAGCGCGCATCGCATCAACATTGGCTTCATATTCGTCATCATAGACCGGATAGGCCTTTTCCTGACGGACAACCGCACCGCTGACCACGCGCTCGGGATTGCAAAGCCCGAGGATCTCCATTTCGCGAGTAGCTTGCGCGATCAGGTCTTCGTCTGAAGACGACCACAGCCCGTCGCCTTCGAAGCAGAAGTATTCCAGGCCCACACAGGCCATATCCTCGTCGGGCACCATCTCGGGCGACCAGCTGCGGAAGTTCTGCACGCGGCCGACCTGCACGCGGTCATCATGGATGTAGATCCAATTGTCGGGAAACAGATCTTCGGATTTTACCATCAGCGCGACGGTGAGGAAGTCGCGATATTTGAGCTGCTTTGCCTGAAGCGTCGAATCCGGCAGCGGGTGCAGGCGTGCGGCGAGCTCGCGCATCGGAGCCGAACTGATCGCATGCTTGGCACGGATCTGGACTTCGCCACCAGGTCCCTCTGCTGTCATCGACCAACCGCCGTTCGCGTCACTCGCAAGTTGCTTGAGCGCATGGCCCATCAAGACCTGCCCCTTACCAGTCGCGATGATCTTGTCGCGCGCGGCATCCCACATCATGCCGGGGCCAAGCCGCGGATAGCGGAATGTCTCAAGCAGGGTTTTCACTTCCTGCCCGTCATTGGGTTTCTTGTTGAGGCCGAGCGAGCGCTTGAGCCCGTCAGTCACGGCATTCCACAGCGAAAGGCCCTTGAT
>JASBTD010000038.1 GCA_030148605.1 Erythrobacter sp.
GCATCCAATGCCGCAGCAACATCAAAAATCCACCTTGCGCGGGAGGCGTCCATAGATTCGTTCCTTCGTCACTACGACGAAGCCCAAATCCTCCTTAAATCACAACCTCAAATCTGTGCCATAGGTGCTGACGGGGGACACCTGCCGCCATATGACCCACGATTGAGAACCAGCTGTCCCAGACGCGCAAAGTCTCTCGGCGTCGCGTCAATGCAGCAGTAGCTTAAAACGTTGCCTCCTCTAGCTTGAGAATTATCTCTCCACCATTCTGCGTCCATTCCAATTGGTGAGAATAGGTTACGCTCAGCCCATTCAGAAAGGTGATCGCTTTGCCCGCGCGAGAGGACTTCTCCTAATATCATGGTGTCACAATTTGAATAAACCCATGCTCCAGCTGGATAGGGAGCTGTACCGTTTTGCCACCATGGGTACTGGGTTCCAGACTGCGCCAAACCTCGGTTGAGGCATGGTGTCATTTGATCATTAACCCATATTATGTTGCCGCCATTTGCATACTCTGAACCGCACTCCCTCGCCTCCCTGCTGGTAGGGTCAGAGCACATCGGAACCAGTCCAGAGCGCATATCAAGAACATCTCTCAGAGTTATGCTTGATCTTGCATCCGTTGCTAACTCATTCAGATAGAGCCCAACGGTGTCTTGGGTAGATCGGACAATGCCCTTATCAATGCCAATTCCAAAAAGTATCGAGGTGAAAGATTTTGCCACTGACCAGGATGTTGCAGTGCTATTTTTGTCGCGGACCCCATACCGATTCAGCAAATCAGCCGCCGAGAGGTCGACAATCCTAGAAGCTGCGAAGTCTGCTTCCTGCTGTGAGATGCCGCGGTATTTTTCGAAGGCGATTTTGCCGTTTTTTACTACAACAAAGGCTTGTCCATAGGTTCCGTCTCGAAGCGCAAAACTTGCCGCCTCCTCTAATTTTTGTGAGGAAAGACCAACCTCTTCCGGAGTTGCCTCTTGCCATGCCAGTGGATCTGGAGACGGTGATGCAATTGGCGCTGGCTGAGTGCTAACCGGCTGTGGGCTTTCGGAGTTATCTTCTCCGCCACACGCAGACAGCGACAGGAAGGCGAGCGCTGGAAAAAAAAAGAGATTTCTGCAGCCTTGGTTCCTTAACATCACCCACTCCCTGATCGCACACCGCTCACCCGAAATATAAACTTAGCATGCTTCGCCAGGGAAGCAGTTTCAATCTCGAAGCGATGTTAAACGCCAAGAGCGGCGGCATCACAATCGTCATCCAAGTCCTTGCTTCAAGACAGATACCAGCTAGAAGCCCTTACAGCTAAGGTGGAGCTAGACCATGGTAAATTGGCTGAGGGCACTCAAGGAGCGCAACGCAAAAAAGTTATGTCTCCAACCGACCAGTGACAATTCGATTTTAGACATTTGCGCGGGATGTGGCGTCAAGCTATTTCGCAACCAGCAAGGGCAATGGAAGCCCGCTCAATTACAAGTCTGCCCGTTTGGAGAGTGACATTGAAGATCCTTAAAGGTTCAGTTCTCGCAATAACCGCATGCATTTTAATCTCGGGGTGCGCAAGCGGCTCTGCTCTGCAGCCTGACCGTTCAATATTTAGCCTAGATAACAACTACCAGCGCCATTACTATGCGATGCCAATCGAAGAGACCTTTGAACATACAGTCTCGGTCTTTAAAGATGCGGGATACAAACTCGATGTAACAGATCGAGCCACAGGTCAGATCAGTGGTCGCCGAGGACCGAGTGGCGATAAAGGATCGGCAACCGACAAAGATCTCAAATTTTACGCTCTCGTTTTGCCGAAGGGGAGCAACAGCGAACTCAGTATGAAGATTGTACAAGTCATAAGGAGCGGAGCCTTGGGCACTTCCAAAGCCGAGCTGATCGTCAATGACCCACAGATGTACCAGTATATTTTTAGACGCATCGAAAATTCTGCCACCGAGCCCTCGACCAAACCGACCAACTCCAACACCAATGCCGGTTATACCGAGCCACCTGCGACAAGCGGTTACATGTCTGAGCAAGGATCATATGAAAGATCACGGGATTGGTAAGTCACCCTGCCCCCGATCATTATAAAAATAGTCTTTCATAATCACCCAAGCCGAACCCCTTGGGATCGTTAGGCTTTCGACCAACCAACGGATTTGGCTTTATTTTTTTTCATTATCTTATTTATCGAAAGGGCTCCTTTCTAATGAAGCAGGAGCCCTTTCATGTCTCTGACCAAGCAAGCCAAGACCCTCACAGAAGTCCAGCAGCGTACAGTTCTTTCCTATGTGAAAGATACCCGGCACCCCTCCCGCAATGAGCTGATGTTCCTGCTTTCCGCGGATGCCGGTCTACGTGCCAAGGAGATTGCATCGCTCGAATGGTCGATGGTGACCGATGCCTCTGGTGAACTGACCGATACCATCCGCCTTCAGAACAAAGCCTCAAAGGGAAGCTCTGGCGGTGTGGTCTATATGTCTGCTCGATTGGCAAAGGTATTCGCTCGGTTTCAAGCAGACACCCCCCACGCCAGCGGCATCGTTATACGTTCACAGACCGGCAAGCCCATGTCAGCTCAGGTGGTGGTGAACTGGTTTTTTGATACTTATCGTGCCCTGGGCTTTGAGGGTTGTTCCTCGCACAGTGGCAGGCGCACTGCCATTACCCGTTGGGCACGTAAGATCAGTTCCGTAGGCGGATCGCTTAGAGACGTTCAAGCCCTAGCCAGACATTCCTCACTCGCCATGACCCAAAGGTATATCGAGGTGAGCGAGGATGCCTGTCGTAGGGTTGTCGAGCGCTAGTTTACCTCAAGCTCAAGGGCATTCGCGATAGACCGATAATCGGGGAAGTCTCTATCAACGATAGCTTCGAGCTTGGACTGCTGGTAGCTCAAGCCCAGCTCCTGCAATCGCAAGCCAAGGCTTTCCTTGAGCCGAGATTTCAACGGCTCAACCTCATCGCCAAGGTCATCAAAATCGATTTTGACGAACCGGGACTGGATAGCAGGGATAAGACGTTCAACCTCATTCGCGGTAAAGATGAACCGGACAAGGGCGGAATAGTCTTCCGTCACCGTACGCAAAGCAGCCTGAACGTCCTTGGACAGATAATCAGCCTCTTCAATCACGCAGATCTTAGGCTCTCCCGTCACAGCGATAGAGCTACAGAACGCATCGAGCTTTTTCAGGGCATCCTTGACGTCTGGCTTGGACGATCCGTTCACTCTGATCGTCAGAGCGCCAAGGCGCTTCACGATGATCCGTGCCAAGGACGACTTACCCGTCCCAGGCGATCCAAAAAGCAGCAGGTTAGGAACCAAGCCGGCATTAAGCCACGCATCAACAGTGCTGAGCGTTGAGGCAGGCAGGATTACCTGATCAAGCTGGGTTGGACGAAGGCGCTCCGTGAGAAGCAAGCTGTAAGTTTCAATCTTCATGTCTATGACCTTTCTTAGGATTACGAACCAAGCACGAGCGTGATGCCGTCTCGGGGTGAGTAGGCGATGTTTTCGAGGTAACAGGAGTGCGGGTCTTGCCGCAGAAGCTCGCCACAGACGGCAAGCAGATCATCCAAGACAATACTGCGATTGCGGACCTCAACCCTAGGCTGAGTGTCAGCTAAGTTCGTGACAGGATAAACCCCATCAGGAGCTTCGACTGAGAACGAACCTATATCGAGGTAGATGCGATATTCTCGCCCAGCCTTCGTTTCGTCAGCTTTGCCTATTGCGTTAAACGTCAGATATTTAGCAAATTTCATCATATGCTCCTTAAAATCAAGAAAGCGGAATTGCCTCTTGATGTTTCCATTAGAAAGGAATTCTGATATTAACGGCATGGGATTCTTAATGGATGTTTAGGTCGTTAGCATGAAGCGCGAGTTCGCACGCAATTTCGTCGGAAAGCATCCGCTATTCCGCAAGAGCCACTCCGAGAACGGCGTGCGCTGGCAGGACAATATCTATTACCTGTGGTGGGAGTACCTGAGGCGTCATGAGGGCTATAAAGCCTGCTGTGATCGTGGAGGCTCGGGACCCTACGCTCGGCTCTATGCAGACTTTGGAAACGTCCACTCCCAGGACTTCAAGACATGGTGGCGAGCTAATGGCGTCCACCTGTTTGCAGAGCCTCCTGCCCCTGTTGGGGTTTGGGCTTTATCTGATGAAGAGGTGCTGGATCTGGTTCAGGCAGGTCGTGACGAGAACACTCTGATCGTTGCCATACCGCTCGACTTCAAACGCCGATCAATCACGGCAGGGATCAACAAAATCCTGAAAGAGAGCCAGACACGCCAGCGAGGCGAAAAACGCATCAAGACCAGCAAGGCACGCTACCCTCTGGCTCAGGCTTTTGATGTGATGGCGCTGAAGACGACGCTCGAGTGCTACGATCTCAAGCAAGCCAACCCCTCAATGCCGCTATGGCAAATCGCACAGGAGGTTGGGGTATCAACGCGACTGACAGCGGAAGAGCTTAGAACCAACGATGCCGCAGCCAAGGACAAGAAGCTCTCCATGACCGCTGGTGTCAGCCGTAAGCTTAAGCAAGCCAAGCGGCTGATCGAGAACGTAGGTCGAGGAAAGTTTCCTATTGCGAATCAGTAATCTGAAAAATTCATCCTCTGCCGCCAACGCAATCCTTGGACCCTACCCGGCTTATCAAAGTTACCTTCTTGCGCCATTATTGCGCATATGAAACTTTGCAGTTTAGGCGATACATTAGCCACCGAGCAATTTTTTAGAGCGCCACCAGGAGATACCTCGCCGCTTATTATAAATTCGATATCCCCATCTCCTCTACTCATATTTTTTAATTCTTTGAAAAACTGACCCCAACCACGTATAGAACTACCATTCACATTCATTTTTAAGCTTGGAGATGTATTATTGTATCTTTTTTCCAAATAAGCTTTTCTAAAACTTATCAATGGGTAGGTTTCCACAATCTCTTTGTCGCTTTTTGTGCAACTATTCATAAAACGATTATTATTATAATCTTTCAATTGTTCTATATTATCTAGAAAAATCTGCGTTTTAATATTGAAAACTTCTGTAGAATAAGCGGCTTTATATAAATTATTATTATCCACAACTTCAAAACTGCTATCACTATATTTTAATGCCGAAATACTTATCAGGTTCATTTTGCGAAAACCGAACCACTCTGCACTATTTTTTTAGTTGATCCAAATTTATGAGAATTCCAATTTTTTGGATTAATATTATTTAACGAGAATATATAATTTTCTGGTACCTCAATATTCCAATCTCCCCCTTTTTCTGCATGACTTGAATTATTATATATGTATATATTTAATGAGAATTTGGCAATTTCCAATGGGTACTTTTTGTTTTCGGCAATCGCATTTATTCTATTTTCCGAAGAATTAACTTTTTCGTATTGTTCTTGTATTCCATAAAAATATATCTTTCCCTCTCCCCTTGAGTCACCTATTCTATATCCGTTTATGGCGGCAAGTGCAGGAAGCCGACCCTTTGTGTTGCCATAGAACGAGGCGACCCTAGAAAACGTTATTGAGGCAGGGATATCATAAGGTAGTTTCATTAGGATATCTTCTAGCCCACTAAACACGTGCAACTCTTCCATATCGCCGCATATGCTTGTCGAAGTGGAAGCCACAATGCCGAGACCCTCTGCAAGCCCAGGATATGTGTTGCGCATCCTTGTGCTGCCCATACTCTTTAGCGCTGCCAGTGCCTGCATTCCTTCAGCCGTCTCTTGGGCTCGGTCCGCCTTCTCAGCGGCTACCCTTTCGGCTTCTTTTTGCTGTCGCTGAACTTCCGCACGCTGCTGCTGCTGCCTCTTGATGGCGTCGTAGTCCTGCGCAAAGGCTGGAGGCGATACTAAGGCTACGACAATAAGTGCAGAGACAATACTCTTGGTGATAATTTTGCTAGCCATCAGAATTTCACCTCAAATTCCCTATCTACATCGCCCAATCTTAGATATACTATCCTGCCACAGCGCGAGGGAACATCTAGGGTTATTCGCTGCCCAATGTTGATCGTTGCGGTATCCCAATAATCCACTTCGGGCTCATCAGTGATATTAAGCATCCCGCTACGTGAAGGGGCGAGAAGACATTCGCTTCGCTTATTCACGACAACCCACTTCAAAGTCAGAGGTCCAGAGGACACATTGTGCAACCAGTACCTCCGGGGAAATCCGCAGCATCCGTTGAATACATTATCTGGTCCTTCAAGTTCAATTTCTTTATAATTTTCTTCATAACCGTAGTCCATCGGAGCCTCGTCCTGCGCGTAGGCAGTTTCATCCGGAGAGCTTGATGCGGCAGCTGCATTAGAGTTGGTCTCCTTGCCCTCGCATCCAGCCAACGAGAAGCACGCTAAAACCAGCATGACGGATTTAATAAAGCTCTTACCCAAACCCCTCACCTCATCTTCGTCAGCTCACTGGCAGAAGCCAGATTGCTGGTATGCCCGTAAAAGCTCTCGAGCATCGCCACTGACGTCCCCATATTCCGTGCCAGAATATATTGGTTCACCCCATTCTCAAGACGGAACTTTACCGCGTAAAGTAAGCTAAATCAGCTCTCCAGCCAGCCCAAAGCGTCATCAGTCATAGCTAGCTTTCCACCCTTAGTCCGCGTGGTTTTCATAAGCTCAGCAGCCGCAGTCACGTTGGATGTATGACCGTAAAACTTTTCCAACATTTGGACAGAGGTGCCCATGTTCTGAGCAAGCATGTAGTGATTGACGCCCTCCTGTAGACGGAACGTCGCGTAGGTGTGCCTCAAGCTGTAGATGCTTCGCTTCTGACCGAAGCTGTCAAACTCCACTCCGGCTTCAGAACACAATCGGTTGAAGGACTTTTTGAACGACCCAATCGGCTTGCCATTGTTGCCGCAGAACACGTAGCTGTCGGGTGGGACTAAGCTGTGGTTTTTGAGATCAGAGTTTGGCTGTCCGATATCCTGCTTCCTGTCTTCAAGAATGCGAGCCAGCCACTTTTTCACGTCGGCGGTTCTTGCAACCACCTCTCGCCTCCCTGTCTTTCCAGTCACCATCAAGGCAAGGGACTCAGTTCCATCGGATGCTTGGATTGGGCGAATATCGCGCCACTTGAGCTCCCGCGCCTCGCCCACGCGAATGCCCGTGTTTGCCAGGATCAAAACATAATAGACCAGCAAGTTTCTGTCGCGGCGAACGGAGGGGTGTTTCGCCTTGATCAAAAACGTTCGCATGTATCTGGTCAGTTTACCCCAGTCGGCTGGATCAAAGTGAGGTCTGCGGTTGTGCTTCTGTTTGACCGTCGGGAATTGCGGCAGCGAATCGGTGTAACCCCTCTCGATTGCCCATTTCAGAAAGTGCCGGAAATCCCCAAGCAACCGAATTAGGGAGTTGGGTGACAAAGTCGATCGTTTGGATTGCTCGGAGACAGTTTCGATCATCTCTGAGATCAGCGCTGTGTCTAGATCGTCAAAGGTTTTCGCTTTGAAAATCGGCACCAACCGACGGGCGATCTGAACTTTGGTCCGGATCGTAAACTGGTCTATCTGCTTCTCGTGGTGGGCGATGTATGCCTTGAGCGCCTCAGCAATCCTGCGATTGTTGACCTTCACGCCGCTTAGAGCTTTGACGAGGTTCTCGTTATAGAGCTGCTCGGCACGGCTGAAGGCAAGGTGCTCGTCCGTCGTCTTGCTAGATTTCCAGACGTACCCTTTGATGCCGGGCACCTTTAACCGGATGTACCACGTCGGCTTTTTATATTCTGCACGACGATACAGATAGATAGCGCCATCACGAAACGTGCGGCTGTCCAGTTCCTGCGGTTCCGTGCGAGTGCGTGCCATAAACGTTTATAAACCGTTTATGGGGTTTTTTAAAAGCCCGAAGACCTAAGTCATTGAAAAATGGTGCTGCTGGGGAGGATTGAACTCCCGACCTCACCCTTACCAAGGGTGCGCTCTACCACTGAGCTACAGCAGCGTTCCGAATGCCGCGCGCCTATTGTCGCGCACGCGCGGAAAGTCAAGCCAAGCTTGAAGTGACACGCGCTTAGATGCAATGCGTTTCGCATGGGTGAAGATACGGACAAGAAAATGTCGCGCGAAGAGCGCCTGGCGGCCAAATTGCGCGAAAACCTGCGCCGCCGGAAGTCGCAAGCACGCGAAATGACCGAATCGAGTGCTGACAGGCTTTCCAATAGGCGCGACGACAGCTAACGCGTTTTGCTCGTTTGTTTGCCCGCTGACGCGGGGACGGCGCCAGCGCTCTCCCCCGCCCAATGGAGATAAAATGCCCAAGCTTATTCTTGTTCGTCATGGCCAGAGCCAGTGGAACCTCGAAAACCGCTTTACCGGTTGGTGGGATGTGGACCTGACAGAGCAAGGTGTTGCAGAAGCCAAGGCCGCCGGCGCGCTGATGAAGGAAAAGGGCGTATTCCCGGACACTTGCTTCACTTCGGTCCAGACCCGCGCGATCAAGACACTCAATCTGGCGCTGGAGGAAATGGGGCGGCTGTGGCTGCCGGTAACCAAGGACTGGCGGCTGAACGAGCGGCATTATGGTGGGCTGACCGGCCTCAACAAGCAGGAAACGCGCGAGAAGCATGGGGACGAGCAAGTCCATATCTGGCGCCGCAGCTTTGACGTGCCGCCGCCGCCGATGGAGCCGGGCAGCGAGTTCGATCCGGGCAATGATCCGCGTTATGAAGGGATCGATGTTCCCTACACAGAAAGCCTGAAGCTCACTATCGAGCGCGTGCTGCCCTATTGGGAAAGCGATATCCTACCTGTGCTGGCAAGCGGCAAGAACGTGATCATTTCCGCACATGGCAACAGCTTGCGCGCGCTGGTGAAGCATCTGTCGCAAATCTCGGATGAGGACATCACGGGGCTGGAGATTCCCACCGGCCAACCGATCATCTATGACTTTGACGACAATATGGTGCCGGGCGAGCGCTATTACCTGAAAGACAGCTGAGCAAAGCGAGACGGATTATGGGGGGTAAGGTCGCAATCGTGATGGGCAGCCAGTCTGACTGGCCGACCATGAAGCGCGCCGCCGAAGTGCTGGAAGAGCTTGAAGTCGAGCACGAAGCACGGATCGTTTCCGCGCATCGCACGCCTGACCGGATGAGCGCCTTTGCCAAAGGTGCAGAGGGCGAAGGCTTTGATGTCATCATCGCGGGTGCGGGCGGCGCGGCGCATCTGCCCGGCATGATTGCCAGCATGACGCATTTGCCGGTGCTGGGCGTGCCGGTCCAGTCCAAGGCGCTGAACGGGCAGGACAGCCTGCTGTCGATCGTGCAGATGCCCGCCGGTGTCCCGGTTGGCACGCTGGCCATCGGGGAAGCAGGCGCGACCAACGCGGGCCTGATGGCAGCCGCGATCCTTGCCTTGAGCGATGAAGACCTGTCGGACCGCTTGCAGGATTGGCGAGCCGCGCGCAGCGCCGCCGTGGCGGAGCATCCGCAGGACTGATGATCAAGCCATCCATGATCACACCGGGCAGCACAATCGGCATTCTGGGCGGCGGCCAGCTGGGCCGGATGATGGCAGTTGCAGCCGCGCAGCTGGGCTATCACGTGATCGGCTATTCCCCGCCGGGTGACAATGTTGCGGCGGAAGTCTGCCATGATTTCTTCGAAAAAGGCTGGGGTGACAAGGCGGCGCTCGCTGCCTTCGCGAGCAAATGCGATGTCGTGACCTGGGAATTCGAGAATGTGCCATTGAGCGCGGTCGCGATGATCCCTGACAACTTGCTCGCGCCGCATCCGCGCGCGCTGGAAACCGCGCAGGACCGGCTGAAGGAAAAGCGCTTTGTCGAAGGGCTGGGTGGCAAGCCCGCCCCCTATATGGCAGTCGATTCGGATCAGGATCTGGCCCGCGCGGTCGAGCGGATCGGCGCACCCGGCATCCTCAAGACCGCGCGTGACGGCTATGACGGCAAGGGCCAATGGCGGATCGGTTCGGTTCGCGAAGCCGACAGCGTGCGCTTTCCCGGGCGGCCCTGCGTTTATGAAGGCATGGTCGATTTTCTGGCCGAGTTCTCCGTGATCCTGGCGCGCGGGCAGGATGGCGAAGTACGCTTCTGGGATTCCACCGCCAATGTGCATTCAGGCGGGATGCTGGAGGTTTCGACGCTGCCCGCCGGAGATGCCGTAGAGGCGCAAGTAGCAGAAGCACGCCCAATCGCCCGCCAGACCGCTGAAGCCTTGAACTATGTCGGCGTGCTGACGCTGGAATTCTTCGCCACGTCAGCAGGACCGGTGTTCAACGAAATGGCTCCGCGAGTGCACAATTCGGGCCACTGGACCATCGAAGGCGCGGCCACCAGCCAGTTTGAAAACCATATCCGCGCGATCTGCGGATTGCCGCTGGGCTCGACCGCGACCCGCTTCGAAACCATCGAGATGCGCAATATCGTGGGCAGTGATGCACTTACCGCACATGAAGTGCTGGCAGAGGATACCGAGGCGCATCTGCATCTTTATGGCAAGGCCGAAGCGCGTGAAGGGCGCAAGATGGGCCATGTCACGCGGGTTGGCCGCGCCCGGGCTTGAAGCGTGAGCGACGGCCTGTTCCTGATCTATGCGCGCGCCAGCAATGGCGTGATCGGCAAGGACGGCAAACTGCCCTGGCATATCCCGGCTGATCTGAAGCGCTTCAAGGCGCTCACCATGGGCAAGCCGATGATCATGGGCCGCAAGACCTTTGACAGCTTTCCTTCGCCACTACCCGGCAGGCGCCATATCGTGCTGACCCGCGATCGCGACTGGCAGTCGGAAGGAGCGGAAGTGGCGCATTCGCGCGCTGAAGCGCTGCAGCTGGCAGGCCAAGGCCAAATCGCTGTGATCGGCGGCGCGGAAATCTATGCCCTGTTCGAACAGGAAGCCGAACGCGTCGAGCTGACCGAAGTGCATAGCGAGTTCGAAGGCGATACATATATGCCTGCACTTGATGAAGCCGTGTGGCAGGAAGTCGCGCGCGAGGATCATCCGGCTGAAAATGACAGGCCGGCATATTCCTTCGTGACGCTAGAACGGCGAAGGGAGAGCGCCAAATGATCCGCAAGACTATCTATTCGCTGCTTGGCCTGATCGGCCTTGCGGCGATCGCATTCTTCATCTTCGCGCCAGGCTATATCGAAGAGCAGACCAATATGATCGATGGTCAGCCGCTGATCGAAGTGAGCGAGGAAGCAAAGGCGCTCCACGCCACACTGACCATCGTCGATCTGCATTCGGACACGCTGCTGTGGAAGCGCAACATGCTGGATCGGGCGGATCGCGGGCATATGGACCTGCCGCGCCTGCAAGATGGCAATGTCGCGCTGCAGATCTTCTCCAGCGTCACCAAATCGCCCGACAACCAGAATTACGATTCGAACCCGTCTGACACCGACCAGATCACCGAGCTGGTGATCGGCCAGTTGCAACCGACCGAAACCTGGACTTCGCTGCTCGAGCGCTCGCTGTGGCATGCCAAGCGGCTGGAAAAGGCTGCCGCCGGATCGGAAGGGCAATTGGTCACTGTCCGGTCCGCTCAGGATATCGATGCTTTGCTTGAAAACCGCCAGGCTGGCGAAGGCCCGGTTGGCGGGTTGTTCAGCGCCGAAGGCTTGCACAGCCTTGAAGGCGATATCGCCAATCTCGACAAGCTCTATGCCGCAGGCATGCGCATGGCGGGCCTTACGCATTTCTTCGACAACGAGCTGGCCGGTTCGATGCATGGGCTTGAGAAAGGCGGGCTGACTGACATGGGCCGCGATGTCGTGCGCAAGATGGAAGAGCTGGGCATGGTGGTCGATATCGCGCATTGCAGCCGCCAATGCGTGGCTGAAGTGCTCAGCCTGGCACGCCGCCCCGTGGTCTCCAGCCATGGCGGGGTGCAGGCCACTTGCGAGGTCAACCGCAACCTCACCGATGACGAGATTCGCGGCGTTGCCGCCACCGGCGGCGTGATCGGCGTGGGCTATTGGGAAGGCGCAATCTGCAGCACCGATCCGCGCGCTGCCGCAAAGGCGATGAAACATATTCGCGATTTGGTCGGCATCGCGCATGTCGCGCTGGGCAGCGATTATGACGGGGCGACCACGGTGCGCTTCGACACATCCGAGCTGACTCAGGTCACGCAAGCGCTGATGGACGAAGGTTTCAGCGAAGCCGAAATCCGCGCGGCGATGGGCGAGAACGCACTGCGGGTGCTAAGCACCGGCCTGATTCCACTGGCCGAGCTGCCTGCCACTGAAGCGAGCGAGCCCGCCGCATGAGATGGCTCGACCATCGCGATTCTGTGCCGGAGGCGCTGCGCGGTGCGGTGATCGCGCTGGGCAATTTCGACGGCTTCCACAAGGGGCATCAGGCGGTTGCGGGCGAGGCAATCGAGTGGGCGCATGCCGAAGGTCGCCCTTCGATCATCGCGACCTTCGATCCGCATCCGGTGCGTTTCTTCCGCCCCGATGTGCCGCCGTTCAGGCTCACCACGCTGGAACAGCGGCAGGAGCTGTACCTCGCGGCAGGTGCTACCGCGATGCTGGTGTTCCATTTCGATCGCGAGCTCGCCAGCACCAGCGCGGAAGATTTCATAACCGAAATCCTTTGCCAGCGCTTCGGCGCGCATGGCGTAGTGACCGGGGGCGATTTCACCTTCGGCCAGGGCGCGAAGGGCAATGTCGATCTGCTGCGCGAGCTGGGCAGCCAGCAAGGCCTGCACAGCCGCGTCGTCGAAGCAGTCGAAAGCGACGGAGTAATTTCCTCCAGCCGCATTCGCGAAGCGCTGCGAAATGGTGATCCGCAATTGGCCGCGCAGCTGCTCACCCGCCCCTTCGCGATCCGCGGGATCGTGGAGCATGGCGACAAGCGCGGGCGCGACATCGGCTATCCCACCGCCAACCTCGCAATCGATAAATATCTGCGCCCCAAATATGGCGTTTATGCGGTGACCGGGCGCATACTCAGCACCGGCGAAGAGCTGAAAGGTGCGGCCAATATCGGCGTGCGCCCGCAGTTCGAGCCGCCCAAGGAATTGCTCGAACCCTATTTCTTCGACTTTTCAGGCGACCTTTACGGGCAGGAGATCGAAGTCGCCTTCCATCACTTCCTACGGCCTGAAGCGAAGTTCGACAGCCTGGATGATCTCATCACGCAGATGGAGAAGGATTGCGCCGAAGCTAAGCGGCTATTAGGGGACGTTTCAAATTGAGCCTCCCCCGTTCGCATCGAGCGGAGGTTCGAGCCCAGCCGAGAACCGAAGTCGAGAGACATACGCCTGCCGTGTCTCGACGGGCGCATCTCGCGATGGCTCGATGCTGCTCGACACGAACGGAAATGCGATTGCAATGAGCGACGAAACCAAGCGCGACTACAGAGACACGGTTTTCCTGCCGAAGACCGATTTTCCCATGAAAGCCGGCCTTCCGCAGAAGGAGCCGGGCATTCAGGCGCGCTGGCAGGACGAAGGCCTTTACAAGCAACTGCGCGAGAGCCGCGCGGGCCGCGAGAAATTCATCCTGCATGATGGCCCGCCTTACGCCAATGGCGACATGCATATCGGCCATGCATTGAACCATATCCTCAAAGACATGGTCTGCCGCACGCAGAATCTGATCGGCAAGGACGCGCCCTATGTGCCGGGCTGGGATTGCCACGGGCTGCCGATCGAATGGAAGATCGAAGAGCAGTACCGCAAGAAGAAGCTCGACAAGAATGCAGTCGACCCCAAGGAATTCCGCGCCGAATGCCGCGCCTATGCGCAGCATTGGGTCGATACGCAGCGTGAGCAGCTGAAGCGGCTCGGCATCATGGGCGATTGGGACAATCCCTATCTGACCATGGATTTCGCGGCCGAAGGCACGATTGTGTCAGAGTTGCTGAAATTTGCCGAAAGCGGCAACCTCTATCGCGGGTCAAAGCCGGTGATGTGGAGCCCGGTGGAGCAGACTGCGCTGGCCGAGGCCGAAGTCGAATATGAAGACCTGACCGACAGCCCGCAGATCGATGTGGCGTTCGAGATTATCGAAAGCCCAATTGAGGAGCTGGTCGGCGCGCATGCAGTGATCTGGACAACCACGCCGTGGACGATCCCTGTGAACCAGGCTTTGGCTTACGGGCCCGATGTTGAGTATGTAGTCCTGGAATTTGAGGGGAAACGCCTTCTTATCTGTGCAGAGCAGGTAACTGAGACATTTTTCCGGATTGCTCACCAGAAAGAGGGCAATTTTCTTGGCGAGAAGCCCGGTGTCGATCCAGACAACTGGACCTGGGGCGACGACCCTAAGGTGTACAAAGGCTCCGATCTTGTTGGAACCTATGCACGCCACCCGATGCATCACCTCGGCGGGTTCTACGCGACGCCTCGTCCCTTCCTTGCGGGCGATTTTGTCACCACCGAGAGCGGCACAGGCCTCGTCCATATGGCGCCCGATCATGGCGAAGACGATTTCGCGCTGTGCAAGGAACACGGGATCGAGCCGGTCTTCGCTGTAATGGACGACGGTCGTTATCGCGATGATTGGCTGTGGCTGGGCGGGCATGACGAGCGCCGCCGCGCGGTGATCAACAAGCAATTCAATGCCCCCGATGGCCCGATCTGTTCGGACCTGCGCGAAGCAGGCGCACTGCTTTCGGCCTCCGCCGATTACGAGCACTCCTACCCGCACTCATGGCGCTCCAAAGCCAAGGTGATCTATCGCTGCACACCGCAATGGTTCGTGCCGATGGACAAGCCTCTCTCGACTTCGGATCTCGACACGCTCGATCCTGCGCTCGAGACGAACGGGGATATAGAAAATCCGTTCGTGTCGAGCAGCGTCGAGCAAGGTCGAGACGCGCCCGTCGAGACACAAGCTGACACGCTGCGCAGCCGCGCCATGTCGGAAATCGCCCGCGTCCGCTTTGTGCCGGAAAAGGGGCGCAACCGCATCGGCTCGATGGTCGAAGGTCGGCCCGACTGGGTCCTCTCCCGCCAGCGCGCCTGGGGCGTGCCGATTACGCTGTTCGTGAACCGCAAGAGCGGCGAATACCTCGTCGATGAAGCCGTGAACGCGCGGATCGTTGCCGCCGTGCACAAGGAAGGCGTCGATGCGTGGGAAGAAGCGCGCGCGCAGGAATTCCTCGGCCCGGACTACAAGGCCGAAGACTATGAAATGGTCACCGACATTCTTGACGTGTGGTTCGATTCGGGCTGCACGCACAGCTTCGTGCTGGAAAGCGGCAATTGGCCGGACCTGCGCTGGCCCGCCGATCTCTATCTAGAGGGCTCTGACCAGCACCGCGGCTGGTTCCAGTCGTCGCTGCTGCAAAGCTGCGCCACGCGCGGCCGCGCGCCCTATGATCAGATCCTCACCCACGGCTTCACCATGGATGCCAAGGGCAAGAAGATGTCGAAGTCGCTCGGTAACACCATCGACCCCTTAAAGGTGATGGAGCAATATGGCGCGGATATCATCCGGCTGTGGGCGCTGTCGGTTGATTTCACCGAGGATCACCGCATCGGCGATGAAATCCTCAAAGGCGTAGGTGATCAATACCGCAAGCTGCGCAACACCTTCCGTTACCTGCTCGGCGCGCTCGACGGCTTCGTTGGCGATATGGGCGATGCCGGCGAAATCCCCGAGCTGGAGCGCTATGTTCTGGCACTGCTGGCGGATCTCGATGGCAAGCTGCGCAAGGCAGTCGATAATTACGACTACAATGCCTACACGCGGCATCTGGTCGATTTCTGCAACGAAGACCTCTCAGCCTTCTTCTTCGATATCCGCAAGGACAGCCTCTATTGCGACGGGCCGGACAGCAATACGCGCAACGCCTATCGCACCGTGCTCGACCTGCTGTTCCACGCGCTGGTGCGCTATGCCGCGCCGGTGCTGGTCTATACCGCGGAAGAAGTGTGGAGCACGCGCTACCCGGATGGCGGCAGTGTGCATTTGCTCGAATGGCCGAAGGTGCCGGGCGTTACCGCTGACGGCGCGAAGTGGGACAAGCTGCGCGATTTGCGCGAACGCGTGAACGAGGCGATCGAGCCCTTGCGCCGCGACAAAGTGATCCGTTCCAGCCTGGAGGCCGAAGTCACTGTGCCTGCTGATGCCGTGCCTGAAGGCTTCAGCGACGCAGATCTGGCAGAGCTGTTCATCACCGCGTCAGTCACACGCGGGCAGAGCGACACGGTGACTGTGACCAAGACCGACCACCACAAATGCGGCCGTTGCTGGCGCCTGCTGCCCGAAGTTTCGGAAGATGGCGAGCTATGCGGCCGGTGCGAGGATGTTGTCAGCCAGATGGATGCAGCTGCATGAACGCGCTGTTCACCCGCAACCGCTTGATCGGGCTGGGTATTGCGGCATTCATCTTTGCCAGCGACCAGTTCGTGAAATGGCTGGTAATCGGGCCGCTTGAACTGCGCCAGCGCTTCAATATCGAGCTGCTGCCGTTCTTTGACCTGACCTATGTCGAGAATCGCGGGGTTTCGCTGGGACTGTTCGAAGCGACCTCTGCCGAAATGCGCTGGATCCTGGTGGGCGTAACCGCGCTGATCGCGATTGTCGTGGCGGTGTGGATGATGCGCGAGCGGTTGCTCGGCGATATCGTGGGCCTGAGCCTGATCCTGGGCGGCGCGCTGGGCAATATCGTTGACCGTACCAAGCTGGGCTATGTCATCGACTATGCCGATCTTCATATCGGGGATTTCCGCCCCTTCCTTGTTTTCAATGTCGCCGATGCCGCTATCACCATCGGCGTGGTAATTATCCTTGTGCGCAGCTTCTTCGTCAGCGACAATGCGCGCGAAGCCGAAGATGCGCCGCAAGCGCTGTGAGTGGAGAATTTCGTAATGCCTAGCCTCAAGACACCTGTGATCCTGATCGCGACCAGCGCCATGCTGGCCGGATGCGGCGGCGGCGGATTTCTCAATCGCGAGCGGCCCGATGAATTCGCTGTGCAGCGGCAAGCTCCGCTGGTGGTGCCGCCTGATTTCAACCTGGTGCCGCCCGCGCCCGGCGCGCCGCGCCCAAGCGAGAACACTGCGCAAGAACAAGCTCTCGAAGCGCTGTTCGGCGGCCCGGCGGCGCGTTCTGCGGTGGAAACCAGCGCGCTTGACCGTGCCGGCACAGCGGCACCCGGCATCCGTTCTTCAGTCGGCGATCCTGAGACAAACACTGTCGCCAAAGGTCGCGTGACGCGCGACATCATCGCTGCGCCAGAGGGCGACGGAGCATCGGCCCGAGCAGTTATTCCTGGCTAACCAGCAGTTTGTCGATTCGGCGGCCGTCCATATCGACCACTTCGAAGCGCCAGCCCTTATCGTGGAAATGATCGCCCTCGACGGGCACCCGCTTGAGCACGGACAGCACGTAACCGGCCGCTGTGCCAAATTCGCGGTCATCTGCGTATTCGATGCCCAGCCGGTCAGCCAGCGCATCGGCAGAGAAAGCGCCTGATACCAGCAGCGAGCCATCCTCGCGCTCGGTCAGCAGCGGAGTGTCACCTTCGTCCTGGTCGCTGGCAAATTCGCCGACGATCGCTGTCAGCAAATCGACCGGCGTGACGATCCCGTCCAAGTGGCCATATTCGTCATGCACCATCGCCATCGCGACTTCGGATTGCTGAAGCACGCGCAGCGCATCCATGGCATCGAGCTGGTCAGGCACCACTTCCGCCTTGCGCATCAACCGCTTGAGCGAGACTTTCCTGCCAGCAACCATCGCGCCCAATACTTCGCGCACTTTTACCACGCCCAGAATCGTGTCAGGCGAGCCGTCTGCAACAGGCAGCAGGGAATGCGGGCTGTCTTCGATTGCCTTGCGGATCGCATCTTCATCAGAAGCAATATCGATCCAGTCGACTTCGGTGCGCGGTGTCATCACTTCGCGCACGGGGCGCTCGGCAAGCCGGACCACCCCCGCCAGAATCTGATGCTGATCGGCTTCGATCACGCCAGAGCGCGTGGCATCGGCAAAGATCATGTGCAGCTCTTCAGCAGTAACCGACGGCTGCCCGCCGGAACGAACCCCCAGCAAGCGAATTAGCAAGGCGGAAGACGTATCCAGCATCCAGACCAGCGGCGCAGCGAGCGTTGCCAACAGCGCCATCGGCCGCGCCATGACCAGTGCAATCGGTATGGCATGGCGCAGTGCCAATTGCTTCGGCACCAGCTCGCCCACTACCACGCTTAGGTAAGTCGTGATCGCGATGACGAGAATGAACGCAGCCTCGCCTGAGATATCGGCGGGCACGCCCAGCAGGGCCATGCGTTCTCCGACCGGGCCTTCGAGGCTGGCACCCGAGTAGGCACCGGTGATGATGGCAATCAGCGTGATCCCGATCTGAACGGTCGACAGGAACTTGCCCGGGTCTGATGCCAGCCGAAGCGCGACCGCCGCACTGGCTGAACCCTTGTCGCGCTTGGAACGCAAGCGGGCAGTTTTAGCAGAGACGATCGCCAGCTCCGACATGGCGAATACGCCATTGAGCACGATCAGCCCGGCAATGATGAGCAAGTCGGTCCATGGAAAGGGTGTCACGCCATCACCGCTAGCATAATTGGCCGATCATGCCAGCTTCATTGCACAGCAAGCCGTAAGCGCCTAGAAACGCTGGCATAGCGGTTGATGCCTGAGGGGAAAGGCAGATCGCGGGGGCGAGATGTGGCACGCTGCCACATCTGGACTGGAGGAGATTATCCAATGAAGACATCCCGTGTAGTTCTTTCAAGCCTTGCGGCGGCATCGCTTCTGGGCACCAGCGCCTGCGTGACAGACCCCAATACCGGCGAACAGAAAGTCTCACGCACCGCAATTGGCGGTGTTGGCGGCGCGGTACTTGGCGGCCTGCTGGGCGGCGCAATTGGGGGCAAGACCGGCCGCATTGTCGGCGCAGTCGCGGGCGGCGCAGCTGGCGGCTATGTCGGTTATCGCATGGACCAGCAGATCAAGGAGCTGAAGGAAGAAACAGAAGGCTCCGGCATTGATGTGACTGAAGTCGACAATGGCGAAGCGATCCTGCTGAACCTGCCAAATGAAGTGACCTTCGATGTTGGCAGTGCCACGCTGAACCCGGGCTTCCGCAGCACGCTCGACACTGTGGCTGAGAATTTGGTCAAATATCCCAACAGCCTGGTCGATGTGTATGGCCACACCGATTCGACCGGTTCGGACGCGTTCAACCAGACACTGTCGGAACGGCGCGCGCAAACGGTTGCCAACTACCTGCAATCGCGCGGCGTGGCGCAAGCGCGCATCCGCTGGCAGGGCTTTGGCGAAACCCTGCCTGTTGCCAGCAATGACACAGAAGCCGGCCGGGCGGCGAACCGCCGGGTGGAAATCAAGATCATTCCGTTTGACGAACAGGATGTGCGCGAGGCTCAGTCCCAACAGGGTTACTGAGATCTCGACTTTCTGAAGTGAAGGGCTGGCCGCTTGGTCAGCCCTTCTTTTTTCAGCCCTTTGTTCTTGGGGCAAGCTCTGCGGCACGATCCGCCAGCCTTGCTACAGCTGCGCCGTGGATCTCAGGCGCGCATACCAGCACGCCGAACGCGCGCGGCTCGCGCTTGTTGTAAGCCAGCGGCTGGCCGAAAGTGTCACTCACTTCCGCCCCTGCTTCGCGCGCGATCAGCGTGGCGGCAGCAACATCCCACTCAAAACCCCAACGCAGCGTGGCCACCAGGTCGGCTTCATCGGCAGCGACCATGCCGATACGCAGTGCGATCGAATTGGGCTTTTCGACCATCACCAAGTCGCTGTCAGCACTAGGCAATTGATCGATCGGCACACGGGCACCAGAAAACTCGCGCCGCTGCGAGGCCTTGAGCGGGACTCTATTGCGCCAAGCGCCTTGCCCCGCAATTGCCAGCCATTCCTCGCCGCGCGCAGGCGCGCCCATCATTCCGATCAGTGGCCGCCCGCGGCTGACCAGCGCCACCGATACGCACCAGCCGCTGCGCCCGCGCAGGAAGTCTCGCGTGCCATCGATCGGATCGACCAGCCAGATCAGGTCGCGGTCGATCCGCTCCGGCGCATCAGCGGTTTCTTCCGAGAGCCACCCGGCTGACGGCAGCAGCGCGCCCAGCTCGCGCTTGAGGAAAGCATCAACCGCAAGATCAGCGGCGCATACCGGCGAGCCGGGCTCTTTCTCCCAACTTTCGACTTCATGCCCTGCACCCGGCCACAGGTCATGCGCGATCCGCCCCGCTTCGCGGACAATCGCTTCAAGGCGCGCATGGTCGATCACTGGCGGTTGTGCCCCTCAATTTGACAGTCCCGCACCTGCACGCCGAAAGTCTACTTTTCAAGCCGCGCAATCCATGCTTAGGCGCATCGCAAACGAATCCGGCACCAGTTGCAGAGATAAGGACACGTCCTCCCCATGAATATTCACGAATACCAGGCCAAAGAACTGCTCGCGAAATATGGCATCGGCATCCCTGCCGGTCATGCGGCATTGACGGTGGAAGAAGCGGTCGAAGGGGCGAAGAAACTGCCCGGGCCGCTCTATGTCGTGAAGGCACAGATCCACGCCGGCGGGCGCGGCAAGGGCAAGTTCAAGGAAGTGGGCCCTGATGCGAAGGGCGGCGTGCGGCTGGCCAAGAGCGTCGAGGAAGTCGAAGCCAATGCGAAGGAAATGCTCGGTAACACGCTGGTGACGATCCAGACAGGCGATGCCGGCAAGCAGGTCAACCGCCTCTATGTCACTGACGGGGTGGACATCGCCAAGGAATACTACCTTTCGATGCTGGTTGACCGTGCGTCAGGCCGCGTGGCGATGATCGTTTCGACCGAAGGCGGGATGGACATCGAGGAAGTCGCGCATTCGACCCCTGAGAAGATCACCACCATCACCATCGATCCGGCGCAGGGCTTTATGCCGCATCACGGCCGCGCGGCGGCCTTCGCGCTCAAGCTGACCGGCGATCTCAACAAGCAGGCGCAGAAGCTGACCAAGCAGCTTTACACCGCCTTCATGGACCTCGATTGCGAGATGCTGGAGATCAACCCGCTGGTCGAGACGGAAGACGGCCAGTTGCTGGTGCTCGACACCAAGATGAGCTTCGACGGCAATGCGCTGTTCCGGCACAAGGATGTAGAAGCATTGCGCGACGTGACCGAGGAAGATCCGGCCGAAGTCGAAGCGAGCGAATATGACCTCGCCTATATCAAGCTCGACGGGAATATCGGTTGCATGGTCAATGGCGCAGGCCTGGCCATGGCGACGATGGACATCATCAAATTGAACGGCGCTTTTCCGGCGAACTTTCTGGATGTTGGCGGCGGCGCCACCACCGAGAAGGTCACTGCAGCGTTCAAGATCATCCTGAAAGACCCGGCGGTTGAAGGCATCCTCGTCAATATTTTCGGCGGGATCATGCGTTGTGACACGATTGCAGAGGGCATTGTCATCGCAGCGAAGGAAGTTGATCTCAGCGTACCGCTGGTGGTTCGCTTGGAAGGCACCAATGTCGAGAAGGGCAAGGAAATCCTCGCCAATTCAGGCCTGCCGATCGTTCCGGCAGACGATCTGGGCGACGCCGCGAAGAAGATCGTGGCCGAGGTCAAGCAGGCGGCGTAAACCAGCTTCCAATGCTAACGGTTCAAGGCCCTGTCAGTGCAGACTGGCAGGGCCTTTGCTTTGATCGCTTCAGTCCATCGCCTCAAACCGGAAAACCAGTTCGCCGCCCGATTGCATGCGCACGGCCGCAAGCAAGCCGCGCGTTCCGTCTTCCGCGTCATCGCACCTAAGAGTAAGTGCATGGAAATAGGCCGCACATTCCTCGACTGCGACGAGCCGGAAGGTAAGCATGTCATCCTTCTCTTCCCAGCCGGTCAAATCCGCGTTGAAATGCTTCAGCCGCAGCACCAGCGTGCCGTTCTCTTCCATCAGGTAGAGATGCTCGGTGAACATGATGGATTCGGCTCCATCCTCGCCTTTCGTGGTTTGCACGAATGTGCCCACCATGGTGCCGCCTGCAGGCGGCAGCCAGCTCTCCATCGCGGGCGCGCCCTGGATGCCCTCGCCCGCCCATTGGCCGACCAGCCAGTGCATCTGATCAAGGCTGGCAGGAGGCGATTCGAAACCATCCTCGCCCACGCGCGTTTCCTGAGCAGGCAATGGTGCTGCCGTCAGCGTTGCCGCTGTCAACGCAGCGAGTGCCAGCTTGTGCATTGATTCCTCCCATGGATCACCCGCACGCTAAGCCTCACGAAAAGGCTAGTCCAGCCAATGCGCGCAAACCCTTGACCTGAAGCCCCGCGAGCGCGAGGGACGTTGACGCAGTTTGAGAGATTCTCGCGGGCTTGCCTCACTTGACGTTTACGTAAACGCAAGCTAGGTGGGCGCCACGTTTATTGAGAGGAAGGATATCCCATGAAAATCCTCGTGCCCGTCAAACGGGTGATCGATTATAATGTTAAGCCGCGCGTCAAGGCGGATGGTTCGGGCGTTGACCTGGCCAATGTCAAGATGAGCATGAACCCGTTTGACGAGATCGCTGTCGAAGAGGCGATCCGAATCAAGGAAGCGGGCAAGGCCGAAGAAATCATCGCGGTTTCTGTCGGCCCTGCGAAAGCGCAGGAAACGCTGCGTACTGCGCTGGCCATGGGTGCAGACCGCGCGATCCTTGTCGAAGTGGATGATGGCGTCGATGTAGAGCCGCTCGCGGTCGCCAAGATCCTGAAAGCCATTGCCGAGGAAGAGGGCCCGGGCATCGTGATGCTGGGTAAGCAGTCGATCTCTGACGACAGCAACCAGACCGGCCAGATGCTGGCTGCCCTCATGGGCCGCCCGCAAGGCACCTTCGCCAACACCGTAGACGTCGATGGCGACAGCGTGACTGTGAAGCGCGAAGTCGATGGCGGTCTGGAAACGGTCAAGCTTTCGCTGCCCGCGATCATCACCACTGACTTGCGCCTCAACGAGCCGCGCTATGCTTCGCTGCCCAACATCATGAAGGCAAAGAAGAAGCCGCTCGATGCGAAGTCGCCGGGTGACTACGGCGTGGACATCACACCGCGCCTTACCACCACCAATGTCTCCGAACCGCCGGTTCGCCAGGCCGGTGAGAAGGTCGAAGATGTCGATGCACTAGTCGCCAAGATCAAAGCGCTCGGCATCGCTTAAGGATTTCCCCTCTGCCGTTCGTGTCGAGCATAGTCGAGACACGACCAGGCCAGCGGTTCTCGACGTGCTCGAACCGAACGGGGTTTAGGATTGAAGGGAAATGAGATGAAGACACTAGTTTGGGTCGAACACGACAATTCATCGGTGAAGGACGCTACACTGGCTGTAGTGACCGCAGCATCGAAGCTGGGCGAAGTGCACTTGCTCGTCGCCGGTTCAGGCTGCGCAGGCGCGGCCGATGAAGCGGCCAAGATCGCGGGTGTGGGCAAGGTCCACCTGGCGGATGACGCGGCTTACGAGCACGCGCTGGCTGAAAACGTTGCGCCGCTGGTGGCCGGGCTGATGGACAACCATGACGCGTTCCTCGCGCCGGCGACCACTACCGGCAAGAATATCGCGCCGCGCGTCGCAGCACTGCTCGATGTGATGCAGATTTCGGACATTCTGTCGGTTGAAGGCGAGAAGACCTTCACCCGCCCGATCTATGCCGGAAACGCGATTGCAACGGTTGAAAGCTCGGACGCAAAGCTCGTCATCACTGTACGCGGCACTGCGTTTGAAAAGGCCGCCGCGGAAGGTGGCAGCGGCGCGGTTGAAGCCGTATCCGGCCCGGGCGATGCTGGCACGTCCAGCTTCGTCGGCGCGGAGATCGCGGAAAGCGAGCGTCCGGAACTGACCAGCGCCAAGGTGATCGTATCGGGTGGCCGCGCGCTGAAGGATGCAGAGACTTTCGAACAGGTCATCACCCCGCTCGCTGACAAGCTGGGCGCAGGCATCGGCGCATCGCGCGCTGCGGTGGACGCCGGCTATGTTCCGAACGATTACCAGGTCGGCCAGACCGGCAAGATCGTGGCGCCTGAAGTTTACATCGCAATCGGTATCTCCGGCGCGATCCAGCACCTGGCGGGCATGAAGGACTCGAAGACCATCATCGCCATCAACAAGGACGAGGACGCCCCGATCTTCCAGGTTGCGGACATCGGCCTTGTGGCAGACCTGTTCAAGGCTGTGCCGGAACTGACAGAGAAGCTGTAGGCTACAGAATTTCTGAAGCTTGAATGAGACCTCCGATGGGCTATCCAGCCTGTCGGAGGTTTTCTTTTATGCGTGCATTGGGACTTGTCCTAGCAGCTGGGTCAATCAGTATCGCTGCGCCTGCGATAGCTGATGTCGACACCGTGATCCTTGAGCCCACCTCGCCGTGGCACGCTTCATACAATGACGGCTTGTGCAGACTGGGGCGAATGTTTGACCTTGATGGTCAAGAACATTTGCTGGTCATAGACCAACGATGGCCGAGCGAAGAATTTGACATAACGGCGGCGGGGCCAAGCCTTTCCGAACTCAAGACGAACAGCGACACACAGCTCATATTCGCCGATGACACGCAACTCCGTTCGAATGCCCCTGCGGTAAGACAGCAAATCGACAAATGGGGCGCGGCCATTGTGCTACTCGATGCGAGAATTCGGAACCCGGCAGCGGCGTCGCAAGCTGACAAGAACCTCACTGAGATTAGAGCGACAGATGGCAGGCTAGATATCGAAGCCGCAAGACAGACTCGGTATATTGCTATCGGGCAAGAGAACATGCGCGTCCTGTTTGCCACCGGAAGTCTTGCAGACCCATTCTCTGTGCTGAACGATTGTACGTCACACGTTCTGAGCACCTGGGGGCTCGACGCGGAAAAACATAGGTCAGCTAAAAGCTTGCCCCGATTGGAGAACGCCAAGGCGACCTCCAGTAGGATGACGGAATACTATCCATCAAGCGCACTTCGAAATGAGGAAGAGGGAAGAGTGGAACTCAACGTGATCGTTGAGATTGACGGAACAGTCAGTGAGTGTCTGATTCTTGCCAGCTCGGGGTCCGAGGCCCTTGATCAAGCCGCCTGTTCGGGCTTTCGACGCGCAAGATTCAGTCCCGCGTTGGACGCGGAGGGCCAGCCAATGCGGTCATATCTAAGCACCGCCATAACGTATCGGTTGAATTAGCTCCGCGTCACATCCACCCGACGATAAAGTGCAGCGTCATTCCCACAAGGCCGCCCACAAGCGTGCCATTGATGCGGATGAATTGCAGGTCGCGGCCCACCGCGCTTTCAATCCGCCCGGTGATAGTGACAGCATCCCAGCGCTTCACAGTCTCTGAAACCAGCTGAACGATCTCCCCGCCGTAACGCGTCGCAACGCCCACCATGGTTCGCCGCGCAAGCCGGTTGATCTGTAGCTGCAGTCGCTCATCCTGCTGCAAGGCGCCGCCCATTTCGACCAGCAGCTTGCGCATTTCCTCGCCCAGCGCATTTTCCGGATCGCGCGCACGCCGGATCAGCGACTGGCGAATGCGCTCCCACACGCCCATCCACCATTCGGCAACCGCCGGGTTCTCGATCAGGTCGCGCTTCATGCTTTCGATCCGCTCGCGCGTAACGGGATCATGCTGCAGATCATGCGCGAGCTTATCCAGCCCTTCCTCGATTTTGCTGCGGATGGGGTGTTCGGGATCAACCAGCACTTCGGCCAACAGCTTGTAGAGCCCGTCGAGCACCGAAGTGGAAATCCGCTCATCGAGCCCGGTCCAGCGCATCACCGCATTGGCGCGCGATTCGATGATGTCACGCACTGTGTCTTCATTGTCTTCCAGCGTCAGGCCCGCCCAGCGGATGAAGCCATCCATCAGCGGCATGTGCCGCCCGTCGGCAATCGCGCCTTCGAGCATGCGGCCCAGCAGTGGTGAAACATCGATCTTGGCGAACTGGTTGCCTAGCCCGGTGCGCACCTGATTGCCCAGCCGGTCAGGATCGAGCGATTCCAGCACTTCGGCGAGCATTTCGGACACGCCGCCGGTCAACCGTGCGGCCCCGTCCTTGTCGCTGGTCGTGCGCGCCGGATCGGTCAGGAACTCGCCAATAGCCCTGGCGACATTCATCCCTGCCATGCGCCGCGCGACGACAGCCGGAGTGAGGAAATTCTCGCGCAGGAATTGCGCCATCGTGTCAGCGATCCGGTCCTTGTTTTCCGGAATGATCGCAGTGTGCGGGATCGGAATGCCTAGCGGGTGGCGGAACAGCGCGGTCACGGCAAACCAGTCTGCCAGCCCGCCCACCATCGCCGCTTCGGCAAAGGCGTTGACATAGCCCCAGGCCGGATGGGTGCCGACAAGGCCGTGCGTGGTGAAGAACAGCACCGCCATCGCGCCCAGCAAGCCGGTGGCGGTCCAGCGCATGCGCCGGGCGCGATCCGCCGTCAGCGGTTCGCCGCCGAATCTGTAGGGAGCAGGTGCGCTGGTCGCCATACTCAGCCGCCTAGCACATTGTGCCTGGCATTACTCGGCAGGAGTCGCCTCCGGTCCGCTTTGCGCGCCATGGCCGCGTTCGCTCTCGCCCGGGCGGTAGGTAAGGAAGCGCTCGCGCATCCATGGGCCGACACGTTTTTCAAGACCGTCTGCCAGGCTGAAGCCAGCCGGCACGATCAGCAGCGTGAGCAGCGTCGACAGGATCAGCCCGCCTATCACCACCGTGCCCATCGGTGCGCGCCATGCGCCATCGCCGGTGAGCGAAATCGCGGTTGGCACCATGCCCGCAGTCATCGCGACTGTCGTCATCACGATCGGTTGCGCACGCTTGTGGCCAGCTTCCATGATCGCATCGAGCTTGCGTGTGCCCCTGGCCATCTCTTCGATCGCAAAGTCAATGAGCAGGATCGAGTTCTTGGAAACGATACCCAGCAACAGCAATGTCCCGATCAGAACCGGCATCGACAGCGGCTGACCCACCAGCCAGACGAGGAATATCCCGCCCAGTGGCGCAAGTGCGAGCGAGGTCATATTGACCAATGGGCTCATCAACCGCTTGTAGAGCAAGACCAGCACCGCAAAGACCAACAGGATGCCGGCAACCAGCGCGACCGAGAAGTTCTCAAGCAGTTCCTGTTGCAGCTCGTCTTCACCCACTGCATCGCGGATTACCCCTTGCGGGAGATCGCGCAAGGTTGGCAGCGCATTGACCTGTTCCATCGCATTGCCGCGCAGCACGCCTGTGGCCAGGTCTGCGCCGACAAACACGCGGCGGTTCTGGTTATAGCGCTGGATACGCGTCGGCCCGGAACCAAAGGAGATATCGGCCACAGAGCCAAGCGGCACTGAAGCGCCCGACTGAGTCGGAACCGGCAGGTTCTGCAGCGTGGTGAGGTCGCGCCGATCGCCTTCTGGCAAACGCACGCGGATCGGGATCTGGCGATCAGAGAGCGAGAACTTGGCAACGTTCTGCTCGATCTCTCCCATAGTGGCGATGCGGATCGTCTGGCTCAACGCCACCGTCGAGACACCAAGCTCTGCCAGCAAATCGGTGCGCGGGCGGATGATGATCTCTGGCCGCGGAATATCCGCGCTGATCCGCGGAGCAACGACGGAGCTCAGACCCTTCATCTCTTCAACCAATTGCGCGGCGGTGCTGTTAAGCAAGTCCGGATCGGAACCCGCCAGCATGATCGTCAAATCGCGGCCACTGCCACCGCCGCCGGGGCCGTTCTGGTTCTGGAACCGCACGCGCGCGTCAGGGATCCGGCCAAGCACAGGTGCGAGCTCGCGCTGGAATTCGATCGAGCTACGCTCGCGGTCATCCCGCAGCGTGATGTAGATTGTCGCCTGGCCTTCGCGCACACGCTCCAGCGCACGCAGCACTTCCTGCTGCTCATAAAGCAGGTCGGCAACCTGCTCCGTCACGCGTTCGGTTGTTTCAAGCGTGGTGCCCGGCACCATCTCGATTTCAACCTGCGCGTTCTCATCATCAATCTCCGGATTGAACTGGAACGGGGTTTGCCCGAACAGCAGGATGGTGAGCAGGAAAGAGAAATAGCCCAGGCACAGCATCCACACGCGATGGTCGAAGAAACGGGCGTAGAGATACTGCCAGCTTTGCGCCAGCCGCGTGCCGAACATCCGCGTCACAAAGCCAAGCAGCGCAAACAGCAGCAATATGGCGATGAAGCCAAGTGCGGTTGCGATCACGAGCTGCAGCAGCAGGATCGGCTTTTCAATCACGTCATAGAAGAAGGAGTGTTCGCTCGGAGCAATCCCACCAGCGATTGTGCTCGCCACGCCAAGCCCGTCGAGCGCATTAAACGACATGAAGACGGCTGCTCCGGACAAGATCAGCGCCAGAAGCATGACGAAGAATAGCGAAATGACGTAAAGCCAGCGATGCTTCGGTCCTGGCAGCCCTTCGCGGCGCGCATTCATCTTGCCGCGATTGAGCGACCAGCGCAGGACTTGCATATAGCGGTCCATCCACTTGCCTTCGCCATGCGCGGCGTGGCCCTTGGCTTCGAGGAAGTAAGCAGCCAGCATCGGCGTGATCATACGCGCGACAGCCAGGCTCATCAGCACGGCGATCACCACGGTCAGGCCGAAGTTCTTGAAGAACTGCCCCGTCACACCCGGCATCAAGCCCACGGGCAGGAACACTGCAACGATGCAGAAGCTCGTCGCCACCACCGGCAGGCCGATCTCGTCTGCCGCATCGATCGAGGCCTGATAGGCCGATTTGCCCATGCGCATGTGGCGCACGATATTCTCGATCTCCACGATCGCGTCATCGACCAGCACGCCTGCGACCAGCCCCAGCGCCAATAGCGAGAGGAAGTTCAGGTTGAACCCCAGCAGATCCATGAACCAGAAAGTCGGGATCGCGGAAAGAGGGATGGCGACGGCGGAAATCATCGTTGCCCGCCAATCGCGCAGAAAGAAGAACACCACGATCACAGCCAGGATCGCGCCTTCGACCATCGCAGCGATCGAGCTTTCATACTGGCTTTCAGTGTATTTGACGGTGTTGAAAAGCGGTATGAACTTTACGTTCGGATTGGCTTCCTGGATTTCCGCGATGATCTCTTTCGCTTCATCGAACACGGTAACGTCCGAAGCGCCTTTTGCGCGCGACATGAAGAAGTTCACCACTTCCTTGCCGCGCACCTTGCTGATCGAAGTGCGCTCGCTGTAGCCATCGCGCACGCGTGCGACATCGGCCAGTTTTACAGAGCTGCCGTTGCCTAGGCGGATCTGGCGCTGTGACAGCTCATAGGCGCTTTCGGTATTGCCGAGCACGCGCACCGATTGGCGCGTCCCGCCAACTTCCGCCATGCCGCCCGCGGCATCGATATTGTCAGCACGCAACACCTGATTGATCTGGCTTGCGGTCACGCCGAGCGACTGCATTTTCTGCAGGTCCAGCGTTACTTCGATCTCGCGATCAACCCCGCCAAACCGGCCCGCTTCCGCCATGCCGGGGATCGACAGCAGTCGCTTGGCCACAGTGTCATCGATGAACCAGCTAAGCTGTTCGATCGTCATGTCGTCAGCTTCGACGGCATAGATGCCCAGGAAGCCGCCGGCGATGTCCACCCGGCTTACGCGCGGCTCCAGAATCCCGTCAGGCAAGCTGCCACGCACTGTGTCGACCGCGTTCTTCACGTCAGCCACGGCAACATTGGGATCAATTCCGATCTCGAATTCGACAAAGGTGCTCGAATTGCCTTCGCTGGCAGTCGAGCTGATATTGCGCACGCCATTGAGCGAGCGGACCGCGGATTCAACCTGCTGCGTGATCTGGTTCTCGATCTCGGTCGGCGCAGCCCCCGGTTGCGAGATGTTCACCTGTACGCCCGGGAATTCGACATCCGGGTTGTTGACCACATCCATCCGCGCAAAGCTCAGCATGCCGGCGAGCAAGAGCGAAACGAAGATGACCAGCGGTATCGTGGGGTTGCGGATCGACCAGGCTGAAATATTGCGGAAGTTCACTAGGCCTCTCCGGTTTATTCTTGCAGCTGCGGCGCGACCGTTTCGCCATCGGACAGGAACCCGCCAGCGCGCAGCACCACTTGCTCGGTGCCATCAAGCCCGCTGACGACAGCAATCCCGCTGTCGGTTACCAGCCCGGTCTCGACACTGCGGCGGCGCGCTTTCTTCTCTTCATCGACTATATAGACGAAGCTGCCCTCCTCGTCAGACAGGATCGCGGATTCAGGCAGCATAGGTGCGTTCACGACCCCGCTGCTGATCTCGGCAGTGGCAAAGCCGCCCGGGCGAAGCGCCGGGGAATAGGCGAGCGCGATACGCACAGTGCCCTGGCGTGTGCGCTCATCGATAAAGGGTTCGATCTGCCAGATTTGCCCTGTGAAGCTCTCATCCGAACCGACCGGCCGGATTGTCGCTTCGCGGCCAACGTTAAGCCGCGCCAGCTCCGCATCACCAACCTGTGCAAGCACTTCCATTTCGCCGCCCTGGGCAATGCGGAACAAGGGGCCAGAGCCGGCCCCAACCGTCTGGCCCGGTTCGACGCTGCGTTCGAGCAGCAAGCCGGCCGCCGGTGCGACGATATTCAGCCGCGCATTCCGTGCGAGCAGCTCGTTATACTGCGCCTCTGCAACAGAAACCCGCGCGCGCGCCGCATCGCGCGTTGCAGTTAGCCGGTCGACATCGGCTTGCGACACAAAGCCACGCTCGACCAGCTGCAAAGCGCGGTCAAGGTTTGCTTGCGCCAGATTTGCATCCGCCTTTGCCACTTCGATCTGAGCAGCCGCACTGCGTGCCTGTTGCGACTGGACTGAACGATCGATCGATGCAAGCACTTGGCCTGCACGGACCCATTGGCCTTGCTCGACCGGCACAAAAACCACCCGCCCGCCTTCGCCGACCACGCCAACCGGCATTTCGCGCCGCGCAGCGAGAGTTCCGGTAGCGATCAGCGATCCATCGATCTGCGTGCGCCCCGGCGTGATCACTGTCACACTGGGGGCTTGCGAGCGATCATCACCTGCGCCTGCACCCGCAGTTTCGCCGTTGGACAGGAAGAAATAGAGCGCCGCCAAGATTGCCACGATCAAAAGCACCCCAGCAACGAGCCATTTCAGGCGCGCGGGGCGACGGACTTCGCCGGACAGGTCATAATCCGACTGGATGGATTCTGCGGTCTCGGACCGAATGGTTGATTCGTAATTCATCGCGCTTCCTTCTGCGCGCAGTGTGTTATACACATAAGTCACCGCACGCAACTGTTCTTAGTCCCAGCTTTCCGAAGCGACAATGCGCAAGTCGACCAGCGACTTACTCTAACGACGAGGGGCTTTGCATCTGGTTCCCCCGATCCTGACAAAAAAGCGGAGCGGCTTTCACCGCCCCGCTTCTGATTTAGCGAATATTTGCCGTGGTTTAGCGCATGCGGCCGCGCTGGACCATATTCACGATACCGAGCAGCACGACAGCGCCGATCGTTGCAGTGATCAGATACATCACCCATCCGGCGTCGGTTGTGAGGAATCCCGTCACATTGCCGATGCCGCTGCCGATCATGCCGCCGACGATGCCGACGACAATGTTCCAGAAGATGCCCATCGAGGCATCGCGGTTCATCACCAGGCTCGCGAGCCATCCTGCGATGCCGCCAAGAATAATCGTTGCAATCCAACCCATATTGAAATCCTCCTCTTCCTGCGCGCCCTTATGCCCCTGCATCAGGTCAGGATGCAAGTCTGGCTCGGGCGGCAGGGGTGCAGGCCATTGAAACTCGCACGAAAAAGGCGCGGGAAGGCCACCCCTCCCGCGCCTTGCGCGTAACTTTATGCTGTCTCAGCCTAGTATTTGAGCTGGCGCTCGTAGAGATCGCGATAATGCTGGATGCGCGTGACACGCAGGCCCTGCATGCCGGACCGGTCGACCGCACGCTGCCACGAAGCAAATTCTTCCAGCGTCAGATTATAGCGCTCAAGCACTTCGTCGATAGTCAGCAGCCCGCCATTGACGGCGGCCACGACTTCAGCCTTGCGGCGCACGACCCAACGCTTGGTCTCAGGCGACGGCAAGTCCTCGATCGTCAAGGGCTCACCGAGCGGGCCGATGACCTGTGCAGGACGGATATCTTGGTTTTCAATCATCTAAATCTCTCGGTCGCCTTCATTCGCGTCACTCTCGGCGAAAATCTCCGTGCCATGACAAGATTTTCGTCCCTCTAAAGCATCAGGGTTAACAGGCCGTTTGCCTTCTTCGCCTTTCGAAAAATAACCCGCAGCCGCGTCGCCAAAGCTCGCATTGAGCAAGCAGCTGTCCTGCCGCAAAACCTCGCGCAAATCGCGCGCGGCATTGATCCGCGCGGTCAGCTCGTGCCAGCCGAACGCACGCAAAGCCTTGCCGCGTGGGCGGCCTGAAGCTTCAATCGGAGTGACTCGTGTCTCAAACATCGTGCATGCTGTTTAGCGCACGCCGGTCAAGAACAGGTAAAGCCCGCCTTTACCGAACATTAGGAATGGATAACGGGGTCTTGCGCCGCAGAAGGCGGCCGATGTCACGCTGGATTCCGCGCCAGCCAATGTGTATGGGCGCTCCTCAATCATGAGTATCGCGATCGATCTTGCACCCGGGCTGACGCCTGAGGCCCTGTTCGACTTGCCTAAGCCGGCGAGCGAAAGCCGCATTGTCGTGGCGATGAGCGGCGGGGTCGATTCGTCAGTCGTGGCCGCGCTGGCAGCCGCCAGCGGGGCAGAAGTGATCGGGATCACGCTGCAGCTGTATGATTATGGCGCGGCAACAGGGCGCAAGGGTGCATGCTGTGCGGGTGATGACATCTCGGACGCGCGCAATGTCGCAGACCGACTGGGCATCGCGCATTATGTGTTCGACCATGAAAGTGCGTTCCGCGAAGACGTGGTCGAGCAGTTTGCAGACGAGTATATGGCAGGCCGCACGCCAGTACCCTGCATCCGCTGCAATATGGGGCCCAAGTTTACGGACCTTTTCACTATGGCGCGCGAGCTGGGCGCGGATTGCCTCGCAACCGGCCATTACGTGCGCCGGGTAATGGGCGCTGCCGGGCCTGAATTGCACCGCGCGCTCGATCCGGCGCGGGACCAGTCTTATTTCTTATACGCCACGACCGAGGACCAGCTTGATTACCTGCGCTTCCCCTTGGGCGGATTGCCTAAAGCGCAGGTGCGCGAACTGGCGGAGCAAGCCGGTCTGCGCAACGCCGCCAAGCCGGACAGCCAGGACATCTGCTTCGTGCCGGATGGCGACTATGCGAAGATCGTCAAGGCAATGCGGCCTGAAGGCGGGATTTCCGGCCCGATCGTGCATGCGCAGACCGGCGAAACGCTGGGCGAGCATAAAGGCATCGTGCATTATACTGTCGGCCAGCGCCGCGGGCTTGAGATCGGCGGACAGGCAGAGCCGCTCTACGTGGTCGGCCTTGACGCCAATGCGCGTGCCGTGATGGTGGGGCCCAAGCGCATGCTGGCCGTCTCCGCAGCCACCATCATCGAAACCAACCGCATTGGTCCGCTGCCCGATGCTCCGCTGTCAGCCAAGGTCCGCAGCCTGGCCAAGCCGGTGCCGGTCACGCTCGACGAGCCGCTGGGCGATGGCGCGACGACAACCATCCGCTTTGCCGAGCCGGAATTCGGCGTGGCGCCGGGGCAGGCCGCAGTGATTTATGCTGGCGAGCGTGTGGTCGGCGGCGGCTGGATCGAGGAAACGACTAGAGCAGCCTGATCGTCACTCATCCCATTTCTGCAGCACGCAGCCATAGCCTTCGCGATAGAAAGCCGTGTCTTCGGCGATCAGCGGGAAGCGTGCCGTGACAGACCTGGCTTCGGCATCTTCCACCAGCGTCACCAGCTCCATTCCTCCGATCTTGTCCTTCGCGCAGTCTTCCAGGCTGCGCCCAGCCACGAATCGGCACGAGCATGCCACGCGCGCGGAATAGGCCGTTGCAGCCTGAGTGTAGCCTTGCGCCGGCGCGCGATAGTGCCATGCCAGCGCCCCAATAAGCGCGAGCAACAAAAGCAAGAGCCACATTCCGCGACTAGTCCCGCCAGTTGATCCTGCTTTCGACTTTACCATTGCCAATCCCGCCATTGCCATCCGAAGGTTTCTGCGCAAGTGAAGCTCCATGAATATGAAGCGGTCGCTGCTCACTATCGCCACTCTCGCTGCACTGCCAGCCCTCTGGTCCTGCGGCGAGGTGCCACAAGCCCCGCCGCCGCTGACGGAGGCCGCGCTGGCAGCGGTTACTGAAGAGGCTGGCGCGCCGAAGCGCGAGCTGGCGCGCGAGGTTGACGATATCTTCCGGCTCGGCGGCCTGGGAGAGACCCGCGCCTTCCTCGTCATGCAGAATGGTTCGATCGCAGCAGAGCGTTATGGCGAAGGTTATGGGCCTGACACGCGCTTTGTCAGCTGGTCGATGGCGAAGACTGTCACCGCAGTGATGATCGGCATGCTGGTGGCGGATGGCCGCTTGCGGCTTGATGAGAGCGCGCCGGTTGAATTGTGGCAGCGCCCGGGCGATCCGCGCGGCGAGATCACCTTGCGCCAGCTGCTGCAGATGCGCAGCGGATTGCGGCACACGGAATCGGGTGAGCCTCCCTACGAATCGAGCGAAGTGCGCATGCTGTTCCTAGATGGTCGCGACGATATGGCGCGTTGGGCGAAAGAGCAGCCGCTTGAAGCCGAGCCAGGCGCGAAGTTCGAATATTCGTCCAGCACCAGCGTGATCCTGGCCGATATTGCCGCGCGTGCGCTGACCGATAGCGAAGACCCTGATACGCGCCGCGAGGCGGTGACAGATTTCCTTGAAGCGCGGCTGTTCGGCCCGCTCGGCATGACAAGCATGGTGCCTGAGTTTGACGCAGCGGGCACGCTGATCGGCGGTTCGCTGATCCATGGCACTGCCCGCGATTGGGCCAAACTGGGCGAGTTCCTGCGCCGCAAGGGTGAAGGGCCGGGGGGCGAGCAATTGGTGCCCAGCCGCTGGATCGACCGGATGGTCGCGCCCAGCCCGCGCAGCCCGCACTATGGCCTGCAGACCTGGCTCAACCGTCCGATGAATGATCCGGAGGAAGAGCATCCGCTGTTTCCCGATCGTGCGCCGCATTCCATGTTCTCGCTGATCGGACATATGGGGCAGTATGTCCTTGTCTCGCCCGAGCAGCGGCTGACAGTGGTGCGGCTGGGGCATTCGAACCGCGAAGAGCGCATCGCCATGCTCCAGCAAGTGGCCGATGTGATGGAGCTTTATCCGGTCAGGTGACCGCTCGGCATTCTCCGCCCAGCCAGAGCCTGTCACCATCGATCCGGCATTCGAACCTGCCACCCAGTATGCTGGCCTGAAATGCAGAGAGCTGTTCGCGACCGAACCGCGCGCACCAATAGGGTGCAAGCGCGGCGTGGGCCGAGCCGGTGGCGGCATCCTCGCGCCCGCTGGAGAACACCCGGCTGATGATGTCGGCGTCTGCGCCACCCGGCGCGGTTGCGCTCACTTGCAGGTTTCCGAGCGGGCTGATTGCGGCAAGGTCCGGCCTTAGTGCACGCACAGCAGCGGCAGTATCGAACACCGCCAGCGCATAGCCCGCCGCGTTCCAGCGGATCTCGCCAGGTGCCGCGCCCAGCGCCGCCGCCAGCTCCGGCCAATCGCGCCGCTCCGTCATGATCGCAGGCAAGCACAGCTCGTAACGGTTGGCACCTTCCGCTTTGCGGACCGTCACTTCGCGACCGTCTGCCGTGCGCAGCTGTGCCGCATCCTTGCCCGACCGGGTCAACAGCACATGGCCTGCCGCCAGCGCACCGTGCCCGCATAGTGCAATCTCGCGCTTGGCATCGAACCAGCGGATTGAATGCATTGCCGTTGCTTCCTCGCGCTCGACAAACGCCGTGGCAGGGGCACCAATCTCAGTCGCGCGGGCCTGCATTTCGACATCGGGCGGCAACTCATCGCACAGCACCACAGCCGCGCGATTGCCGCGCACGCCTCGGCCCGTGAACGCGTCGATCGATACCGGCTGAGAGATCACGAGGGTCTGTCTGGCAACAATTCTTCCGCCGCTACGCCTTCTTCATTGACCAGTCCCTTGGGATCGGGGTGGATCAACACTTCCACCCCCGGGAAGTCACGCGAAATGCGCGCTTCGACCTCGTCCATCAGATCGTGCACTTCGACGATATTGAGATGCGGGTCGACCGCCATGTGGAATTGCACGAAGTCATCCGCGCCGCTGGTGCGGGTGCGCAGATCATGCACGCCGCGAATATCGGGATGCCTGGCCAGCACCGCGAGGAATTCCTCGCGCCGTTCCTCCGGCCATTCGTGGTCCATCAAATGGTCGATCGCTTCGCCGCCTGCGCGCCACGCCCCCCATGCCAGCCATGCTGCAATGCCCAGCCCGAACAGCGGATCTGCCGCGCTGAACCCCATGAACTGATCCAGCACCAGCGCCGCGATCACCGCGAGATTGAGAAGCAGGTCAGACTGGTAGTGCAAGTGATCGTTCTTGATCGCGAGCGAGCTTGTCTTGCGGATCACATGGCGCTGCCATGCGAGCAGCGCGAAAGTGGCAATGATCGCGATCATGGACACAGCAATGCCTTCTTCCGCCGCCGCGGTTTCGCCGCCGTCGATCAGCCGGGTGATCGCACGCAGCGCAATGCCGCCCGCAGACAGCGTGATCAGCATGACCTGGAATATTGCCGCCAGCGCTTCAGCCTTGCCATGGCCGAAACGGTGGTTCTTGTCTGCCGGTTGCGCGGCGACCCACACGCCGACGAGCGTCGCAATGCTCGCGACAAGATCCAGCGCGGTATCGGCAAGGCTGCCGAGCATGGCAGTCGAATCGGTGCGCCAGGTGGCCCATAGCTTCAAGCCGACCAGAAACAGCGCGGTCGCGATCGACGCGTAAGCTGCGCTGCGGGTAAGCGAACCTCTGCTCATGGGTAAAGCAACGTGCTGGACCAGCTGCCGTCCGCACTGCGGTTGAACTGGCGCCGGTCATGCAGGCGGTTGGCGCGATCGAGCCAGAACTCGATCCGCTGCGGGTTGAGCGTGAAGCCGGTCCAATGCGGCGGGCGGGGAACCTCGCCAGCCGATTTGCACGCATCTTCCATATCCTCGACCCGCTTCACATAGGTTGCGCGGCTATCAAGCGGGCGCGACTGGTCGCTGGCGGCGGAACCGACCTGGCTGACGAAGGGGCGCGAGTGGAAATAGGCATCAGCCATCTCGCTCGACACCTCTGCCAGCGGGCCTTCGATCCGGATTTGGCGGCGCAGGCTCTTCCAGTGGAACAGCAGGGCCGCCTGCATGTTGCTGCGGATCTCTGCACCCTTGCGGCTCTGCGCATTGGTGTAGAAGGTGAAGCCGTCCGGCCCGTGACCTTTCAACAGCACCATGCGCACCGACGGCGCGCCATCGGGCGTGGCGGTGGCGAGCGCCATGGCATTGGCATCATTGGGCTCGGCCTCCCGCGCCTCGGCAAACCACGCGCTGAACAGCGCCAGTGGATCGCTGTCCGGGATCTCGCTTTCGCTCAAGCGGGCGAGCTGGTCTGGAGATGGCTCTGGCACGTTCAAATCCTACAGCATGGAACACATGGAACACAGTCCTATAGCGAAAAATCCGGCCCGTTCACCCCGTGAGATCGGGCAAACTTGCGAACGGTTCGCAAAGGGAAGATTCTGGTCCATATCGATTGACAGTTAGCCGCTTGAGCGGGCGTAGGAAAGCTTGGCGCTTGCCACTCGGCGCTGTCATAACTAGCTAACACGCATGAGCGATCCTTATTCAACCCTTGGCGTGGCACGCACCGCTTCCGAAGCGGAGATCAAGAGTGCGTATCGCAAGCTCGCCAAGGAGCTGCATCCGGATCGCAACAAGGACAATCCCAAGGCGGCCGAGCGCTTTTCCGACGCGACCAAGGCCTATGACCTGTTGAGCGACAAGGAAAAGCGCGCGCAGTTCGACCGCGGCGAAATCGACGCCGAAGGCAATCCCGCCAATCCCTTTGCCGGAATGGGCGGTGGATTTGGCGGAGGGGGTTTCCGCGGCGGTGGCGGCGGGCAACAGGGTTTCCGCCCGGAAGACTTCCAGGGTTTCAGCAATGACGGGCTGGATTTGGGCGATTTGTTCGAAGGCCTGTTCGGTGGCGGTGGCGGCGGCCAGCGCCGCACATCCGGCATGGGCGGCGGCTTTGGCAGCCAAAGGCGCCCTCCACCCCCGCCGCAGAAGGGCCCCGATGTGCATTACCGGCTGGCGGTGCCGTTTGTTGATGCGGCATCGCGCGCCGATCAGCGCATTACGCTGGCAGACGGCAAGACGATCAGCCTGAAATTGCCCGCCGGTGTCGAAGACGGCACGCAAATGCGGCTTAAAGGCAAGGGCAAGCCCGGCCCCGGCGGCAATGGCGACGGGCTGGTGATGGTCGAAGTCGGCTCGCACCCCTTCTACAAGCGCGATGGTGACAATATCCGCATGGACTTGCCGATCACGCTTGATGAAGCGTTGAACGGTGCGAAGGTCAAATGCCCCACCGTCGATGGCCCGGTCATGCTGACGATCAAGCCCGGCACCAATGGCGGCACTGTGATGCGGCTTAAAGGCAAGGGCTGGAACACCAAATCGGGCGGGCGCGGTGACCAGTTGGTGACGCTGGAAATCCAGATGCCGGACCAGCCCGAGGAGCTTGCCAAGCGGCTCGAAGGCTGGAAAGACGAAAGCAATCCGCGCGCCAAGCTGGGTATGTAACATTGAGCCTGGGTAACCTGCCCGATCCCATTGAACGCGAAGTGCACTCGCTGTCGCCGGAAACACGGCGGCACGAAGCAGAGACATTGCGCGCCCGGATGATCGACCGGCTCGGCCCGGGAACGCGCATTTTCGAAGTCGTCAAACGGACGGCGCTTGGCACATTCAATGATGGCTTCATCCACGCCGGCAACCTTGCCTATCTGGCGATGCTGGCGATCTTTCCCTTTTTCATCCTGGGTGCCGCGCTGTTCGCGCTGATCGGTGGCGCGGGCGAGCAGACCGCCTTGATCGACACTATCGTCAACGCATTCCCGCCAACTGTTGCGCGCACGATCGAGCCGGTCGCGCGTGACGTGATGGAGGCCCGCCACGGCTGGCTGTTGTGGGTCGGCGCATTGGTTGCGCTGTGGACTGTGTCGAGCCTGGTGGAAACCATTCGAGATATCCTGCGCCGCGCCTATGGTACCCAGCCAACCCGCGCTTTCTGGAAATATCGCCTGATCTCCGCCGGGTTCACGCTCGGCGCGGTCGTATTGCTGGTGCTGTCGCTTTTCGCCCAGGTCGCGATCGGCACTGCCGAGCATCTGATCGAACTGCGTTTCCCGGAACTTGCCGGATCGCTGGCAGAATTGCGCCTTTCGCGCGCAGTGACAGCGGCCGGCCTGTTCGGTTCGCTATACCTGCTGTTCTACACGCTGACCCCCATGGCATATCGCAGCCGCCGCTATCCCAAATGGCCTGGCGTCGCCTTTGTCACTGTGTGGTGGCTGCTGGTTTCCACGGCACTGCCGCATGTCTTGCGCAGCTTTTTCACATACAGCCTGACTTACGGCAGTCTGGCCGGGATCATGATCGCGCTGTTCTTTTTCTGGCTGATTGGGCTAGGGATGGTTATCGGCGCTGAGCTGAACGCGGCCCTGGCAGTAACGCCGGAAGAGGAAGAGGCGGCGAAAGCGCTGCAAACGGACGAGGAGGACACCGAATGACAGGCTTGATGGCGGGAAAGCGCGGGCTCATCATGGGGCTTGCCAACAACAAGTCATTGGCGTGGGGGATCGCGCGCAAGCTGCATGAAGCAGGCGCCGAACTGGCCTTTTCCTATCAGGGTGAAGCACTCAGGAAACGTGTCGAACCTTTGGCGGCAGAGCTTGGCAGTGACTTCCTGATTGATTGCGATGTTTCAGACATGGCCGCGCTTGATGCCGCCTTTGCCACGCTCAAATCGCGCTGGGAAACGATCGACTTCGTGGTCCATGCGATCGGCTATTCGGACAAGAACGAGCTGCGCGGGAAGTATCTCGATACCTCGCTCGACAATTTCCTCATGACCATGAACATCTCGGCCTATTCACTGGTCGCGGTGGCGCAGCGCGCCTCTGAAATGATGCCACCGCTCGATGAAGAGGGCAATGGGGGCGGATCGATTGTGACGCTGACCTATTACGGCGCGGAAAAGGTGATGCCGCATTACAATGTGATGGGGGTTGCCAAGGCAGCGCTGGAAACCAGCGTCAAATATCTTGCCAATGACCTTGGCCCCAAGAACATCCGTGTAAATGCGATCAGCGCGGGACCGATCAAGACTCTGGCCGCGAGCGGGATCGGCGATTTCCGCTATATCCTCAAATGGAATGAACTGAACTCGCCGCTGCGGCGCAATGTGACGATCGACGATGTCGGCGGTGCAGGGCTCTATTTCCTGTCCGACCTGTCATCAGGCGTAACCGGTGAAACGCATCACGTGGATGCAGGGTATCACCTTGTCGGCATGAAGCAGGAAGACGCGCCGGACATCGCGCTGGGGTGAAGGATGGTAAGGGGCATTATCGGCTTTTTTTGATCTCATGATGCACGTTATCGGGCATTTACCGATTTTGCTGAGATTCTCTATTTTCGTAGCATTGCGTGCGTGCGTGCGCGTGCGCGAAAGTTGGGTCTTCCGTCGATTTTTCGCCCTGCATACTATTGAAATAAAATGATAAATTGGCAAATTCCCTGAAGCTTGTTCTCAGGAAATTTGCGACCCGACTTCAGGGAATTTCTTCGCACCGCTCAGGGAATGGGGCGCCCTGTCGTTGGGACCCGCCGGCGGCGCCCACGCGCGGCGCATTGCCTCTCGCGCGAATTGGTGCTATCTAGGCCTCACTACGCAAGGTTTGCGCCGCCACGGTGACGTGGAGAGTGTTCGCGAGCCGGCTGGCATCCCCACAACTTGTATGGAGAGCCTCTCATGGCCGGCAAGAAACGCGCGCCCGTTGGTCGCGGAAATTACGAAGTTGGATATTGCCGGCCGCCGGTCGACACGCGCTGGCAGAAGGGCCAGTCGGGCAACCCGGGCAGACAGTCCAAGTCTCCTCCTCCGCCTGACCCCGGGCCGCCGCTTGGCGACCCCATGAAAGACGCCGTCCTGAAGGTCATGGGCGAGACGGTCTCCCACGAGGTGAGGCCAGGCAAGCGGATGCGTATGCCCCGCGCCGAGGCGCTGGTGCGCGAGTTGGCCAGTCGCGCGGAATACGACCCGCGCGCCTTCAAGCAAATCACCGAAATGTACGCCGAGGCGCACCGTATGCAGACGGCGCTTCGCAGGGAGATCGAGCAGGAGGAGGAGCTCCGCCGGCAGCGCGAAGTTGATGAGGAAATGCGCCGAGAGGCGGCTCAGCTACGCCTTGAGGAAGAGAAACGATATATGCGCGCCCTAAAGCGCGAGGAGAAAATGGCCAGGGAGAGGGCCGCCGCCGAGGCCGCGCAGGTGGCCCAGGCGGCCGAGTTGGAGAGGCTCTGCCTAGCCGCCAAAATCGAGGCGGCGCGAAAGACTGTCGTGGGTGAGGGCGGCGGCGCGGGCGTTGGGGAGACGCAGGCAGACGCTGTCGGCGCGCGCGAGGCCGGGGGGGATGACCACACCTATGAAGATGCTCGTCTCTGCGAGACTTCCGACGCGCGCCCGCGCGCCAGGCCTGCGGCGCCGCGTGTGCCGGGGGACGCGCCTACAGTGGCGGTGTCGGACGGCGCGGGCATGGAGACTGTGCCTGCCGAGCCCACTGGCCCCGTGAGGCGCCGCCATTCACGCGAGCCGATGATACCGGCCGCGAGGCCGTGTGCGGGCCACGGCTATGGCATCGCCGGGCAAGCGTCGCCACCGCCGCCGAGGTTCAGCTGAGTTTGCCGCCCGGCTGCGGGCCAAGGTCAAAGTTGCCTTGCCCATTGCCGTCGGTCGGGAAGGGGGTGTCAAGCATCACTTGACATGCCAAGCGATGCTTGATATATGGGCGCATGGATATCGAAAGCATTTCCCACAAGGGCCTGCGCCGGTTTTTCGAGACTGGGAACGCCAAGGGCCTGGTTGGCGATGTGCACCGTCTCCGCAAAATGCTGGCGTTTATCGATGCTGCCGCCAGCTTTGATGAACTCGCTGTCCCGCCCAATTACGGGTTACACGAGCTGGTTGGCGACAAAGCTGGGCGTTGGGCAATGACCGTTACCCGAAACTGGCGACTGACCTTCATCAAGCTCGATGAGCACAGCGTCGCTGAACTTGACCTAGAGGACTACCACTGATGGCCCTGACCATGCACCCCTCGCTGGCGGTTCATCCGGGCGACTGGCTGAAGAGCGAAGTTGTCGAGCCGCATGGCGTCAGCATCAACCGGCTAGCGGCCAGCTTCCACGTGTCTCGGCAGGCTCTCAGCAACCTGTTCAACGGGCGCGCGGCCCTGTCTGCCGAGATGGCCATCCGGTTCGAGAAGGCCTTCGGCATCAAGGCTGATACGCTGATGCGGATGCAGACCGCCTATGACATGGCCCTGGCCCGGGCTCATGCCGACGACATCGTCGTCGATGAGGTTCTGGCGGCGGCCTGATCGCATCAAGTCGCAGCCTGAACCTCATCCGGTTGGGCTGCTCAAAAACCCCCGCCCTTTGGTGCGCTGATCCTACTGTCCAAAACCGCAAACGAGTGGATAGACGTCAGACGCACTTCACGGCGTTGCGGGGTGCGGCTCTGCGATTTCAACCAAGAAAGCGGAGACGTTGACCTATTACGCTGCGCGTTTTCGTTCGGAGCGTGAAAACGCCATACGCTTGCTGCGTCAGCGTTCCTTGTCTCGATCGCCGCCCTGAGCGTGAATGCGAATGCCTGGTGCGTCGTTGGGAGCCCCAATGAACTCGATGCCTGCAGCCTCGAGGGCGGACTTAAGGCGGTAGATGGTGTTGAGGTTTGCAGCTTCGACTTGGTCGACCGCCTCTATGCGTTTGATTGTGCGATCGCCCACATCAGCTTTGAACGCCAGCTCTTGGATTGTCCAACGCAGTGCTGCGCGCGCCATCCGAATCTGCCGGCCATCAATCATTGACAGCTCCAATAATGACCCCTAAAGGGCCATTTATGATCTCAAACAGGCAATATTTATCACTCAACTGGCGCTCCGAATTCCAAAGCCTTGAAGGCGCATATTCGCCGGCGACAATGCGCAGTTACCGCGCCGATGTCGAGGCCTTCGAGGATTGGTGCGCCGGTCAAGGCATCGATCAGTCCTTCCCCGCCAGCGTCGAAACCGTGTGCCGGTTTCTCGAGGATCAGGGCGCATGCAGGGCGCCGTCGACTGTTCGGCGGCGCCTCTATGCCATTCGCAAGGTCCACAGGCTCTTGCGTCTACCGGACCCCACGCATGACGAAGACATAAACCTAACGTTCAGGCGCGTCCGGCGCGCGAATGCGGTGAGGCCGCGCCAAGCCAAGGGCCTGACACGGCAATATCTCGACAAGTTTTTGGAGAGTGAGCCCGACAGCCCATGGGGGCTGCGCAACCGCGCGATGCTGTCGCTCGGCTACGAATTGCTGACTAGGCGCTCGGAACTCGTTGCACTGCGCAACTCCGAAGTCACCTTGCGCGCGGATGGCACGATGCGCGTTCTTATCCGGCGTAGCAAGGCAGATCCGTTTGGAGAGGGGCGGGTGGCCTTTACGTCCGTGCGGACAGCTGACTTGCTGAGGGAGTGGCTTGTATATCGCGGGCCGCACATCGAGTGGCTGTTCTGCCCGATCTACAAGGGTAAGGTTGTCAACCGCTGCCTTGAGACCACCACGGTCAAGCGTATTGTCAAAGGCGCAGCGGAGCGCACTGGCTTGAGCCCGGACCACGTCGCGGCATTTAGTGGGCACTCGATGCGTGTTGGTGCGGCGCAGGATCTGTTAGGGCGCGGCTTCGACACCGCCGCGATTATGCGCGCGGGCGGCTGGAAGTCTGTTAATGTGCTCGCGCGGTACTTGGAGAAAGCGGAGCAGAATGTTTGGGCATGAGATGCTAAAGCTGCACAGATTTCAAGTAGCAGGACGCCCATATTGAGCCGGTTGGGCTACGGGAGCAAGCCTTGGTGGCTTTCTGCTCAAGAGGCCTCAATTCCCCATGGGGGAAGCGCAGGATCACCACCGGCCAGCCGCCGGCCACGCCCCGCTTGGGGAGGAACTCGGCGACCTGCTCGCCTCGCGCGATGAGTTTCTCGTATTGTGCCCATTCCTGCGGGAACCGCTCCTTCTCCGCAGCATAGCGGGCCTGCTGGCTGAGCACTGCATAATCGGCACGGCAGGTGTCGATCCTATCGGGCGCGACGGTCCCGAAATCGATGTTCGTGCGCCCGCTGCGCGCAGATTCAACCAACGAGTTGTCGATCCGCCCATCAAGCAACTCGCGTGCATCCCTGCAGCCGAGCACGCCGAGCGGGAAGACGAAGTCAAACGGACTATCGACAAGGTCGAAGGCGAAATGCTCGATGAAAATCGTGCTGTCCGGTGCGGCATTGGCGCGCAGCCAGGCCGTTGCCATCAGCCGCGTGTCGTTCATCCGCTCGCGCCCGTCGGCAAGCGAGGCGAGTACCAGCGGCACAAACACCGCGGCCAGTAGCGCGCCCGCGGCAAGCGGCGCGGCGGCGGGGCGCAGCGCGGTGCCAGCCCATGCCGCGATCCGCACCAGCGCAAGCCCCGTCAGCATAGCCAGCAGCGGCACCACCGCGAGGATCCAGCGTTCCCACACGATGTTCTGGCTGCTGGCGAGCACGAACATGGCGACACCCGGGACCAGCGCGACGGCAACGAATTCGCGGTGCCGTGCCGCCAGCCCGGCGCCGATCGGTGCCAGCGTCAGCCCGGCGAGGCCGAGCCCGCGTGGAAATGGCCCGCTCGCGTACCACCATGCATTGTCGAGCAGCCCGCCACCGGTCGCGCCGAGGTGGTAGGGCTGTACCTCGCCGTAGAGATTGGCGATGACCGTGTTCCACTCGATCAGCAGGAAGGGCGAGATCGCGACCATCGCAGCTAGCGTGCCGACCGCTGCAGCCACCATCAGAATCAACGTGCGCCGGCCGGTCTCCACTCCGCTCCGCCAGCGCAGCACCAGTGCACCGGCGAGCGACAGGAAGGCGAGCGCGAAGGGCCACTTGGTGGTGATCGCCAGGGCCACGCACAGCACCCCGCCCGCTAGCGAACGCAGGGTGCCGCGGCGCCCATAAGCAAGCGCGCAGAGCATCGCCGCCAGCATGAAGACGGTCGCCATCATGTCCGAGCGCACCACCTGCGAATAGGCGATATGCACCGGGCTCGCTGCAAGGATCGCTGCCGTCGCCAGCCCCGTCGGGCGGTCGAACAGGCGGCTCGCAAGGCGGCAGGCGAGCGCGATTCCCGCCACCGCGACCAGCACGATGGCGATGCGGTGCGGCAGCACGAGGATGCCTGGATCAGCATAGATCGCCGTGGCGAATCCCTCGATGCTCTCAAAGCGCCCGGTGGCGAGGCCTAGCCCCAGCACCGCGACATCGATCAGCGCGAGCAGATACATGGTAGTGGTCGCCGGATGGCCGAACCATTGCGGGTTGAGCTGCCCGCCCTCGATCATCCGGTAGGCGCCCAGTTCGAACATAAGCTCGTCCTGGTCGGTCAGCGCCGGCAGGCCGAAAGCGACCGTATCGAGCCGGACTACCAGCGCCGCAAGCAGGATTGCAGCGAGCAGGATGCGATGGAGCGAAGGAGTGGGGAAGCGAAGGGCGGTGGGGGCCATCGGGAGCGCATAAGCCTTGACCTAGCCTGGCACAAGAAGCAATCGAACCGGCGATGCAGTTGACTGGCTGGACAGGTACGCCGCCATCGCATAGGGCATGATGCGCACTTACAGCCGGGCAACAATCGCCCGCACTTTAAGGATTAAGCATGGGTTCGCAGCTTGTCGCACAGATCGAAGAAGCCGCGGCTTGGGTGGCACGGAACCGCTCGTCCGAAGCTCTATTCGAACGGCTGACGCAAGGCGGGTGCATGATCTGTGGGGCAGGCGGCTATGGCCGCCAGGTCGCCGCGGCTCTGCACGAAAGGGGCATCGCCGTTCATGGCTTCATCGACCGCAATGCCACGCCGGGCGCCACACTCGACGGCGTGCCCCTAATAACGCGCGGCGATGTAGTCGCTGCCGAGGCTTCAAAGCGGACGGCGATCATCGCGATCAACAATTTCCATACCCCGATCGAGGAGGTGGTCGTCTGGGCTGGCAGCCTGTTCGGCGACACGCTCTTCGTCCCCGAACTGCCTGATGTGATCGGCCCGGCTCTGGGCAATTATTGGCAGGGTGCGCGGGATCTCGTGACCCGCAATGCCGACAGCATCTCACGTCTTCACGAACGGCTTGCCGATGAGACCTCGCGCAACATTCTCGCCTGTCTGGTTGCCTATCGCCAGAAAGCGGCGCCGCAGTTCCATCCGCCGGTGGACCGCGAGAACCAGTACTTCGCCCGCGACCTGCTCCTGCCCCTGGAGGAGCCTCAAGTGATCGATTGCGGTGCTTGGCCAGGGGACATGGTCGGCTTGGCCCGCGCTGCCGGTCAGCGCATCGCCGGCTGGTATGCCTTCGAACCCGATCCGCAGAACCATGTCGCGCTCGCCACGGTCGCGCGTGAGGCGGGGATCGAGTTTGCAGCCTTGTTCCCCTGCGCTGTCGGCGAAAGCCCCGGCATGGTTTCCTTCGCGGCCGGGTCTGCCGACGCCTCGCACGCGGTTGACCTGGCGACGGCGGCTGCCAGCCTGGTGCCGATCGTGCGGGTCGACGACGTGGTCGAGGCCCAGCGTATCGACATGGTCAAGCTCGACATCGAAGGCTTCGAGGCCCAAGCGCTGAAGGGCATGGCGCGCACGCTGGAGAAGCACCGGCCACGCCTCTGCATGGCGATCTATCACAAGCCGGCCGACTTGTGGGAGCTGCCGCTCGCGATCGCCGAGCAGTTCCCTGAGGCCCGGCTGGCCATTCGCCAGCACGGCTACAACGGCTACGACACGGTGCTCTACGTGGACCTCTAGAGCGGTTTCCGCTCACTCCGGTTCATATCCGCATGATCTGAAGCAATTGGCGCACTCGTCTGGCTGGACGATGTTGACGAGCCTTCCGATCAGGTCCCACAGGCCGCGGAAGGTGCGTTCGCCCGCCTTGCGCAGTATGGCCTTGAGCCGTGATAACGCCTTCTCAATCGGGTTGAAGTCAGGGCTGTAGCGCGGGAGGAAGCGCAGGGTGGCGCCGACTGCTTCGGTCTTCTCCTTCACGGCCAGGCGCTTATGGCTGGAGAGATTGTCCATGATGACGATGTCACCGGGTTGGAGCTCGGGCACCAGCACCTTGGTGACGTGGGCTTCGAACCAGTCCCGTTGATCGGTCCGTCGAGCACCATGGGCGCGCGACCATGCCAGTCATGCGCAGGCCTGCGCCCAGCGTAGTGGTCTTGCGGGGACCATGCGAGAAGCCCATGCGCAGCCGCTCGCCTCTCTTGGAGCGGCCATGGCTGCCGGTCATGTTCGTTGCAGTCCACGTCTCATCTATGAAGACCAGACGCTCAGGGTCAAGATCGAGTTGGCCCTCGAACCAGCGCTGGCGCTACCTCAGGACTCTTGCTCGATCGCATGCCTGGTCTTTTTCTGCGCGTGATCCCGTGACGCGCGAAGAAGCGATGCACGGTGCCGATGCCCACCGGCACACCGCGCTCGATCAGTCGCGCCTGGATCTCGGTCAGGGTAATGTCCTCCTACTCCGCGAGCAGCGCCCTGATAAAGTCCCCGTGTGCCTCGATCCTACCTGAGTGCCGGTCACCACTGCGAGGCTTGGCGACCGCCCTGCCATACCGAAGTGCAAGGCGCCTCCAGCGAATAGCGCTCGAAATGCTTACATCAAAATGGGCTGCAGCCGCTCGGCAACTCATGTCGCCATCAATCGCCGCAACGACTCGATCCCGAAGGCCCTGTGAAAGCGTCCGCGCCATCCATGTTGGCCTCCCTCGTCCAGCAAAAAGGATGAATCAGAACCGCGCTCGCAAGGGATCCCCGCCGGGTCAGAACGTGGGGAAAACGCTCTAATCAGGCATCAGGCTTCGGTCTGGGGTCGGGGCGTAAACAGCGGCGTATGGTTGCGCAAGCCGCGCAGATCGATTTCGCGCCACACGTCGCCGATCGTCCCCAGCGACAGACCGATGCCGATAAGGATCAGTAGCCCCGGGCGCAGGAAGAAGCCGACGCCCACACCGACCTGCAGCTCGACGAGCTGCCCGGACAGCCAGGACTCGCGCCAGATCGTTGGGATCAGCCCAAGCACGATCTCTCCTGGCAGGCACAGCAGATAGCAGGCGACGAGCGCGATCGGGCGGGCGATGCCTTTCCACGGTTCCATGAACACCAGCAGGATCACCATGATCTGGGTGTAGCCGCCCGCCTCGGAGGAAATCAGCGCCAGACAGATCCCGAGCGCCGCGAGGCGGTGAGGGGACACCGCCTCGGGCCGGAGGTAAGCCGCGAAAAGCGCCGCAAGCAGGAGGGCCTGTCCGCTCCGCATTAGGATCGTGATCACCACTAATCCGGTTTCGGCAAGATCCGAGCCGACCACGCGCATGATTGGGAACACCTCGCCCGAAAGCAGCGAGCTTAGCGGCTGATAAGTCACTGAATAGTAAATGTCGAGCACCTGCGAGGCGACGAAGCCGCTCGAGTAATTATATATGTTTGTGTAGATTTCGATCGGCGACCCCGATCCGTGCAGCAGGTAGGATACGAGGTAGACTAGCAAGGTCGCAATCGCCACCCCCTCGGTCCAGCGCCAGCGCCGTTTGAGCACCTGTACCGCGAAACCTGCCACCAGGTAGACCTTGAAATTGATCGCCAGCCCCGCCGCCAGCCAGCGCAGTCGGGCCGAGGCGAGCAGCGGCCCGAGGGCGAGCAGCATGCAGGTGAAGGTCAGCAGCAGCACATTGCCGCGTTCCAGCGCGAAGAGCATCGGCATGCCCATGCCCAGCGCGATGGTGCGCGGCAGCACGGTGCGCCGGTCGATCTTGCGGAAGGTCAGCCAGCAAAGCACGGCATTGAGCACGAACACCGCCAGGATCACGGTGATCCCCAGCCAGTCGCAATCGCGCGAGGGCAGGCCCTCATTGGAGACATAGCAGTGATCGAGGCCGAAGAAGCGCAACACCACGAAAGTCAGCGGCGGATAGATTGTCCGCCACGAATCATAGGAGCCCGGATCGCGCGCCCAGTAGGCGGTGTTGAACCAGTCCATGAAGGTGTCGCTGGGTTCGTAGAAGAACGGCTGGGGCAGGTAGCCGTTCTGGTCGAACAGGTAGGCGACCCGCACCAGCAGCCCGAGAATGGCGAGGGCGAACAGCATCTCCGTCCACCAGCCCAGCCGCGAAGGTGCAGCGCCGCCGGCGCGCGCCTCGCTCATCGGGAGCCGACCTGAAAGACGAGGTGGCGCAGCACGAAGTAATTGACCACCGACACCGCCACCGCCGCCGCGATCCCGGCGACATAAGGATTGGCGATGAACTGCGCGATCCCCGCCAGCGCGCCGAGGCCGAGCAGGTAATGCCCGCCATAGGACAGCACGAAGCGCAGCTTGGCCGGGCTGCTCCCGCGAAAGACGTGGCGCGAATAGGTGACATAGTTGAAGGCCATGCCCATTACGTGCGCTGTCGCCTGGGCGAGATACATGTTCATCCCCAGCGCCACCAGCAGCAGGTAGGCGCCGATCCCGAAGGCGGTGTTGAGCGCCGCGGCCTGGTAGAATCGCACCAGCTCGCGAATCCGCGCCCAGTGGGGAGCAGCCCCGATCTTACTGATCTTCTGGAGCAAAATTGATCCGTTCTTTCTCGATCACCAGCGGCGTGCGGCGGGTGCGTTCCGAGACGATCCGCAGATTGTCGCCGAGCAGGCCGAGAAAGCCGAACAGCAGCGCAAATTCGAACTGCACCACCGCCCCGATCAGCCAGCCGGCGATCGGGCGTCCGGCGAAGAAGGCCAGCAGCGCGCCCAGCAGCATCAGCCCGGCCATCAGCATCCCGAACACGCCGATATAGATCGGCGCGCGCAGCAGCCGCTTGGACGAGCCCGACAGCGCCGACATGGCGAAATCGAACAGCGCGAAGAAATTGTTCTTCGATGCCCCGGCGGCGCGCGGCGGGCGGGCATAGGGGATGGCCTTGATCGCAAAGCCGGTTTCCACCAGCATGCCGCGAAAGAACGGCTCGGGCTCGGCAAGCTCGCGGGTGTAATCGACCACCCGCCGGGTGTAGAGCCCGAAGCCGGTCGCCTGCGGCACCACCGGGTAATCGCCGAAGGTCTGCGCCAGCCAGTAGGACAGGGCCCGGAACTGGCGGTGGAGAAAGCCGACCTTCTCCTCGCGCCGCACCCCCAGCACGATGTCATAGCCCTCGCGCCAGCCCGCGATCAGCTCGGGGATCAGTTCGGGCGGGTCCTGGAAATCGGCGCACAGGCCGATCACCGCCTTGCCCGATGTCTGGAAAATCGCGTGGGTGGGCGAGCGCATCTGGCCGAAATTGCGGCTGTTGACGATCAGCTTCACCCGCCGGTCGCGCGCGCAGACCTCGCGGATCAGCTCCACCGTGCGGTCGGTCGAGGCATTGTCGATCAGCACGATCTCGAAATCGTGGATGCCCAGCGCCTCGAGCTGTCCGCTCGCCGCGGCGATGATCGCCTGGGCGCTCTCTTCCTCGTTGTAGCAGGGGATGACCACCGAGATCTCCGGCGGGCTGGCGGGCCGCGGGTGGCCGGTCTCGAGCGTGCGGGCCATGGCGCTGTCCTGTTTCATGCCGCCTCCGCCTCGCCCGCGGCCCGGCCGGTGCCGATCGGCATGCGCCAGGCGTAGAACTCGATCCCCAGCCCCAGCAGCAGCACCAGCACGGCGAGCACGCCAAAGGCGATGTTGAACTGGCGCGAGGTGTCAATGTAGGCGCTCTCGAGGATGCGGATATTGGCGGTGGAGGTCAGCTCCTCGACCGCGGCGCCTTCGAGCAGGCGCTTGTAGCTCTCGTAGAGCGACAGCGACAGGTCGAGCTCGCGGCGCAGGCGGTCCACCTCGGTGGATTCGCGCACCACCCGGCCGACCGAGTTCTCGTTGTCGGGCGAGAGCGAGCGGGCCTCGGCAAGCTGCTTGCGCAGGGCATCGATCTCGGCCTTGATCTGGCGGACGTTGAGGTGATCGTCGCTGTAGAACTCGCGCGCCGCGTTGAGCTGGGTTTCCTTGCCGATGATCATGTCTTCAAGCTGCGGCACCCGCGCGCCGATCGCGCCGATGGCGGATTCGGGCGAGCTGTAGCGGGTCCGCATCCGGAAGGTGTCGTAGCGGGCCTGCGCCTTGGCGAGCCGGTCGCTGGCATCCTCGACCAGCTCCTCGAGCACGCGGCGCTTGTAGGCGGTCTGCTCGCGCGAGACCTCGGCCAGCTCGTCGCGGATCGCCACCGCATAGGCGGCGACGATGTCATGGGCGAGATCGGCATCCTCGTTGAGCAGTTCGACCTGCACGATGCCGCCGCGCAGCGCCCGCAGATCGACTTCGCGCTCCAGCCAGCGGGTCGTGGCGACCGCGTTCATGTCGAGCCGCTCGGTGAGCTTGGCCTCCGCGATCACCTTTTCGCGCACCGCATCGCTGCGCCCGATCAGCAGGCTCACCTCGACGGCGGTCTGCTGGCCGAACACGTTCTGCACCGCGCCCAGCTGCGTGAGCGCGCTGGCGAGGCCGAGGCTGCCCGGATCGGTCGGGGTGAGGGTCACCGCCGCCCGGTATTTCTCCGGGAACAGGGTGAGCGCGACGAGGATCGCCACCAGCACCGCAAACAGCGTGCGGCGCCACAGCGGCCTGCGGATCACCGGCGCCCGGGCGAAGCTGTCGAACAGCGAAGGCGGGGGCTTGACCATCAGTTCACCGCCAGCACCGTTGCCGCCGCGATGCCGAGCTGGAACAGCACGGTGCTGATCTGGGCGATCTTGGCGAGAATGTCGGTCTCGCGGGTCTTGACCGGCACGAACACCACGTCGCCCGGCAGGGCCGGGGCGGACAGGGCGCCGCGATCCTTGGTCAGCACCGCGCCATTGGCGCGCACCACGAAGATGTCGCCCTTGTCGGCGGCGTCGATGGTGCCGCCCGACAGGTCGATATATTCGCGGATGCGGCGCGGCTTGGCGCCGATCATGAACGAGCCGGGGCGATAGACCGCGCCGAACACGCCGATGCTCGACGGGCGGGGGGGAATGTAGATGCGGTCGTTGTTTTCCAGCACCAGGTTGCCCGGCGGCATGGTGTCGCTCGGGCTGATGTCGAGCACCAGGCGGCCATCGGGCTCGGTGTCGCGCAGGTTGGCAAGGAAGCTGCGCGCGGCGGTCATCTGGCGTTGCTGCTGGTCGGGCGAGACGCTGTTGTCGATGGTGACGGGCGAGGCGGCGAGGGTCAGTTCGACTTGGTCGATTGCGTAGTTGAAGCTTTCGCGCTGCTGGACGCGCACCGAGTTGCGCACCAGCTGGGTGCCATAGGGGAACGCCCGCGAGGTCAGGCCGCCGGCCTGTGCGATCACTTCGGAAAGCGGGGTCTGCGGGGGGACGTAGTAATTGCCGGGCCGTGCCACTTCGCCCTCGATCCGCACGATGATCGATTGCCCCGCGACCGGCTGGCGCAGGCTGCCCAGTTCGAGGATCTGGACGATGTCGCCTTCCACCGCTGGAACGCGCGGGGCCTCGCCCATGGCGATCTCGCGCGGGCCGGGCTCACCCTCGGGCACGGCGCGGTAGAGTAGCAGACGCGCCGGATCGCCGAGGCTGCTCACCCCGCCGGCCAGCGCCACCATGTCGGCGAGCGTCTCGCCCGCGCGCAGTTCGAAGATCGCCTCGTTGTTGGCGCTGCCGAAAACCGCCACCTGCCGCCCCACCGGGGGGATAAGCAGGACGTCCTCGTTCTCGAGCACGAAATCGTTGAGCCGGTTGCCGCCGAGCAGCAGTTCGTAAAGGTCGAAGGTGCCGAATTCGCGCCCGTCGCGGATCAGCTTGACCGAGCGCATCGAGCCCCCCGCGCTGGGCCCGCCGGCCTGCAGCACGGCATTGGCGAGGCTCGAGAGGCTCGAGACGGTGTAGGCCCCGGGATTGTTCGCGAAACCTGTGACATAGACGCGGATGCCGCGCAGTTCCTCCACCCGCACGCCGACGCGGAAATTGCGGTACTGCGTGCCGATCGCCCGCATCATGAAGTCCTTGAGATCGCCGGTGCGTACCCCGGCGAGCTTGATCATGCCGACGCTGGGCAGGTAGATCTCGCCATTGGTGTCGATCGTCCGCTCGACGCTGCCTTCGACCGAGCCCGACAGCGAGATGTCGATCATGTCGCCCACGTTGAGGCGGTAGTCGGGCGGGACGGTGGCCGTGGCGGGCACCGCGAAATCGCGGTTCTCGGGCAGGATCAGATCGGCCCCGAAGACCGGCAGGCTGCGCCCGAGGACGCGCTGGACATATTTCTCGAACTCGCTCGGCTCGGCCTTTTCGAGCATGCGCCGGCTGCGATCGAGCAGGCTGTCCTCGCCAGCTTCCTCCTTGCCGGACTGGACGATGATCGAGGGATTGGCCCCGGCATCCTCGATCTCGGTCGGGCCGATGCCGGTGGAGCGTTCCGCCGGCGGGCTGTTGGATTGCCCTTCCGGGCTTTCTTCGCGCACCTGCGCGGCGGCAGGGCCGCCCGCCAGCGCCAGACCGAGCGCGCCTGCGAGCGCCAGGCTTGTGGTGAATTTCACGAAATCAGACAGGTTCATTTCAAAATCCGCAGTTGTGGCTTTGCCGGGCCCACTAGCCCGACCGAAGTTGCAAGCCTGATAGCAGCCATCGCCGTCAAAACCAGCACCCCGTACGCCTATCGTCCCGCCGCCGCGATCCGCCGCGGCGGCTGGGCGAGGGGTGGGGGCGGCCGCCAGCCGCGCGTGGAGCGCCCGGGCGAGCGCCGAGCAATCGGCGAAGCGGTGCGCGGCCGGCACGCCGGCATCCGCATTGCCATAGCCATATTCGACGAACAGGCACTCCATCCCGAGGCTGCGGGCGAGCGCGATGTCGACCTCGCTGTCGCCGACCATCACGCAGGTCTCGGCGGCAAGGCCGATCTGCCGCACCGCTTCGGCCAGCATGTCGGGCTCGGGCTTGGGCGGCAGGCGCTCCGAACTGCCGACGATGGCGGCGAAGTGATGAGCAATGCCCAGTTCGCCCAGCACCTTTTCGCACAGGTGCTGCGGCTTGTTCGAGCAGATCGCCAGCCGCAGCCCGGCCGCGCCGAGCCCGGCGAGCATCTCGGCCACCCCGGGATAGATGCTTTCCGCCGGGGTGCGGGTCGCCGCGTAGCGCTGGCGGAAGGTGGCAAGATCCGCATCGAGATCGTCGCAATCCGCGCCCAGCAACCCGCGCACCAGCGCCGCCCCGCCGAAGCTGGCGAAGGGCAGCGCCTCGGCATAGGCCATCCGCCGCGGCGAGCCGCGCTCGGCGAGCATCGCGTTGGTGATCGACAGCGACATCGGCACACTGTCCACCAGCGTGCCGTCGAGGTCGAAGATCACTCCGGCCAGGGGTGCGCCAAGCCCGCTCATTCCTGCAGCGGGATCAGCATGTTCTCGAGCAGTTCCTCGTGCGGGAGGAACGGCGAGAGATCTTCGAGTGGCGCGGTCACCATCGTCCCGTCGGGCAAGCGCTTGGAGGACAGCTTGGGGGCGAAGTTTTGCTCCTTGTCGACCATCACCTCGCAGATTGCCGGGCCAGGCGCGGAGAGCGTCTCGGCGATGGCGGCGGCGATGTCAGAATGGTCGCTGGTGCGGCGATAGGCAAAGCCGAAGGCGGCCGCGACCTTGCCGAAATCGGGGAAGGTCACGCCCGAATCCGGCCCGCAGCCGACCGAGAAGCCGTTGAAATGGGCCTGCTGCGACTGGCGGATCGAGTGGTAGCCGGAATTGTTGTAGAGGAAGATCTTGGCCGGGATGTTCTGCCCGACGATGGTCTGCAATTCCTGCAGGTTCTGCATGATCGAACCATCGCCGGCCATGCAGATGATCCGCTGCGAGCCTTCCGGCATGGCATGCCAGGCGCCGATCGTGGCGGGCAGGTCATAGCCCATCGAGGCCGCGCCCGAGTTCGAATAGAGCCGCTGCCCGCGCTTCAGCCGCGCGGCCTGCACCGTTACCACCGCGGCGGTGGCATCGGCCATGACGATCACCTCGTTTTCTGCCAGTTGTTCGAACAGCACCTCGGTGAAGCAATAGGGGTTCACCACGCAGGTGGTCTGCCAGTATTCGGGCAGCACCGGGTAGTAGCGCCGTCGCCGCTCCATCGCCCAGGCGAGGTATTCGCCATGCGCGGCCGGGGCCTGGTAGCCGTCTAGCGCCCGTTCGAGCGCGGGCAGGAAATCCCTGAGGTCGGCATGCACCGGCATGTCGATCGACAGGGTCGGCTTGGCGAGTTCGGCGGCATCGACATCGACCATGATCTTCTTCGCCGCGCGCGCGAAGGCGGCGAAATTGTAGCTGATCTGGCGGATGTTGAGGCGGCAGCCGAGCACCAGCACGCAGTCGGCGTTCTGCACCGCGAAATTGCCCCCCCGGTCGCCCACCGTGCCGGGGCGGCCTACATAGAGCGGGTGGTCGTCCTCGACGACGTCCTGCGCGTTCCAGGCCGGGGCGATCGGGATGCCAAGCTTTTCGACGATCCGGCGGAAAGTTTCATATTCCCCGCTGATCCGCACCCCCGTGCCGGGTAGCAGCACCGGACGCTCGGCCGCGGCGATCGCCGCGACCACCCCGCGCGCCGCCGCATCGAGCGCTTCGCCGCGCAGCCAGCCATATTCGGCCGGCAGGGCGAAGGGCCGGCCATAGCCCTCGCGCACCGGGTCGAAGCCGTGCAGCGTGTCGGGATCGATCGGCGCGGCCTGGATGTCGATCGGGATGTCGAGCCACACCGGGCCGGGCCGCCCGGTCTCGGCCAGCCACAGCGCCTTTTCCAGGAGGTAGCGGATGTCCGCCGGGTCCATCACCGTCACCGCGAACTTGGTGATCGGCGTGACCATGGCGACGATGTCGACCTCCTGGTCGCCGAGTTGGCGCAGCCGGGTGGGCGCGCGGTGCGCCATGGTCTCGCGCTTGACCTGTCCGGAGACGACCAGCATCGGGATCGAGTCGGTATAGGCGCCGTGCACGCCATTCAGGGCATTGATCCCGCCCGGGCCGGTGGTGACATTGACCACCGGCAGCCGGCCCGACAGGCGGGCATAGCTTTCTGCCGCCATGGCGAGCGCCTGTTCGTGATGGCAGCACACATAGCGCAGCCGGTCGACCCGGCCCAGCGCATCGTTGAGATGCATCGCGCCGCCGCCGGTTAGCATGAAGACGTGGCGTACTCCGTGATCGGCCAACCGCAGGGCAACGTAATCGGACAGGCGCACCTTGGCCATTCTCACCGCATTCCTTCAATAATCGGGCTCGCGCACCCGCCGGGCGCGCGAGCCCTGCAAGCCGCTCGGTCAGCCGGCCGCGCCGGCCTTGACCATTTCCAGTTCGGGCAGATCGCGGGCGAGGCCGCGGGTCGGCACCAGCGCGACCACCTCGGGATCGTTGCTGTAGCTGGCCGAGATGTCCTCGAGCAGCACCGGGGCATGGGCCGGCAGCGGCGCCTGGAGCGCTTCGCCGGTCTCGAACTCGCGGGTCGAGATCTGGCCCTGCAGCAGCGGGATCGCGAAATAGACGTCATCGGCGGTCAGCACCTGGCCGGCCGGCAGGTCGCGCTTGGCATAGACGCCGCGCACCAGCGCATCGAGATATTCGCGCTCGCCCTTGGGCACCTCGCGCCGCACCGTCGCCTGGCCGCCGCACATTTCCTTGGCCTTGTGGAAGGCCTTGAACCACACGTCGGCCTGTTCGGGACGGGTGCAGTAGGGGCTGACCGGCACGCCTTCGTAGTCGATGTCGATGTGCCGCTCGAAGGTGCGCGCGCCCTTGCCGTAGGCGATCAGGATCGAATCGTGCCAGTCGCGCTGTTCGTGGGTCGACAGGCCGATGGTGATGCCTGGGTAGCGCGCCTTCAGGTAATCGATCTGGTTGAGCTCGAGATCGCTGTCTTCCGACGGGTAGAGCGACACGCAGTGGTTGAGCGCGAAGGGGATGTTGCGCGAGGTAAAGAACTCCACCAGGTTGTCGAGGTGATGCTCGCCCGCGCCGCCCGAGGAGGCGATCACCGGCTTACCAGTCGAGGCCATCTTGCGCAGCAGGGTCTTGTCGCGGATGTCGGAGCTCGCAATCTTGAGGATGTCGACGCCGAATTCGACGCACTTGTCGACCGAGACCTCGTCGAAAGGGGTTGCCATCGTGAGCATCCCCTTGGCCCGGGTCGCCTCGACCATCTTGCGCAGCTGCTCCCACGGCATCTGGGTCGCCAGCGTCTTCTTGATGTAGCGCACATCCGAGCTGTCCCGGTAATCTTTGTGGACGAAATTGTCGACGTCGCGGAACTGCAGCTTGATCGAAGCCTTCACCCCATTGCGCGCAACGACTTCGGCAAAGTCATCGATTATCTTCATGCCACGCTCGATCTTGCCCCAATGATTATTGGCAAGCTCAAGCACGAAAAGATCATCAAAAATCGCATTTGTCATAAATTTTCCTTCTATAAAATCCCACTAGTTTCCGTGGATTTAAGAAATCAGTGGCTTGTCTGCCTAAGCCATGCCACGGTGTCTGATACGCATTGATCGGCACAGCGAAGCTCGGTCGCTGTCTGGATGGCGAGAGTTTTCGTATCGGGAAAATGGCCGAGATAGGCGCTCGGGCGCTCCACGTTCACATCACCCCGTTCGATTGCAATGTCCTCCCCGAGCGCATCACGAACCTTGCGCGCTATATCCTCCATCTCGAGCACTTCTGCACCGCACAAATCGATCGCGCGGCTCCGTCCGATTAACGCCAGTCCCGCATTTAGCACCAGCCGGCACAGATCGTCCACATGGATAAGGGAACGGAAAACAGGAATTTGCGCGCTAATCGAAATCCGCCGCGAGCGCAAAGCCTGCTGAATAAAATTCGAAACCGCGTAGGACTCCAGCTTGTTTACATAGGGGCCGGCGATGTTGAAAATCCGCCCTGTGAGCACCGGAAACCCAGCTGCCTCGCCCCGGGCCAGAAAGCGCGCCTCCTGCCGTAGCTTGGCTATGCCGTAGGGATGAAGATCAACCCCCTCGGCCGCCAGCTTGGCCGCGCCCGAAGAGGCGACGAAGACGCTCGCCGGACGGCCTTCGCAGGCGGCCAGCACCGTGTCATCAATGGCAAGGTTGGTATCGAAAAAGACCCGCTCGCCAAGCTTTTCGGCCTTTTCCTTGGTGAGGTAGGCAAGGTGCACAAGGTGGGCGCCCGCCACATCGTCCGGCCGGATCGCGTCAAGCTCACGCACAGGCAAGGTGCCGCCTCCGGGCAGGGCCAGCGCACGCGCGGTCGAGCCGAAGAGCGCCACACGGTCAGCAAGACCTTCGCCCCAACGCGCCGCGGCATGCGCCAGCAGCGCCTGTCCGATCCAGCCGGTCGGCCCGGTGATGACAAGGCGCTGCATCGCTTACATTCCCTGCTTCTGCAGTCTCTTACCGGCGAACGTACTTCGTGAGAGTGTCGACCATGTAGCCAATCTCGCTTTCGCCGAGGCCCGGATAGACGCCCATCCAGAAGGTGTTTTCGGTAACGATGTCCGAATTGGTTAGATCCCCCACCACACGGTAATCGCGTCCCTTCATATAGGGCTGACGGGTGATGTTGCCACCGAAAAGCAGGCGGGTTCCGATCTTCATGTCATTAAGGTGCTTGACGATATCATCACGCGTGCAGGGCGTGCCTTCGCGCACCGTCAGCGGATAGCCGAACCAACTTGGGTTCGAACGCGGCGTCGTCTCGGGCAGGATCAGCACGTCTTCCAACGGGCGCAGAAGTTCACTCAGCAGCGCGAAGTTGCGGCGGCGTGCGGCGACGAATTCATCGACCCGGTCCATCTGCGCTAACCCGACCGCAGCCTGCATGTCGGTGATCTTCAAGTTGTAGCCGCAGTGACTGTATGTGTACTTGTGGTCGTAGCCGAACGGCAGATCTCCCAACCGACGGCAGAAGCGCTTGCCGCAGGTGTTGTCGACGCCCGGCGCGCACCAGCAGTCGCGGCCCCAGTCGCGCATTGACTCCATCACGCGTTTGAGCCGTGGCTTGTCGGTGAACACCGCGCCGCCTTCCCCCATGGTGATGTGGTGCGCGGGATAGAAGCTCAGCGTGCCCATGTGACCGAAGGTGCCGACATGCTGATCGTCATAGGTCGCGCCCAGCGCGTCGCAGCAATCTTCGACCACAAAAAGGTTGTACTTCTCCGCCACGCGCATCACTTCGGCCACGTTAAACGGGTTGCCAAGCGTATGCGCAAGCATAATAACCTTGGTCTTTTCGGTGATCGCCTCTTCGATCCTTTCCGCCTTAATGTTGTAAGTCGGGATGTCGACGTCGAGGAACACCGGCACTACGCCGTACTGGAGCGCCGGGTTGATGGTGGTGGGGAAGCCGGTCGCGACAGTGATCATCTCGTCACCCGCCTTGACCGCGTCATTGCGCAGATAATGACTGGTCAGCGTCGAAAATGCTACGAGGTTTGCCGACGAACCCGAGTTCACCGTCAGCGCGTGTTCGACGCCAATGTATTTCGAGAGCCGCGCTTCGAATTCGGTATTGAACCGACCCGTTGTCAGCCAGAAATCAAGCGCGCTTTCCGCCAACAGTTGCATATCCTTGGCGCCATAAACCTTGCCCGAAACCGGCACCGGGCTTTCGCCGGGCACAAAAGGTCTGGGCACGTGGTGCACTTCGGCATACTGGCCGACTAGGTCGACGATCAGCTTGCGGAACTGGGGCTCGTCAAGAGCAAGTAGCTGTTCGGGGGTGCTGGGAAGGGGACTGTTCATTATTTATCACTTTCTTGCAGAACGGCATTCATCCTCACTTGATAATTCGCCAAGTGCCGACGCGAAACAGCAGCAACATCCTCGCCAGCGACTTGAGCCTTATGCCATTCAATTATTTGATCAATAGTTTTGTCGAGATCAAGCGCTGGCCGCCAATTAAGTTCCCGTTGCGCCTTCGAACAATCGAGTTTCAAAACCCCGGCCTCGTGCCGCCCTCCGTCGCCGGTCAGCTCGAAACTCCCGCTGCCCCAGCGCTCCAGCATCCTCTCAACTATCCACGAAACCGGTCTGGCATCGGCCGGTGAGGGGCCGAAGTTCCAGGCATCAGCAAAGCGTGTATCGCCGAAGGCTAGGCGCTGGGCGATCAAAAGGTAGCCGCCTAACGCCTCGAAGACGTGCTGCCATGGTCGGATCGCGTGGGGTGATCGGATCGATACTCGCTCGCCGGCGATGATCGCGCGCATGATATCGGGAACAAGGCGGTCCTTCGCCCAGTCGCCACCGCCGATCACGTTGCCGGCCCGAACAGAGGCAAGCAGTGCCGCGCCAGGCGCGGAAAAGAACGACTGGCGATAGGAGGCGATCACGATCTCTGCTGCCGCCTTGCTAGCACTATAGGGGTCGTGTCCGCCGAGATGATCTGTCTCGCGATAGGGCCAAGCCCACTCGTTGTTGCGGTAGCACTTGTCGCTGGTCACCGCGACGATCGCCGCAAGCCCCTCCACCCGACGACAGGCATCCAGTACGTTGGCGGTCCCTTGTACATTAGCGGCGAAGGTTTCGCGCGGTTCTTCGTAGGACAGGCGCACAAGCGGTTGCGCAGCGAGGTGGAACACCACCTGCGGCGCTGATTCGGCCACCACCGAATCAACGATTGCGGGATCGCGGATGTCGCCCTCGACGTGGCGCAAGAAGCTCGTCGCACCGATCTGGTTGTAGAGGCTAACCTCATCGGCGGACAACGCAAGGCCGGTGACGTCCGCTCCCATCTCAGAAAGCCACAGGGCCAACCAGGTCCCCTTGAAGCCGGTATGGCCTGTCACCATTACCCGGCGGCCGGACCAGAATTTTGGGTCTACCAGCATTTCCAGGGGGCACCTTTGGTCCAGAGTTCCTCGAGATAGATTTTGTCTCGCAAGGTATCCATTGGGTGCCAAAAGCCTTCGTGCCGATAGCCCCGCAGTTCGCCGTCGGCCGCCAACCGCTCCATCGGTTCGCGCTCCCAAGTCGAATTCGGGCCCTCAACATAGTCGTCCAGAACCGACGGGTCGCCGACGAAGAAGCCACCATTGATCAACCCGCCGTCGCCAGCCGGCTTCTCGCAGAACCCGGTTACCCTGTCGCCCGCGAATTCGAGCGCTCCGAAGCGGCCTGGAGGGGCCACCGCGGTGACCGTCAACTTGGCGCCGTGTGCCTTGTGGAAGGCCAGCAGCGCGGTAATGTCGATATCGGCCAGCCCGTCGCCATAGGTGAAGCAGAACGGCTCTCCGTCTGGAATATAGGGGCGCACAGCCTTCAACCGACCGCCAGTCATAGTATCCGCACCAGTATCGACCAGCGTAATCCTCCAGCCTTCGTTGCGGTTACGATGTACATCAATCCCGTTCGTTTTGAGATCGATCGTGACATCGGCGAGATGCAGAAAGTAGTTCGCAAAATACTCTTTAATCAGGTAGCCTTTGTACCCGAGGCAAATTACGAAATCCTTCACGCCATGGAAGGAATAGATCTTCATGATGTGCCAAATAATCGGCATTCCGCCGATCTCTACCATAGGCTTCGGACGAACGGACGTCTCCTCCCCAAGCCGGGTTCCGAGCCCTCCGGCTAAAATTACTGCTCTCATTTCATTATTCCTAGGGGCACTCAGTTCAAAGGACAAGACTGCTCTGTTGCTAATAAGGTACGATCTTACCTATAATTGACGAACATAAGTTGCAACACTTATTTCAAAAATGACATGGTTTCTTGGAAGCGTTTCCAGCGGCTATGGCTATGGCAAGCGATACGGAGAAGATTATGAGGAGGCGCGCGGATAGTGGCTGCGTCGCCTTCTAAGACAGTCAAAATCCAAGTTATCGCGCTTGTCGCGCTCATTGCCGCCTGGCAATCCTATCAGTTTGCTGTCACTGTCAATCTCAGGGTAGCTGATCCTGAAGCTGCTCTTCAGCGCCAACCCGACGACGCTTTCGCACTTGCCAAGGTTGTTAAAAACAAAAGCAGAGCCGCAGAAGAGTATGTGTCCGATGCGGCAGACACAAGCGCGGCAATCCAAAGCCTAGTCAAGACCCCGCTAAGCCGGTCATCGCTGAGAATTATCGGCATGAACTCTGCAGCGGCGGGGGAAGCGCAGACGGCTTTTGCAGCCATGTCGCTTGCAGACAGGGTCTCGCGGCGTGATACGACGGCTCAGATCTGGTTGCTTGAGCGCGCAGCCGCGAGCGACAACTTCGATGCCATCCTGCGTCACTATGATGCGGCCATGTCGGTCTCACCTGAACTTGGCCCCATATTGCTGCCAATAATGGTCGACGCCCTGCAGTATAGGCAAGTCAGAGAGGGAATGCGGACTTACGTTTTACGGCAAGCCCGCTGGATGCCCGGCTTTCTCAGTCTTGCTGCACGTGATGCATCGTTAGATAATTTGGTTGATCTGATGAGGCCGGTCGCAGGAGCATTGTCCGGCGAAGAATATGAGCCGAGCGTCGCACAGATTATTTATCGCCTTGCAGCAAACTCAGGCGAGGATGCAGCTATGGAGCTGGCAGAGGCGGTGTGGGGCGATTTTGATGCTGAGAAATTTTCTGACAGCTCGCCAAGTGAAGCGAACCTCGACAGAAGGCTAGGGCTGCTAGCGTGGGAACTCGGTGAAGACAGCGGCATACAAAGCCGGCTCAACGTCAACGGCGCAATTGAAGTTACGATGCGGCCCCTGTCTCGCGGCGTTGTAGTGCGGCGACATTTTCCAGTTGAGGGGGGGCAGACTTACAATTTGATGCAAAGGGTGAATTTCAAGGGTGAAGGCGGTGCGCGCCTCGCGTGGCGCGGGGACTGCGTGACAAATTCTGGGAGCGAGCGCATCTGGGAGCAGGCCCTACCCACCTCTATGGATGCAGTGACATATCAATCTGAAATTGCCATCCCATCCCAATGCAACATTTTAGCACTCTCGCTCACAGGTAATGGCGCAGATGGCCAGCTACCCACAGATGCCAGTATAAGTGAATTCTCTTTTTCGAATAACTCGGCGGGCTGATCGATTAGAGGGCTGCGCTCTTGTATCTCTTAAATAAGAGGAGTAACTCTTTGTGATGCAAAATTTTGTAAATCTTCTTGTGGCCTTGCGCCGGCTTCCCCCGCTGGGGGACTTGACCGGCGATGAAGAGCGGCTTCTTTTCGAGATCAAGGCGCTATGCGCAAAAAAAGATGAGCTCTTTCTCAAGGACATTTACACTTTGCTAGCGAACAAATCCGCGTCAACGACATACCGAAACTTTAAGGGTCTTGAGCGCAAGGGTTTCATCGAGATTGCAGTCGATGATGCTGATGGACGTATGCGTCGAGTTACTCTGACGGCCCCGGCTGAAACTTTATTTGCAAAACTCAAAGCCCAATCGTGATTGTAGACCGTTGATGTTTAACTTAGCGAATTATTGGTGGACCCCAGACACAACATCACTCGGGCTAAGGAAAATCATCTTAATCGGGTTATCATTCTCAGCACTTTACATAGGTATGGTTTTCCTGCTCACCCAGTCAGAGCAATACGTTTTCGAATTGCAGGGAAACACCTGGTTTTTTTATCCCCCCGCCTTTGTTCGATTGGCCGCATTCTTAATTTTGGGGTTCTGGTCTGTCCCCTTCATTTTTTTTTCTCAGTTGATCTTAAATCCGTTTGGCTTTGAATGGCTCCAGCATGCTTTTCTTGCCTTGACTACAGCGGGCGGGGCGCCTCTTGGCGCCGCATTAGCGGCAAGGGCGCTCGGACTTACGCAAAATTTGTCAAACCTTAACGGCGTGAGACTTTTGCTCATTTCGTTATTCGCAGGCTTGTTCAACGCACTTGCGATCCGATTGACGTTATCTCTACAGGGGGTTCCCGAAGAGGTTTTGCCAGACATACTCTCAATCATGATCGGTGATACAATTGGGGCATGGACCATTATATATTTCATTAAAATCACACTGACTTGGCGCGGCAGAGCAGCCCGTCATTTTTAGAGATGCCGCCGACACTGATGCACGCCGGCAAAGTTTCTTAATCGATCTTATTAATTATTTTCATTTTTGAAAACGTCTGATATTGTTCGTGCATGAATCGATGGAAACGTATTTTCTGTTTGCATGGCGCGCACATCGTTGATCGTGCAAAAGTTAGACATGATGGCCAAACCTTTTGTGGCCATTGCAAATACTGCGGCGCCAAAATGGAAAAATCGATACGAACTGGAAAATGGGTAAAAATTTAGCCGGCCGGTCCAATAAAACGCTGCGCTTTTGTCTGGCTGCCGTATCCCCAGGAACATTCTCGGCTGCCTTTTGGGCGCAAACATAGGGTTCACGATCTCTCGCCATGGCTACGCTAGCCCGCTAATCTGCAGCCATGAAAACAATTATGATTACGGGGTCAGCCGGGTTTGTAGGCTTCCATTTGAGCGAAGCTTTGCTTCAGGCGGGCCACCGCGTCATCGGCTATGACGGCATGACAACATATTACGACGTGACCCTCAAAGAGCGTCGCCATCAATTACTTTCACAGCACGAGCGGTTTCAACGTGAAGAGGGAATGCTCGAAGACTACGATCGGCTCCGAGCGTTAGCACTTGCGCAACAACCGGATGTCATCGTCCATCTCGCTGCGCAAGCCGGCGTCAGATACAGCCTGGAAAATCCACGTGCCTATGTCGACGCAAATCTTGTCGGCGCGTTCAACGTGATGGAAGTGGCGCGCGAACTTTCAGTCGCGCATCTCCTGATGGCATCGACCAGTTCGGTTTACGGCGCCAACGAGAAAATTCCCTTTGCCGAAACCGACCCAGCTGATGCGCCGATGACGCTCTATGCGGCGACGAAAAAAGCAAATGAAGCAATGGCACATAGCTACGCTCATCTGCACGGTATCCCGACCACCATGTTTCGCTTTTTTACAGTCTACGGGCCGTGGGGAAGACCCGACATGGCGCTATTTAAATTTACCAAGGGGGTTCTCGAAGGCACACCTATTGATGTCTACAATAATGGCGACATGTACCGGGACTTTACATATGTCACAGATCTGGTTCGCGCGATTCGATTGCTGATTGATTGCCCTCCTGCAAGCGTGGAACGGCGCACCGAGCCGTTAGAGGGAGACAGCCTATCTCCCAACGCACCCCATCGTGTGGTCAATATCGGCAATGGCGACAAAGTCAGGTTGCTCGATTTCATCGAGGCTATCGAGGATGCCTGTGGACGCGAAGCGGTGAAGAACTTCATGCCAATGCAAAAGGGGGACGTACCCGCAACCTGGGCCGACAACACACTTTTGCGACAATTGACCGGCTATGCCCCAGAGACCAAAGTACGCGAGGGGGTGAAGCAGTTCGTCGCCTGGTATCGGGACTATTACGCGGTTTGAGCTTCAGTAGCTGCGAGCAAGCTGCCGCGCTGTCTGGAGACTGGCGCCAGCCAGTATCACGCAGCCCACTTTCTGGCTGGCAGTTCAGATAGGCAAGTTTTTCTTGGAGTGCTTGGGCTCCGCTAAAATAGATTATTGATACCAATGGACTCAATCGCGACGCGAAACATTTGCATCACCAATTGGAATAGCGCTGCAAGCCGCTGATGCGCCTCTCATTCTCGGCAGCCAGGCAACGTACTTTGTTAAGCTCGCGCTGATTTTGATCTGTCTCGGCCTCTTTCGAGCTCAAGTCGCAACGAGCATCACGTTGTCGGACCCACAAGGTTTGTTGAGCCGATAGTTTATCGCGGGTCGCCTCATCCAATCCCGCCCAAAGGTCGTTCAAGGCATTCTTAGAAACGGCCAAGCGATACCTTTCCTCCGCCAAGGATGCACTCAATACGGCGCCGCGAGCCTCAAGGACCTCTTTCTCATAAGCCTCACGCCGACCTTTCTGAGCTTCGATCGGCGCGAGCACAATTGGCGCACCCTCAACCAATCTAATTAAACCCCCAATACGCCCTGCGTCCCGGGCAGAAAGATCAGCTTCAACAACCCGCGCCGGTTCGCTATCGGAGATAGTATAGAAAATCGGCAGAGAGGTAATTTGAGACACAGCCGGAAGTGAAAGATCATATTCTAACGACAAAGCGTCCGCTAAACTTTGAAGGGCCTCCGTTCCAGACCCCGCTGGCCGAACGTCAATTGAGGCCCAGCACAAGATCTCACCATTTTCCGATACGCCTCGCTCCGTGACCTCTTTGATGATTATTTCTACGTTATTGTCAGAGAATTCTGCACGTCCTGACAAGTTCGAGAGCGCAGAAAGGGCGTCCCTAAACTGAGGTCTAAGGTCTTCATCTGCAATCGAGGAGGCATAGCGCGTAATATCGACCAGGCGCGCAACCCCGTCGGGGGCAGTATCCCGCGCGAGCGCAGTTTGAGTCACAAAGCCGCGAAAGGCATCGCGACCGGCTTCGGAGCCGCATGTATTGGTGGCTAGTTCCTCAGCCGATTGTTCAGAGCACGAAGCGATAAAAATTGAGGCGCCAAGAAGAAGACTAGCGCTGACAGGCCGCAACGCGAAGAGCAGCTGTTTGATCGGGCTCGCCCAGGTGTTAGATTGCGGCATCGCTTTCCGCCTCAGTAATTATAGCCATACTCGGGATCTGCGTCATTCCACTTCACGTCGACGGTATCTATTTTCTCAAAGACGCTTGGAACGACCTCACCGACGACACCCGTGTATTCGAATATGACCAAATCCTTGCCAACGCTATCCTTGCCCTGCAGAATTCGAGAGTAAGATGAGGGCTCTACATAAACATTGCGCAAAGGTAGGAATTGCTCTGCGTCACCCAGATCGCTAGAGTATCCGAACTCGAAGAAGATACTGGACGTCTTGTCTACAGCGGATTTCAGAACGTCGAAATTTGCGGGCTGTAACTTGCCTGCCTCATCACGTGCCAGAGCGCCGAGAGCTTTATAAAAAAGATCGTTGCCCCGGTAATAGATGATAATGTCGAATGCGATTTTATCAGTCGAGCCCTGATAAATCTTTTCTGTCTCGCCCCAGCTGGAGGCGTCTGCTAGTGGGACGCGAACATATTCCTCCCCACCAACCAGTTTGTAGACGTCTAGGTCGCGAACCGAAACAGAAGGCAAATCGTTGCGGTTCTCGTACCGGCCGTCAATGGCCGGCTCTGCGCCAGAGCAGGCAGCAAGACCACAAAGGCCGAATACACTTAAGAACAGGCGCCCCTTGTTGCTTTTTTCACTTTTGTCTCCTTCCTCTTAAAATTATTTTAGCTTTGCCCGCCCCCGCTCAAAGCAACGACTTCAGTTTTATGGCAGACGAAAAAATCTACATCACAAATGAAATGAGCGTCGGATGGTTCCCGACCGCCCTTTGTTCCTCCCGCGGTACAATATGGAATGTATAATCGACCGCCGCCCTGGCCAATTCATCCAGGCTGCCCGGGACCAGTCTTTTGAGCGCTCAACCAAAAACAAAATCCTTTCGGCAGCGAAACCTCGCGTTGCTAAAATGAGATCAGCGGTTATTCGGCGCCTCAGGCGTTTCTTCTAAACCCCCAGGTACCAGCTCTGGCAACGGGGCCTCATTTTCTTCGCCAGATAAAAGCCCTTGCCGCTCTCGTTCAAGCCGCTCAAGATACTCGCGCTCAATCTGTTCAACGCGCTCCTGCTCTGCCGCTGCATCAGCGTCGATGGTCGAAAGACGCTCTTCACGCGCCTCCTGGATCAATTGGCTGAAACGGACACGAGAACTTGCGGCCTTGTCGGTATAGGCCGCATCAATCATCTGCTGCGTACACCCTGTAAAACCGCTCGCGCCGGTTGGACTGCATGACATAGTCCCAAACGCACCGATCATCTTGAATTGCTCAACTCGTTTGGCCCAGGGCGTGTTCTCAGGGCTGGAGCTGGTGCGTAAATTGGAAGGCATACGATAGCGTTCCGCTTCGACTAGGATCTGACAAACGACGATCTCTTCCTCGTCGACCGGCTCAGGGCACTCGTCTTCAGCATAAGCAATCACCATATTGACGCGGTCGCCGCCCTCTTCCTGAGCGGATGCAGGTGCGGCAGCAAAAGCCACTCCAGCCATTGCCAATACACCGAGTGAAGCCACGCATTTCATGGTGAGCGTTCCTTTTCTGAGCCGATAATAACTAACCGTTTAAAGCGGCGCACAGTTGAATAGCATATTAAGCGCGGGCGTGCGCCTTGATTGCAATCAAACGCGTTCGGCCAGCTTGATCGCCGCACGACAGCCCAGCCGGATGGCGCCAGACAGCAATGGATATGCGGGAGCTTTCTCTGCGCCATGCTCCAGCGCGGTATCACGGTGCTCGCGCTCTTCCTCACGAAATTGATGGATCATCTCGGCGAGCTCAGGATCGTCACCGGTCTCCGCCAATCGATCGAGCTGCTCCGAATAATGCTTATCGATCTCTTCTTCGACAGCCGCAGTACACGCCATGGCTGCTTCCGGGCCCAGCAAAGCCGTTCCCGCACCCAAGGCGTAGCCTGCTATAGACCAGAACGGTTGCAGCGCAGTGGGGCGAACGCCGCGCTCTGCCATGAGAGCATCGAACTTCTCGCGATGAACCTTTTCCTGTTCCGCCATATGGACGATTTCCTGAGCATGCGGTCCGCGCTCACCCATTACCGCCAATTGGCCTTCATAGATCCGGTTCGCACCAAACTCACCAGCTTGGTCAACGCGGATCATACGATGCATTTCGTCTCTAGTCATCCGCCCTACCTAAGATGCCTTGCTGCTTTTTGCCAGAAGCGCCCAGATCAGCACGCCAGTTCCACACGAGATCAGAAAATTCCACCCTGCGAGCGAAATCCCGAAAAGGTCCCACGGTGCGGCATCGCAGCGGATCAGCGGTGCGTTCATGATTGCATCGAGCGGATCGCCAGTGCTGGCAACGAGCGAGGAACAGCTGGTGATGCCTTCCCACCAATCATATTCGACGCCCGCATGATAGCCGCCGATCAGGCCCGAAATGAAGATCGCCAAACCTGCCAGTGCGATCCAGACGCGTCGTGGAGATGCGACAAATGAGAGGGCTGCAAGCGCGAGAGCCGCGAAATGCGGATAACGCTGCCACCAGCACATTTCACACGGGTAGAGGCCAAAGCCATATTGCGCGAGATAAGCCCCGCCGAGCAGCAGTGCAGGCACTGCCAGCGCAAGATGCTGGGCGATCATGTCAGCGGGTCTTCCGCCCGATTGCGTGTCCATGCCGCGCAGCTAGCCGATTTGTCAGCGCAGCGCCACTGTTGCTCGCGTGGTGCGGCGCAAGGTTTCCAGCGCATAGTGCAGTTGGAAGTCTTCAATGCCCTGCTCTTCAAGCTCTGCCGCTGTCAGCTGGAAGCGCGGGTCAACCTGCTTGTCAGCTTCCAGCGCTTCGTCTTCCAGCGCCAGTTCGTTGACCAGATGGCCGCGCAGGTCGCTTTCACGCATGACATATTTGCTGCGCCGAGCGAGATCTGGATCGGACAATTGCAGCACGGTGATGTCGGGCTTGATCCCGCCTTCCTGCACTGAATGGCCAGCTGGCGTGTAGTAACGCGCGGTGGTCAGCTTGAGCGCGGCATCACGGCCAAGCGGCAGCAGCGATTGCACGCTACCCTTGCCGAAGCTGCGATCACCCATGATCAGCGCGCGGCGATGATCCTGCAGTGCGCCAGCGACGATTTCCGACGCCGAAGCCGAGCCCGCGTCGATCAGCACGATAAGCGGGATACCCTCTGCAATCGATCCCATATAGCGCTGCGCTTCGCGGCGCGGCATCTGGCGATAATTGTTCAAGTCATCAGCGTCATAATGCGCATTCTCGCCGCGTGCGCGGCCACGTTGCGACACGATCCGCCCTTCGTCCAGGAACAGGTCTGACAGTGCAATCGCTTCATCAAGCGATCCGCCGGGATTCGAGCGCAAATCGAGCACCAGCCCGCTCATCCGCCCGGTCGCTTCAGTCTGCAGAGCCAGCCAGGCCTGATGCACATCGCGCCCGACATTGGTGGAGAATTCATTGACGGTGATCACACCGATATTGCCGGATTCCAGTTCGTAAGTGACAGGCTCCAACTCGATCACGCCGCGCGTTACGGAGAGTTCGAGCGGTTCGTCACGCCCCGGGCGGAAGATGGTCAGCTCGATCGATGTGCCTTCGGGGCCGCGCATGCGCGCGACTGCATCGTCCAGATCGCTGCCGTAGATCAGTTCGCCATCAAGGTGGGTGATATAGTCGCCGGCCTTGATCCCGGCATTCTCTGCAGGGCTGCCGCGGAATGGGGAGACAACTTTGACAGCGCCATCGTCCATCACGACCGACAGGCCCAAGCCGGAATAATTGCCGTCAATCAAAGTCGTGAGCCGCTGTAGCGCGCTGCCATCGACATAGGCTGAATGGGGATCAAGCGCGCCCAGCATGCCATTGATCGCGCCGCGGATCAGCACGTCGTCTTCGACCGGCTCGACATAATTGGCCTTGATCTGCTGATATGTCGCAAAGAGCTTCGCAAATTGCGGGCCCGCCCGGCCATCGACCTGCGCCATACCGGCAGTGGTCGCAGGGATAAGCGCCACGGCTGTGACAAGGGCGGCGCTGCGCAGCAGATCAGCGATTCTCATGTTTGGCTTTGCTCCAATATTTGCCCGTCTTGTATCGCGCATGCGCGATGAATGCCAGATGAGAGGTAAGAGGCGTCCCGATGCGGCGCAATTGGCGGCGGTTTATGACCAAAAGGTACGCAGGAGATCCCAGGCCACGTGCCACATAAGAACCCGTTGCCGGACAATGCGTTACATATGATCCAGCGGATTGACCGGGATCCCGTCGCGGCGCAATTCAAGTGTAATCGCAGGATTGCTGGTGGGTGCAGTGCCGATCGGGCTGCCACCGATAACCCGGCTCCCTGTATCGACATCGCTGCGCGCAAGCCCGGTGATCAGGCTCGTCCAGCCGCCGCCATGGTCGATAATGACGATCCGGCCAAAGCCGCGATACAGCCCGGCAAATGCCACTCGCCCTTCAGCTGGAGCGACCACTTGCGCGCCCGGCCCGGGGAGGAGTTGCAGGCCGCTGCTTGGCAGGCCCGCCTGATCTTCTTCGCCAAAGCCCAGAATGGGGGTGCCTTGCACTGGCAATTGCAGCGCGGAAGGCGCTCCGGTCGAGCGGGGCGATGGCTGCGCCAGAGTCGATTGCATGACGCGTGAAGCGCCGGGGCGCGGCGGGCGCAGGATCGGGCCAGATAACGCCGCCAGTTCTTCGCGCAGGCTCCCGGCGCGGCCGAGTTCCGCAACCCATTCATCAAGATCGCGGGCATTCTCGCCCAGCTCCAGCGCGCGCTGGTTCTCGCGCTGCGCCAGAAGGCGCGCTTCACGTGAAGCAAGGCGCTGGCTCGCCGCGAGCGCAGTCAGCTCGTCGCGTCGTTCTTGCAGCTCGGTTTCGCCGGCCTGCAGGCTGGCAATCGCCTGGCGCGCGTCACGCTCCAGCTCGCGGCCGCGCTCCAACTCGCCGCGCAAGCTTGCGGTTCGCTGGCGGATTTCCGGCAGCGTGGTTTCCAGCACAGCGCGGACATAGACCGTGTCCTTGAGCGATCCGGGCTGGAGAGCAGACAGTACAATCGGCCGGCGCGCCATGTTTTGCAGCGCGCCGGTTAGCTGGACGAGCGGTTGCTGGCGTTCCGCAAGCCGCGCATCGAGCACGCGCCGCTGATCCGAAATCAGGGCATAGCGCGCCTGCGCTGCCAGAATATCGGCTTCGGCCTGCTGGATCCGCGCGGCCAGGGCGGCGGCTTCGCGCGTTGTCTTATCTGCTGCTTCGCTGGCGCTGTTTGCTTCGCTCTCAAGTTGTTGCGCGCGGCGCCCGGCCTGGCTCTCGGCGCGTTGCGCCTGCTCAAGCGAAGCCCGCAACTGCTCCGGATCGCTCGCTGATGAGCTTGCAGCATAGATCGTGCTGGTTGCCGCCCGCAGTGTCGCCCAACCGGCGCCCAGCGCAACCGCGCTGAGCAGCAAGGATATGCCAAACTTTGGAAGGCCTGACGTCATGCACCTATCCTGCCCGATGATAGGGATGCCCGGCAAGGATTGTCGTCGCGCGGTAAAGCTGTTCCATCAGCATGGCGCGCGCCAGCAAATGCGGCCAGGTTGCCTTGCCAAAAGCAAGCAACAGGTCGGCTTCGGCACGCTCTTGCTTGCTGTGGCCGTCAGCTGCGCCCAGCACAAAGCGCGCTTCGCGCATGCCGTCATCGCGCCAACGACCCATGATTTCTGCCAATTCTTCGGAGGAAAGATTCTTGCCGCGCTCGTCAAGCAACACGGTTTTGCAAGGCGTCTGAGGATCGGGAATTCGTCCGCCGTTTTCTGGCAATTCCGTGAGCTTGACCGGCCATGTCAGCCGTTTCTCATAGCGCGCCACCAGCTCGCTTTCAGGCGACCGAGCGATCTTGCCGCGTGCAATCACGTGAAGAAGCATAGTGGTCAGCCTCAAATGCCGGCAGCTGCATGTACAGCGATTGCTTTCCTCGCGCCTCGCGACCCTGACTTGCGCTTACGCGCTGCCAGCGAGCTTTGCGTCGGCTTCGCCGAAAGACCACATCCGCTCAAGATTATAGAAGCTGCGAACTTCAGGGCGGAACAGGTGGACGACAACATCGCCTGCATCGATCAGCACCCAGTCAGCTGCGGGAAGCCCTTCGATGCGGGCTGAACCGAAGCCTTCCTGCTTGATCTTCTCAGCCAGTTTCTGCGCCATGGCAGCCACCTGGCGGGTCGAGCGGCCTGATGCGATCACCATATAATCAGCGATCGAGCTCTTCCCCTCAAGCGGGATAGAGACGATCTCCTGCGCCTGGTCATCATCAAGCTGCGTCATCACCAATTGGTGTAGCGCTTCAGCGGTTTTTGCAGGCTTAGCCATGGCTGGCTGAGCCTTGTGGGCATTGTCGGCCGCAGCCGACAGGGTTTGCGCCTGGTTCATAGGCGGTATCGGTTCTCCAGTGGGTGGGGATCAACAAGCGATGGATCGCGGAACGGCCCGAAACGCGGAATATGCGTCTCATGCACCCTCCTCTTGGGCAACAAGACGATGTGTCAAATTGTCGCGAGGTGAGTGGCCGGAATAGCGTAAAGCCCAGTCGGGATCGGCGCGGCGAATGGCCGTGGCCGAACGTGGATCGGGATCAAAACGCAATAACACCAGTGCCGGTGCGCTCCATCTGCCCCCGTGTAACAGGCTGGCCTTTGGCACACGGTAGCGCCTTAGCCAGGCCATGGCGGGGCTCGCCATAGCGGCACCAGTATAGCCGGGCCTTGCAATAACCGCAATCGGCATCATGCGGGCAATCTCTCGCCAGCTGCGCCAGCGGTGGAACTGCGCCAAATTGTCCGAGCCCATCAGCCAGATGAATTCGCGCTTGGGATAGCGGCGCTTGAGCGCGCGCAAAGTGTCAACCGTATAACGGGTCCCCAATTCACGCTCGATCGCGGTAGGCACGATAGGCGCCCCGCGTGCCTGGCGCTGGGCTGACTTCAGCCGCGCGGCGAGCGGTGCCATGCCTTTCTTCGGTTTCAACGGATTGCCAGGCGAGACCAGCCACCACGCCTCATCCAGACCCAACGCGTCAATCGCGAACCGCGTAACCCGTCGGTGCCCGCCATGCGCCGGATTGAAACTGCCGCCCAACAGCCCGGTGCGAATGGGGATCATGCTGCGCAGGAGCTAGGGCCTCGCCTGCCCGCTGCCGCGAACCTGCCATTTGTAAGTAGTCAACCCTTCGAGTGCGACGGGGCCGCGCGCATGCAAGCGCCCGGTGGCAATCCCGATCTCCGCGCCCAAGCCGAATTCGCCGCCATCAGCGAATTGAGTCGAGGCATTGTGCATCACGATCGCGCTATCGACTTCGGCAAGGAAGCGCTCTGCCGCGCCCTTATCCGAGGTGATGATCGCTTCGGTGTGGCTGGAAGAATGCCGCGCGATATGCGCCATCGCTTCTTCAATCCCGTCAACCATCGCCACTGAGGCGACCGCTTCGAGATACTCTGTGTCCCAGTCATTATCAATTGCGGGGATAATGCGACCATCCAGCTTCTGGATGCGGGCATCGCCGCGCACTTCGCAGCCTGCGTCAACCAGCGCGCCGACCAGCTCCGATGCGTTCGGGAAGTCTGCATCGACCAACAGCGTTTCGAGCGCGCCGCAAATTCCGGTGCGCCGCATCTTGGCGTTGACGACGATTTCCTTTGCCATCGCCGGATCGGCTGCGGAATGGACATAGGTGTGGCAGATACCGTCAAGATGCGCGAGCACAGGCACGCGCGCATCATTCTGCACCCGCTCGACCAGGCCCTTGCCGCCGCGCGGAACGATCATGTCGATCAGGCCCGCTGCCTTGAGCATCGCGCCCACCGCCGCACGGTCCTGCGTCGGGATCAATTGCACCACTTCGGGCGAGACGCCTGCCGCGCCCAGCCCGCGTGCGAGCGCCGCGTGAATCGCACGGTTCGAATGCACCGCTTCGCTGCCGCCGCGCAGCAAGGCTGCATTGCCAGCGCGCACGCACAGGGCCGCCGCATCGGCTGTTACATTGGGCCGGCTTTCATAGATGATCCCGATAGTGCCAATGGGCACGCGAACGCGGCTCATCTTCAAGCCATTGGGGCGCTCGCTCTCGTCAATCACATCGCCCACCGGATCGGGCAGCTGCGCGACCGCTTCAACCGCGGACGCAATGCCTTCCAGCCGCGCATTATCAAGCCGCAACCGATCGAGCATGGCTGACGACAATCCGCGCGCTTCGCCCGCTTCGATATCCTTGGCATTGGCAGCCAGGATCGCTGGCGCATCTTCGCGCAGCGCCGCCGCCGCTTGCATCAAGGCTGCTGCCTTGGCGTCACTCGGCATCGCCGCCAGCATGCGCTGCGCCGCGCGGCCTTTGCGCGCAAGGCTTTCAACGAGTGCGACAGGATCATCGGTTTTTGTTTCTGCAAGTGTAGCCATGGGCAGTCCATTAGCAGCGCTTTGCGCCCATGTCAGCGTGCGAATCTGCCAGCGAGTGAAACGTGATTCCCGCCTGGTTTGGTAAAGTTTTCCCCGCCCGATCTTAAGGTTTCAATCGGATGAAACGATTCATCGCGTGAAGGGTTCGATTCGCCCCGCGCGTTAAGATTTGATTCGACCTTCGCAGATAGGGGCTATAGGCAAGCGCTCGGGTCAAGATTAAGCGAAAAGCTACGAGAAGGGGTCGCATTGCAAAACCAACTTCCCGCCAGCGGATGGGGCGAGCGCTTGCGGCGATGGTTCCCGGATCGCGAATTCTTCATGCGATCGCAGGGCCAGGTCCGTTTCATCAAGATTTCATCGCGCATACAGATGGCTGCTGCAGCCATTGTGGTTGCGCTGCTGGTTGCCTGGGGCATTTCGATGGCCACCATGGCATGGACTCAATACCGCGCATCTGCTGACCGTGCGTCACTGCTTGAGCGGGAAGTGCGCGTCGCCACCGCGACAGAGCGCGTCAACGCCTATCGCGACAATCTGCAGGCCGTCACGGAAGACCTCGTGAAGCGTCAGGAATTCCTGGAGCAGATCACGGAAGCAATCCCGGAAGACGTGAAATCTGCCAGCGCTGTGTCAGACTCGTCATCGGAAGCAGCCGAAACGATCGAGAAAGTCAGCGCAGCAATTCCGGAAGCAGCCGCTCTGGCTCAAATCGAAGCGCGCCAGCTGGCCTATGTCGAGCGTTTGACCCGCTATGCAGACCGCCGCGCTGAACGCAGCGCTGCCGCGATGCGCCAGCTCGGGCTCAACCAGCAGGCCATGCTGCGCCGCGCCGAACGCGAGGCGATGGGTGGTCCGCTGGAAATTCTCGCTACCTCTGCCAGCGGCGATGTCGACCCGCGCTTCGAACGCCTTGGCCTCAGCCTCGCTCGCATGGCCGCGCTTGAAGCGAGCCTGGATGGCATCCCGCAAGTCAATCCGACCAATCCGCGCCAGACGCGCGTGTCATCGGGTTTCGGCTATCGCCGCGATCCGTTCACTCGCCGGGGCGCGATGCACCGCGGGCTCGATTTCAAAGGGCCGGTCGGATCCGCTATCTATTCAGCCGCCAAGGGTCGCGTGACCTTTGTTGGCCGCAAGGCCGGATATGGCAAAGTGGTCGAAGTCAGCCATGGCAATGGCGTGATGACGCGCTACGCGCACCTGTCCGGCTTCGTCGCGCAAGTTGGTGATGAAGTCGAAGCAGGCGAGCAAATCGCCAAGCTTGGCAACACCGGCCGTTCAACCGGCCCGCACCTGCACTTTGAAGTGCGTATCAATAACAGCGCGGTCAATCCGCGCACCTTCCTGGAGAGAGCGCCCGATGTTCTCAAAGAAGCCCGCGGAACCGACGCGGCCGAGCGGATCAGCTAATCCCATGGCCAGCAGCAACTCCAGCTCGACCTTTTCCGTGATCGGATCAGACGTCTCGATCAAAGGCGACATCAGCGCGTCTGCCGATCTGCATGTCGATGGCACGATTGAGGGTGATATCGCCTGCGCATCCTTGGTGCAGGGTGAAACCAGCAAGATCACCGGCGGCATTCAGGCTGAAACCGCGCGCCTTGCCGGCAAGGTATCGGGCTCGATCCGCGCACGCGAACTGGTGATCCTGCGCAGCGCCCAGATCGAAGGTGATGTGCACTATGAAGCGCTTACCATAGAGCAGGGCGCGCAGGTTGAAGGCCGCTTTGCCCATGGTGCGAGATCGCGCGCGAGCGACGCGGCACCAGCCAAGCCCGCACAAGCTTCAAGCGACAGCGGCAAAGGCGATGGCGAGGAGCCCAAGCTGGGTCTGGTCAGCTAACCCAAACAGAATCCGAGATACCAGGGCGCTTCGTGAAGAGGCGCCCTTTTCGTTTCAGCTTTCGAGGACTTCGGCGCGCGTCGTTTGTGGGCGGCCTCAGAGGACGTCGGCGCGCAGGGCCTTGCGATCAAGCTTGCCAATGATCGTTTTGGGCAGGCTGTCACAGATCACAACTTCATCAACGCGTTCGTGCTTGCCAACATGCTCTGATAGCCAGTCGCGCAGTTCATCGCCGGTGATATCGGCTCCCTCTACCAGAACCACAAAGGCACGCGGCATTTCACCCAGATAGTCATGCGGCACACCGATCACCAGCGCCTCTTTCACCGCTTCATGCTGCAGCAGCACTTCCTCGACCTGGCTCGGGAAGACCTTGAAGCCGCCAACCGCGATCATGTCCTTGATCCGGTCAACGATCTTCAGGAAACCATCTTCATCGATCACAGCCACATCGCCGGTGCGCAGCCAGATTTTCCCATCGCGCTCAATCAGAACCTCAGCGCTGGCATCGGGCCGCTGCCAATAGCCGCGCATGATCTGCGGGCCATGGATCGCAAGCTCGCCCGGCTCGCCTTCGGGTGCAAGCCTGGTGTGATCTTCCTTGTCGAGCAGGATCACTTCCGTGCCTGCAACCGGCTGGCCGATCGTGCCGCGCTTGCGCGTGCCTTCATAGGGATTGGCTGAAACGACTCCTGAACTTTCGGTCAGGCCGTAGCCCTCGACCAGCCGCACGCCGGTGACTTTCTCGAACTTGTCATGGACCGGGGCCGGCATGGGCGCACCGCCTGAAATGCAGACCTTGAGCGAGGAAAGATCGGTCTTCGCCAGATCGGGATGATCGAGCAAGGCTTGAAACATGGTCGGAACGCCGGGGAAGCCGGTCGCCTTGTGCTTTGCGATGGTTTGCAGGACCTGGCCGGCCTCAAACCGCGGCACCATTGCGATCGACGCACCGCTCGCCACCGCATGATTGAGCAGCGCGGTATTGGCAAACACATGGAAGAAAGGCAGCGCGCCCATGAACACTTCGTCTGACGGGTCATCGAACGGATTGATCGCGACGACTTGCTGAGCGTTCACGGACAGATTGGCGTGCGTCAGCATCGCGCCCTTGGGCCTGCTGGTTGTGCCGCCGGTATATTGCAGCAGCGCCAGATCGTCCGGAGAGATGCTTGCCTGTGTCGCGTCGCCGTGCCCCTCGCTGGTTACAGCTTCCCATGAACGAATGGCGTCGCTGAAGCTGACCTTGGCGATCTTGCTGCGCCCCAAGGTCTTGAGCGCCAGGCCCTTGTACCAAGGCAACATGTCCGCCAGCGAACCGACCACAAGTGTTTCGAGTTCGGAAGCATCCAGCACATCGCGCGCGGTATTGTAGAGTTCAGGCACATCAAGCGTGACCAGCAGCCTTGTGCCCGAATCCGTAACCTGGTGGCTCAGCTCATCGACAGTATAGAGCGGCGAGAAATTCACCACCACCGCGCCTGCCATCATCGCGCCGTAATAGGCGGAAGCATAGATCGGCACATTGGGCAGAAACAACCCGACACGGTCGCCCGGCGCAATGCCAAGCGCGCCAAGGCCAGCTGCGAAACGGCGTGCATCATCCTGAATGGCGCGATAGGAATAGCTTCGGCCAAGGAAATACAGGAAGGGCGCATCGCCGCGGCGCTCGACCGCACGCGCCAGCATGTCCGGCAGCGTCAACGGCTCGAACTGCGTGTCCCAAGGGGTGGGGTGATGATAGTGCGACCTACTTACATCCATGTAAGCATGGTGACCGATCCGCTGTCACCAGACAAGCGAAAACGGCCAGGATCAGCGCTTATTCGCCGCCTTACCCGTTTTCGCCAGCTTCAGCAGCGCGTTTCGCTTCGAGCCATGCTTCGGCTTCTGCTTCCTGCGCGGCTTCATTGGCGGCTTTCGCCGCCGCTTCGCGTTCAGCGCGCAGTTCCTCGATCAGCTTTTCCTTGTCGCTGCGATTGTCGCCTTCAGCCGTCTCAGTGGTCGCTTCGATCCCGGCGCGCTTGGCGGCCTTGGCTACCACTGCGTCAAGTTCGCGCTGTGAACACAAGCCCAGCGTCACCGGATCCTTGGGCTGGATATTCTGGATGTTCCAGTGCGTGCGCTCACGGATTGCCGTGATGGTGTTGCGCGTCGTGCCGATCAGCTTGGATATCTGCGCGTCCGAAATCTCCGGATGGCTGCGCAGAATCCAGGCGATGCCATCGGGCTTGTCCTGCCGCTTTGACACCGGGGTATAGCGCGGGCCCTTGGTGCGGGTGACTTCGACCGGCGCCTTTTGCATTTTCAATTCGTAACTCGCGTCAGCTTCGCCACGCGCGATTTCTTCCTGCGTCAGCTCGCCTGCATGCACCGGATCACGACCGGTATATTTGCTGCCTGCAAGATCATCGGCCATCGCCTGCACTTCGAGGATATGCAGGCCGCAGAATTCTGCGATCTGTTCAAACGACAGGCCGGTGTTGTCGACCAGCCAAGTGGCGGTCGCGTGCGGCATCAACGGGGTTGGCTGGGCCATGATGAAACTTCCCTTGGGTCTTCGCCGCGTTCATTGCGAAACGGGCGGTAAAAATAGAAGGGCCGCCCCTTTCGGAGCGGCCATTGCGTGGGTGTAGATAGGGGAGCGCAGCGGATTCGGCAAGCGTATTGGCGATTATGCGATCTTCAGGCCGTTCAGATTGGGGCAGACCGCTTCGCCCAGCGGCTCGAGCCCTCGCAGGAACTGCTCGGTCGCCGCTTCCCAGCTGAACTCTGCACCAAAACGGGCGCAGGCTGCACGATCGCTGTATCGGGCCACATCGATCGCGCGAACCAGCTCCTCTGACATGGCACCAACCTGTTCGGTCAGAATATCAATGGGGCCGGCAACCGGATAGGCTGCTACCGGCGTGCCGCAGGCCAGGGCTTCGATCATGACCAGCCCGAATGTATCGGTCCGGCTTGGAAAGACAAACACATCTGCCCCGGCGTAACATCCGGCGAGCTCGCGCCCTGTTCTCTTGCCAAGAAAATGTACGTCGGGAAAGCGCGCTTCGAGTTCGGCTTTCGCTGGCCCATCACCAACTACGACTTTCGAGCCCGGGTAGTCGCATTCGAGAAAGGCCTCGATATTCTTCTCGGGCGCGACACGGCCGACATAGAGCAGAATCGGACCGTCAAGCTGGCTGAATTCGGGAGGGGGCGGCGCGTCGGGAGTAAAGCAACCAAGGTCAACACCCCTGCTCCATGCGTGCAGCTGCGAAATGCCTTGCCCGCGCAGCTCTCTGCGGATGCTGCGGGTCGCAACCATCACTCTTTGCGCAGGCCCATGGAACCAGCGGATGAAAGGCCAGATGCGGTCAGGGCTAAGGCCTGTTCGCCGCGCCACATAATCGGGAAATTGTGTGTGATAGGCGGTCGTGAATGCCACGCCTTTGCGCGCGCAGTATTTGCGGGCGGCTATCCCCAGGGGGCCTTCAGTGGCAATATGGATCGCATCGGGATTGAGCCTGGCCAATTGACGGCCAACCGATCCCGGCCATGTAAGCGCCAGGCGGATTTCCGGATAGGTCGGACATGGCATGGAACGATAGGCATCAGGCGAAATTACCGCGACCTGATGCCCCCATTCGCGCAAGATCTTGCACGTCATATCCAGCGTGCGCACAACACCATTTGTTTGCGGGTGCCATGCGTCCGTGACGATTGCGATACTGCGCGGCCGGGAGTGGGCATCGCCGTTGGCGAAAGAAGGCGGCCCTGCATCGAGCGAGCCCAGCAAGTTCATGCGGCCGCCCGGCGCGTATCAACCGATGGTTCGCCTTGCTCAAGCTTTCGCTGCCGCTTCGCCACTTCATCGGGCCAATTGAGGATTTCCATCCGGCCGTCCAGATGTTCGACCAGCGCGTTGCACCCTTCGACCCAGTCGCCGTCATTCCAATATTCGATCGACCGTTCTCCGCTGGTGAACTCACGAAACTCTGCGGTGTGGATGTGGCCGCAGACCACGCCATCGACACCGCGTTGCGCCGCTGCCTTGGCGACAACCTCTTCATAGCGGCCAATAAACTCGACCGCATTCTTGACCTTGTGCTTGGCCACTTTTGACAAGGACCAATAGGGCAGGCCCAAGGCGCGGCGCGCCTTGTTGACCCAGTGATTGAGCCCCATCATCACGTGGTAGAGCGTGTCCCCGACGAACGCGAGCCAGCGATGCGCAAGCATCACGGCGTCGAATTCATCGCCATGCAGCACCAGAAGGCGGCGGCCGTCGGCTGTGTCATGAAAGGCCGCGCGGCGGATTTCGACACCGCCGAAATTCAGCCCGGTGAATTGGCGGAACATTTCGTCATGATTGCCGGGGATGTAGACAATCCGGGTGCCGCGCCTTGCGCGCTTGAGGATGCGCCAGAAAATATCGTTGTGCTCAGCCGGCCAGTAGAATTTCTTCTTGAGGCGCCAGCCATCAATGATGTCTCCCACCAGATACATGGTTTCACTGTCGGTGTGGTCGAGAAAGTCGATCAGCAGATCTGCATTGCAGCCCTTGGTGCCCAGATGCACATCGCTGATCCAGATCGTGCGGAAACGTTTGCGCGTGATCCCTTCCGGCTCGGGTGTCTGCAATCGCTTGACCGGGAGCCGGGCGATTGTGTCCATGGCGCCCAGATAGGCTGTGATTGGCGGTGCTGTTTCAGTGAGATCGGCCATGGAAGCTCCTGCAAAGCGATTCCGGAACGGATTCCTTGCTCAGATTTCATGGCATGCGATTGTTACGATAGACTCACATTTCCGTGACGGTTCGCGGTCAGTGCGACAGAGATATGTCAGGCCATCGCGACGAAGCCGGGCAATTTCCTGACCTGTTCGATCCACCGGCACACCTGAGGATAATCCTCGAGACCAAAGCCGCCTTCTTCCGCCACATGGGTGTAAGGAAAGAGCGCAATATCAGCCAGCGTCGCGCGATCGCCCGCCATCCATTCGCTACGCCCGAGATGTTCGTCCATCAGCCGCAGCGCCTCGCAGCCAGCCACCCGTTTCGCCATGATCTGGCCGCGCTGCTGCTCGGTCAGGTTGGCTTCGCCGATAATGCTCAGCCAGAAGCGCAAAGTCGCGATATTGGGCTCGTGATTATACTGCTCGAAGAACATCCAGCGCAGCATGTCGGCCTGCGCAAAGCGGTCTGACGGGATCAACTCGCTGCCACTGGCGAGATACCAGCAGGCGGCATTGCTTTCCGGCAGAAAGCGCACGCCATCATCTCCTTCGATCTGCAGTACAGGGATGCGACCATTGCGATTGATATTCGCCAGAAATTCCGGCGTGCGCGTTTCGCCCTGCATGATGTCATATTGCAGAGTCTCGAGCGGAATATCGAGCAGGGCCGCGGTCAGCTTGATCTTGTAGCAATTGCCGCTGCGAGGGTCTTCATGAAGGGTGTAGCGCTCAGTCACCCGACACCTTTAGCACAATTTTGCCAATATGGTCGCCTGCCTCCATCCGCGCATGTGCTCCTGCGGCATTTGCAAGCGGGAAAACTTCATCCATCACCGGCTTCAATTCGCGCGATGTGAACAGCGGCCAGGCGTTCTGCGCAATCTCGTCACACAGTGCCGATTTGAAGGCATCGGTGCGCGGGCGCAGCGTCGATCCGGTCAGCGTCAGCCGTTTCATCATGACGATCGCCATGTAGAGCTCTGCCTTGGGTCCGCCCAGCACAGCAATCGTTACATGTCGCCCATCAGGCGCAAGGCATTGAAGATTGCGCGGGACATAGTCGCCGGAAACCATATCCAGCACCACGTCAACTCCCTTGCCATCGGTGAAATCTTTCACCGCTTCGACAAAATCCGCCTCACGGTAATTGATCGCCAGATCTGCCCCCAGCTCGCGCGCCGCCTGGCACTTGGCTTCATCGCCGCAGGTCACGATAACCTTCGCTTCGAAGGCCTTGGCCAACATGATTGCCATCGTTCCGATGCCCGAAGTGCCGCCATGCACCAGCAATGTCTCGCCATCGCGCAGCATCCCGCGCTCGAACACATTGTGCCACACCGTAAATAGCGTTTCCGGCAAGGCCGCCGCGTCGCAAAGCGGCATGTCTTCAGGCACAGGCAGACAATGGCCCCAAGGCGCTGTGCAATATTCGGCATAGCCGCCGCCGGGGGTGAGCGCGGCGACTGTCTGGCCAATCAGCTCTTGTGGCACTTCGCTTCCGACAGCGACGATCTGGCCCGCCACTTCCAGCCCCGGCAACGGCGAGGCACCGGGCGGTGCGGGATAATTCCCGGCGCGCTGGATGCAGTCAGGCCGGTTTACCCCGGCATAGGCCACCTTGATCAGGACATCAGCTGGCTTGAGATCGGGCAACGGCATTTCGCGCAAGGTGAGCACTTCGAGCCCGCCCGGTTCATCAAAGCCAACTGCTTGCATTGTCTCCGGTAATTCGCCTGCCTGCGCTCCAGCCATCAATCCCATCGTCCCTGTTGCGCGCCGTGCGCCGCTGTGTCTGCAAAGCGACACCGGGCAATTCAACGCAATTAAGTGGCGGGAACTAGCGAGCCTCTCCATTGACAGCAAGCGATCAGCGCAGGATGTTAGCTGAAGATGGAACTAGATGACCTCCCGCGCCCCAAGGGCGATGCCGCGAGCAAACTCGCGGGAGAGGATCTTTCACCTTATTCGCAAGACGAGCTGGAAGAGCGGATTGCGCTGCTCGAAGCCGAGATCGCGCGGGTCGAGAAGCATCGCCTAAATGCCGCTGCGCACCGCGATGCGGCCGATGCGCTGTTCAAGAAGCCGGAGCCATAATGCGGTTGCGCCCACTCCGGATTCGCAATCGCGCAAAGGCTGCCCATATCAGGGACAAGCGCCTAATACCGCTTAACCAATCGCTTTCACTCTCTCCCGCAAGGGAGAGTTCTTGCCCCCACCGTATAGCCCCCTTTTAGAGAACCCTATGCCAAGTTTCGCTCAAAACCTCGAAAGAACGCTGCACAACGCACTCGGCAATGCGTCCGAGCGCCGGCACGAATACGCCACGCTTGAGCATTTGCTGCTCGCGTTGATCGATGATGAGGACGCTGCGCAGGTTATGGCCGCGTGCGGGGTCGATCTGGCCGAGCTGGGCGAAGTGGTGAAGCAGTATCTCGACCAGGAATATCAGTCCCTGAAGACCGAGGATGGCGCTGATCCGCAGCCGACCGCCGGTTTCCAGCGCGTGATCCAGCGCGCGATCCTGCATGTGCAGTCTTCAGGCAAGGACACAGTGACAGGCGCGAATGTGCTGGTCGCACTATTCAGCGAGCGTGACAGCTACGCCGTCTATTTCCTGCAGCAGCAGGATATGAGCCGGCTCGACGCGGTGAGCTATATCAGCCACGGCATCGGCAAGGGCGGTCGCCAGCTTGAATCCAAAGCGCCGCAAGGGGCCGAAGAAGCGCAAGCTGATAGCGGCGAGCAAGCCAAGGAAGGCGGCAACAAGAAAGAGACCGCGCTTGACCAGTTTACTGTCAATCTCAATGCCAAGGCAGAGGCCGGCAAGGTTGACCCGCTGATTGGCCGCGGACCTGAAGTGGATCGCACGATCCAGATCCTGTGCCGCCGCAGCAAGAATAACCCGCTCTATGTCGGTGATCCCGGCGTTGGTAAAACCGCCATTGCTGAAGGGCTGGCGCGCAAGATCGTGGAAGGCGATGTGCCTGAAGTGCTGCAAGATGCCGTGATCTATTCGCTCGACATGGGCGCATTGCTTGCAGGCACGCGCTATCGCGGCGATTTCGAAGAGCGCTTGAAGCAGGTCGTGGGCGAGCTCGAGCAAATGCCCGATGCGATCCTGTTTATCGACGAGATCCACACCGTGATCGGGGCTGGCGCAACCAGCGGCGGCGCGATGGACGCCTCAAACCTCTTGAAGCCCGCGCTGTCTTCCGGCGCGATCCGCTGCGTCGGTTCGACCACTTACAAGGAATTTCGCAACCACTTCGAGAAGGATCGCGCGTTGCTGCGCCGTTTCCAGAAGATCGATGTGAACGAGCCGACGATCGACGAGACAATCAAGATCCTGAAAGGCCTCAAGACCGCGTTTGAAGATCACCACAAGGTCAAGTACTCGCCCGATGCGCTCAAAACCGCGGTCGAGCTGTCGGCGCGCTATATCAATGACCGCAAGCTGCCCGACAAGGCGATCGACGTGATCGATGAGGTCGGCGCGATGCAGATGCTGGTGCCGCCCAGTCGCCGCAAGAAGAAGATCACCGCCAAGGAAATCGAAGCGGTGATTGCGACCATGGCGCGCATCCCGCCCAAATCGGTCAGCAAGGACGACAAGAAGGCGCTGGAAAACCTCGAGCGCGATCTCAAGCATGTCGTATTCGGACAGGATGAAGCGATCCAGCGCTTGTCGACCGCGATGAAGCTGTCTCGTGCGGGCCTGCGCGATCCGGACAAGCCGATCGGTTCGTTCCTGTTCAGTGGCCCGACCGGCGTCGGCAAAACCGAAGTCGCGCGCCAACTGGCGAGCATCATGGGGATAGAGCTCAAGCGTTTCGACATGTCCGAATATATGGAGCGCCACAGCGTGTCGCGCCTGATCGGCGCGCCTCCGGGCTATGTCGGCTATGATCAGGGCGGCCTGTTGACCGATGCGATCGACCAGAACCCGCATTCCGTGTTGCTGCTTGACGAGATCGAGAAAGCGCACCCGGATCTGTTCAACATCCTGCTGCAAGTGATGGATAATGGTCGCTTGACCGACCACCACGGCAAGACTGTAGATTTCCGCAATGTCGTGCTGATCATGACCACCAATGCCGGTGCGGCGATGATGGCGACACAGGGCATCGGCTTTGGCGATGTGTCCAAGGAAGACGCAGGCGAGGAAGCGGTGAAGAAGATGTTCACCCCAGAATTCCGCAATCGTCTGGATGCAATCGTGCCGTTTGCCTATCTGGGCAAGAGCACGGTGGCCCGCGTGGTCGACAAGTTCATCCTTCAGCTGGAACTGCAACTGGCCGAGCAGAACGTGCACATCCAGTTTGACAAGGACGCGCGCAGCTGGCTCGCGGACAAGGGCTATGACAAGCTTTATGGCGCACGCCCTATGGGCCGCTTGCTGCAAGAAAAGATCAAGCAGCCGCTGGCGGAAGAACTGCTGTTCGGCAAGCTTTCGGATGGCGGCGAAGTGCATGTCACCATCAAGGATGGCAAGCCCAGCTTCGAGCTTACGCCTGCCCCGCCCAAGGCGAAACCGAAGCGCAAACCGCCAGCGAATAAGAAGCCCGCTGCGAAGAAGGCTGCGCCCAAGAAGAAGCCTGACGCCGATGCCGGAAGCGATGCTGGTGGCGACGGCAACGACAAGAGCTAGCTTTCGACTTCCAGATATGCATGAGTGCGCCCCTTAGTTTCCTGACAGGGGGCCATTCATGCGTTCATTCAGACTTCTTGCTGCAGCAACTTTGCTCGCAGCGCCTTTTGCCACCCCGATCTCTGCTGATGATCACGGCAATTCAGCGCCCGATCCGACACTTTTCACCGGTGCGGACCTGTTCGGCCTTACAGTCGGGGCCGATCCGCAGATCAGCCCGGATGGCCGGCAGATTGCCTATGTCCGGCGCACCAATGACATCATGACAGACAAGGCAGTCAGTTCGATCTGGCTGGTAGATGTGGCAAGCGGCAATGAAACGCCGCTGGTGACAGGGGAAGGCACGCATGTCAGCCCGCGCTGGTCGCCTGACGGATCGCGCCTGGCCTATATCTCGACACAAAGTGGCGGCGGACCCGAGCTGCATGTGCGCTGGATGGATAGCGGCGTAAGCGCCAATATCACGGCACTGCCTGAAAGCCCGAGCGGGATCAGCTGGTCCCCCGACGGATCGCAGATTGCCTATACTGCGCGCGTTCCTGGCGAAGGGCTGACCCTTGGCAAAGCGCCCGCCAAGCCCGAGGGCGCGGAATGGGGGAAGCCGCTGCAGATTATCGACCGTGTTACCTATCGCATTGATGGCGGTACCTATCTGAAGCCTGGCACCACGCAGCTGTTCATAGTCAGTGCGACTGGCGGCGCGCCACGCCAGCTGACATTCGGCGAATATTCCAACGGCGGCGCGGTCGAATGGTCGCCCGATGGCAAGGCGCTCTATTTCTCGGCCAACCGGAACGAGAACTGGGAACTCGAAGCCTATGGTACAGAGATCTATCGCCTGGATATTGCGAGCGGCGATCTTGCGCAGCTGACGACCCGCGACGGCGAAGACCGGTCACCCCAGGTGTCGCCCGATGGCCGCCAGATTGCCTATCTCGGCTTTGACGACATGGGCAACGCGTTTGACCAGACCAATCTCTATGTGATGAACGCCGATGGCAGCGGATCGCGCCAGCTGGCAGTTGATTTCGACCGCGGCTTTGACGGGCTGGAATGGACCGATGCGGGGCTGTTCGCGAGTTACGAGAGCGAAGGCGAGCACCGCGTGGCGCGCATTTCATCAAGCGGCGAAGTGAGCGAACTCGCGCCAAGGCTCGGCAGCACCTATTACGCGCTGCCTTACACGGGCGGCGAATGGTCAGTCAGCTGATAACGGCACAATCGCATTCACCACAGCAAGCAGCGTGCGCCCGCCGGACATCGGCGTTACGACGCGGCGCGGAACGCGCCAGCTGACCGCGCTCAACGAAGTGAAGCTGGGGTCGAAACGGCTTGGAGAGACGCGAGAGATCGTCGCCTATGCCGCTGATGGCGTGCGTATCCCGGCCTGGATCACACTTCCGCCCGGATACAAGGATGGCGACAAGGTGCCGATGATCCTTGAAATGCACGGCGGCCCCTATGCGGCGTATGGTCCGGAATTCTCCGTCGACTATCAGCTCTATAGCGCAGCGGGCTATGCGGTGCTGTTCACCAATCCGGGCGGTTCGACCGGCTATGGAGAAGAGTTTGCAGACCGGATCGAAGACAATTACCCGATCAGCAACCATGATGAACTGATGGCTGCAGTCGATGCGGCGATTGCAGCGGGCTATGCCGATCCCGAAAACCTCTTCGTCACCGGCGGTTCCGGTGGCGGTATCCTGACCGCATGGGTGGTCGGCAAGACCGATCGCTTCAAGGCGGCCGCTTCGCACAAGCCCGTGATCAACTGGGTCACCATGGCGCTGATGTCCGATTTCTACGCTTTCTTCGGCGAATACTGGATGGAGGGGCAGCCATGGGAGAAGCCCGATCATTATTGGGAGCGCAGCCCGCTAAGCCTGGTCCAGAATGTCACGACGCCAACTCTCGTTCTGGTTGGCGAGAATGACTACCGCACCCCGCGCAGCGAAGCGGAACAGTTCTACGGCGCCTTGAAAGTGAAGGGTGTCGACACCGCACTGGTTGTGACGCCCGATTCAAGCCACAACAACCTGACTCAATCGCCAAGCCAGCAAGCAGCGCGTACCGTGGCGGTTATTGCTTGGTTCGATAAGTACCGGAAAGGCGAAGAAGCCGAATAGAGCAAGGGTTATGAAGCCCAAACTGCTGACAACCCTGCCCGGCTACACGCTGGCAAGTTTTCGCGCAGACGCCATCGCGGGCGTGACCGTGGCAATGGTGGCCATTCCGCTCAGCATTGCGATCGCGATCGCTTCCGGTGCCGCGCCAGAGGTTGGCCTTGTTACAGCGGTGGTGGCTGGCCTGCTCATCTCGCTGCTGGGCGGCAGCCGGGTGCAGATTGGCGGGCCGACCGGCGCGTTTATCGTCGTGGTCTACGATGTCATTGCCGATCACGGTTTTGACGGGTTGGTGCTGGCGACGCTGATGGCTGGCGCGATCCTGTTGATGGCGGGGCTGCTGCGGCTTGGCAATTTGGTGCGCTACATCCCAGAGGCAGTGGTCAACGGTTTCACCATTGGCATCGCAATCATCATCGCATCGAGCCAGTTGAAGGATTTCCTTGGGCTCGATGCCGGAACAATGCCGGCCGATTTCCTGCCCAAGCTTGCCGCATTGTGGGATGCGCGCGACAGCTTGAACCTCACAGCTCTGGCAATTGGCGCCGACGCATTGATCTTGATCGTGGTGTTGCGACGCATGTCCGAGAAATTGCCGGGGTTGATCTTAGCGGTTGCTCTGGCTTCAGCCGCTGTGGTGCTGCTGCAATTGCCGGTCGACACGATCGCTTCGCGCTATGGAGAACTGCCGCGCGGCTTGCCTATGCCCAGCCTGCCGCATGTCACGGTTGAGGGGATCATCGAGCTGCTTCCTTCAGCGATCATCATCGCCTTGCTCGCCGCAATTGAATCGCTGCTCTCCGCCATGGTTGCCGATCGCATGTTTGAAGGGCGACACCCCCCCAATGCCGAAGTGCTGGCGCAAGGCTGGGCCAATATCGGTTCGGCTTTGTTCGGCGGACTGCCTGCAACAGGGGCGATCGCACGCACTGCTACCAATGTTCGCGCGGGCGGACACACCCCGGTTGCGGGAGTTGTCAATGCGCTCACCATATTGCTGGTGGTGATGCTTGCAGCGCCACTTGCAGGCTATCTGGCGATGCCCGCACTGGCGGCGCTCTTGATCCTGACTGCGTGGAACATGAGCGAGCCGGAGAAATGGAGCGGCTATATGCGAGCCCCCATGGCTGACCGGCTGCTGCTATTGCTGACACTCTTGCTCACTGTGCTGGCGGACCTGACCGTGGCCATCGGCGTGGGGGTTGCCATCGGGTTGGCCTTGCAGCTGCGCAGCAGCAAGATCGAACCGGAAGACTGGTCTCAACCAGACAGGTGATTCAAGCCTCGGCTAGAGTTCGACTTTGAATTGCTTCTCACGCGAGGTCGCACCGCGGAGCAAGGTAATGCGCGAAGGTGCTATATCCAGCGCCTGCGCCAACAGCTTGATAACTGCCTGATTCGCCGCGCCATCCTGCGGCTTGGCCCGCACCTTTGCCTGCACTTGCGTGCCTTCGACTGAAAGAGCCTCCTGCCGTGCGCCCGGCGTTACACGGATCACAATCCGGCCGTCGCTATCGATTGCAGCCCGGACCTGCGCAGCCGCGGGAAGATCGGGTTTGGCGCGGGCCATTCTCAGCCATTGCTGCCCATCGCATCGCTAACCGCTGCGGCATGATGCCGCGCGTTCTCCGCATAATGCGCCACACCCATCCGCATGCCGGCGATCGCCGCGTCGGACAGTTCCTTCATCGGCTTGGCCGGGCGGCCGGCCCACAGCGTGCGGTCTTCCATGACCTTGCCTTCGGTCAGCATCGCACCCGCCGCGAGCATCGCATCATGGCCGATCACTGCCTTGTTCATTGCGATCGCGCCAAGCCCCACGAACCCGCGGTCGCGGATCGTGCAACCATGCACCATCGCCATATGGCCGATCAGCACGTCATCCCCGATGATCAACGGCGAGCCTTGTTCATCGCCGGGGCGCGGCGGATCGCAATGGCACACGGTGCCATCCTGGATATTGGTCCGCTCACCAATCACGATCCGGCTGACATCTGCGCGCAGCACGCAATTGTACCAGATCGAGCTATCTGCACCGATGGTGACATCGCCAATGATCGTGCATCCCGGCGCGATAAAGGCGCTGTCGTGGATCTGCGGCGTCTTGCCATGAATCGGCACGATATTGACCCCTGGTCTCGTGCTGTTTCCGGTCATCAGTGAATCCCCATCAGATATTTCCATTTGATCAGCGGCAGGATCGAAGCATAGTCATCAGTCCATGGTTCGTCCAAGGGCGCGTTCAGATCTTGCCAGAGATCGGCACCGGTGGCCTGCTTGATCCGCGCCATCACTGCCGGATCGCGGGTCATCACCACCCAGTCTGATTGCGACAATTCCTGCCCGGTTGGCAGCTTGTCATCGCGCCGCAGAGCCACTTGGCAGCCACATTCTTCGGCGGCGCTGGCCAGCACTGGCTGCAAGTCGAGGAAGCGGTTCGATATGTGGATCAGTAAAGCACCATCATCGCGAATGGCGCGATTGTAGATCCCGAAAGCCTCGCGAGTAAGCAGATGTAGCGGGATGGCATCGGAAGAGAATGCATCGACCACCAGCACATCGAACTGCCCCGCCGGTTCTTGCTCCAGCGCCAGCCGCGCGTCACCGATAACCGTTTCAGCCCCGGGCGAGCATTGCGACAGGAACGTAAACCGCTCCTGATCAGAGAAAGCCAGCACCGCCGGATCAATCTCGTAATAACGATAGGTCTGCTCCGGCTCGCGGTAGCAAGCGAGTGTGCCTGCACCAAGCCCGACAATCCCGACATCGGCATCAACCCCAAACACCTGCGCTGATTTGCCCAGCACCAGACCCACGCCCGCGCTGCGGCCATAGTAGGATGTTGGCTCGCGCTGGCGATCCGGCGCAAGGAATTGCCCGCCATGCACTGTGGTGCCGTGCGTCAGCACGCGCACGCCGCGCTGCTCGATATCCTTGATGTTGTAGACCCCGAAATAGCTGCGCGTGCGATCGCCCTCATCATAAGCATTGAGGTGCCCGCCACCGCCGCGGCCCAGCATCATCAAAAGCAGGATCATGATGAAGGCGAAGCGATGGAATTTCACAAGGACTGCAAGCCAGGCCATCGCCACGAAGATCGCCAGTGTGACATAGTCCATACCCTTGGCAACGGTCACAGCCATGGTTGCAGCCAGCACACTGGCCAGCAGGATCGCACCGAGCACTGATGGCAAGCGCCAGCGCTCGCTTTCTTCCAGCTTTTGTTGCCATGCGAAGAGCCCGCCCAGCGGAAGCAAGGCAGCCGTCGCCAGAACAAGGATCGGATGTTCCCACACCCAATCGAACACCAGCGGCGCGATCAGCGCCGTGAACATGCCGCCCAATACGCCGCCTGCCGACATGACGAGATAGAACAGCGTGAGCCGCGAGGGATCGGGCCGCAGGTCGTAAAGCTTGCCATGCAGCGCGACAGCTAAAATGAACAGCATCACCACGGTCGACAACGCGATAGTCAATCCGCCGACCGATTGCGGAACCATGGCAAGCCCGCCCACCAGCAACACGACAATCGGCGCCACCCGGGTTAGAACCTGCGTTACAGTCCGTCGCTCCGAAAAGGCCGGGACAAAGCTGAGCAAGTATAGCCCGAGCGGCAACACCCACAGCAGCGGCATGGCAAGGATGTCTGTCGTCAAATGCGTCGTGGTGGACAGCATCAGGCCTGAAGGCACTGCCGCCAAGACCAGCCACAGCAGGATAGTCTTGAGCGGCACAGTCGCCCCCGCTTCCCCATGTGCCTCGCCGCCGGCATGCGCGGTTTCCACTTGCCAGCGAGCGCGCGCCAGCAGCAGCACCAATATGCCAAGCACCACATAGCCTGCGGTCCACATCCAGGCTTGCTGGCTCAAAGTGAGATTGGGCTCGACCAGCAGCGGATAGCTCAACAATCCCGCAAAGCTGCCAAGGTTTGAGCCGGCGTAGAGCGGATAGGGGTCGCCTGCATCGGGCGAAGCGGCATACCAGCGCTGAACCAATGGTGCCTGCGCTGACACGACAAAGAACACCGGCCCGATGCTGGCGAGCAGCAATGCGGGAACCCAAAGCACTTCGAGACCGGGGCCAAAGCTTGCCCAATCAGCAAGCGCAATCGGCAAGCTCAGCCCGGCAAGCGCAAACAATGTCACATGCAGCATGAACTGTCGCTGCAAGCTCAAGCGCCCGATCGCATGGGCATAGGCATAGCCGCCCAGAAGCAAGGCCTGGTAAACCAGCATCGCGCTGTTCCAGACATTGGGCGCACCGCCCAAACGCGGCAGCGCCAACCGCGCCACCATCGGCTGGATCAGGAAAAGCAGGAAGCTGCCAACAACAATCGCAGCTACAAACAGGTAGCGCCTGGGCAATGTCACTGAACCACATCTCCGGATGAAGGCGCCCAGTCCTGCCGGGACAGCGCATATTGAATGGTCGGGTTATCTGCAGCTGAATAGGCCGGGTCGACAAAGTCCAGATCCGCCCGCCTTGTCATGCCCAGCTTTTCCATCAGGCGCCAGCTGGGTGCATTGGCTTCGCTGGTAAGGGCAACAAGATGCGGCGCACCGATGGTCGAGAACGCCCAATCGATCACCGCCCGCATCGCTTCGCTGGCATAGCCCATGCGCCAGCGGTCCTCGCGCACCAGCCAGCCGATCTCATGATCGCCCTTGTTGGGCGCAAGCGGATTATCGACCCGTTTCATCCCGGCATGACCGACCAGCTCGCCAGATGGTTTCTCGATCATCATCATGAAACCAAACCCCTCCCGCGCGAAGCCGGCCATGCTCTTGGCATGCTTGGCTTCAATTTCATGCAGCTCTTTCGGGCCGCCCAGATGCTCCATTACAACGGGGGTGTTAAGCAAGCGATACTGCAGCGCGGCATCGCTTTCGTCGATCCGCCGCAGCACCAGCCGTTCGGTCTCGATCACGATATCAGCCACGCTGCGCTGCCCACACTTCGCGCGCAATCGAATAGACAATGATATAGGGATCGTCAGGATCGAAATCGCTGTTGTCGAAATCCAGATCCTCGCGTCGCTGCATGCCGAGCTTGATCATCAGCCCCCAGCTTGGCTTGTTCCCGGTGACTGTCAGCGCGATCACTTCGTCTGCTTGGAAGCGCTCAAAGGCGATGTCGAGCGAAGCAATGGCCGCTTCCTTGGCGAAGCCCATGCCCCAGGCATCTTCGCGCAATCGCCAGCCCGCCTCCATCATGCCGATTGGGCCGCCCGGCTGGTTGCAGCGCTTGAGCCCGCAAAAGCCCAGGATCGCTCCATCGCTCTTGCGCTCGACACACCAGAAAGTGTGGCCATGATCGCGTTCGTATGAAAGCAGCCGTTCCTGCGCCGCCAGCCGCTTCGGCTCATCACACACCCCGCCGAGCCAGCGCATGACGGCAGGGGTATTGGTGCCTTCCCAGAAACGCGGCCAGTCTTCCTCGCGCCA
>JASBTD010000042.1 GCA_030148605.1 Erythrobacter sp.
GACAAGCCGCACCGCCGCAGCGATTGCTGACCGGCGCAAGGGTGTTGGCTGTGACCAGCTGATCCTGCTCGAGAATTGCAAAGGCGATGATGCGGACTTCCGCATGCGTATCTTCAATTCGGATGGCAGCGAAGTGGAGGCGTGCGGCAATGCCGCGCGAGCGGTGGCGCTGCTGCATGGTTCGCCTGCGAGAGTGCTGACTGATGGCGGCGTGATCGCGCTCGAACCAGCCGAAGGCGGCGCGACGGTGGACATGGGCATGCCGCGTTTCGAATGGCACGCCATCCCCCTCGCCTATGCGATGGATACACTCATCATGCCGGTCGGCTGGGACGGGCTGGAAACACCCGCGGCCGTCAATGTCGGCAATCCCCATGTGATTTTCTTCGTCGAGGATTGCGATGCGGTGGAGCTGGAGCGACTGGGCCCTGAGATCGAACATGATCCGCTCTTCCCCGAACGCGTGAACGTGAATGTGGCAACCGTGGAAAGCCGCACCCGGATCCGTCTGCGCGTGTGGGAGCGCGGGGCGGGATTGACCCGGGCATGCGGCACGGGGGCATGCGCCACTGCGGTTGCGGCGATGCGGCATGGGCTGGTCGAACGCATCGTCACTGTCGTGCTGCCGGGCGGCCCGCTGCAGATCGAATGGACGCCTGATGACCGCATCTTGATGAGCGGGCCTGCGACAGAAAGCTTTCGCGGCACATTCGAATGGTCGGATTTCGCAGGCCAGAATTGATGAGCGGGCCGGAACTGATCTCGCTGGGTTGCAGGCTAAATATTGCCGAAAGCGAGCGCATGCGCGGTATGCTGGCAGGCGAAGACAATCTCGTTGTCATCAATAGCTGCGCAGTCACTTCCGAAGCGGTCCGGCAGACCCGCCAGGCGATCCGCAGGGCACGCAAGGCGCGGCCTGATGCGCGACTGCTGGTTACCGGCTGCGCTGCCGACATCGAACGCGAGCAACTGGCCGATATGCCCGAAGTCGACGGGCTGATCGCAAATGAAGCTAAACTCGATCCGCGCGCATGGAATGTGCCGGTAGAGGCTCCCCCGCTGCCGCCAACCCGCACCCGTGCCTTTGTCGCGGTGCAAAACGGCTGCGACCACGCCTGCACCTTCTGCGTGATCCCGCAGGGACGCGGCAAGAGCCGCTCGCTCGGCATTTCCGATGTGCTGCGCGAGGTTGAAGAACACTTGGCGCAGGGCGCTAAGGAAGTTGTGCTGACAGGTGTCGATCTTACCAGCTGGGGACAGGAACTGGCGGACATGCCCCGACTGGGTCGATTGGTGAGCGCGATTCTTGATGGCTTTCCCGAGCTTCAGCGGCTGCGCCTCTCGTCAGTCGATGGTATCGAAATTGACGAGCAACTGTTCGAACTCCTCGCCAGCGAGCAGCGCCTGATGCCGCACCTTCACCTGTCGTTGCAGCACGGGCATGACTTGATCCTAAAGCGCATGAAACGGCGGCACTTGCGCACTGATGCGGTTGAACTGGTCGCACAGCTGAAGGCGCGTCGGCCCGAGATGGCCATTGGAGCGGACCTGATCGCTGGGTTTCCGACCGAGACTGAGGAACACCACCAAGCGAACCTCTCGATCATTCGCGAGTGCGACATCGTGCATGGCCATATCTTCCCATATTCGCCCCGCCCCGGCACGCCCGCGGCCCGCATGCCGCAGCTTGACCGCTCCGTGATCAAGGACCGCGCCGCTAAATTGCGCGCAGCCGTCAGCGAAGCGCGCGAGGCATGGCTGCAATCGCTGGTGGGCAAAGAGCTGTCCGTACTCGCAGAGCGCGACGGCACAGGCTATGCCCCCAATTTCGCGCGGGTTGCCGTGCCGGAAGGCATTGCGGCGGGGCAGATCGCCACCATCTCGCCTGAAAGAGTAGACGAAGGAATGCTCGTATGAGCGAGGCGGACAGCCCGAAGAAATCCTGGACCGAGCGGCTATTTGGTGGTTTCCGCAAAACCTCTGACCGGTTGAGCGAGAACCTGACTACGGTCGTCAGCACAGCCAAGCTCGACGACGCGACGCTGGATGATGTCGAAGACGCGTTGATCATGTCCGATCTAGGCCCCTCGGCTGCGGCGCGCATCCGCCAGCGGCTCAAGGAAAAGCGCTTTGGCTTGGAAATCAGCGAACGCGAGCTGAAAGAGGCCGTGGCGGAAGAAATCGCAGAGATCCTGCGCCCGGTCGCCAAGCCGCTAGAGATCACTGCATTCCCGCGCCCGCAAGTTCTGCTGGTGATCGGCGTTAACGGCAGCGGCAAGACGACCACGATCGCCAAGCTCGCGCATCTGTTCCAGGAAGACGATTATGGCGTGATGCTGGCAGCGGGCGACACGTTTCGCGCCGCCGCCATCGGCCAGCTTGCGACCTGGGCTGAACGGATCAACGTGCCGATCATTCGCGGCCCTGAAGGCGGCGATCCCGCCAGCATCGTGTTCGACGCGGTCAAGGCCGCAACCGAAAGAGGTATCGATGCGCTAATCGTCGATACGGCAGGCCGCCTGCAGAACAAGCGCGAACTGATGGATGAGCTCGCGAAGATCCGCAAAGTGCTGGGCCGCCTCAATCCCGAAGCTCCGCATGACGTGGTGCTGGTGCTTGATGCCACCAACGGCCAGAACGCGCTCTCGCAGATCGATGTGTTCAAGGAAGTGGCGGGCGTGACCGGCCTGATCATGACCAAGCTGGATGGCACCGCGCGCGGCGGTGTGCTGGTTGCGGCGGCGGAACAATATGGCTTGCCCATCCACGCCATTGGTGTTGGCGAGAAGATAGACGATCTGCGGCCGTTTGATCCTGACCTGGTCGCCAAAGTGATTGCAGGGGTTGCCTGATGAGCGAAGCCGAATCCGAAACCAAGCCAAAGCCGAAGTCCGGCTGGCTCAATGTCGCGGTCGACTATGGCCCGCTGCTGGTGTTCCTGGGCGTCTACCGCTGGTTCGCGCCCGAAGAGGCAGAGCCGATTGCCGAACTGGCCGCGGTTATCAAAGGCACCATGGCGTTTATGGTCGCAGCGGTGATTGCGCTGGCAGTATCAAAATGGAGGTTGGGCAAAGTCTCGCCGATGCTGTGGTTCTCAACCGCGCTGATCGTCGGCTTTGGCGCGCTGACGATATTCTTCGGCGACCCGACCTTCGTGCAGCTCAAGCCGACCATCATCTACAGCGTATTCGGCGTGGCCTTGCTGATCGGGGTGTGGCGCGGGCGTGCCTTTTTGCAGATACTGCTGGAAGCCGCGTTTGAAGGCTTGACGAAGGAAGGCTGGCTCAAACTCTCACGCAACTGGGGCATATTCTTCCTTGCGCTTGCGGCACTGAACGAGATTTTGCGCGCACAAATGAGCTTCGAGGGTTGGCTGTGGGCCAAGCTGTGGGTGTTCCTGCCTGTCTCTTTCCTGTTCACTTTCAGCCAGATTCCGATGCTTTTGAAACACGGGCTAAGCCTGGAAGGTGTGGACGAAGAAACCCACAACCCGCCGCCCACTACCTAGTCACGGGGCTTGCAAAGCCCTGACATTTATGGCCAGTGTCCGCGCGTCGCAGGGCGGTCTAACCTTATGGTGCCCTGCAAAAGCTCATAAGGGGGAGCAAAATGGCTAAACTCTTCGGAAATCTTCACCTGGTGCTGGGAATCGGTCTCGTCGCAGCACTGGCACTCATGTTCGGCTTTGCGGACTCGGTCGCGATCGACGGGAACTCGATCGGTCGCTGGTTGCACCTGTTCTTCGGTGTGCTGTGGATCGGCCTGCTGTATTATTTCAACTTCGTGCAAGTGCCGAGCATGCCCAAAATCGCAGACGAGCATAAGCCCGCTGTGACGAAGACAATCGCGCCCAGCGCGCTGTTCTTCTTCCGTTGGGCGGCGGCACTCACAGTCGTAACCGGCCTGTGGATCGCCATGATCAATGGTTACATGGTCGAAGCGCTGACGTTTAGCGGCAATCCGTATCAGAACCTGATCGGTGCCGGTATGTGGATGGCGCTGGTGATGGCGTTCAACGTGTGGTTCATTATCTGGCCCGCGCAAAAGAAAGTGCTGGGCATTGTCGAAGCCAGCGCAGACGAGAAGGCTGCCGCCGCACCGCGCGCACTGATCGCCAGCCGCCTCAACACACTGCTGTCATTCCCGATGATGTACGCAATGGTGAGTGCAAATCTGGGCTAACGCGCCGCGTTCGCACGGTATGAAACGAAAAGGGCGCTGCGGGAAACCGTCGTGCCCTTTTTCATGTCCGCGACCGGGCGACATGAGGAGTCAGCGTGGCACCCGGTTAAACTTTGGTCTAGCCTAGAAACAACTCGCTTGTTGCTGGGAGTGTATCGCTTTGGTTAGAACCTTCATGCTCTTGATTGCCGTTGGAGTTCTGTGGACGCCAATACTAAAGGCGCGACCGGCCGATGACTCCGGGCGTCTTCTCGAATATGAAAGAGTCGCCGCTGCATCACTGCCCGAACAACGTCTGACTATCTGGCTCCCGCCGGGTTATGACGAAGGCGTAAAACGCTATCCCGTGCTTTACATGCATGATGGGCATAATCTCTTTGATCCGAAGAAGTCCAATTTCGACAAGGTCTGGGCTGCTGACAAAGCCATGTTGATGGCCGTTGCCGACTCGGGCATCGAACCGCACATCATCGTGGGCATCTGGGCGCCTGGTGCCGACAGGTATCGACAATATCTACCACGCGACATTTATGAAAGTGCGTCGCCTGCGCTCAGATCAAAGATGGACAATATGGCGCAAGGACCAATCGTATCGGAAGCCTATCTGGCGTGGATTGCAGGCCCATTGAAGGATTGGGTAGACAAGAGCTTCAGAACCTTATCGGGCCGCAATGACACTGCTATCGTCGGGTCCAGCATGGGTGGATTGATGAGTTGCTACGCCTTTATGGAGCGCCCCGACATATTTGGCCGCGCTGCCTGTATCAGTTCGCACTGGCCGGCAATCGACCCTCGCGCGGTCGAAGGAGTTGACCCGGAATTGCTGAAAATTCTGGACTCGTGGTTTGCCAACAAACTTGGAAAACCGAACGGTAGAAAGCTTTGGCTTGATCATGGAACGGCAACCTTGGACGCATATTATGCACCCTACCAAGAAGTAGTGGATGCTCGCGTTTACGCGCTTGATTGGAAGAAGGGCGAGGACTGGGAAAGCCGCGTATATTCAGGTGCCGAACACGAAGAGAACGCGTGGGCAGCAAGGTTGCCCGAGATTTTTGGCTGGCTTCTCCCTCGGAATAGACCTGCTCATGGTGGGCAAAAGCGCGATTAGTTATGGTGGCCTGCCAAAGGCTCGCAACCCGAGCGAGCCAATTGACTCCCGATTTTCCTCCTGACGGCAGGTGCGGCACAATTGTCACCGTTCTTTCACATCGTCGAGAATCGGGCTATCTCTCAAAACCGTTTATGTGTCACTTCAGATCTCGACCTGGCTGCCCAGTTCCACCACGCGGTTGGTTGGCAGCTTGAAGAAGTCCATCGCGGTTGCCGAATTTCGCAGCATCCATGCAAAGATCTTCTCGCGCCAGATCGGCATGCCCGGCTTGTCTGACGGCAACAGCGTCTGACGGCTCAGGAAGAAGCTGGTCTGCATCATGTCGAACTCGCCGCCGCATTGCTGCATCTGCTTAAGGCCCTCGGGAACATCCGTCTTCTGCATGAACCCGTAGTGCAGCACCGCACGATAGAAGCCGTCTCCCAGATCGTGATACTCGCAGCGTTCGCTTGCATCGACATAGGGCACTTCGTCGATATTGACCGTCAGGATCACCACGCGCTCATGCAGCACCTTGTTGTGCTTGATATTGTGAAGCAGCGCCGAAGGCACGCCCGCGGTGCTGGAAGCCATGAAAATGGCTGTTCCCGGCACGCGCAGCGCGCTGTTCTTGGCTGACTTGGCAAAGATCTCCATCGGCAGCGCGCCTTCCGCCATCTGCTCGCGCATCAGCTTGCGGCCGCGCGACCAGGTGGTGAGCAAGGTAAAGGCGATAAAGCCGACCATCAGCGGGAACCAGCCGCCATCCGGGATCTTGACCAGGTTCGCCGCGAAATAGGCCCCGTCCACGATCAGGAACAGCAAGACTACGGGTGCAGCATACCACCATTTCCACTTCCACACGCCCACCAGCAGCACCGCCATCAGCAACGTGTCGATCGTAACCGCGCCGGTTACCGCGATGCCATAGGCCGAGGCGAGGTTGGACGAGTTCTGGAAAGTCAGCACCAGAATGATCACTGCGATCATCAGGGCCCAGTTGACGACCGGAATGTAGATCTGCCCGCCTTCTGTCTCGCTTGTGTGGCGGACATTGAGGCGCGGCATGAAGCCCATCTGGATCGCCTGATGCGTAATCGAGAACGCGCCGGAGATGACTGCCTGACTGGCGATGAAGGTCGCGACAGTGGCCAGGAACACCAACGGCAAGCGCCATTCCTCGCTCGCCAGCAGGAAGAAGGGATTGCGTACGACTTCGGCTGCCTGTTCCGGCGGCAATCCTGCAATCATCGCGCCTTGCCCGAAATAGTTGAGCAGCAAGCACGGCATGACAAAGCCGAACCAGCTGAGGCGCATAGGGCCGCGCCCGAAATGCCCCATATCCGAGTAGAGCGCTTCAGAGCCTGTTACCGCCAGCACAACCGCGCCCAGCGCAAGGAACGCTACCACTCCATCGGTGACGAAGAACATCACCGCATAATAGGGATTAAGTGCCCACAGGATGTCAGGGTTCTGGATGATCTGCCATCCGCCCAACCCGGCGATGACTGTGAAATAGACGATCATTACAGGCGCAAACAGCGCGCCAACCTTGGCCGTGCCCCGCGCCTGCAGCATGAACAGGAACACCAACAGACCCAAGGCAATCGGAATAACAAACGGCTGCAAGCCCGGATCGACAACTGTCAGGCCTTCGACGGCTGAAAGCACCGAAATCGCTGGCGTGATCATGCTGTCGCCATAAAACAGCGATGTCGCAAATACGCCCAGCAGCACGACCAGCCAGCCATAGCTCGACTTGCCGATATGGCGAGAGAGCAGCGCGACAAGGGCAAGGCTGCCACCCTGCCCCTTGTTGTCAGCCCGCATCAGGATGGTGACGTACTGGATCGCAACGACCAGCAACATCGACCAGAATATCAGGCTGACCACGCCAAGCACATGCATGCGATCAATCGCGATATTGGCTGTGCCGGCGAAGGTTTCACGGAATGCGTAAAGCGGGCTGGTACCGATATCGCCAAAAACGATACCGATTGCGCCAACGGCCAGCGCGGTCTTGGACGCACTATGGCCGTGCTTCGGCGAACCGTGAGCCTGATGTGCCTGAGTAGAAGATTCGTTCATGTGTAACGGATTTCCCGATAGTCCCCGGTACTGCCCATGCGCCTGCCAGAGCGCCGATCAAAATTGTGCGAACCGCGTGCCGGATCGCAAAACGCGGGCGCGCTTAGCACCACGTCATCAGCCCTGCAAGCCGCGTGTCAGGGTTGTTCGCCCGGCATGGGTGGTGGAGCCGCATTGCGCTG
>JASBTD010000047.1 GCA_030148605.1 Erythrobacter sp.
TCTAGAGCGGTATGACGTTTGAGTGAATCGATTAGGGATTCACATTGACGCAAGATTCTGATTCAAGCTGCTGGCTGGGTTTGGAGGCCAGCAGCGATGACCAGACCTTATTCGATGGATTTGCGGGAACGCGCGATTGCGCGGGTTTTGGCGGGTGAGAGCGTCCGCGCGGTTGCCACGGCATTGAGCATCAGCGCGGCAACGGTGGTGCGCTGGTCGCAGCGCTATCGTGCGTTGGGTAGCGCTGCTCCAGGCAAGGTAGGTGGCCACAAGCCACGGCTGCTCAGCGGCGAGTTGCGCGACTGGCTGCTGGAGCGGACCAAGACCGACTTCACTCTGCGCGGGCTGGTGGCCGAGCTGGCCGAGCGCGGCGTGAAGGTCGATTATGTTCAGGTCTGGCGCTTCGCCCATGCAGAAGGTCTGAGCTTCAAAAAAAAGCGTTCTTCCCGCCGAACAGTTGCGACCAAAGGTCGCTCGACGGCGCGAGCAATGGAAGAAATATCAGGGGCGGCCTGATCCCGGTCGCCTCGTCTTCGTCGACGAGACCTGGGCCAAGACCAACATGGCTCCGCTGCGGGGCTGGGCGCCCAAAGGCGAGCGGCTCCACGCCAAGGTGCCCTACGGCCACTGGAAGACAATGACCTTCATTGCCGCGCTGCGCTGCGACCGGATCGACGCGCCCTTCGTCTTCGATCAGCCGATCAACGCCGTCAGCTTTACCGCATGGGTCGAGGAGCAGCTCTGCCCGACGCTTGGCAAAGGCGACATCGTCGTCATGGACAATCTCTCCAGCCACAAGCGACCGGCCGTCAGGCAGGCGATCCGGGCCAGAGGTGCGCGCCTCCTGTTCTTGCCACCATATAGCCCCGACCTCAATCCGATCGAGCAGGTCTTCGCCAAGCTCAAACATCTGCTGCGCAAAGCCGCAGAGCGATCCGTCGAAGACACATGGCGGCGCATCGGCACACTGCTCGATGCCTTCCCCCCTCACGAATGCGCCAACTACCTCAGAAACTCAGGCTACGGTCCAGCGTAATGTCATCGGACTCTAGACGTAGTCTTCGGTATCGATCGTGTTGCGCATAACTTCTGGGTAGCGATGCCCGGAGACGGTGCGCTGGTTGATCAGCCCTGCGGCTTCAGCAAGCACTTCATCGCGTGCAACCACGTCGGATGCGGCGAAATTCTCTCGCATATGTTCAAGACTGGTCGTGCCGGGAATCGCGTGGACGTGGTCACCCTGTGCCAGAACCCATGACAAAGCGAGCTGGGCGGGTTCCAGGCCGGCTTGCGTCGCCAGTTCATCGAAGCGGGCAATGATTTCTAGATTCTTGGGCCAGTTCTCGGCGCTAAAACGAGGATGCGAACGGCGCAGGTCCTTTTCGCCAAGGACTGACAAATCTTTGAGTTCTCCGCCCAGCGCCCCACGCGCTATCGGAGAGAAAGCGACCAAAGCAATCCCAAGCTCCCGCGTGGTTTCGAGCACGCCGAGTTCAGGGTTTCGGGTCCAGAGTGAATACTCGGTTTGAACCGCTGCCATCGGGTGCACTGCATGCGCTTCCCGGATATGGGCCGAGGACCACTCGGAAACGCCATAGGCACCAATCTTGCCCGCCTCGATGGCGCGCGCCATCGCGCCTACGCTGTCGGCGATTGGCACTTTCGGATCGAACCTGTGCATATAGAAAAGATCAATGTGATCGGTTTTGAGCCGATTGAGGCTTGCATCAAGGCTCTCGGAAATCGCTTCCGGTGAACAGTCGATTCCGCGTCGCGGCCCGTCGACTATGATCCCCGTCTTGGTGGCGAGCAGGAACTCATCGCGGCGGTGCATCACAGCTTCGGCCAGCAACTCCTCGTTCTTTCCAAAGCCGTAGATATTGGACGTATCGAGGTGATCGTAACCAAGATCGAGCGCCTCGTTGAGCAGCCGGATCCTGCCTTCATGAGGCGGTGGGTCGCCGTAGGCCCACGAAAGATTCATGCAGCCTAGGCCGACAGCATTTACGATACGTCCGCACAGGCTGCGCTGCATCAGGACCACCCGTCCTGCTGCTCAAGGCTTGCCGCGAGTTCGCCGATGACACGGTAGCAATCGAGCACTTGGCTGACGGAGCTGTTCGGTTCGCGGCCTTCATGGATAGCCGCGATGAACTCGCGGTCCTGCAATTCGATGCCATTGTTTGAGATTGCAACGCCGGAAAGGTCGATCGGCTCCTCGTGCCCGGTCACCAGATCATCATAACGCGCGATATAGGTCGCGCTGTCGCCGATGTAGCGGAAGAAGGTGCCAAGCGGCCCGTTGTTGTTGAAGCTGAGCGAGAGCGTGAGGATATGGCCTGCTTCGGTCTTCATCTGGATCGACATGTCCATCGCGATGCCGAGTTCGGGATGCCTGGGGCCTTGCAGCGCGTTGGCGGCAATCACCTTGCTGCCGGTCATGTACTGGAAGATGTCGATCGAGTGCGCGCTGTGGTGCCACAGCAGGTGGTCGGTCCAGCTGCGCGGCTGGCCCTTGGCGTTCATGTTTTTGCGGCGGAAGAAATAGGTTTCGATATCCATCGCCTGGATATTGAACTCACCCGCGTCGATCTGTTGCTTTACATACTGGTGGCTCGGATTGAAGCGGCGGGTGTGGCCAACCATGCAGGTGAGGCCGGTTTCCTTGGCCTTCGCCTCGACCGCAAGCGCGTCGGCCCAGCTGTCCGAAAGCGGAATTTCGACCTGCACGTGCTTGCCCGCGTCCATGCAGGCGATGGCCTGTTCGGCGTGCATTTGCGTCGGGGTACACAGGATCACGGCATCGACGTCGTCGAGCGCCAGCACTTCGGACAGTTCGGTGCCTGAGTGCGGCGCGCCATATTTGGCAGCGACTTCGGCAGCCTGATCGGCGCGGCGCGAGATGACTGAGACCATCTCGACCCCGTCGATGTTCCTGAGGCCGTCGAGGTGCTTCTCGCCAAAGGCTCCGGCGCCAACAAGCGCAATTCCAGTCATTCCTGCTTACTCCTGCAATTCGATCAAGCCACAGGTTCGAGCACCATATGCCCGACCGCGGTGTTGGAACATGGGATGTGATAGTGCCGGTGAAGGCAACGTGTTGCCGGGCCGAGCGCGCCGCGCATGATCAGCCACATGACCAGCTCAATCCCTTCGCTGCCGGTCTCACGCAGATATTCTATATGCTCGATCCAGCGTGCCTCGTCGCTCTCGCCGACAAGCATGTCCATGAAACGGTTGTCCCACTCGCGGTTGAGCAGGCCTGCACGCGGGCCTTGAAGCTGGTGGCTCATCCCGCCGGTTCCCCAGACCTGCACATTGAGGTCTTCGGGAAAGCTCTCCACCGCGCGTGCGATTGCTTCACCCAGCGCCCAGCAGCGATTGCCCGAGGGCACGGGGTAGGTGACGACATTGACAGCCAGCGGGACGACTTTGACCGGCCATTTGGCGGGCGTCCCGAACATCATAGACAGTGGAACGGTCAGTCCGTGATCAACGTCCATCTCGTTGATGATGGTCATGTCGAAATCGTCAAGGATCAGGCACTGCGCGATGTGCCATGCGAGGTCGGCGTGACCCTCCACATCGGGAACCGGACGCGGCCCCCAGCCTTCGTCGGCGGGCTTGTAGCTCTCGCCACAGCCGATCGCGAAAGTGGGGATGATGTTCGCGTCGAAGGCGGATGCGTGGTCATTGTAGACCAGCACTACGACGTCGGGCGCCTGCTCTTCTTCCCATTGGCGCGTCCAGTCGTAACCGGCAAAAATCGGCGCGAAATAGTCGTCCCCGGTCTTCCCCTGATCGACTGCGACGCCGAGGAGTGGGACGTGACTTGAAGCGACGCCAGCGGTGATGCGGGCCATCTCAATAGCCTCCCTTGATCGAGCGGTTGCCTTCAGGCGGGCGGCCGCCGTTGTTCATCATCTCGCGATATTCTGGAAAGCTCATGTCGGTCATGGTCGACACCGCTTCGGCAAAGCTGATGCCGTCGGTCGAGAAGATCTTGGAGAGGAAATAGATGTTGCCGCCAAGGTCGAGCATGCGGTTGTAGTCGCGCGCGATCACCGCTTCTTTCTGCTCGGCGGTGAGCGGCCAGTCATCGAGATAGGCAGCCTCGTCAGCCTTCCAGCGCTCGCGGTTCTCTGCCTTCATCAGGCTCATCGCAAACTGATTGAGGTGATAGCCCTGCCGCGCACGCTTCGCCGTGTAGACGCGGGTGCCGGGAATATCGTCGAATTCGGCGAGGTATTCGTGAATGTCGGTCACAGTCCGCGCTCCTTGAGGATTGCGTCGAGGCGCGGGTAGACTGTCCGTGCATTGCCTTCGAAGATTGCGTGGCGTTCCTCGTCGCTGATATCGAGCGCGTCGATATAGCGCTTGGTGTCGTCGAAATAATGGCCGGTATGCGGGTCGATCCCGCGCACGGCACCGACCATTTCGCTGCCGAACAGGATGTTCTTGTTCTCGATCACGTCGGCGAGCAGGTCGATCCCAGGTTGGTGATAGACGCAGGTGTCGAAGAACACATTATGCATCAAGTGCTGTTCAATGTCAGGTTGCTTGAGCATGTCGGCGAGGCCGCGATAGCGACCCCAGTGATAGGGCACCGCGCCGCCACCATGCGGGATGATCAGCTTGAGCTCGGGAAAGCGGCTAAACAAGTCGCCTTGCAGCAGCTGCATGAAGGCTACCGTGTCGGCGGCAAGGTAATATCCGCCGGTGGCGTGCATCGCCGGGTTGCAGCTGCCCGAAACGTGGATCATCGCGGGCACTTCAAGCTCGCACATCGCCTCGTAGATCGGGAACCAGTATTCGTCGGTCAAAGGCGGATGGGTGAAGTGCCCGCCGCCAGGATCGGGGTTGAGGTTGCAGACGACGAAGTTCAGTTCCTCGACGCAGCGACGCAGTTCCTTGACGCTTTCCGAAAGGTCTGACTTCGGGCTCTGCGGCAACATGCAGCCGCCGATAAAGGTATCGGGAAACAGCTGCGTGACGCGGTAGATCAAATCGTTGCAGCGCCGCGCCCATTCGCTCGCCACAGCCTGATCGCCGACATGAGGAGCCATCGCGCTGGCACGCGGCGAGAAAATCGTGAAGTCCGCGCCGCGTTCCTTTACCAGCTTGAGCTGATTGTCCTCGATCGTCTGGCGAATCTCATCGTCGGAAATTTCGGGGTAGGGCGGGCACGCGGTGCCATTCTTGTAGGCTGCCTTCTGCTCCTCACGCCATGCATCGTGGCCCTTGGGCAGCACGGTGTAGTGGCCGTGACAATCGATAATCAGGCTCATGCCGCATCCTTCTTCGAAGTTGGGCCGGAAGCAGCATCGCGTTGCCGCTTGACCGTGCCTTCTGTCATAACCGGCTCCACGCCGAACGAGCGCAAGGTCGCTGCGGACTCTTCCATTTCGGCGGCGCGGCGCAGGCCATGCGTCGTCATCCGCTCAAGATTGTAGGGAGCGCGCACCGTCCAGCTGTCATGACTTTCGCTGGCGTCGAGCGAGGCGAGCACCTCATCGACAATGCCGGCTGCTTGCGCGGCCGCCATCATCTCGTCGGTCAGCGCCTCGATCCCTTTGACCATCACCGAACGGATCATCTTGATCGCCGATGCCTTGCCGACTTCGTTGCCGACGACGCGCTTGTTGGTGAAGCCGCAAGCGGCCAGTTCGGCCCGCGCAGCATGTGCTGCAGGTCCCGAGAGCAGCAGCGGAACCGCCATGCGGGCCGGATGCACCGGGGCAAGGACGGCCACGTCAACGTAGCGCCCGCCATTCTGCTCGACCACCTTCGCCGCGGCAGCCTTGGTATGCGGAGCGACCGAATTCATGTCGCACCAGATTGCGCCTTCAATCAGATAGGGCGCGTAGTCTTCAGCCACTGACAAGGCCTCTCCAGCGGTAACCAGCGACAGCACGAGGCTGGCATCGGCGAGCGCGGTTTGCGCATCGCTGGCGGCGACGACCCCTGCTTCCTTCATCGCGAGTTTGCGGGCAGGATCAATATCGAAGGCGCAGGCCGAACTGCGCCATTTTGCACTGGTCGCAAAGGTGCTGCCAGCTTCGCCAAATCCGATCAGGGCAATTTGATCACGCATGGCAAAGCTATGGCGGTGGCCGGTAGAGTGCGCCAATGAATAGCAAGGTCGGTCGATAAATTTTTACGAAAGCTCCTGCGCAGCACCATGCAATATCGTGATCATGTCACGTTGTGGTGCGGTTGGGCGCCAGTCGCGCCGCGTTGTGATCCCGATGGTCCTTTCAATCGGCAGAGGCGGTGGCAGATTGAGGTGCAATCCCGCTTCGATCTCCACCCGAAGCTGGTCGCGGGAGAGAAGTGTGAGCATATCGGTCTCAAGTAACAGCTCGCGGATTGTCAGGACCGATCCGCATTCGATCGGGACTTCTGGCAATTCACCACTGGCGTCCATCATCGTGCTCCAATAGCCTCGGAGCGGCGTTTCGACTCCCGGCAAGACCCAGGGATAGCGGCGCAATTCATCGGCGCTGAGGACACTCATGCTCGCCAGTGGGTGTCCTTGACGCATGGCGATTTGCGGACTGTCAACAAACGCCTTCGACTGCACCAGATCGTCAAATTCGCTATCGTCACGAAGAGCGCCGAGCAGGAAGTCGATCTCACCATTGCGCAAGGGCCCTGTCAGCTCGGTATGGCTTCCTTCGATCACCGCTAGCTGAGTATCGGGTCGGCGTTGACGAAAGGCGATGATAGCCTGCGGGAGCCAGCGTGCGCGTGACAGCGGCATGGCGCCGATCACAATGCGGCCGCCAGCTTTGCCAAGCCATTCGGATACCTCAGCAAGTCCGCTGCGCAATTCCGCCATGGCGAGGCCAAAGCTGCGCGCCCTGGCTTCGCCCTTGCGTGTCAGTGCCAGATGCCGGCCGCGCCTCTCGACCAGCCGCTCGCCCAGCGCGACCGAGAGATCGGCGACCGCGCGGTGGAGCGAGGCTGGAGCAACTTCGAGCTGCGAAGCGGCCTCGGTGTAGCTGGCCTTGCGTGCCAGCGCGAGGAAGGCGCGGACTTGCGTGGAGGTGACCCGCGGCGAGCCAATCAATGCGAGCGCCACCTCTGCGCGCGGGGCGAGCAACAACGCTGGTTCGGTTGGTCGCATGCCGCCGGGTTCGCGATCGAACAGGCGGCAATCGAGCGCGAGTTCGAGGCGCGCAATGGCCTGGGTAAGGGCAGGCTGGGTAAGCGCGATTTCGTCCGCTGCGGCGGTCACTGTTCCCAGACGCACGGTTGCTGCGAACGCGGCGAGATGCCGGATATTGGGAATATCGTCGATCATGAAAGACGTTTAGCAAAATCTTATGATAAGGGATAGCTTCGCATTGGCGCCCGCCTGATGTCGCGTGCATGGCAAACGAAAGGAGATCAATATGGGCATCGTGCGCCAGAATATTGAACGTGCTGCCAGCGAAGTGATTGATGGGCTTGCCGCTTGCGGCGTCGCAACCGTGCACGAAGCGCAGGGGCGAAAAGGTCTTCTGGCGAGCTACATGCGCCCGATCTACGCAGGTGCCCGCATAGCAGGCAGTGCAGTCACGATCAGCGCGCCTCCGGGTGACAACTGGATGGTTCACGTAGCGATCGAGCAATTGCAGCCGGGCGACGTCCTGTTGCTCGCTCCGACTTCACCTTGCGAAGACGGCTATTTTGGCGATCTGCTGGCAACCAGCGCGCAGGCCCGAGAATGCCGTGGGCTTATCATCGATGCCGGCGTGCGCGATGTGCGAGATCTGACCGAGATGGGTTTCCCCGTCTGGTCAAAAGCGATTTTTGCGCAAGGAACGGTCAAGAACACTCTCGGCAGCGTCAATGTGCCGGTGGTTTGCGCAGGTGCGCATGTAGAGCCGGGTGACGTGATCGTCGCCGATGACGATGGTGTATGCGTAGTGAAGCGCGAAGAGGCTGCCGAAGTGCTTGAAAAGGCGCGCGCACGCGAGGCGAACGAAGGCGAGAAGCGCGAACGCCTGGCTTCGGGCGAACTCGGTCTCGATATGTACAAGATGCGTGAGCGGCTCGCTGCCGAGGGGCTTAAGTATGTCTGACGGCACCCCCTGCATGTGGATGCGGGGAGGAACCTCCAAGGGCGGCTTTTTCCTCAAGCAGGATCTACCCGCAGATTCCGATGAACGCGATGCGCTGCTCCTGCGCGTTATGGGCAGTCCCGACGCGCGCCAGATCGACGGCATGGGCGGGGCCGATCCGCTTGCCAGCAAGGTCGCGGTTGTCAGCAAGAGCGCGCGCGAGGGGATCGATGTCGACTACCTCTTCCTGCAAGTCTTCGTCGATCAGGCGCTGGTTTCGGACCAGCAAAACTGCGGCAATATGCTGGCAGCGGTCGGGCCGTTTGCGATCGAACGCGGGCTGGTGGCGGCACAGGTTGGTGAGACGCAAGTTTCGATCTTCATGGAAAATACCGGGCAGGTCGCCATGGCCACGGTCGCGACGCCCGGTGGAGCCGTCAACTACAGCGGTGATGCAAAGATTGACGGTGTACCGGGGACCCACGCACCTATCCCGCTGGAATTCCGCGACACCGCCGGATCGAGCTGCGGCTCCTTGCTGCCAACTGGCAATCCTTTTGACGCGATCGAGGGTGTGCGCTGCACGCTGATCGACAACGGCATGCCCTGCGTCGTGTTCAAGGCGCACGATGTCGGCGCGACCGGCTACGAAACACGCGAGGAGCTCGAGAGCGAGGCCTATGCCCCTATCCGCGAGCGGATCGAGAATATCCGCCTGGCCGCAGGACCACTGATGAACCTCGGCGACGTGCGCGAAAAATCGGTCCCTAAGATGACCCTCGTTGCCCCGGCGCGGCATGGCGGAGCGGTGACGACGCGGGTACTCATCCCGCATCGCGCGCATGCCTCAATCGGGGTTCTCGGAGCGGTCACCGCAGCGACGGCTTGCCTTGTCGAAGGATCACCAGCAGCAGAAGTCGCGACAATTCCCGGCGGCAGGGCCAAGACACTGAGCGTCGAGCATCCCACTGGCGAAATGTCCTGCGTCCTCGGCACCGATGATGCCGGCGCGGTTACGTCCGCGGCCCTGCTTCGCACCGCGCGCAAACTGATGGATGGAGTGGTCTTTGACTGATCGCATCACAAGCTGGCATCCGAGCCCGTCGAAGCCGCGATATGTGCCGCCGCCCGGAGCGGTTGACGCGCATTGCCATGTGTTCGGGCCGTTGGCGCAATTCCCGTTCAGTCCCAAGGCGAAGTACTTGCCTCAGGATGCCGGACCCGATCAGCTGTTCGCGCTGCGCGATCACCTCGGCTTTACACGCAATGTCATCGTTCAGGCGAGTTGCCACGGCACCGACAATTCGGCGACACTTGATGCGATTGCACGGTCGGGCGGAAAAGCGCGCGGAGTGGCCGTGGTCGATCCTGATATCCATGCAGATGATCTTTGTGCGCTCCACGAAGGCGGCATTCGCGGTATCCGGTTCAATTTTCTGAAGCGCCTCGTCGACAATGCGCCAAAGGACAAATTCCTCGAAGTCGCCGCGCGACTGCCTGCTGGCTGGCACGTGGTGATGTATTTCGAGGCGGATATCCTTGAGGAAATGCGCCCATTCATCGACGCGATTCCGGTGCCTGTGGTGGTTGATCATATGGGACGACCCGATGTCACCCAAGGCCCAAACGGCGCCGATATGCAAGCATTCCGAAGGCTGCTCGAAAGCCGCGATGACATCTGGTTCAAGCCGACCTGTCCAGACCGCCTCGACGCGATCAAGGAAGGCGGGAAAGGGGATCCCTGGGACGCTTTCGCAGCTGCTGTCGCGCCGCTGGTGGCCGACTATCCTGATCGCTGCATCTGGGGCACAGACTGGCCGCATCCCAACATGCAGGACGAAATCCCTGACGACGGGCACCTGGTCGATATGATACCGCGTATTGCAGAGGGATACGCGCTGCAGCGAAAGCTCCTCGTCGATAATCCCAACCGACTTTACTGGGCTGATTGAAGCCTCTCCTTCAACATGACGGCGGTTCATCCCACAATTCTCACATCCTGTCGTTTGTGGGGGTATCGTTGGGGGTATTTTCCAGAAAGCGTGATATTATACGTAATTAAAACAGTATGTTAGCGGGAGCATTGTTGTCCCTCCTCCGCTACCAGGTTTCCAACAGCCAGCTATATCCTTCCAGCAAGCTGCCCGCGCGAACAAATGGCGTGTGCGCAGCCGCGTCAGATCAGCGATAATTTCAGGCGACGGGAGGATTGAATTGCCCGGCGAATCCGATGCGATCCGAATTCACCAATCACTATGCCGCTTCACCAATCCAGTCTCCATTGGAGTTCGGCGACGGCGCAGCGTCATTGAAGCCGGCATCAAGCGCGATCTTTACCGCTGCCGCGGAGTTTTTCGCACCCAGCTTCTTGATCATGTTCGCCCGATGAATTTCGACGGTTCGGGCACTTATGCCGAGCGCTTCGCCAATTTGCTGGTTTGACAAGCCATGGATTACACCGCTCAAGATCTCCCTCTCACGCGGAGTAAGCTGTTTGATCAGCTGTTTCGCCTCTGCCTCGATTCGCTCGTTACCAACAGTCATGGGTGTGTCGATTTCGATCTGATTGACAGCTTGCAGGAACTGCTCGGTCGTAAACGGCCAGACCAGATAGCTTTCCACGCCCGCCTTCACCGTGCGCACAACCCGATCAATCTCAGGTTCTGCCGAATAGGCGATGATCGAATTTCCAGCCAGATTTTCTACCAACAGCTTTACCGTTGAAAGGACAGACTGGCCCTGATCGAAAACGAGCAGGATCGCATCTTCGAGCCTTTCAGGATCGATTTCCCGGGCCCAGCTGAATTGTTCGACTTCAACTGAAGTCTCCCGCAGCCGTTGGCAAACCAGTTCGCGTCGGCGAGCGTCAGGATCGACAAGCACGCAGCGTTCAACGGTCATCTGCACCCCCTTTTGCTGCAGGCAGGCGAAGCAACGATCCAGAATCGTTATCTTTGCGAAGCTGTTGCTCGATCACCCATTCAGCCAGCTGGGAAAAGTCGAGAGGGACATGGAATTTCAATCCGGCAATGCCGGTGTGCATCCAGCGCACATTGGCCTTCTTTATGCCTATCCCTTCAAGCTCGATCGTGACCTCGTCTTCCGGTTGCAGATAAGGCGCGGACAGCTTCAGGCCATTTTGCGAGATATCGATCAGTTCGACCGGTACCCGCCGGCCATCCAGCGACACATGGGCCGAGGTTCGAATCTGAAGCCGTGGCGACCTTCGTTTCAAACCAGACGGCAATCCAACCGACAATTGCTGGAGCAGCAGGGAAACATCGATCGATTCCTCGAACTGGATCCCCATCCGCCCGTCATTGCACCAGACGACCTGACCCTCGACGGCGAAATCGCAACCGAATGTAACCTTGATTGCCGAGTTTTCTGCAAATTCGATATAGGTCTTTGCCATCATCCCGGAAGACGAGATGTCCCTGAGCAGACAGAAAGCCGCGACTTCAGAAGTTTCGACAAGAACCGGCTTGTAAACGGTGATGGTCCTCGCCTCGAGACGATGATCACCGGGCTGGCTAAAATTCGCGTTCATCGCAAAGTAAAGCCGAAAAGTATTTTATCTTTGCGGAAATTAAATGATTGCACCTGGCAATCAGATGATTTCACTCCGTAAATTTCTATACTTTTGTCGTACATATTGACGCGACACCCGCTGTTACTTGACTAACAGTCTCATGAAACAAGGCGCTTTGGAAAGCTTGTCACGGTTTCATTTGAGTATCGAAGGCCGCTCACAGGCATGATACGGTATCAGGTTGATGATATATAAAGGATCTATCTGTCGGAAAAATAATCGCTAATTGGAGATACGTACGCACGGCTTCTCACACCGCGCGGCTTTCCCTTGGACAGTTCCTGTCTGGTGTGTATCATTGTCTTGTATCAAATTTTCGCGGACTGGAGCCGCTGTGGTTCGGCCTGTGGTAACTGCGCGATTTGCGGGGAATTAGCTCCCCTCGCATGCGCAGTCAGGAATTCTTGTGATTTTCAGGAGCTGACGCTTGAAAACTTCGTCTTACGATTCAGAACTTCATGAGATTGAGCGAGAGATTGAACGGCTCCTCAATGATGAAGTTTTTGAGCGTTCTCCGGTAATGGCCCGACTGCTGACATACCTCTTCGAAATGACCGAGAGGGGCATGCATATCAAATCATTTACCATCGCGACCGATGCGTTGGGTAAGGCCGGGGATGAAACAAGCGATGCAGATACCTATGCCCGCGTAGCAGTTGCTCGCCTCAGAAGGGTGCTTGCAAAATATTACGCAGCCCGGCCGGGGCAAGACTCGATCCAGATCGATGAAGGCTCATACCGGGTCAAGCTTGTAAGAACTCCGGAGTATGAGCGATCAGACATTGCCGAAGATGACAACTCGTTGGCTGCCGCCACACCTCGCCTGTGGAGTCTGATTGCGAATGGCTTCTGGATCTGGGCTCTGGCTGTCGCTTTGCTTGCTGCTGCTGCGGCTTATGTTTTTTTCGGCGCGGAGGAAGCTGCAGAAGATTGGACCACTTCGGACTTCCCCCGGCTCGCGATCGATTTCAGGCAAGAAGTTGCTTCACCCGATCAAAATAATCAGAGCCAAAGCGAATATCGGTCATATCTGACAGGTGTGCTGAGTGACTACATTGGCATCCGGTTATTGGCGGAGGACGGCGGTGAAGCCGATTTCAGTCTGTACCTGGCGGTGAATGAGGAACAGTCCAACGGCTTTGTGCAGGCGCGGCTGGTTGACGAAGGCTCCGGCCAGGTTGTCTGGTCCGAGCGCGTTCCAGTCACAAGCGACAATGACGCCCAAAGCGCAATGAAATTCATAGTAACCACAATCGCTTCGCCAGGTGGTGTCATCACAAGCCTGAACCGCGGGAGAGGGTTGAGCACTCGTTCGCCATATGGTTGCTGGCTACGTTTCACCGAAGGTTTGCAGACTTTCAATACTATTGGCGACGAAGAACTATCACGGTGCGCCAGCGACTGGCATGCGCAGTCCCCGGGCAATTCGATTGCCGCATTTCTCTACGGCTGGACGCTGGTCAATGAAGCGGCTTTGACGGCAAAGCCCGGCGAGCGGGAACCACTCCTGAGCGAGGCACTTCGGACTGCCAACAGAGCAGTTGCACTTCATCCGCAAGAGGCGAGCCTTCACGTGCTTCAATTGCGAGCGCATGTATTGCTTGGCAACCGTGATCTGGCCAGACAGGCTGCGGAGCTCGCTTTGACTTCCGCTCCGGATAACCGCGTGATCGTTGGCATAACCGGCACATTGCTGACATCCTCCGGCAATCCCGAAGGCGAGAGGATTCTGCGCGAACTTGAAAGCGAAGAAGGCGCTGCATTGCCATGGGAACATGCCGGTCACTTTGTAGCGGCGATGATGCAGGATGATATTGCCGGGGCCAACGAGCATATGGTGCATCTTGAGCAATTCGCGCAGGGTCAGCCGCTTCTTCTTCTCTTCAAAGCTGCCGCTGCCAGCAGATCGGGCGACGTCGAAGAGGCACGATCCGCGATCGAACAATTGCGTGGCAATCCGCGCATGGTTGGGGGAGACATCGATGCCTTGATCGAAGGACTGTCCATGGCCCCGAATGTGAAAACGCGCGTTAAAGCGTGGCTGGCGTTCTCGATCCCGGAGGTTTTGTCTACCAACAGGGGTGAAGAGCAGTCCTTTTCGCGGTGAAAACGGGCTCGGGAGCTGCAATTCAAGGCCGGGATCTCGGGGTCGTCATCGGCATGAAGGCATTCGCTTGCGCAGCGCGAGTTCCTCGCTTGCTGCCGTTTCCGGAATTCGGCGTCTTGCCCGGATTGGGCCAGGTGCGTGGAAAATGATCTCTATCGTTGCTCGACCGGCTGTCATTCACTGACCCGCCTTCAGCGCCTCCAGATAAGCGAGCAGATTTGCGATATCGCCATCTTCGAACACGAATGCCGGCATTTCCATCGAATGGCCAACCTGAACACCGCGTTCGAATGACGCCTCTACGGCCCACGCCGGCAGGCGGTTCGCCGCGCGGCGAAGGGTGGGGGCATTGGGATTGGGCGACACGCCGTCATCAAGCGCGTGACAACTGGCGCAATTCTCCTGCGCGAAGGCCCTGCCTTTGATCGCCTCTTCGGACAGTGTGTTCGCATTGCGATCGGTTGCGCATGCAGCGAGGATGAGTGGAGTTGCAAGGATGAGTAGGCGCTTGAGCACGAAATGACTCCTTTCCCTTTGCTCTGGTGTAGCGCAGCGATGCCGCGCGATACAAGCGAGAGCGAAGAAAAGAAGATTGGCCGGGTAAACTCAGCTTTGGCTGCAAGCGCCCTTGAACGGGGCAGGCAGGCCCGCCTTGCATGATGCGCGCAAGGCCAGCCGCCCGGCGAGCGCCATCAGCATACCTGTCACGCTTTGGCTGCGCGAATACACTTCCAGCGCGAAAGCTGTCTCGCCTCGGGTAAAGTCGACAAGGCGCGCCATTCACTCGTCTCCGCTCAGGGCAGGGGCTGGGCTGTTCCAGCTGGCGGATTGTTCATAGTCTGCGATGCGTTCAGCTTTTTCGATATGTTCGAGCACCAACACGGGTGCCCAAACCAGGGTGGTCAATGCAAAGCCGATTGCGCCGGAGACGAAGGCGTCACGATGGGGGGACATAGGGGGCCTCGAATTTTATGCGGTCACACGGCTATTCGTGCGCCAGGTGATCGAGGTTACAGGACTAGTCCGCGACCATGCGTTGCAATCGAGGGCGGACTTTCAGGAACAGGATATAGAGTCGCTCAAGCATTCTCAGCATAATCGGATTACGTGCGAGGTATCCCAAGGGCTTCAGCACGGGAATTGCGCGCCACATGGCAGCGAAGGCAGCTGCGCCGGAAACAATCCTGCCATCCTCGCGTGCATGAAAGCGCGCCAACAGATCCGATCGGTCAACCGGGCAATCTTCAGGCGCGCTATTACTGACATCCTCGAACCGGATCGCGCCGCGCCGGTCGAGCTTGCGCATCAAGGCAATTTCACGCTGGCACAGCGGGCATGCCCCGTCATACCAGACTGTCAGCTTACTGCTCATGGCCACTCAACGCACAAGCGTAAGCGAAGTTTCAGTAGGCACGAAAAGCCCGGCATGAAAAGCTATGCGCGATTGTGCATCTGCGAAATGAGGCTTTGACGCGGGCCCACCAGCCATTATGCCTTGTGCATGGCTTCAAGTGACGCGCTCTCCTCTCCGCCGCCACTTGCCGCGCTGCTGGAAAGCGGTCGCGTGGCACTGTTCGTCGACTTTGACGGAACGCTGGTAGAGATCGCGAGCGGGCCCGATGCCATCGCAGTGCCGGAAAATCTGGGGCAGCGGCTGGAAGAACTGGCCCAAAGGCTGGGCGGCGCGCTGGCTCTGGTCAGCGGGCGCAGCATAGACAACATCACGCAGTTCATGGGCCCGGCAAACCTGCATATGGCAGGTTCGCACGGGGGGCACGTCCGGCATGCCAATGGTGACACGCTGCTGGAGGCCGAAGCATTGCCTGAAAGCGTGCGCGGCGCGCTCAGCGATTATGCGCAGCGCGAAGGGCTGCTGTATGAGCGCAAATCGCATGGCGCGGCGCTGCATTACCGCGCGCGGCCCGAGCTGGAAGATCAAGCGCGCAGTTTTGCCATGGGGCTGGCAAATCAGCACAAGCTGGCGACCAAAAGCGGCAAATGCGTGATCGAGCTGGTCAAGCCCGGCATCGACAAGGGCGGTGCAGTGCGGATGCTGGCAGATGCAGAGCCTTTTTCCGGGGCAACGCCGATCTTTATCGGCGACGATGTGACCGATGAAGACGGGTTTGCCGCTTGCCGGGAGCTGGGCGGATTTGGAATTGTCGTCGGGGAGCGTAGCGAAACAGCGGCGCGATACCGGCTTGATACTGTAGGGGACGTATATCGATGGCTGGATCTGTAATGCCTGATCTGGAGCTATGGCCGATCGGCAATTGCCAGGTATCGGGCCTGATCGACCGGACGGGCGCGCTGGTATGGGGCTGTGTGCCCCGCGTCGATGGCGATCCGGTGTTCTGTTCGCTGCTCAATGGCGAGCAGCGCGACGCAGGCGTGTGGCGTTTCGAGCTGGAGGGGCAGGTCAGCGCCTCGCAAAGCTATATCCGCAACACGCCGATCCTGGTCACACGTCTGGAAGCAGAGGACGGCAGCGCGGTTGAAGTGCTCGACTTTGCGCCGCGTTACGAAGGCAAGGGGCGCATGTATCGCCCTGTCGCATTCGGCCGGATCGTGCGCCCGATTGCCGGGCATCCGCGCATCAAGGTGGTGCTGAAGCCATTGAAGAATTACGGCGCGCAAGTCGCCGATACCACCAATGGCACCAATCACGTCCGCTATCTGGTCGGCCCGCAAGCCTTGCGGCTCAGCACCGATGCCCCGGTCGGCTATGTGCTGGAGCAGCGCAGCTTCCGGATCGAGGAAGACACGCATTTCTTCCTGGGGCCTGACGAACCTTTCGTCGGCAACTTGCGCGAGGAAATCCGCCGGATGGAACAATCGACGCGCAAATACTGGCAGCAATGGGTAAGGGGGCTCGCGACGCCATTCGAGTGGCAGGATGAAGTGATCCGCTGTGCGATCACGCTCAAACTGTGCCAGCATGAGGAAACCGGCGCGATTGTAGCCGCGCTGACCACATCGATCCCCGAAGCCGCCCATTCAGAGCGGAACTGGGACTATCGTTACTGCTGGATCCGCGATTCCTATTACACGGTGCAGGCGCTCAACCGCTTGGGTGCGCTTGATGTGCTGGAGAAATACCTCGGTTATCTCAGGAACATTATCGACAGCGCGAAGGGCGGACAGATCCAGCCGCTTTATTCGGTGATGGGCGAAAGCGAGCTTGACGAAACGACTGCCTCTTACCTCGCGGGCTATCGCGGCATGGGGCCGGTGCGGCGCGGCAATGCCGCCTACCGGCAGGTGCAGCATGATTGCTACGGCCAGATCGTGCTGCCGACGGTGCAGGGCTTCTTCGACAAGCGCTTGCTGCGGCTCGCGGATGATCGCGACTTTGAAAGCCTTGAGCACGTCGGCGAAATGGCGTGGAAGATGCACGACCAGCCTGATGCGGGCCTGTGGGAATTCCGCACTCGGCAGGAAGTGCACACCTATTCTGCGGTGATGAGCTGGGCGGCGTGCGACCGGCTGGCCAAAGCAGCCGAATGGCTGGGCAAGGATGACCGCGCGAAGCTGTGGAGTGATCGCGCCGATGCGATCCGCGCCAAGATCGAAGCCGAGGCCTGGAAGGAAAACGGGCAAGGGGGGCATTACGGCGCGAGCTTTGAAAGCGATTACCTTGATGCCAGCCTGTTGCAAATGGTGGAGCTGCGGTTCCTTTCGCCTGACAATGCGCGTTTTCAGCAGACCTTTGCCGCAGTCGAGAAAGAGTTGCGCCGCGGCGATCATATGCTGCGCTATGCGGCAGAGGATGATTTCGGCGCGCCGGAAACCGCGTTCAACGTCTGCACATTCTGGCTGATCGAAGCGCTGCATCTGGCCGGGCGCGACGATGAAGCGCGAGTGCTGTTCGAGACCATGCTAAGCCACACGACGCAATCGGGCCTGCTCAGCGAAGACCTTGATTATGAAACCGGCGAGCTTTGGGGTAACTTCCCGCAGACTTACTCGCTGGTCGGTGTGATCAATTGTGCTGGCTTGCTGTCAAAACCATGGAGTGAAGTGCGATAACCCGTCTTGTTGTGATCTCGAACCGTGTCGCGGTGCCCAAGGCACGCGGCGTTGCCGGCGCGCAAGGCGGCCTTGCCGGAGCGCTCAATTCAGCACTCAAGGATTACGGCGGGATCTGGTTTGGTTGGTCAGGTGAAGAAAGCGAAGATCGCACTGGCAATATCAATCTTCAGCGCAATGATGGCGTGACCACCGCCACAATCGATCTCTCCACCCGCGATATCGATGAATATTACAACGGTTATGCCAACTCCACGCTGTGGCCGCTGTTCCACTATCGGCTCGACCTGACCGAATATGAGCGCGAGACGGGCAAAGGGTATGAGCGCGTCAACGAGCGTTTCGCCGAATGCGTTACCCCGCTGATCGAGGAAGACGATCTGGTCTGGGTGCATGATTACCATCTGCTCCCGCTGGGCGAGCGGCTGCGTTCGCGCGGACTCAAGAACCGGATCGGGTTCTTCCTTCATATCCCGTGGCCCCCGGCGCGCCTGTTTGTCTCGCTGCCCTATCACGAGCGGCTGGTGCGCACGATGCTGGAATATGATTTGATCGGCTTCCAGACGGAGGAATGGCTGGAAAGCTTCCTCCACTATTGCCGCAAGGAACTGGGCGCAGAGGTAGACGAGGAAAGCGGGCAGATCAGTTTCGAAGGCCGCACGACCATAGCGCGGGCATATCCCATCGGGATAGATTGGGAGCATTTCCAGGCGCAAGGAATGAAGGAAGAAGCGTCGACCGCCGAACAGAGATTGCGCCAGTCCACCCGCAACCGCGTTGCCATGATCGGGGTTGACCGGCTCGACTATTCCAAGGGCCTGCCAGAGCGGATCGACGGCATCGGCCGCTTCTTTGATCAGCACCCGGAGCGTGTGCGGGATTTGGTCTTCATCCAGATTGCCCCGCCAAGCCGCGAAGATGTAGAAAGCTACCAGAAGATCCGCACGGAGCTGGAACAGAAGACCGGCCAGATCAATGGCGCGCGCAGCGAGGTTGACCTGGTGCCGATCCGCTACGTCAATCATGGCTATAGCCATGCGGAGCTATATGGCTTTTTCCGCGCTTCGAAGATCGGGTTGGTGACCCCGCTGCGTGACGGAATGAATCTGGTCGCGAAGGAATATGTCGCGGCGCAAGACCCGGAGGATCCCGGCGTGCTGATCCTCTCGCGCTTTGCCGGGGCCGCGCATCAGTTGAAGGATGCCGTGTTGGTCAATCCGCACAGTCCGGACGACCTCAGCCATGCGATCCGCATCGCGCTCGATATGCCGCTGGAAGAACGCAAGGCGCGCTATCAGGCGATGATCGGAACGATCCGCGATGACAATGTGCAGGATTGGACCAAGCGTTTCTGTGACGACCTCGCCTCTGCCTGAATGAGTGACCGCTTGCAGCAAGCGGATTGCGCTGCCACCTGACGTGACATGATTCGCGATCGCTTTCTTACCACCACTGCCATCCACAATCTGCGCGACTATGGCGGCTATGCCGTTTCCGGCGGCGGGAAGGTCAAGACCGGGCTGCTGTTCCGTTCGGGACACCACGCGGAAGCCGGTGAGGATGATCTGGCGACAGTGGCAGAGCTTGACCTCAGGCATGTGATAGACTTGCGTGGCGAGAGCGAGCGGGACCGGCATATGTGTCGCCGTCCGGCGGGCTTTTCCGGCGAGGTCATCTATTTCGAAGGCGAAACCGCAGGGCTCGCGCCGCACCTCGAGGCTGCCCAAGGCAATGTCGATGCGAAGAGTGCGCATCAGGCGATGGTTGACCTCTATGGCGCGCTGCCAGACCGCGAAGGTGTAAACTGGGTGCTGAAACGCTATTTCACGTCGCTGGCGCGCGGGGAGGGGGCCAGCCTTGTTCACTGCGCGGCGGGCAAGGACCGCACAGGTATCGCGGTTGACCTTCTCCATCATGTGCTTGGTGTGCATCCTGATGATGCGATGGAGGACTACCTGCTCACCAATCACAGCCCGCGCAATGAAGAGCGTATCCGCCACGGGATGGAGTTGATGGGTGACAAATATGGCGGGATCGACGAGGCGACCGTGCGCGTGCTCATGGGGGTCGATGCGGAGTTCCTCGAAGCCGCGCGGCGATCGGTGAAACAGCGCTTTGGCTCGACCGATGCCTATCTCGAGCAGGTCCTTGATGTTGACGCGGCCAAGCGCGAGGCGTTGAAAGCCGCGCTTGTGGATGTGTAACGCTTTCCTTGCGCGCACGAATTGAAGCCGGGCCGCCGAAGCCCTAGATCATTCGGCAAGACAGACAGGAATCATCATGGCAACGCACCGCACGAAAATGCTCATCATCGGCTCTGGCCCGGCGGGATATTCCGCCGCGATTTATGGCGCGCGCGCCATGCTTGAACCGATCGTGGTGCAAGGCATCCAGCCCGGCGGCCAGCTGACCATCACCACCGATGTCGAGAATTATCCCGGCTTCGAGGATGTGATCCAGGGGCCATGGCTGATGGAACAGATGCAGAAACAGGCCGAGCATGTTGGCACGCGCATGATGTGGGACACGATTGTCGAGGTCGATTTCGACAATGGCTCTCCGTTCCGCGCAGTCGGCGACAGCGGCGATGAATATATTGCAGACACAGTCGTGATCGCGACCGGTGCGCAGGCCAAATGGCTGGGCGTGCCGGGCGAGCAGGAGCTGGGCGGCAAGGGTGTGAGCGCTTGCGCGACTTGCGACGGGTTCTTCTTCCGCGGCAAGAAAGTTGCGGTGATCGGCGGCGGCAATACCGCGGTTGAGGAAGCGCTCTATCTTACCAATCATTCTGACGATGTGACGCTGATCCACCGCCGCGATGAACTGCGTTCCGAGAAGATACTGCAGGAACGGCTGTTCGCGTCAGACAAGATCACGCCGCTGTGGAACAAGACAGTCGAGCGCTTCGTCGCAGGCGACGATGGCGCGCTGCATCATCTGGTGCTGAAAGACACGCAAACCGGCGAAGAGTCGACGCTGGAAGTCGATGGCGCATTCGTGGCGATCGGCCATGCCCCCGCGACAGAGCTGTTCAAAGGCAAGCTGGCGATGGACGACAGCGGCTATCTCGACGTGAAGCCCGGCACGCCCAAGACTGCGATCCCCGGTGTGTTCGCGGCGGGCGATGTGACCGATCATGTCTATCGCCAGGCGGTGACCGCAGCGGGCATGGGCTGCATGGCCGCGCTCGATGCCGAGAAGTTCCTCGCGACGCTGGAGTTCGAGAAGGAACCGGCGACCGAAGCAGCCGAGTAACTGCTCATCCGTGATCTCCTGCGAAGGCAGGAGTCAATGGCAGCCGGGTTCCTGCTTGCGCAGGAACTCACAAGGCTGAGACAGACATCACAAATGAATGTCGAACACGCTGATCGACGCGTGGAAGATCAGCGCGATCAGCACCAGGCTGGACAGGAAGAACAGCACGAACCGCACCAGCACCATGTTGGCGGTCGCCTGAACCAGCGAGTGCACCACGCGCAGCCCGACATAAATCCACGCCAGCAGAGCGTTCATCCCGTCACCCTGGCCGATGATCGCCAGCACGATCGCCACCGCGTAAAACACGGTTGGCGCTTCATGCAAGTGATTGTAATTATGCGCCTTCCACTGCACGCTCGCCGGAAGTCTTTCGTCAAGGATACCCGTTTTCTGCGCATCATCCGGGCCGACCCGTGCCTTGCTCATTGCCGGGATTCGCGTTGCATACATCCAGGCCCACATCACCATGGTCCAGATGGCGAGTGCCACAACAGGTTGCAGGATATCCATTCCGATCATCAAAGTGCTCCAGGGTCAGCAAAAAGAGTGAGCGCCACAGCGCGGTATGCAAGATAAGCGAGGGCTAGAGTGGACGCGATAAACAGCATGAACCGGATCGCGACGACATTGACGAGTGCCTGCCACAGTGAATGCACGATCCTGAGGCCGACATAGATCCACGCTGCCAACACGTCTCCGGCGGCAGCTCCCATCATCGCGATGATGATCACAGTCGGGTAGAAGATGGTCGGCTGTTCCATCAAATGAGCGTAGTTGTGAGACTTCCAGTTGACCTTGTCTGGAAGGACACCCTCCAGATCCTGACCACGACCACCGGGCGCCGCATTCTTCAGATCCATCCCTGACTTGGCCATCGCCGGAAACCGTGTTCCTGCAGTCCACATCAGCATGACCAGTGACCAAGCGACGAGCACCGCTGCGGGTGCGAGCATTTGAGCTAGCATATCAATTCTCCCCTCGAAGCGCGGAGACTGCGCAGCCGGAGATGGATTGTCAATTGCAACTGAAAGTTCAATTGCGACTGCCTGTGGAGATTGTTTGCGCGAACTGGTGCGGATCGACATTGCCACCGGTGATCATGATCACTGTGTTCTCATCCAGCGTGACCTTGCCCGCAAGCGCGGCAGCAAGTGCTGCGGCACCCCCGGGTTCGACCACCAGATGCAATGTGGTGAACGCAAAGCGCTGCGCCGCGCGCACTTCGTCATCGGTTACCGCCACGCCCGGATCGCTGCGCCCGGTCAGCACATCGAGGTTGAGCTGCGTCGTCGCCAGCGGTTGCAAGGCGTCGCAAATGGTGGTGGGTGCGTTGTCAGCAGCACGCACGATCTCGCCCGCGGCGAGCGCTTGCCCGACCATGTCCCAGCCTTCAGGCTCGACTGGAACGATTGCCGCCTCAGGGCAGGCGAGGGCGAGGCCCGCTGTCAGCCCGCCGCCACCACAGCATGCCACGATCCGGCTTGGCTCGCGGCCCAATTGTTGCGCGATTTCTATCCCCGCGCTGCCTTGCCCTTCGATCACCCACGGATCGCCAAAGGCATGCACCAGCGTGCCGCCGCGCTCCGCGATCAGCTCTGCTGCAACCTCGTCGCGATCTTCGCCTGGTCGTTGGTAGAGCACGACTTCGGCACCCAGCGCGCGGGTCGCGTCAAGCTTCACCTGCGGCGCGTCATGCGGCATCACGATGGTCGTTGCGATCCCCAATCGCTTGCCCGCCCATGCAACCCCTTGGGCGTGGTTGCCGCTGGAGACCGCCACCACGCCGGCCGCACGCTCTGCATCAGTCAGCGAAGACAGCCTGTGCCACGCCCCGCGGATCTTGAACGCCCCGATAGGCTGCAGGTTCTCCGCTTTCACCCAGCAGCGTGTACCATTGATCTCGACCGGCAGCAGCGGCGTGGGCGGCAGGATCGCGGCGAGCTTCCCCGCAGCTTCGATCACCCCGTCGCGGGTCGGCATCTTGATGCTGTGATTCATGCGCGGAATCCTACAGGATGGAACACATGGAACACAGTCCATGGGCAAGAATCTTGCCCCGAATTCTCAAGCACAAAATCTGCAGCTTTCTCGATGCTTAAAGAGGAAAATGGCGACATTTCGCGATCATGCATCCAATCGGCGATGTAGGAAAGTTCCGGATCAATTTACGGCGCTCGAGCATTGCATTATGTGAGCGCCCAAATCCGAGTCCCCGTGCAGGCGGGGCCTCCCATAAAATTGCACAAGGATCCCCGCTTGCGCAGGGAATCAGGAAGGTTTGAAATGAGTACAGTCCTCGTAATCGGTGCTGGCGGCGTCAGCTCGGTCTGTGTCCACAAGATGGCCATGAACGCAGAGATCTTCTCGTCGATCCATCTCGCCAGCCGCACCAAGCGCAAGTGCGATGCGATTGCGGAATCGGTGAAGGAACGCACCGGGCAGGACGTGGCGACCTACGAAATCGACGCGGAAGAAGTGCCCGCGATGGTCAATCTGATCAGGAAGATCGAGCCTTCGCTGGTCGTCAATCTGGCGCTGCCATATCAGGATTTGCCGATCATGGATGCTTGCCTGGAAGCGGGCGTGTCATACCTCGATACAGCGAATTACGAACCCAAGGATGAAGCCAAGTTCGAATACAAGTGGCAGTGGGCCTATCATGACAAGTTCAGGGAAGCCGGGCTGATGGCGCTGCTGGGTTCGGGTTTCGATCCCGGTGTGACCAGCGTGTTCACCATGTGGCTGAAGAAGCACAAGCTGAAATCGATCCGCCAGCTTGATATTCTGGACTGCAATGGCGGCGACCACGGGCAGGCTTTCGCGACCAATTTCAACCCGGAAATCAATATCCGCGAAGTGACCGCGCCAGCGCGGCATTGGGAAAAGGGCGAATGGGTCGAAACACCGGCGATGAGCGTGCACCACCGCTTTGATTTCGAAGCTGTGGGTGAGCGCAACGCCTATCTGATGTATCACGAAGAGCTGGAAAGCCTCGCGAAATTCGTGCCTGAACTTGAGCGTGCGCGCTTCTGGATGACTTTCGGCGACGAGTATATCAAGCACCTCACCGTGCTGCAGAATGTCGGCATGACATCGATCGAACCGGTCAAGTATCAGGGGAAGGAAATCATCCCGTTGCAGTTCCTGGCTGCTGTTCTGCCCAAGCCCGAGACGCTGGGCGAAACGACCAAGGGCAACACCAATATCGGCTGTATTGCGACCGGCGAAGCGCTCGACGGATCAGGCGAGAAGACGTTCTACATCAAGAACATCTGCAGCCATGAGGCAGCCTATGAGGAAACTGGCAATCAGGCCGTAAGCTACACCACCGGCGTGCCTGCGATGATCGGCAGTGCGATGATGGTGCAGAAGATCTGGACCGGTGCCGGCGTGTTCAACATGGAAGAGATGGACCCCGATCCCTTCATGGAAATGCTCAACGAGCATGGCCTGCCTTGGAGCGTTGAAGAGCTGGACGGGCCGGTAGAGTTCTAAATTTTGTTTCGCGCAGAGGACGCGAAGGAAAGAGAGACTCAGAGAAAGGACAGGGGTGGAGATTGACGAGATTTCAGGGATAGTGGTCGACGAATGCATTGCCATCCATCGGGAGCTTGGCCCGGGCTTGTTCGAAAACGTGTATGAAGCTGTCCTTGCAGGACGTCTTGAGAAACGAGGATTGAGCGTGGCTCGCCAGATGCCTGTGCCGGTCGAGTTCGACGGACAATTGTTCGATCCGGCCTTTCGCGTGGATATTCTGGTGGAAGACAGGCTGATACTGGAAATCAAGGCGGTGGAACGATTGACCCAAACGCACATCCGCCAACTGCTCACCTATCTTCGTCTTCTCAAACAGCCCGTAGGGCTGCTTCTCAATTTCTCGCACGCGACCATGAAGGATGGTATCCGCCGTGTCGCGAATGGCTACAATTCGCACTAGTTCCTCTGTGCCTCCCTTCTCTCCGCGTCTCTGCGAGAAACCAACAGGACCATTCAAGCATGGAAACAAAAGCCGGTGATCCGGGCGCCTTTGCCCAATTTGACTTGAACCGCGTCAATAGCCCCGCATTCGTCGTGGATGCGGCGAAGCTGCGCGCCAATTGTCAGGTGCTGGCTGACATCCGCGATGCGGCAGAGATCAAGGTGCTCGCCGCCTTGAAAGCGTTCTCCATGTGGTCAACCGCCCACATCATCGGCGAATATTTGGACGGCGTCTGCACATCGGGCCTTTGGGAAGCGCGGTTGGCAAGCGAGTTCTACGATGGCGAAATCGCGACCTATTCGGCCGCCTACAAGCCCGAAGAGCTGGAAGAGATTTGCCGCCTGTCAGACCATGTGATCTTCAATTCGCCTGACCAGTTGCACCGGGCTTCGCTGATCCTCGAGAACGCGCGGGCAGGGGGGCAGGACTTTGATGTCGGCCTACGCATCAACCCGCAGGTGCCAACCGGCGAAGTAGCGAAATACGATCCCTCCTCGCCCGGCTCGCGGCTCGGCTTTCCGCTCGACCAGCTGACCGAAGAGCATCTGGAGGGAGTGGACGGGATCCACTTCCACAATCTGTGCGAGCAGAACCTTGAGCCATTGAAGCGCACTTGGGATGCGGTGTTCGATGCGCTCGAGCCATATTTCGGCCAGCTCAAATGGATCAATATGGGCGGCGGACACCACATCACCCGTGCCGATTACCAGCGCGAAGAGCTGATCGAATTCCTGCGCGATGCGAAGGCTGATACCGGCGCAGAGATCATTATCGAACCGGGTGAAGCGGTGGCGCTCGACGCGGGCATCCTCGTAGGCACGCTGCTCGATGTGCAGTGGAACGGCATGCCGGTCGGGATCACAGACATTTCTGCAACCTGCCACATGCCCGATGTGATCGAGGCGCCCTATCGCCCTGCCATGCTGGGCGAGTTGACGGATGTGAGCTCCCGCGAAGGTGGGAGCCTCCTGCAAACTGGCGATACACCGATGGAGGTCCCCGCCGTTGCGGGGACTCAGGACATCATTCCTATCCGTCTTGGTGGTCCCTCTTGCCTCGCAGGCGATGTGATCGGCGATTACCGATTGCCGGTTCCTGCCGAGCCCGGTGCGCGCTTCGCCTTCCTTGACCAGGCGCATTATTCGATGGTGAAGACCAACACTTTCAACGGGGTGCAATTGCCCTCGATCTATCTGTGGGACAGCGAGACGGACCAGCTGGAGATGGTCAAGTCGTTCGATTACGAAGATTTTCGGAACCGATTGAGCTGAGCGCGTTGGTTTAGAAACGGCCAGGCACACGAGTTGTTGCAGCGCCCGGACATGCGCGTTTTTGCTTGCGAATCCGCGCGCTTCCCCTATATGCGCGCTTCTTCTGCCCCAAGGGACTACCGCAAGGCAGGCTCGTAACCGTTTGGTCGAACACTGAACCTTAGGGGGTCCCTTGAGTTGCACATCTATCCCAACGCCCAGGCTGTAGTCCGCGATCTTTCGCCGGACGAACCCGTTATCCTCAATCGCCCGCATGCGGCGCAGCGCGCGGCCCGCTTCTTCATAGAGAAGTTTCCGGGCAAACCGCTCTATGCGGTGAAGGCCAATCCTTCGCCTGAACTGGTGCAGGTGCTGTGGGATGCGGGCATCACCCATTTCGATGTCGCGTCGATCGCTGAAGTGCGCCTGGTGCGCGCCGCGCTGCCAGAGGCTGTGCTGTGCTTCATGCATCCGATCAAGACGCCCAGTGCCATTCGCGAAGCCTATTTCCAGCACGGGGTGAAGACTTTCAGCCTTGATAGTGCGGAAGAGCTTGAGAAGATCGTCAAGGCGTGCAGCAATCCCGAAACCGGTGAACCGGCCAAGGATTTGCGCCTGTGCGTGCGATTGCGCGTTTCCAGCGAGTTTTCCGAGCTGTCACTCGCCAGCAAATTCGGTTGCGACCTGATCGAAGCGCCTGAATTGCTCCAGCAGACCCGCCAGCATTGTGACTGGCTGGGCGTGTGCTTCCATGTCGGCAGCCAGGCGATGAACCCGTTTGCCTTCGTGCAGGCGCTGGACCGTACCCGTGCGGCGATTGCAGAGGCATCTGTCGTGATCGACATGATCGATGTGGGGGGAGGGTTCCCGAGTGCCTATCCCGGGCTCGAACCACCACCGCTGGAAGATTACTTCGCGATGATCGCCAAGCATTTCGAAGCGCTGCCGATTGCTTACAACGCAGAGCTGTGGTGCGAGCCGGGGCGCGCGCTGTGCGCCGAATATTCCAGCATGATCGTGAAGGTGGAAAAGCGCCGCGGCGAAGAGCTCTACATCAATGATGGCGCCTATGGCGCGCTGTATGACGCCGCGCATGTCGACTGGCGCTTCCCGGTGGCGGCGCTGGAAGATGATCTGCGCGATCCGGTCCAGGATTTCGCCTTCTACGGCCCGACCTGCGACGATGCGGATTACATGCAAGGTCCCTTCGCGCTACCTGGCGACATGCAGGCTGGCGACTATATCGAAATCGGCATGCTGGGCGCCTATGGCGCAGCGATGAAGACCGGATTCAACGGCTTCGGCAATGCGGAGCAGGTGATCGTGGCGGACGAGCCGATGATGAGCCTCTACCGCGGCGACCGCATGCGGCCTGAAGTCGATAATGTCGTGAACCTGCGCTAAGCGCAAGCTCCTCGCTTATTCAAACCCCACGAAGCGCGCGGCCTCTGACACTTCGCGGCGCGTGATGTAGACCGAATTGGCGGGGAAATCCGGGTCTGGCCAGCCCAGCGCGACAGCTTTCATGATCACCTGATCATCCGGAATTCCGGCATGCTCGCGCACCACGGGGGATTGCATGATGCCTTGCGAATTGATCACGCAGCCTAGCCCGCGTGACCATGCAGCATTGACCAGGGCGGTGGTGACAGCACCGCAATCGAAAGCGGTGTCGTCGCTGTCAGACAGTTCCTTGTCATAGGTCACGATCACGCACACCGGCGCATCGAACTGGCGAAAGCCGCGCAACACCCAGTCCTGCCTCTTGTCCTTGTCATCTCGGGCGATCTCCATCGCTTCGAACAGTTGGATCGCGCAGCCTACCTGCCGGTCGCGGTGGACGCCTTCAAACGCATGCCCGCGGCGGAATTCGCGGCTGTCAGGCACGCCGGCCAGAATATTTTCAGTGTTGCCCTTGCGGATCCGGTCAAGCGGTTCGCCGGTGATCACATGGAAGTGATAGGGCTGGGTGTTCATCGAGGATGGCGAGCGCATCGCCAGCGAAATGATCTCTTCGATCAGCGCGCGTGGAACGCGCTTGTCGAGATAGCCACGGATTGATCGCCGCCCCAGCACGACTTCATCATAGGTCTGGTCCGGATTGCCGCTTTCAAAGCCCACGCGTTATTCCCCCAATTCATGTTTCGAGGCGAGTGCTAGCGCAGGATTTGGTGAACGCAAAATCCGTTACGGAACGTGGGCGCTCAAGGTGTGAAAAACGGCTTGTCACCGGCGATTGTCACCCGCTCCATCACGCGGCGTGCGGGGAAATAGTCGGACACCGCCAGATGCTGGCACACCCGGTTATCCCAGAATGCGACAGAGTCCGGCTGCCAGCGAAAACGGCACTGGATCTCTACATCCCATGCAGTCTTGTAGAGATGATCCAGCAGCCACGCGCTTTCATCCTTGGACAGCCCTTCGATATGCGAAGTGAAGCCATTGTTGACGTATACCGCGCGCTCTCCCGTCTCGGGGTGAGTCCGGATCACCGGATGGCGCATCGGCGGATACTTCTCGTGCAATTCCTCAGGCGATTTGTTGAGCCGCTTGGCAAACACGCGGCTGATATCGTGGACCGCCGTCAGCCCTTCGCAGAGCCGCTTCATCTGTTCGCTCAGCCGCTCGTAAGCGAGATGCATATTGGCGAACAGCGTGTCACCGCCGCAATCCGGCACTTGGCGCGCAAGCAGGATCGATCCCAGCGATGGGCATTCGCGCCAGGTCACATCGGAATGCCAATTATTCTCTGAACCGCGGCTGTTGGGGCCATGCGCGATGCGAAGCACTTCGGGATTGCGCTGATCCCTGGGTGTCGCAGGATGCACTTCCAGCTCGCCGAATTGGCGCGCAAAGGCGATGTGCTGCTCTTGCGTCAGATCCTGATCGCGAAAGAAGATCACCCCATGCTTGAGCAGCGCCGCGCGAATTTCCGGAACACGCCCGGCAATGTCCGGTGCACCAAGATCGACACCAAATATTTCCGCGCCAATTGCAGGCGTCATCGGTCGGATATCAAGCGATCCGGTGTCCAGCTGAGTTTTGTTTGCGATAGTGGCCATGTCTCTCCCCTATGGGAAAGAATGCGCTTTTACGCGGCTTTGCGCAACTCCAGTTCCAGCCGGTCCCAGATTTCCACCAGCGCCGCGGTCAGCTCGTCCATCATCGCTTCGGTATGGGCAGGGCCGGGGGTAAAGCGCAGCCGCTCCGTTCCGCGCGGCACAGTCGGGAAATTGATCGGCTGCACATAGGCGCCGTATTCCGCCAGCAGAATGTCGCTGATCTTCTTCGCGCGCACCGGATCGCCCACCATCAGCGGCACGATATGCGTCACGCTGTCCATCACCGGCAGGCCCGCATCGCGGAATTTCGCTTTGAGCAGGGCAGCATTGGCTTGCTGCGCGTCACGCTCTTCGCTCGATTCTTTCAAGTGCTTCACTGCCGCGAGAACGCCAGCGGCAAGAACCGGCGACAGCGAAGTGGTGAAGATAAAGCCCGGCGCATAACTGCGGATGCAGTCGATAATCTTGCGGTCAGCCGCGATATAGCCGCCCATCACGCCGAATGCCTTACCAAGCGTGCCTTCGATAATGTCGATCCGGTGCGCAGCCTCGTCACGCTCCGAAATCCCGCCGCCATGATCGCCATACATGCCCACTGCGTGGACTTCATCGATATAGGTGAGCGCGTTGTATTTCTCAGCCAGGTCGCAGATCGCGTGGATCGGGGCGACATCGCCATCCATCGAATAGACGCTTTCAAACGCGATCAGCTTCGGCGTGTCGATGTCTTCGGCAGCCAGAAGCTCTTCCAGATGTTCCAGATCATTGTGCCGGAACACGCGCTTTTCGCAGCCCGAATTGCGGATGCCCGCGATCATGCTGGCGTGGTTCAATTCGTCCGAAAAGATCACGCAGCCGGGCAGCAGCTTGCCCAGGGTCGAGAGCGTGGCATCGTTCGAGACATAGCCCGAAGTGAACAGTAGCGCGCCTTCCTTGCCATGCAGGCTGGCGAGCTCGCCTTCCAGCTCGACATGCATATGCGTGTTGCCGCCGATATTGCGTGTGCCGCCCGAACCTGCACCCACATCATGCAGCGCGTCTTCCATCGCTGAAATCACCTTCGGATGCTGGCCCATCGCAAGGTAATCGTTGGAGCACCACACAGTGATCGGCTTGGGGCCGTTGTGCCCGTGGAAGCAGCGCGCGTTGGGGAACGCGCCTTTGTTGCGCATGATGTCGATGAAGACGCGATAGCGGCCTTCCTCGTGCAGACGGTCGATCGCCTTGTCGAAAATCTGGTCGTAGTTCACGCGGTTTTCCGCTTTGCTGCGCCGCATATCCGGCTTCGATTGGACAGGCGATTTAGTGGCAAACGCGCGAATTTTCTACTGTGATCTTTGCGAACGACTCGCAGCTTAGAATGGTTCGATGCTTGAGAATCCGTGGTTTTCCAGCGCAGGCAACAGTGCTTGCGCAGATTGCAAGTCTCCGGTGACCACGAACCGGCTTGACGGATCGGGCGCAAATGGCTGCCCTTCAGTCAAGTGGGCGATGCGGCGCGCGATGCCCGCCGCCCCGTCAATCAGCCGCACGCCATCGCCGAACGCAGCCTGCAATTCCGCGCAGAGCAGCGGGAAGTGCGTGCAGGCAAGCACCACGGTGTCGATGTTTTGCCCGTCCGGCATTGCTCGCAAGGCGTCTGCGGCTGCTTTGATGACTGCCATGTCCACCGGCTCGCCGCGCAGCTTGGCTTCAGCCGCTTCGACCAGCCCGGGTGCAGCATGGCGCAGCAGGGCCTTGTCGTGTGCGAATTCGGCCTCGAGCTTGTCGACATAGGCCTGGCGAATGGTTGCAGCAGTGCCCAGTAATCCGATCACGCCGGTTTCAGTCATCTCTGCGGCAGGCTTGATCGCCGGGACGGTGCCGACGATCGGCATCTCCAGCACTTCGCGCACCATGCCCAGTGCGATGGTGCTGGCGGTGTTGCAGGCAATGCAGGCAAGCCGCGGCTTGTAGCGCTCGCTCATCCGGCCCAGCAGCCCGGCAACACGCGCGGCGATTTGCGCCTCTGATTTCTCGCCATAGGGCAGGCCGGCCAAGTCTGCCGCGTAGATCACCGGGGTTTGCGGCAACAGCCTGCGCAGCTCGGCCAGCACGGTCAGCCCGCCGACACCGGAATCGAACAGTAGAATGGGGGCAGATGCGTCGGTAATGGTGCTATTCCTGCGCAGGATTACTTGTGGAACCTCGGCCTTTTACCTAGGCTTGCGCGAAATGAAAGCGGGGCGGACAGTTCCGGCATCTACGGGGTCATTTGATGGAAACGCTATACGCTGCACTGCTTGGATATTTGCTGGGCTCCGTTCCATTCGGTCTGCTCCTCACCAAGGCAGCCGGCATGGGCGATGTCCGCAGCATCGGCAGCGGCAATATCGGCGCGACCAATGTGCTGCGCACCGGCAACAAGGGGCTGGCGGCGGCGACATTGTTGCTTGATCTGGTGAAGGGATTTGCGCCTGTCTTCATCGCGCAGCAGCTATGGGGCGGCCCTGCAGTGGCCTTTGCCGCGGGTGCGGCAGTGATCGGGCATTGCTTCCCTGTCTGGCTCAAGTTCAAGGGTGGCAAGGGCGTAGCAACAAATGCCGGGGTCAGCTTCGGGCTCGCATGGCCGATTGGCCTTGCCTATGCGCTGGTGTGGCTCAGCATCCTGGCGATTTTCCGCATCTCCAGCCTAGCCGGAATGAGCGCGGTTGTGGCTGCGGCGGCTGCCGCGCCGCTGTTCGGCTTTCCCGAATATTTCCCGGTGCTGGCGGCGATTGCGGGCCTGATCATCTATCTTCACCGCGAGAATATCGCGCGGCTGATGAAAGGCGAGGAGCCGAAGCTGGGCGGCAAGAAACAGTCGTGAGCTCCCGCGAAGGCGGGAGCCTCCCTCCTTTCTGCACTGCTTTGCAAGAGGTCCCCGCCTGTGCGGGGACGCGCTGATGGTGGAACTCTCCCAGTCCGAAGCCTTCGCCCGTATCCGCTTGTTGCGGAGCCCCAATATTGGCCCGATCACTTACCGCCAGCTGCTGGCGCGGTTCGGCGATGCGCAGGCAGCGTTGGAGGCGTTGCCCGATCTGGGCAAGCGTGGCGGGCGGCAGTATCGCGCAATCGCCGCTGAAATGATCGAGCGCGAGGTCGACGGCGTGCGGCGGGCGGGCGCGAAATACCTGTTCCACGATCAGCCGGACTATCCGCCGCTCTTGGCTCAGCTGGACAGTGCGCCGCCAATCGTCACCTATCGTGGCGATGCGACGCTGGCGGCCATGCCCTGCGTGGCGATGGTGGGCGCGCGCAATGCTTCCGCTGCTGCGGTGAAACTGGCGCGCGAATTCGCCTCCAAGCTTTCGAGCGCCGGCTTCACCGTGGTCTCAGGTCTTGCTCGCGGGATCGACGGAGCGGCGCATGAAGGTGCGTTTCCGCGAACCATTGGCGTGATCGCGAGCGGGATCGATATTGCCTACCCGCCGCAGCATGCGGAACTGCAGAAGCGGATTGCGAGCGATGGCCTGATCATCGCAGAGCAACCACCCGGCACCGAGCCCAAGGGCAGCCATTTCCCGAGCCGCAACCGCATCATCGCAGGGCTCGCGGCGGGTACGCTGGTGGTCGAGGCTGCGCCCAAGTCCGGCTCGCTGATCACCGCAAGGCTGGCGGGCGAAGCGGGCAGGGAAGTGATGGCAATCCCCGGCTCACCACTCGATGCACGCTCGCAAGGCTGCAACCACCTGATCCGCGAAGGCGCGGTACTGGTGCAATCGCCCGAGGATGTGGTTGAGCTGCTCAGCGGCTTCGACGGCACGCCGCGCTCCACCTTCCGCGAAGCCGTTTCCACTTTCGACTATGAGCCGGAGGAAATGGCTGAAGCCGAGCCTGCCGATATCGGTTCGCTGCTCACGACCGCACCTGTCGCGGTGGACGAGCTGATCCGCCAATCGGGCACCAGCGCGGCCTCGGTGCATATGGCGCTGCTTGAAATGGAGATCGGCGGCCAGCTGCAAAGGCATGCGGGAGGAAGGGTGAGTTTAGCCTCTTGACGAATCCGCAGAACCGATCCCACCCTCGCGCGTACGTACACGTATACGCGTAAGGGGCACCCGAAACCGCAATGCAGCTTGTTATCGTTGAATCGCCGGCCAAGGCGAAGACAATCGAAAAGTATCTCGGATCAGACTTCAAGGTTCTGGCCAGCTACGGCCATGTCCGCGACCTGCCGCCCAAGGATGGCAGCGTGCGCCCGGACGAGGATTTCGCGATGGACTGGGAGCTCTATCGTGACAAGCAGAAACGCTTCAAGGAAATCGCCGATGCGGCGAAGGATGCTTCGCGGCTAGTGCTGGCGACTGACCCTGATCGCGAGGGCGAGGCGATCAGCTGGCACGTTCAGGAGCTGCTGAAGAAGCGCAAGGCGCTGCCCGCCAAGGTCGACCGGGTCACTTTCAACGCGATCACCAAGAATGCGGTGACAGAGGCGATGAAGAGCCCGCGCGAGCTCGACCAGCCGCTGATCGATGCCTATCTGGCGCGGCGCGCGCTCGATTACCTGTTCGGTTTCACGCTGTCGCCCGTGCTGTGGCGCAAGCTGCCCGGCGCGAAGAGTGCAGGGCGCGTGCAATCGGTTGCGCTCCGGCTGATCGTTGATCGCGAGCGCGAGATCGAGGCGTTCAAGGCGGACGAATACTGGTCCATCGTCGCTAAACTCGAGCAAGACGGGACCGAGTTCGACGCGCGGCTGGTCAAGTTCGAAGGCAAGAAGCTCGACAAGCTGACGCTGGGCAATGAAGGCAGCGCACTGGCTGCGAAGGCCGCGGTCGAAGGCGCGCGCTTTACGGTCGAAGATATCGAAACCAAGCCGCTCAAGCGCAATCCATCGCCGCCATTCACTACGTCTACCTTGCAGCAGGAGGCCGCGCGCAAGCTGGGCTTTTCCGCCAGCCACACGATGCGCTGTGCGCAGTCGCTTTATGAGGCAGGCGCCATCACTTACATGCGTACTGACGGGGTGCAGATGGATGCAGGCGCGATCAACGCGCTGCGCGACGCGATCGGTGATCGCTATGACAAGGCCTATCTGCCCGAAAAGCCGCGTTTCTATGCGACCAAGGCGAAGAACGCTCAGGAAGCGCACGAAGCGATCCGCCCAACCGATTTCCGCCGCGATCACGCCGGATCAGGCGATGAAGCGAAGCTCTATGACCTGATCTTCAAGCGCGCGATGGCGAGCCAGATGGCGGCTGCGCAGCTGGAACGCACGACGGTGACCTTGCGCGATCCCAGCGGTCAGCATGAACTGCGCGCGACAGGGCAGGTGGTGAAATTCCCCGGTTTCTTTGCGGTCTATCAGGAAGGGTTCGACGATAAGTCGGAAGACGATGAAGAGGGCCTGCTGCCAGTCATCCGCAAAGGCGATTCACCGCTGAAGAAGGGTGTCGAAGCCAATCAGCATTTCACGCAGCCGCCGCCGCGCTTTTCCGAAGCTTCGCTGGTCAAGCGGCTGGAAGAGCTCGGCATCGGTCGCCCGTCAACCTATGCCTCGACGATCCAGACGCTGCGCGATCGTGATTATGTGCGGATGGAGAAAAACCGTTTCTTTGCAGAGGAATCGGGGCGGTTGCTGACAGCATTTCTCGAGCGGTTTTTTCCCAATTATGTCGCTTACGAATTCACCGCCGGAATGGAGGAAGAACTCGATACCGTTTCCGACGGGCGCGAGGCGTATAAGGAACTGCTTTCGAAGTTTTGGGCCGACTTCAAGCCCAAGGCGGATGAAGTGATGGAGAAGCTGCCTTCGGAAGTTACCGAAGTGCTCGACGATTATCTTTCCGACTATCTTTTTCCGCCGCGCGAGGATGGTGCGGACCCGCGCATGTGCCCGATGTGCCGCGATGAAGGGCGCGAAGGCGGGCGGCTGGCGCTTCGCGGCGGCCGCTTTGGTGCCTTTGTGGCGTGCAACAACTATCCCGAGTGCAAATACACCCGCCGTTTCGCGCAGCCTGGCGGCGGCGGCGATGGCGGCGCTGAAGACGGCGTGATGGGCACCGATCCGGAAACAGGCGCAGAGGTTCACCGCAAGACCGGCCGCTTTGGCCCCTATGTCGAAATGGAAGTCGACGGTGCGAAGAAGCGTGCATCGATCCCCAAGGATCTGGACGATTTCGATCTGGAGTGGGCGATCAAGCTGCTCGGGTTGCCGCGGATTGTCGGCGCGCATCCGGAAACCGGCAAGGAAATCGAAGCCGCGATCGGTCGCTACGGTCCCTATCTTCGCCACGATGGCAAATACGGCAAGCTGCAAAGCACGCGCGATGTATTCGAAGTGGGCATGAACGCGGCGGTCTCTATCCTGGCAGAAGCCGCCAATCGCAAGGGCGGCGGCGGGCGCGGCAAGGCAGAGCCGATCAAGGTGCTGGGTGCGCATCCCACCAGCGGGGGCGAGATCAAGGTAATGCCGGGCCGCTACGGCCCCTATGTCACCGATGGCAATGTCAACGCGACCATCCCCAAGGATGTGAAGCCCGAAGATGTTACCGAAGCGCAGGCGATCGAGCTGATCGATGCGCGCGCGGCGAAAGGTCCAGCGAAGAAAAAGCGCAAGAAATCAACCGCGAAGAAGAAACCGGCAAGCGCAAAGTAACCAATTCGCGCTGCGCTTTGTTCACTGCAGCTCGTTCGTAAATCATCAAGACTTGCACGTTAGGTGTTGGCCCTCAACCAGGGTTTGCACGCGTGATCGAGATCGAAGTCCAGAACGAAACGCATCAGACGCAGTCGCGGCTGCGCTTTGCCGCTGTGCCGCGCATCGGCGAGGGCTTGCGTCTGCGCGAGCCGGACGGAATCTGGGCCAGCTATGACGTGCTGGATGTGTGGTATCAGAAGGCCGAATATGGCGATGTCTGGATCCCGTATCTGCATGTGCGCATGACACCCGGCGAAGTTACTTCGAACCATCCCAAGCATGGTTACGACGCAGAAGGGGAGTTCGCGCCATTCAAAATCTGATCAAGCGAACCACCGGCCCGCAAGCCGCGAAGGGAGAGCAGCTTCTCGATGGCCAGACCATGGCAGAGAAGCTTGCTGCAGCACGCGAAGGTGAAACTGCGCGCGCACCGGCGGAACAGACGGAAGACCGCGAGCTTGATACTGACGCGATCGTACGCGCGGCAAAGGCCATGCGCGATGTGCATGAAACGCGCGCCGCAAAGCCTCGCATCTGCCTGGTGGTTGATGACAGCCGCGTGATCCGCAAGGTTGCCAGCAAGATCGCGGCGAAGATGGGTTATCAGGTTATCGAAGCCGAGAATGGCGAAGAGGCTTTGGCGCAGTGCAAGCGGGCGATGCCTGATCTGGTGCTGACTGACTGGCAAATGCCGGAAATGGACGGGCCTGAATTCGTCAACGCCTTGCGTGCCATTCCCACTCCGCATCCGCCGAAGGTGGTGTTCTGCACCTCGAAAGGCGCAGCGACGGATATTCATGAGGCGATTGCGGCGGGTGCCGATGACTATATCGTCAAACCGTTTGACGAGATGGCGCTGGCTGGAAAGCTGAAATCGATCGGCGCGAGCTAGCCAGCGGCGGCATCACACCCGCAAATATCCGATCACTAGGCTGGCTGTGAGCGCAACCATGCTTGCCGCAAGTGCGATCGCTGCCTGTTTCGCGGCTGTTCGCCCGTAGGTGATCGTCACCCCCAGCTTCACCGCCATATTGGCAAGGATCGTGCCCGCGATTGCCAGCGCCGCAAGCTCGGGCGCGATTATGCCAGGCTCCAGCCCACCTGCCGTCACAATCGACGCGTCGACATCCATGCTGCCCATCAGGAACAGCAACACGGCAATGCCTTGCTCGCCAAAGCTGTCTTGTGCCCAGCGCGCGGCGACCGCTGCAATCGCGACAAAGGCGACGAAGCCGAAGGCAGGAAGCAAGGCAATCGGGTTGCCGGGCGGAGCAGGGCCGGTGCTGTGTTCCGACTTGCGATAGAGCCAGTAGCTCACAGCAAACCCCACGATCAGTGCCGGCGCAACCAGCACCACGAAGGGCGCCAGCAGCGGCGTCGCGATCAGCGCGACCAGCACGATCACCCGCAAATACATCACCGCTGTGGCGAGCGCGATCCCGGCATTTTCCGCTCCGCCGCCCTGGCCCGAACCAAGCCGTTGGGAGAGTGATTGCGTCACCGCAGTCGAGCTGTAAGCGCCGCCGATGATTGCCGTCGCGATGGTGCCGCGTTTAGCGCCGAAAATCCGGTTGGCGACATAGCCGAGGAAGGAAAAGCCGGTAACGATCACCACCACGAACCATAGCGTCTGCGGCTCCCACGCATCGTATGGCCCGAACCGGCCTTCCGGCAGGAAAGGGAACACCGCCAGCGCGATCACGGCATAGCGCGCGAAGGCCTTTACATCGGCTTCATCAAGCGCGCTGATCAGGCTGTGCAGCTCGGCCCGCAAGGCCAGGATCAGCGTGACCACCGCACCACCGGCCACAGCCAGCGCGGGCTCTCCGCTGCCACCCAGAAAACCCAGTGCGAGTGTGACGATGGCGGCGATTGGCGAAGTCGCGTCAACCAGCCCGTCTGCCTTCATGGTCTGCCAATAGCCAAGCCCGATAATTGCAGCCGCGCCGATCACGACAGCGCTGGCGATAATCTGGTATTCCATCGCGCCGAGCAGGCCGGCAAGCCCTGCAACAAAGCCCAGCAGGCTGAAGGTCCGCACACCCGCGACCCGCATGCCTTCGCGCGCACCGCGCAATTGCCATCCGCGCTCGACACCTACCAAGAGGCCGACCGCAAGCGCGGATCCAAGCTGCAGGAGAAGGTCGGTCGAGGGCATATGCGAACTATCTCACATGTTTGCCTTCACCGCACCCAATCGAGCCCGATTTCTTCGAAAATTTCCTTGTCCTCGTCCCATTTCTCGCTGACTTTCACGTGCAGGAACAAGTGGACTTTCACGCCCAGCATTTCGGACAGTTCCTTGCGGGCGGCCTCGCCAATCGCCTTGATCTTGGACCCTCCTTTGCCGAGCACGATGGGGCGCTGTGTCTCGCGCCCGACAACGATCTGCTGGTGGATTTCCACGCTGCCATCCGGGCGATGTTGATAGCTTTCAGGGCGCACGGCGGAATCATAGGGAAGCTCCTCGTGCAATTGGCGGTATAGCTGTTCGCGAGTGACTTCGGCGGCGAGCAGGCGCTCGCTTGCGTCAGACACCTGATCTTCGGGATAATGCCATGGTCCTTCGGGCATGAGCGCGGCCAGCGCGGCCTTCATTTCCGGCACGCCGTCGCCCGTCAGTGCAGAGACGAAGAACACGTCAGCAAAATCGACCTTGGCTGACAATTCCTGCGCCAGCGCCAGCAGTGGTTCCTTTTTCGCCACATCAACCTTGTTGAGCACCAGTATCTTGCGCTCAGGCCGCTTTTCCAACGCTTCCAGCAGCGGTTCAAGCTCATGCCGGCGCTGCTTGACCGGATCGACCAACAGCAGCACCGCATCGGCCGCCTCGGCACCTTCCCATGCTGCGCTCACCATCGCGCGATCGAGCTTGCGGCGCGGCGCGAAAATGCCCGGCGTATCGACCAGGATCATCTGCACATTATCATGCAGCGCGATACCCAGCATGCGCGCGCGGGTGGTCTGCGCCTTGGGGCTGGTGATCGCGACCTTTTGCCCCACCAGCTGGTTCACCAGCGTGCTTTTGCCGGCATTGGGCGCGCCGATGACAGCGACGACACCACATCTTTGAGAATCGTCAGACATAAAATCCCCGTTCATCCTGAGCCTGTCGAAGGATGTGGTTTCTGGTTGCACGTACTTCGACAAGCTCAGTACGAACTGTGTTGATTGATACTCGTGTCACGCAAATTGCTCCATAAAGGCGGCGGCGGCGAGCCGTTCTGCCTCTTGCTTGCTGGTGGCGGTGGCTTCTGCCTCGCCGACATTCTTCACAGTTACGCGCACGGTAAAGCGTGCCGCATGGTCCGGCCCTTCGCGATTGACCAGCTCGTATTCGGGCGGCTTGCGCTGGTTGCCTGCGGCCCATTCCTGCAGCGCGCTCTTGGGATGTTTCACCTTGCCGACTCCGCCCGCAAACTCGCGCTCCCACCAGGTCCGGATCAGGTCGCGCGTTGCAGCAAAGCCGAAGTCGAGGAAATGCGCGCCGAGCAGCGCCTCCATCACATCGCCCAGAATATTGGTGTTTTCGCGCGCGCCATCATCGCGGGCCTGTTTGCCGAGCAGGATGTGTTCCGGCAGGCCGATCTGCGTGGCGACGCGGGCGCAGGTCTGGCGGCTGACCAGCGCATTGAGGCGCTGCGACAGCTTGCCTTCAGCCGCTTCGCTGGTTTCGAACAGCCAGTCTGCCATGGCGAGGCCAAGCACGCGGTCGCCAAGGAACTCGAGCCGCTCGTAATTCACATCGGCCGCCATGCTGCCGTGCGTTAGCGCGGCGAGCCAGCGATGCTCGTCATCCGGTGCAATGCCCAGCGTGCCGAGCCATTCGCGGGTATCGGGGGCCAGCTCGCTCACAGCAGATTTCCCATGCGGCCCCAGCGCGCGGCGGTGAACCATGTCCACGGCTTGATCCATTCCGCGCTGCCATCGGTCGACCACATGATCACTGTAGCCCGGCCTACCAGCAGCTCTTGCGGAACCAGGCCCACGCCGCCCCCCGGGCGCGCTTCAAAGCGGCTGTCTTGCGAATTGTCGCGATTGTCACCCATCACGAACAGCCGCCCCTCCGGCACAATAACCGCGCGGCGATTGTCCGCTTGCGTCAGGCCCAGATCGATCACCGGATAGCTTTTGCCCGATGGCAGCACCTCCAGCGAGACATTGTAAGCGCAGGCGCGCCCTTCGTGGCTGTCAATCAGGCGCGCCTTGCTGTGGCACGGCGTGTTGGGCGAAGGCGGGATCAGGGCAGGCGGTGCAGCGCGATATTCCAGCTCGCGCCCGTTCAATACCACGCGGCCGCCGCGCACTTCGATTGTGTCTCCCGGCAGGCCGATGACGCGCTTGATATAGTCCGTGCCATCGACCGGATGCTTGAAGATCACCACATCGCCGCGTTCTGGCTGGCCAGCGAGGACACGCCCCGGGATCAGCGGCAATTCGAACGGCAGCGAGTATTTGGAGAAGCCATAGGGCCATTTGGCGGCGAGCAGGTAATCGCCATTCCACAGCCGCGGCAGCATGCTTTCCGACGGAATCGAGAACGGCGAGAACACAAAACTGCGGAACACCAGCACCACCAGCGCCAGCTTCAGCACGAAACCGGCAAAGCTGCCCCAGCTTTCGCCTTCGCTATCCACCTCTGCCGGCAGCGCATTCGTATCTACGGGGTTCCCATCCATTGCTCACGTCCCTAATCCCGCGAAACGAAGTTGTGAAAGGCTTTTCGTAATGTCTGACAAGATTGCCGATGCGTGGAACCACCTGAATTCGCTGCCTCAGCGCAGCCTGGCAGAGCTGTTTGCCAGCGATGACGCGCGGGTCGAGAGCTTGGCCGGGCGGATCGAATGGCCGGCGGAAGGCGGATCGAGCGGGATCCTGTTTGACTGGTCGAAAACGCATCTTGATGGCGATCTGGTCGCGGGATTCGAAGCCTTGGCAGAAGCTTGCGGCTTCGCTGAAGCGCGCGCGAAATTGCTGGGCGGCGAAGTCGTGAATGTGACGGAAGGCCGCGCCGCCACGCACAGCGCCATGCGCGGTGTCGGGTCAGACGCTGATGTCGAAGAAGGCGAAGCGCTGCTCGCACGGATGGGCATGCTGGTGGAGGCGATCCACGGCGGAGCTTTCGGCGAAGTCAATCACCTCATTCATATCGGCATTGGCGGCAGCGCGCTGGGCCCGGCACTGGCGGTTGACGCGCTGACCCGCGATCTGTCGCTGGTGGATGTGCATGTCGTTTCGAACATAGATGGCGTGGCGCTGGAGGCGGCGTTTGAGGCCTGCGATCCCGCGACGACGATGATCGCGGTCGCCTCGAAAACTTTCACTACGATCGAAACCATGACCAACGCAAACTCGGCGTTGAAGTGGCTGAGCGAGAATGGCGTCTCCGATTCCTCGGGCCGCGTGGTGGCGCTCACAGCTTCGCCAGAAAAAGCGGTCGAATGGGGTGTCGACGAAACCCGTGTGCTGCCGTTCCCCGAAAGCGTGGGCGGGCGCTATTCGCTGTGGTCTTCGATCGGTTTTCCGGTCGCGCTGGCGGTGGGGATGGAGGATTTCGCCGCCATGCTATCGGGTGCGCATGCGGTGGACGCGCATTTCCGCGACAATGATGGCGCAGCCAACCTGTGCCTGCGCGCCGCCTTTGCTGACCAGTATTACACGCGGCTGCGCGGGTGCCAGACGCGCGCGTGCTTTGCCTATGACGAGCGGCTGGGTCTGCTGCCAGACTATCTTCAGCAGCTGGAGATGGAGAGCAATGGCAAGCGGGTGAAGGCGGATGGCTCGCCGGTCGGCGGGCCGACTGCGCCGATCACCTGGGGCGGGGTGGGCACCGATGCGCAGCACGCGGTGTTCCAGCTGCTGCACCAGGGCACGCATCTGGTGCCGGTGGACTTCATCGCCAGCATTGCGCCGGGCGATGCGCTCGATCCCGCACATCACGCGATCCTGCTGACGAATTGCTTCGCGCAAGGTGCCGCGCTGATGGCGGGTGGCAATATGGCAGCAGACGGGAAAGATCCCGCGCGCGCTTTCCCGGGGGATCGCCCGTCAGCGACCCTGCTGTGCGATGACCTCGACGCGGCGACGCTAGGCGCGCTGATCGCCTTTCACGAACACCGCGTGTTTGCGAATGCCGTGCTGATGCAGATCAACCCGTTCGACCAGTTCGGCGTCGAGCTGGGCAAGAAAATGGCGAAAGATATCGAGGCCGGCGGCGGCACTTTCGACGCGAGCACGCAGGCGCTGCTGAAGAAGGCGGGGTTGGGGTAGGTCTGCTTACGACCCAATTGCGGACTTTGACGCACTCACTGAGATCAGGCGGTATGGAGCCACTCGCAATCGACCAATAGAGGCATTCTCAAGTCGAATGGCCACAAGCCTTTAGGCCGTCTTAACCTGTTAAAGGTCGAATGATGCATGGAGATTGCCCATGCTTCCCAAGATCGCCCAGATTTCTTCGCCATCAGATTCTGCCGAAAGGCGCGGTGCTGAACGACGCGTCATAAGCTTTGGATTCAATGCCTACGACAGTCAAAGCAATGCGCGCATTGTCATTCTGAACCTGTCCCGAACAGGTATGCTCCTGCAAACAGTCGCGCAACTTGAAGTCGGCGAGAAGGTTCAGATCGATATTCCCGAAGCGGGCTTGGTCGAAGCCAAGATCATGAGACGGAATGGCGATCAATTCGGCGCCATGTTCGACAGTCCTATCACCCAGGCTGCATTGAGTGCAGTGCTATTGGCATCTCCTGCAACTCCGCCGAGTTTAGACGAGGAAGAGATCAAAACCGTTCGTCGGAGTTATCCCGGCTACGACCCTGTCCCGGAATGGCTGATGTGGAGTGTCTTGACTGTCACGACCCTGGTAACGATGCTCTTCCTTTACGCGCTCGCCTTTTTGCCAATTATCGGTTGAGATATTGGAAGCTTCGCGTTGAGCGTTGTTCCGCTTTCCACCCACTTTCGCACCTAGGGCGCACCAGGTTTATGCATTTGTGTAACGCTGCCTTCGCGCTTACACGGACCTGATGACCTTCCCCATCATCTTCGCAGTCGCATGGGCGCTGATCCTCGCGGTTGGCGGCGGGCTGCTGACCACCATCGGCACATGGTACTACGAGCTGAAAAAGCCGACGTGGCAGCCGCCCGATTGGTTGTTCGGCCCCGCGTGGACAGTGATTCTGGGACTTGCGGCTTATGCGTTCTGGCTGAGCTGGGATGCGGCGGCGGCGCGGGGCGAGGCAAACTTCCTCATCGCGCTCTATGTGATCAACGGCCTCTTCCATTTTGCATGGTCGCCGCTGTTCTTCACCGCCAAACGGCCCGATTGGGCGCTCGCTGAAGTGCCGTTCCTGTGGGGCAGCGTGCTCGCGCTGACGATATTCCTGCGCGAATATTCGGTGCTCGCGAGCTGGTTGATCGTGCCGTATCTGGTGTGGGTAAGCTTCGCGGCGTGTCTCAACTGGAAAATTGTGCAGCTCAACAAGCCTTTTGGTCGCTGAGCTGCACGTATCACATGCTGCCAATCACCTCGTTCTGGTCGAAGACTTCTTCGACCGTGCGGTCAAAGACATGCGCAATCCGGAAAGCGAGTGGGAGGGAGGGGTCAAACTTCCCGTTCTCGACCGAGTTGATGGAGTTACGGGAAACTCCGACCATTTCGGCAAGATCAGCCTGACTCCAACGCTTCTCGGCGCGCAGCATGCGAATTTTGTTCTTCATGGTTCTGCTCCGCGATGTTTCAACGCTTGTTCCAAAGCCAGATGCGCGTGAGCACAAATTTTGACGCCAGCAGCACGACCAATGCTGATAGCAATCCGCTGATAAAGATCAGCACAGTCCCGGGGATCGGACCATTTCGCGCCCCTGCAACGGCTCCGAAGATACTGTCGATTCCATCCTGCAGCGGGCCGAAGAAGCACAGCATCAACATGAAGCTGACCACCGCGGTGATACTCCAGCGCGAGCCGAAATTGACGGCCGCGAGTTCAACCTCGTCCATTCTCTTGTTCTCTCGCCGTACCCCGATTGCGGTTATCAGGACTGTGAGGACGATCAGAATAGCTGCCGTCACGACGGACGGCAGGTCGGGACGGTTGATCAGGATTGCCCCGAAGGCGAGAAGCAAGGCGACCAGCGCAATATCGAATGCCGGCCTTGAGTCCGTGAGTTTCGTCAACATAAATTTCGTTCCACAAATTGCTTGTCCTGCGGTGACAATTAAACTTGTCATTTAGAAAAGTAAACTGTGAAAAATGAAAAGTGGAATTTCCCTCATTTATGTTGCGCTGCAGCGAATTCCTTTGACTTTTCCGGTGTTCGGCCCCACATGCCCGCTCAACGAGGCGCCAGAGCCAGCGTGAAGCAGCGGAACTATTGAAAACATCCGCTCCGGCCGCACCTCGGTTTTCCCCAAGGACTTCCCTTTTCACGCGGGTCGTTTGAGACACCCGCGCCGCGCGATGATTCCGCCCGGAATCCATCTGCGCGCCGCAAATATTGCGAGTACTACATATGAAATTCGAACAACTCGGGCTGTCACAGCCCGTTCTCCAGGCCCTCGACATGAAGGGCTATGACACGCCAACCCCGATTCAGGCGCAGGCGATCCCGCCCGTGCTGGAAGGGCGCGACCTTTTGGGTATCGCGCAGACCGGTACCGGCAAGACAGCGGCTTTCATGCTGCCCAGCATCGACCGGCTGCGCGAAGCCGACAACCGCATCCCGTTCAAAAGCTGCCGCATGCTGGTGCTTGCGCCCACGCGCGAGCTCGCCGGGCAGATCGCGCAAAGCGCCAAGGATTATGGCGCGATGGCGGGCCTCAAAGTTCAGAGCATCGTTGGTGGCACATCGGTCAACAAGGATCGTAACAAGCTGCACCGCGGCACCGATATCCTTGTAGCGACACCGGGCCGCTTGCTCGACCTCGTCGATCAGAAGGCGTTCAACCTTTCCGGCGTTGAAATCCTCGTGCTCGATGAAGCTGACCAGATGCTCGATTTGGGCTTTATCCACGCGCTGCGCCGCATTCACCAGCTTGCCCCGGCAGAGCGGCAGACGCTGTTCTTCAGCGCAACCATGCCCAAGGCGATCAAGGAACTGGTCGGCCAATACTGCAACAATCCGGCGCAGGTTTCCGTAACGCCGGCGGCGACAACTGCCGAGCGCGTGGACCAGTATCTGTTCATGGTGCAGCAGGACGAGAAGCAGACCCTGCTCGAAATGATGCTGCAGGAGCGCCATCCGGTGCCCGGCAAATTCGAACGCGTGCTGATCTTCACGCGTACGAAGCATGGTGCAGACCGTGTGGTGAAGCGACTCACGCAGATCGGCATCCCGGCCAATGCGATTCATGGCAACAAGAGCCAGCCGCAGCGCGAACGCGCATTGTCGGAATTCAAGTCTGCGCGCACACCGATCCTTGTCGCCACCGATGTGGCAGCACGCGGGATCGATATTCCGGGCGTGAGCCATGTGATCAACTACGAACTGCCCAATGTGCCCGAGCAATATGTCCACCGCATCGGCCGCACCGCGCGTGCGGGCAAGGACGGGATCGCGATTGCTTTCTGCGCCGAGGATGAGCGCGATTATCTGAAGGATATCCGCAAGAACACCGATGCGGAGTTCGAACGCCTGCCTTTGCCGGACAACTTCCGTGCTGTGGTCGAAGGTGTTGGCCCGACCAAGCGTGCCGCGCCGGGCCAGCGCACGCGCGTGAAGCCCAAGCCCAAGGGCGGTGCGCGTGGAGCGGCACCACGGGGCGATGGCCCAGCCAGCCCTCAAGGCAAGCCAAAGCCAAAGCATCCTGCGCGCAAGGGCAAGCCCAGCCGCCCAGGCGGCTTTCGCGGCAAGCCAGGCGGTGGAAACCGCAGGCGTCGTGGTGGCGGTGGTGGGCGCGGCCCGCGCGCAGCGCAGGGCTAAGCCCGCAGGCTAGTCACGACTGCGCGGATTGGGCAGCGCTTGCTCTTCCGCGCTCATCCGGCCGCGCGGCACGACGAACTCGAGCCGCAGGCCGGACGGGTCACGGATCATCATATGCGTGGTCGGGCCATTGCCCAGAAATTCAGGGCCGAATTCGATCTCGACCCCGGGATAGGTCTTTAGCGTTTCATGCAATGCGTGCAGCGCCGTCAGGTCACGCATGGTGATCGCCATGTGATGCAGGCCGACATTGTTCTTGCGGTTGAACGCGATTGCCGATTCAGCATCGGTCACCTGCCACAGCGTGACGAAAATCTCGCCATTGAACACGAAATTGGCGGGATAATCGGGATCGCCACCTGCGCGGCGAAATCCCAGCACATCGACGAAGAGCGCCGTTGAAGCGTCAAGATCGCTTACCGTCAGGCCGATATGGTTGAGGCCGAGCACTGCCGCTTCTTCCTGCGGCGCGGCATCATCCTGCGCGGCGGCGGGCACGGTGATCCCCATTGCTGCTGCGGCAAGTGGCAGAATAAGTCCGATTGGTCGCATTTCGGGTTTCCTTTCGTGTTTGAGAGACGCTCCGCGCAACGCACGGCTTGTGCAACTGCAACTCGACCAACCGCTGACGGAAACGTATTGAAGTTTTCGGCCATGCGCGCCGCTGGGTAACCTCTGTCGCACGCGATGCGAACAGGGTGAAGCTGCACGGTTGGCAATCCTTGCGCCAGTCGCCATATGCCGCCAACGCAACAGGAGCTTCTCAATGGCCGAATACGACTATGACCTTTTCACCATCGGGGCCGGTTCAGGCGGCGTGCGCGCCAGCCGGGTCGCCGCAGCCCATGGAGCCAAGGTTGCAGTCGCAGAGGAATACCGGGTTGGTGGCACCTGCGTGATCCGCGGCTGCGTGCCCAAGAAGATGCTGGTCTATGGTTCCATGTTCGCGGAAGAGCTGGGCCATGCCGAAACGCTGGGCTGGACAATCGAAGGCAAGCGCTTCGACTGGGCTACTCTGCGCGATTTCGTGAACGCCGATGTTGACCGGCTGGAAGGGCTCTATGGCCAGACCTTGGCCAGCCATGAAGTCGAAACCATTGCAGAACGGGCCACCATCACCGGCCCGCATTCGGTGCGGCTCGCGAGCGGGCGCGAAGTGACCGCGAAGTACATTCTCGTCGCTACGGGCGCTTGGCCGGCGATGCCCGATTTTCCTGGTGTCGAGCACTGCATCAGTTCGAACGAAGTGTTCCACCTTGAACAGCAACCCAAATGCCTGATGGTCGTAGGCGGCGGTTACATCGCGATGGAATTCGCTGGTATCTTCAACGCGCTTGGCAGCGAAGTGACTGTCGTCAACCGCACCGATCGCATCCTGCGCAGCTATGACGAGCAGATAGTCGACCGCATGCTGCACATCGCAATGGGTCGCGGGATCGATTTCCGGATGCACAGCCAGATCCAGTCGGTCGAGAAGACCGAAGATGGCTGTCTGTTGGTCGATCTGGGGGACAGCAATCCGGTCAAGGTGGACCAGGTGCTGATTGCCACGGGTCGCAGCCCCAACAGCAAGGGGCTGGGGCTGGAAGATGCGGGCGTAGAGCTGGCTGATAACGGCGCGATTCTGGTCGACGAATATAATCGCACCAGTTGCGACAGCATCTATGCCGTGGGCGATGTGACAGACCGTGTGCAGCTGACCCCGGTTGCGATCCGCGAAGGCCATGCCTTTGCCGACACGGTGTTTGGCGGCAATCCGCGCACGATCGACTATTCAGCGATCCCCAGCGCGGTGTTCAGCCAGCCGCCGCTCGCGGGCGTAGGCCTGACGGAAAGCGAAGCGCGCCGGAAATATGGCGATGTGAAGGTCTACACTTCGGATTTCCGCCCGATGAAGAACATTTTTGCACCGCATGCCGAGCGCGGGCTTTACAAGATGATTGTCGAGGCAACGTCGGAGAAAGTGCTGGGCATTCACATGATCGGCCCCGAATCGCCTGAAATCCTTCAGGCTGCGGCTGTGGCGGTGAAGGCTGGCCTCACCAAACAGGCGTTTGATGACACAGTCGCACTGCATCCCTCGATGGCAGAAGAGCTTGTCCTGCTGAAGTGAGCTAGCGGCGAAGTCGCGCGGGCGAGAGCTGTTCGGTCGCCACACCAACAGCGCGCAATTCTTCGGGCCATCCGAGCCCGCAGGCGAGCGCTTCTGCGGCCAGCGCCATCGCGGGCGAGGTCTGCAAGCCAAAGCCGCCTTGCCCGGCCAGCCAGAAGAAACCAGCTGCGTCAGGATCAAATCCGACAACCGGGTCTCTGTCAGGCGCGAAACTCCTCAGGCCTGCCCATTTGCTCGCGATACGTCTGATTTCGAGGGAAGTCGCCTGTTCAACCCGCCACGCGGCGAGCGCGACATCCTCTTCCTCCGGCTGTGCGTCGCAGGGGTCGCTGGGGTGTTCGTCCATCGGGCAGGCAAGCAACCTGCCGCGTCCCTCGGGCTCGATGTAGAAGCCCGGCCCAACTGTCTTGGTGAACGGCCAGCCGGTCACATCAAGATCCGCAGCAACGTCGAATGTGATAACCGTGCGGCGTAGCGGCTGGACACCGATTGGCGTAACACCAGCCAATGCAGCGATCCGGTCAACCCAGGCACCCGCTGCATTGACCACCACTTTGGCGCAATAGCTTGCACCCGGCGTATCGACGGTCCAGCGTCCGCCTTGCTTTCGTATGGCTTGCACCGCTGCGTTGAGCGCCAATCCTCCGCTTGCATCGCGCAAGCCCTTCCGATGCCCTTCCAGCATGGCGTGCGCGTCAAGTTTGCGGCCATTTGGGTCAAGCAGCGCTCCGACAATGCTGTCTTCCTTGAGGGCAGGAACGAGACCGCAGGCCTGCGCTGGATCGAGCCGCACAACCTCGGGTGCCCATTGGCGGTAATTGGCTTCGAGCTGGTCAAGCTTGTCGAGCTGGCCTTCCAGCGCAATGAACAGCGCGGGGGGAACGCGTGCGACTGGCTCATCAAGCAAGGGCAGGCTTGCGGCAGTGAGCGCGCGGACGAGGGCGGAGTCCATATCGAAATGGGCAAAGGCTGCGCTGCGACCCGAGGCGTGAACGCCCGGTGCATTTTCCGCCTCGCACACCACAACCGAACCATTGCGCGCCAGCCGCGCAGCGGCGGAAAGGCCGGCGATACCGGCTCCAACCACCAGGAAATCGACTTGCTGCATCAGAACACAATCAATCCCGTTGTCTTTCGAAACCTTGCGGCATAGTCTCCCGGCGAAGGGGAGAGCAAAGATGGCAGGCACAATACTCGTAACCGGCGGCACCGGCTATATTGGCGGTGAGGTAATCGACCAGCTTCTGGCCAAGGGCTACGCAGTCCACACCACGGTGCGCAACAAGGCCAAGAGCGAGCCGCGTTTGCGCGAACGCTGGCCCGATGCCGGGGACAGGCTCAAGGTGTTCCAGGCCGATCTGATGAGCGATGAGGGCTGGGCCGAAGCCAATGCCGGTTGTGATGCGGTGGCGCATGTCGCCTCGCCATTCCCGCTTGGCGTTCCCAAGGACAAGGACGAACTGGTTGTGCCTGCACGCGAAGGAACCTTGCGTGCGTTGCGTTTCGCGCAGGCCGCCGGGATCACGCGGTTCGTCCAGACCAGTTCCGCCGCTGCAATCGCCTATGGCCATCCGGAAAAGGATCACTTCGATCACACTGACTGGACCAATCTGGACGCAGGTGTTCCGCCCTATATCGAGTCCAAGACGGTCGCAGAGCGCGCCGCGCGTGATTGGGTCGCGGATAATGCGCCGGACATGGTATTTTGCTCGGTCAATCCTGTCGCGGTGTTCGGGCCGGTTTATAATGATGACCTGTCGACCAGTATCGAGCTGGTAAAGAAGATCATCGACGGTTCGATTCCGCTGATCCCCAATATGGGAATCAGTGTTACCGATGTGCGCGATGTCGCCAAAACGCATGTGCTCGCGATCGAAGCCCCGGCAGAGAAAATACGCGGCGAACGCTTGCCAACTGCGGTCAAGTTCCTGTGGATCCGCGAGATGGCGGAAGTCATCCGCCAGCGCGCGCCTGATCTTGCGGGCAAGGTGCCCAAAAAGCCTATGCCGGACTGGCTGGTCGGCATCCTTGCGCTGTTCATGCCGGAAATGAAGCAGATCAAGCCCGAACTGGGCAATGTGCGCGATGTATCGGGCAAGCACACCGAGGAAGTGCTGGGTTTTCAGTTCATTTCTGCTGAACAGACGCTGGAAGAGACGGCGCGCAGCCTGGTCGAGCGCGGGATTGTGAAGATCTGATGGAACTTAACGGCAAATCAGTCCTGCTCACCGGGGGCAGCGCGGGGATCGGGCGTGAGCTCGCGCATTTGCTCAAGGCCAAGGATGCGCGCGTCACGCTGACAGGCCGCAACAAGGATCGGCTGGCGGAAATGCAGGCAGAGGGTTTCGAAGTGATCGAAGCCAATCTGTCCAACGCCAAGGGGGTCGATGCGCTGATCGCCGATCTGGGGACGCGCGAGTTTGACATACTGATCAACAACGCGGGTCAACTGGTAGATCATGATTTCCGCAAAGCACTGCCAGACAGTGATGCAGCGGACGATTGCATCTACGCCAATCTTAGCGCGCCGATCAGGCTTACGACGGCGCTGGTTCCGATGCTGGGGCGGCGGCCCGAAGCGGCGATCGTCAATGTCACCAGCGGGCTGGCGATTGCACCTGCTGCGCGGCAGCCGGTCTATTGCGCCACCAAATCGGGCCTGCGGGCCTATTCGCTGACTTTGCGCGAGCAACTGAAGGATACCAGCATCCGCGTGATCGAAGCGCTGCCGCCGGTGGTCGACACGCAGATGAATGCGAATAATCCGATGTCGAAAATGCCCGCGGTAGAATGCGCTGCGCAGATCCTTGATGCGATTGAGAGCGATATGGACGAAGCGAATATCGGCCAGGTTCGGCTGCTACGCTGGGCTTATTCGATCTCGCCAGCGCTCGCGCGCAGGATCACACTGCGTTTTTGATACGTTGACGCTGCGGGCATAGCCTGTCTAGGCGATGTCACGCATTCGTAGTCATCACAGGGGTTTTGATGTCCGCCAATATCGCCGAAATGGAACGCCGCCGTGCATCTGCCAAGCTGGGTGGAGGGCAAAAGCGCATCGATGCGCAGCATGCCAAGGGCAAGCTGACCGCGCGCGAGCGGCTGGATGTGCTGCTTGACGAAGGTAGCTTCGAAGAACTCGATGCCTATGTCGAGCATGATTGCGTCGATTTCGGGATGCAGGACCAGAAGATCCCGGGTGACGGTGTGGTCACTGGCAGCGGGACGATCAATGGGCGGCTGGTCTATGTCTTCAGTCAGGACTTCACGGTTTTTGGCGGCAGTCTGTCGAAACGCCATGCGGAAAAGATCTGCAAGGTGATGGAAAGCGCGATGAAATATGGCGCGCCGGTGATCGGCCTGAATGACTCTGGCGGTGCGCGCATTCAGGAAGGCGTGGCGTCACTGGGCGGCTATGCCGATGTGTTCCAGCGCAATGTGCTCGCCAGCGGCGTCGTGCCGCAGATTTCGCTGATCATGGGGCCGTGTGCGGGCGGGGCGGTTTACAGCCCTGCGATGACGGATTTCATCTTCATGGTGAAAGACAGCTCCTACATGTTCGTGACCGGGCCGGATGTGGTGAAAACCGTCACCAATGAAGTCGTCACGCAGGAAGAACTGGGCGGAGCGGTAACGCACACCACCAAGACTTCGGTCGCCGATATCGCTTTCGAGAACGACATTGAAGCGCTGCTGGCGACGCGTAACTTTTTCGATTACCTGCCACTGTCGAACCGCGAGGAAGTGCCTGAACGGCCCACCAGCGACCCGTTTGACCGCGAGGAAGCCTCGCTCGATACGCTGATCCCTGACAATCCCAACCAGCCTTACGATATGCACGAAGTGATCCGTAAGACGCTGGATGAAGGCGATTTCTTCGAGGTTCAGCCTGCGCATGCCGGCAATATCATCATCGGTTTTGGCCGGGTCGAAGGGCGCACTGTGGGTGTGGTTGCGAACCAGCCCATGGTGCTTGCGGGCGTGCTCGACATCAACTCGTCAAAGAAAGCCGCGCGTTTCGTGCGCTTCTGCGATGCGTTCGAGATTCCGATCCTCACCTTCGTCGACGTGCCTGGCTTCCTGCCCGGCACGAGCCAGGAGCATAACGGCATTATCAAGCACGGCGCGAAGCTGCTGTTCGCTTATGCCGAAGCGACGGTGCCCAAGATCACTGTGATCACCCGCAAGGCCTATGGCGGGGCCTATGACGTGATGGCGTCAAAGCACCTGCGCGGCGACTTGAACTACGCCTGGCCGACCGCGGAAATCGCAGTGATGGGCGCGAAGGGCGCGGTGGAGATCATCTTCCGCCAGGATCGCGATGATCCGGACAAGATCGCGGAGAAAACGAAGGAGTATGAAGACCGGTTTGCGAACCCCTTTGTCGCCGCCCAGCGCGGCTATATCGACGAAGTGATCTACCCGCACGCAACACGGCGGCGCATCGCGCTGGGGCTTAGGAAGCTGCGCAACAAGCAGCTCGAGAACCCGTGGAAGAAGCACGATAATATTCCGCTGTGAGGTGACTGATGGATAGTTTTGATGCCTTCGGATTGTTTTGGTCTGGCGGTGTGCTGCTGATGATGGTTGTCTCTACCGCTTGGGCGATCAACGACCTTAAGTCAGGAAGCGCCCGAATGAATTGGATGGGATTCGGCGACCGCGTTCATCGTTATGAGGAACCGTTTGAATTTTGGCTTGCCGTAGGGTCGAAATTTCTGGTGCTTCCAGTTGGCGCCTTCATGCTCTGGTTCGCGTCGGACATCTACTGGAGATGAGAGTATGAAACTCGGCCTTCCTGATCGTCATTGCGAGCGTAGCGAAGCAATCCAGCGCGATTCGCGTGACATTCTGGATTGGCACGGCGACTGCGTCGTCTCGCAATGACGTGGCAAAAGCGGCCTTGCGTTTACATGATGGCCAATAAGCGCAACGCCACAATCTACACCGGCGTCACGTCGGACTTGCCCAAGCGGGTTTGGCAGCACCGCGAAGAAACTTTCGATGGTTTCACAAAGCGCTATGGTTGCAAGATGCTGGTATGGTTCGAACTGCACGAAACAATGGAAAACGCCATCCTGAGGGAGAAGCAGATCAAAGCTGGAAGCAGGAAATCGAAGCTCGCCTTGATAGAGGTACAGAATCCGGCTTGGCGTGATCTGTTCGACGATATCGCCCAAGGATAGATTTTGCGTCATTGCGAGCGTAGCGAGGCAATCCAGTCCTGCATTATCTGGATCGCCACGGCCCTTCGGGCCTCGCGATGACGATGAAGAAAGAAGGAATGATGAAACTCGGCAGACTTAATCACATCGGCGTCGCAACGCCCTCGATCGCGGATTCCATCGCGCATTACCGCGACACGATGGGCGCGACGCATATTCACGAGCCGTTCGACCTGCCAGAACAGGGCGTGAAGGTCTGCTTCGTCGATACGCCGACCCATTCGACAGGCTCAGGGCAGGCCGATTCAGGTATGAACGGAACGCAGATCGAACTGATCGAGCCACTCGGCCCCGACAGCGCGATCAACAATTTCCTCGAGAAGAACCCGCTCGGCGGGCAACATCATGTCTGTTTCGAAGTGCCCGATATTGCCGAGGCGCGCGCGGAATTCGAAGGCATGGGCAAGCGCATCCTTGGCCCCACGCGCATCGGTGCGCATGGCACGCCTATCTTTTTCGTCCATCCCAAAGACATGCAGGGCATGCTTACCGAGATTATGGAAACGCCGAAAGGCAATCATTGAGCCAACAAGGCCCGTTCGCCCTGAGCTAGTCGAAGGGTCTTATCGAACGGGCCGCTCATACTTCGACAGGCTCAGCACGAACGGAGTTGTTTTAGATGTCCTACGAAACCATCAAAGTCGATCGCGACGGTCCGTTGATGACCATCACTTTGAACCGTCCTGACCGGCTGAACGCCATGCCGCCTGCCATGGCAGACGAGATCGGCGCGGCATTCTATGATCTGGGTGATGCGCGCGCAGTGCTGATCACGGGCGAAGGCAAGGGCTTCTGTTCTGGTGCCGATCTTGCCGCGCGGGGGGAGGCCTCTGCGTTGGCGCTGAAAGGTGGTAGCCACCGCGCGCTGCAGAACCACTATAACCCCGCGATCAACCAGGTGCTGCGTGCACCAGTCCCGGTTGTGTGCGCGGTCAATGGTCCGGCGGCAGGGGTAGGTTGCTCGCTTGCATTGGCAGGCGATTTCACGCTTGCTGGCAAAAGCGCCTATTTCCTTCAGGCGTTCGTGAATATCGGCCTGGTGCCCGATGGCGGTTCAACCTGGCTGCTGACCCGCGCGATCGGGCGTGCCCGCGCAACCCGCATGATGATGCTGGGCGAGAAGATCGGAGCGGAACAGGCAGAGGAATGGGGCCTGATCTACAAGGCGTGCGATGATGAAACGCTGCTGGATGAAGCGCGCGCGCTCGCAACCAAGCTTGCCAATGGCCCCACGCTTGCGCTGAAGACGATGAAGCAGAACATCGCCTTGGCAGCAGACGGCTCGCTGCAGCAGGTGTTTGTTGCTGAAGCCGAAGGGCAGCGGATTGCGGGTGCAAGCGATGATGCGAAGGAAGGCGGCATGGCATTCCTTCAGAAGCGCAAGGCCGAATTCAAGGGGCGTTGATTCAACTTTCGTCATTCCCGCGAAAGCGGGAATCCAGCTTGCTGCTCAAGTGGCTCCGAACTGGATCCCCGCTTTCGCGGGGATGACGAATTATGTAGAGAATTCTCATGAGCGAGACCGACAAACCGACAATTTCCGACTGGGAATCCCTTGCTGACAAGGAAGTGAAGGGTCGCGACCTGACATGGGAAACGCCCGAAGGCTTCGACATCAAGCCGCTCTATACGGCGGATGATGCTGGCGATCCTGGCCTGCCCGGTTTCGCGCCGTTCACGCGCGGGGTGAAGGCCAGCATGTATGCGGGCCGCCCGTGGACGATCCGGCAATATGCGGGTTTCTCGACCGCCGAGGAATCGAACGCGTTCTATCGCCGCAATCTGGCGATGGGGCAAAAGGGCCTGTCGGTCGCTTTCGACCTTGCCACCCACCGCGGCTATGATTCTGACCATCCGCGCGTGGTTGGCGATGTCGGCAAGGCAGGTGTCGCGATTGACACCGTGCGTGATATGGAAATCCTGTTCGATCAGATCCCGCTCGACACGATGAGTGTCAGCATGACGATGAACGGCGCGGTAATCCCCGTGCTGGCGTTCTTTATCGTCGCAGGCGAACGGCAGGGCGTTTCTGCGGATCAGCTTTCAGGCACGATCCAGAACGACATCCTGAAAGAGTTCATGGTCCGCAACACCTATATCTATCCGCCTGAGCCGAGCATGCGGATCGTTTCAGACATTATCGCATACACCTCAGCCAACATGCCGAAATTCAACAGCATTTCGATCTCTGGCTATCATATGCATGAAGCTGGGGCGACAGCGGTGCAAGAGCTTGCCTTCACCATCGCTGATGGAAAGGAATATGTTCAGCGCGCGATGGCCGCCGGGCTCGATATCGATGCCTTCGCGGGTCGCCTCAGCTTCTTCTTCGGCATCGGCATGAACTTTTTCATGGAAGTGGCGAAGCTGCGCGCCGCGCGCACGCTGTGGTACCGCGTGATGGACGGGCTGGGCGCAAAGCAGGAACGCAGCAAGATGTTGCGCACCCACTGCCAGACATCCGGTGTCAGCTTGCAAGAGCAGGACCCCTATAACAACGTTATCCGCACCACGATTGAAGCCATGGCCGCGACATTGGGCGGGACGCAATCGCTCCACACCAATGCGCTGGACGAGGCGATCGCGCTGCCGACCGATTTCAGCGCCCGCATCGCACGCAACACCCAGCTGGTGCTGCAGGAAGAAAGCGGTATCACCAATGTCGTCGATCCGCTGGGCGGCAGCTATTATGTCGAGGCGCTGACCGCCAAGCTGGTCGAGGAAGCTGAAAAGCTGATGGCAGACGTCGATGCGGCGGGCGGAATGACCGCTTATGTCGACACCGGAGCGCCCAAGGCCGCGATCGAGGAAGCCGCCGCGCAGAAGCAGACAGCGATCGACAAGGGCGACACAGTGATCGTCGGGGTCAACAAGTACCGTAAGGACAAGGAAGACCCGATCGAAACGCTCGATATCGATAATCACGCAGTGCGGCAGGGCCAGATTGCGCGGCTTGAGCGTGTGCGGGCCGAGCGTGACGAGGCGGCATGCCAGGCGGCGCTCAGGGCGCTCACGCAAGCAGCCGAAGCCGATCCCACGGTGAGCAATGAAGCGCTGCGCACGGGCCGCGATGAAAAGGGCATTCCGTTGCCACCGTCCGTGCTCGAAGAGATGGAGCGCAAGGGCGATGTGAACCTGCTCGCGCGCGCCGTCGAAGCCGCGCGGCATGACGCGACGCTGGGTGAAATCTCCGCTGCGATGGAAGCGGCTTTCGGGCGCTACAACACCCGGCCAAAGCCGGTGAAGGGTGTCTATTCAGCCGCCTATTCCGAAGATGACCGCTACCAGCAGGTTACTGCAGGCGTTGCGGCGGTCGAGAACCGCCTGGGCCGCAAGCCGCGCATTCTGGTCGCCAAGATGGGGCAGGACGGGCACGATCGCGGGGCGAATGTGATCGCCAGCGCCTTTGCCGATATGGGATTTGACGTGGTATCCGGCCCGCTGTTCCAGACGCCCAAGGAAACCGCTGCGCTGGCCTTGCAAAAGGATGTTGATGTTGTGGGTGCCAGCTCGCTTGCGGCAGGTCACAAGACGCTGATCCCCGAGCTGATCGAGCTGCTGCGCGAAGCAGGGCGGCCTGATATCAAGGTGACGGCGGGCGGGGTGATCCCGCCGCAAGATTATGATTTCCTGCGCGAGAAGGGTGTGCAGGGGATTTACGGTCCGGGCTCTAACGTGGTTGAATGCGCGGCAGATATCCTGACGCTGCTCGGGCACAACATGCCTCCGCTGGATGAGGCTGCGGAATAGGTTCAAGCCTCGCTGAGCAGTCAGCCAATCGCGGGAATTTTACAAACGCTGTGATTTCTGTTTAGAACGTTCCCATCGGGTCGCGTTCCCAACAGGGGGGGACTGACCTATGCGTAAAATACTTCTCACAGCAGCTGCTTTTGGCCTTGCAACCACTATGGGTGCTGCACCCGCGGTTGCCGACGGACACGAAGAAGCCAAGCCCGAAATGCTCAAACAGGATTGGGTGCGCGTCAACCTGATCAAGTTCAAGGGCGGCAATCGGCAACGGATCGGCGAGATCATCGATATGTTCGACGCGGCCGACAAGGCCGCCGGTGTCGATGGTCCGATCGTCATGCACATGAACACGGGGCATTGGGACATGGCTGTGTTTTTCCGCATGAAGCACGGCATCGCTCAAATGGGGTGGAGAAGCACGCCCGAAGGCGATGCGTGGGACAAGGCCTTCGAAGAGATGGTGGGCGGCGAAGAGGAAGCTCGCAAGATCTTCGAGGAATTCCAGTCCTACATAGCCGATGAGGAAACCCAGATCGGCCATATTCATCCCGACGAGGAGGATGAGGGCTGAGTGCTGTTGCGATAGCTGAAATTCGCTAGCTTGATACGGGCCTTCGAGGTGGGCATAGGCGTGTTACGTCTATGTGACTTTCGGAGGCCCGTTTGTTTTCCAAGATACTGATTGCCAATCGCGGTGAAATTGCTTGCCGCGTGATCAAGACCGCTCGCCGGATGGGAATCCAGACCGTGGCGGTCTACTCGGATGCCGATGCGCGCGCGCCTTTCGTCAAGATGGCGGATGAGGCGGTGCATATCGGCCCGCCGCCCGCAGCCGAAAGCTATCTGATCGCGGACAAGATCATCGAGGCGTGCAAGCAAACCGGCGCAGAAGCTGTGCACCCTGGCTATGGCTTCCTGTCAGAGCGCGCGAGCTTTGTCGAAGCGCTGGAGAAGGAAGGCATCGCCTTTATCGGCCCGCCTGCCAATGCCATCGCGGCGATGGGTGACAAGATCGAGTCCAAGAAATTGGCGAAGGAAGCCGGTGTCAATGTCGTTCCCGGTTTTGTCGGTGAAATCCGCGATACCGATCACGCGGTCGAGATCAGCAATGACATCGGCTATCCGGTGATGATGAAGGCCAGCGCTGGCGGCGGGGGCAAGGGCATGCGGCTCGCCTATTCCGAGAAGGACGTACGCGAAGGCTTTGAAGCGACCAAACGCGAAGGGCTCAATTCCTTCGGCGACGACCGCGTGTTCATCGAGAAATTCATCGAGGACCCTCGCCATATCGAGATCCAGATCCTGGGCGATAAGCACGGCAATGTGCTCTATCTCAACGAGCGCGAATGCAGCATCCAGCGCCGCCACCAGAAAGTGGTTGAAGAAGCGCCTTCGCCCTTCGTCACCCCCGCGATGCGCAAGGCGATGGGCGAGCAATGCGTCGCGCTGTCCAAGGCGGTCGATTATCATTCCGCGGGTACTGTCGAGCTGATCGTATCGGGCGCGGACAAGACCGGTGAGAGTTTCTACTTCCTCGAAATGAACACCCGGCTTCAGGTGGAGCATCCGGTCACTGAAGCGATCACCGGGATCGATCTGGTCGAACAGATGATCCGCGTCGCCGCAGGTGAGAAGCTGGAGATGACGCAGGACGACATCGGCATCGATGGCTGGGCGATCGAGAACCGTGTCTATGCCGAAGATCCCTATCGCGGGTTCCTGCCGTCAACAGGCAGACTGGTCGAATACAAGCCGCCGCTCGATGGCTGGACTGATGATGGCGCGGCCAATGGTCGCCGCGGGGTGAACGGCGTACGCGTGGATGACGGCGTCTATGAAGGCGGCGAAGTCAGCATGTTCTACGACCCGATGATCGCCAAGCTGATCACCTGGGGTGAGACCCGCGATGAAGCGGCAGACTTGCAGATCCAGGCGCTCGATGCGTTCCGCCTCAAGGGGCTGGGGCACAATGTCGATTTCCTGAGCGCGATCATGCAGCACCCGCGTTTCCGCTCGGGCGAACTGACAACCGGCTTTATCGCCGAGGAATTCCCTGACGGCTTCGAAGGTGCGGCGGCTTCTGACAAGCTTCTACGCGGCCTCGCGGCGATCGGCGGCGTGATCGCAACAGCCGATGCGGATCGCGCGCGCCGGATGGACCAGCAGCTCGACGGGCCGCTTTATGCACCGGGCGAATGGGCGGTGAAGATAGGGGATCGCGAACATGCCGTCGTGCTGGAAGAGGATTCGATCACCGTCGACGGCGACGCGGTCGATATCAGCTTCGATTACACGCCGGGTGACCGCATGGTCGATGTCGAACTGAGCGATCAAGCCATGACGATCCAGCTCGCGCCAACCCGCACGGGCTATGACATCACCACGCGCGGCGCGACGCATTCGCTGCGTATCCTGCCTGCGCGGATCGCGCATCTGGCCGGGCACATGATCGAGAAAGAACCGCCAGACCTTTCCAAGCTGCTGATCTGCCCGATGCCGGGCTTGTTGGTGAAGCTGCATGTTGCCGAAGGCGAGGAAGTGCAGCCCGGCCAGCCGCTGGCGACCGTCGAAGCGATGAAGATGGAAAACATCCTGCGCGCGGAGAAACAGGCGGTTGTTTCAAAGATCAATGCTGGTGAGGGCGAGAGCCTGGCGGTTGATGCGGTGATTTTGGAGCTGGAGTAGGGTTCAGCCCACTCCTCTGTTCGTCACCCTGAACTTGTTTCAGGTTCCATCGTGCGTCACACGCGGTAGATTGAGGTCGCGGGATGGATGCTGAAACGAGTTCAGCATGACGAGAGTAGGGCCTGTTTTACCTAGTCCTCCACCATCGCCACGGCTCTGATCCAGCCCGCGCTGGCGCGCTCGATCTTCACGGGAAAACAGCTGAACATGAAGCCGTGGCTGGGCAGCTCGGCGAGGTTGGTCAGCTTCTCAATCTGGTAATAGGGGCGGATGCGGCCCGCCTTGTGCCCTTCCCAGATGATCGACGGGTCTTTGGTCTCCGCCCAGCGCTTGGCGGTGTGGCTGAACGGCGCGTCCCAGCTCCACGCATCGGTGCCGACCACTTCCACGCCGCGTTCAGTCAGCCATAGCGTCGCTTCCGCGCCGAGCCCCACGCCCTGATCAGTGAAGTTCTCCGTGCCGTAGACCGCGCCCGACTGGATCAGCACGATATCGAGCGGCTGCAAATCGTAGCCGATCTTGTCGAAGGCTTCCTCCAGTTCCGCCGCGCTCACCACATGCCCATGCGGCAGATGGGAGAAATCCAGCTTCACGCCCGGGCGGAAGAACCGGTCAAGCGGGGCTTCGTCGATGCTGGGGGCAGGGGAGGCACCGCTATCCGTGGTGGAATGGTAATGCCACGGCGCATCCATATGCGTGCCATTGTGCGTGCTGAGCTCGAGGAATTCGACCGCCCAGCCTTCGCCATCGGGCAGATCATCCTTCTGCAAACCGGGGAAGAACATCGCGATCTGCTCCCACGTGTTTTCGTGGGTCATGTAGGTGACCGTGGGCCGCATCACCTCGGGATCGGAGATCACGTCATTGGTGATCGGGATCGAGAGATCAATGAACCGGGTCATGCGAATCGTTCATCAAGAACGCTAAGCAAGGCATTCAAGCTCTCGGGATCGTCGCTCACAGAGATTAGGCTTATTGCGGCCTCCCGAACGCTTCCATATGAATCCGAGAAACTGTCATCAAATGCCGTGCCTTCTTTCATATGGCCAAGGAGCGCCAGTATGACATGTGTCTGTAGAGCATTGAATGCTTGAAGCCGGGCGATAGCTTTCGTGTTCGCCGAGTTCATATCTAGAAGCTTTTGAAGAATTGAACGGGTCTGATCATCCATATCCGAAAACTCCTAACTCTCGACCAATCGGGTCATGCGAGCGCGACATCCTCTGGCTCTGCGCTATGCATAAGGCGCGGCGCGAGCAGCAGCTTGAACAGCAGGAATACTGCGCCCGCCGCCGCCGCGAAGCCCATGTGGATCAGCCAGAATTGCGTTACCGGCATGGTCTCGAACAAGCCGCCAATATAGCCGACCATCGAATTGCCGGCGAAGAATGCGAGGAAGTACAGCCCGATAACTGTGCCCGCGATCTGTTTGGGCGCAAGGCGCGCAAACAGCGCGAGGCTGACAGGCAGCATATGTGCAAAGCCGATCGAGTTCACGACATGGAACATCACCGGCCAGAACAGGCCGATTTTCTCGCCCGGCGGTGTGGTAGCAGCGGCCATGTATAGGCAGGCCATCCCGCCGATCGAGAAGAGCGAGCCGATTATGATCTTGCTCAACTCGTCGGGTTCTTGCCATTTGGTCTTCCACCAGCGGTAGAAGGCAGCAACGCCTGCCAGAAAGCTGACTGACACAACCGCATCGAGTGTGATCAGCCACGTCGTCGGCAGCTTCTCTTCACCCCAATAGAGCGCGAATTGCTGGTCACCCCAAACAAGATACGCGTTGAAGATCTGGTTATTGGGCATGATCGCTACGGCGAGCACCGGGATCAGCAGCAACAGCGCGATGGTAGCCAGCCAGTCCTGTCGCGACATCGGGTCCTGCTTGGGCTTGTCCGCCTTTGCCGCCGATTTGCCGGGCACATCGAAATGTTCCTTCGGCAGGTATTTCTGGCCTGCAATGTAGATCACCAGCCCGATCAGCATGCCGACACCTGCGGCGCCGAAGCCATAATGCCAGCCCACCTTCTCGCCCAGCGTGCCAACGATAAAGGGCGATGCGATCACACCGGCATTGATGCCGAGGTAGAATATCTGGAAAGCATCGGCACGGCGCAGGTCCTCTGGCTTGTAAAGGCTGCCGACCTGGCTCGAAATATTGCCTTTGAACATGCCGGAACCAAGGATCAGGCACAGCAGCGCGGCAAGGAAAGTGACGTTGAACGCCATCAGGAAATGGCCCAGCGCCATGGTGATCGCGCCCAGCAGCACTGTGCGCCTCTTGCCGAGCAATCGGTCAGCCAGCAATCCGCCCAGGATCGGTGTCAGATAAACGCTGGCGGCATAGGTGCCGAATATCGCGCTGGCGAAGGCTTGCCCCTCCAATCCGCCGTAGATCGAGCGCAATTGCTCGATACCGGCTACCTGCTCGACATTTCCCGGAAGCAGCAGGAAGTTGACCATGTAGAGCACCAGCAGTGCCTGCATGCCGTAGAAGCTGAAACGCTCCCATGCTTCAGTGAAGGCCAGATATCCCAGCCCCTTGGGATGGCCCAGAAAGCTCTTGTCTTCCCAATCAAAATCGAGATCGGGTGTTGCTTCGGCAACGCTCATGCAGAACTCCCCTCCTGTCTGCGGTAATCGTGATCTAGCGGTGTTGCAGCTGCTCGTCGAGGAAGCTCGCAACATCATCCAGAGCTACGTCTTTGGCCAGAAATGCTGCACCTATGCTGCGCAGCAAAAGGAATGGCAAAGTGCCTGCATCCATCTTCTTGTCATGCAGCATATGGTCCGCGAGCTTGCGTCCATCGCAGGCGAGCTGGAGCGCGGAGATTTCTGACGGCAATCCAACATCGGCGATGGCTTGTGCGACCAGTTCGGCCTCGCTTTCGCTGATCATCCCGCGCCGCGCGGAATAACGCGCCGCCAACACCATGCCCAGGGCCACGCCTTCGCCATGCAGCAGGCGGTCCGAGAAACCGGTCTCTGCCTCGAGCGCGTGCCCGAAAGTATGGCCAAGGTTGAGGAGCGCGCGCGTGCCGCTCAACTCGCGTTCGTCCTCTGCCACGATCCGCGCCTTGGCGGCAACGCTTGTGGCTACCGCGTGTTCGAGCGCTGCGGGTTCGCGCGCGACCACCTTCGCGCCATTTTCCACCAGCCATTCAAAAAAATCGCGATCGCCCAGGATCCCGTATTTGATCACTTCGGCATAGCCTGCGCGCATCTCGCGATCGGGCAGTGTGTCGAGCGCGGTCAGGTCAGCCAGCACCAGCGATGGCTGGTGGAATGCGCCGATCAAATTTTTGCCCGCGGCGGTGTTGATCGCGGTTTTCCCGCCCACGGAACTATCGACCTGAGCCAGCAGTGTGGTGGGGATCTGGACGAAACCGCAGCCGCGCTTCAGGATCGAGCAGGCAAAGCCGGTGAGGTCTCCCACCACGCCCCCGCCCAGTGCGAACACATGATCGCCGCGCTCGACGCCTTGCGCGAGCATCCAGTCGGTGAGCGACTGCAGGCCTTGCCAACTTTTGGAGCTTTCGCCCGATGGCACTTCGTACCACGCGACTTGCCGGCCTTCGGCAGTGAGTGCTTTCTCCAGCCGCGGACCATGATGTGCCTTGGCATTTGCGTCAGCCACCACAGGAACCACCGGCTTGCGGATGAAGGCGGCGGCGAGCTCTGCAACCTCGTCAAGCAAGTCGCGCGCGACGTGCACATTATAGCTGCGGCCGGCCAGGGCCACGTCAATCACAGCCATGTGTCGAGCGCCTCCAATATCTTCGTCGCAGTGGCTTCATGCGGGCCTGTATCGCTCATGACATGGATTTGCGCCTGCGCATAGAACGGCTTTCGCTGGCTATAGAGCCGGGTGAGGATTTCACGCGGATCGCCCGTTTTCAGCAACGGGCGCGTGCTCTTGCGCGATGTGCGCTCTACCAGCAGATCGATATCGCTATCGATCCAGACGGCGACAGCTTGATCAAGGATCAGTGCGCGCGTCTCGTCATTGACAAAGGCTCCGCCGCCGGTGGCGATCACTCCGGCCCGCTCCTCTATCAGCCGCGCGATCACGCGCCGCTCGCCGTCGCGGAAATAGCTTTCGCCAAACTCTTCGAAGATCTCGCTGATGCTGCGCTGAGCAGCCGATTCAATTTCTTCATCAGCGTCGACGAATTTGCGCTGCAGCATGTTTGCCAGGCGGCGACCTACGGTGGATTTGCCAACTCCCATCAACCCGACCAGCACCAGCGGCCGATCCAGCCGCCGGGCAATCTCGGCGAGCTGTTCTGAGTTTAAGGAAAGGCTTTCGTCAGTCATTGCCGAGCGGCCTATAGATCGGCTAGTGCGCTTGCAATATGGCACGCAATAGCAGCGCAATACTTTCCATGGATGAGAGCCTGCCGCGCAAACGCGCAAACACGCGCCGCGTGATCGGCAAGCCGTGGCTGCTGCTCGGCCTGATTTCGGCCATTCTGGCCTTGGCATGGTTCGACGGAGGAGAAGAGCCCATTCGCGCAATCTCACAGGAGATTTCCGTGCCGGAGATGGTGAACTGATGGCACGCTGGAAGTGGTTAGGTGGCGCTGCAATCGCGCTTTCGGCGACGCTCGCCTTTGCGCAGGACGCGCCCGAATCGCTGTTGCCGCCGGGTTTTGACGATCCGGCGCCTGCGCCCACATCTACAGCGACTGCAGCGCCCGCAGCTCCGACCGCGCCGGGCGCGCCAGCTGCGCCGGGCGCACTGACAGTCCAGCCCTTGCCGGGTGATTTGGGGCCAGCTCCCGATCTCTCGCAATTCGATTTCACTTCGATCCCGTCGATCGAAGAGTTGGAGCAGATGACGCCTGACGAGCTCGACGAGTTGCTCGGCCTGCGCCCAAGCTATGACATTCCGCCTGCTGCGCGCCGCGCGATGACGCGCGTCGGCGTGGTGTCCAGTGCGGAAGGTGGCTTTGCGTCTGCATCATTGGCGCGCCAGCCGTCATCGCTGGTGCGTGCCGTGCTTGAAGGGCTTGATGGGCCGGTCGTCTCGCGTTGGGGGCATATCCTGCTGCGGCGCGCGCTCGCCAGCCGCCTTGCGACGCCAGAGGGAATGAGCCCGGTCGAATTTGCGGGCCTGCGCGCCAAAGCGCTCAACAATATCGGCGAATACACTGTGGCCCGCGCACTGGTGCAGGATGTCGATACCGGCAATTGGGATGACGAGCTCGTCAATATTGCGCTCGATTCCTATATCGCCACCACCGATGTGATCGGCACCTGTCCGGTCGTGCGCTTGCGTGGGCCGCAACGCGATGATCCGCAGTGGCAGATGCTGCGCGCAATCTGCAATGCCTATGCAGGCGAAGGCGTGCTGGCAGGTTCACAGCTGGATCGCGCGCTGCGCACCGAACTTGCGCCCAGGATCGATGTCTTGCTGGCGCAAAGGCTCGCAGGTGCCGCCGGGCGTGGCCGACGTGCGGTGGATATCGAGTGGGATGAAGTGGAAGAACTCAATCCCTGGCGCTTTGCGCTTGCCAACGCCGTGGGTGAAGAAATTCCGGAGAACTTGCAGGCTGACATTGCCCCGTATTACGAGCGGATCTGGGCCACCACGCCGACGCTCTCTTTCCAGCAGCGCGCATTGGGCGCGGATCGTGCGGCGCGAGAGGGCATACTTTCATCGCGTGCAGTGATCGATCTGTATAGCCAGATCTACGCGGATGACACGATCACAGGCGAAGCGGCGGATCGGGCCACGCAATTGCGCGAAGCCTATGTCGGTGCCGCTGCCAGCGACCGGATCGCCGCGATGCAATCGGTTTGGGGCGGGGAGACTGCTTCTGATTACGGGCGCTATGTCCTGACAGCCTATGCAGCCGCGCGTGTGCCAGCTTCGGCGGACAATCTTGACGCAGCTCCGGCGCTGCTCGCGTCGATGCTGACTGCGGGGCTCGATCGCGATGCATCAGCCTGGCGCAGCGCGGTGGAGCCGGGCAGTATGGCATGGGCGCTGGTCGCCTTGTCAGCCCCCGGCGCGGCGGGGCCTGAAGCCCGCGGTGCGATTGACCAGTTCATCGACGACGATGGCAGCGACGAATATCGCCGCTCGAAGCTGTTGCTCGCAGGGCTTTCGGGTTTGGGACGCATTGCTTCGGCTGACATGCAGGATTTCGCCGGTCGCGTATCGCTCAACCTCAGCCGCGAAACGCGCTGGTCGCGGATGATCACTCGCGCGGCTGAAGTCGATAATCGTACGCTTGTTGCGCTGCTCGCAGGGCTTGGGATGCAAGGCGAAGGTTGGGACAAGATGACCGCGCGGCATCTTTACTACATCGTTTCATCGCTGCGCCGTGTCGGCATGGAAGCCGAAGCGCGAATGATCGCGGCGGAGGCGATCGCGCGCGGCTGATGGGCGCGGCGAGCGAGGCATTCCTTGACATGCTCGCGGCAGAGCGGGGGGCTGCTGCGAATACGCTGGCGGCATACAGGCGCGATCTTGATGGCGCGGAGGAATTGATCGGCGATCTGGCCAAGGCAGATCGAAATGCTGTGGGGCGGCTTGCCGCGGCATGGTCCGGGCTCGCGCCATCCACGGTGGCGCGCAAAAGCTCGGCCTTGCGGCAATTCTTTGGTTTTGCGCTCGATGAAGGCTGGCGTGGTGACGATCCTTCCAATGCCTTGCCCAAACCGCGCGCACGCCGTCCCTTGCCCAAAATCCTGTCGCATGAGGATGTCGAGCGGTTGTTTGACCGGGCGGAGCTGGAAGCGGAAAGCGGCAAGCCGGCGGCGATTCGCCAATTGGCGCTGATCGAGCTGCTTTATGGCTCGGGATTGCGGGCCAGCGAACTTGTCGCCTTGCCGCTCAGCGCGGTGCCGCGCGATGCACCCTTGCTGACAGTGATGGGCAAGGGTGGGCAGGCCAGGATGGTGCCGGTAAGCGAGAGAGCCCGCGAAGCCTTGGCCAGATGGCTCGCAGTGCGCGAAACTTCGGGCGCGGGCGCTAACAGGTTCCTGTTCCCCTCGCGCGCCAAACATCTGACCAGAGTCCGGCTTTTCCAGTTGTTGAAAGAGCTGGCGGTGCGCGCCGAGATAGATCCGCAATCGGTCAGCCCGCATGTGCTAAGGCACGCATTTGCCACGCATTTGCTGGAGGGCGGGGCAGACCTCAGAGTGCTGCAAACCCTGCTTGGTCATGCCGATATTTCCACAACGCAGATCTACACCCATGTCGATGCCGCGCGGCTTGTGGCCCTGGTCAATACGCGGCACCCCCTTGCCCGAAGCCGAACATAGGACTAGCGGAGCGCAATGATTTCCTATCTCGATTTCGAGAAACCGGTTGCCAAGCTTGAAGAGCGGATCGCGGAACTGCGCGCTGCTGCCGAGGGTGACGAGGTTGATATCGCCAGCGAATTGAAGCGGCTTGAAAAGAAAAGCCGTGACTTGCTGACCAGCACCTATGCTTCGCTGACGCCGTGGCAAAAGACGCAAGTTGCGCGTCATCCGCAGCGCCCGCATTTCCGCGACTATGTCGAACATGCCTTCGATGATTTCGTGCCGCTCGGCGGTGATCGCCATTATGGCGAGGACCAAGCAATCATGGGTGGCTTCGCGCGGCTCAAGGGCAAGCGCGTCGTCCTGATCGGGCATGAGAAGGGCCACGATACCGAGACACGGCTGAGGCACAATTTCGGGATGGGCAAGCCGGAAGGATATCGCAAGGCGATCCGTTTGATGGAGCTTGCCGGGCGGTTTGGCTTGCCGGTGGTAACGCTTGTCGACACGTCAGGCGCATTCCCGGGTGTTGAAGCCGAAGAACGCGGCCAGGCCGAAGCCATCGCCCGCTCGACAGAGGCCTGTCTCGCCTTGCCGGTGCCGATGGTAGCGACAATCGTTGGCGAAGGCGGGTCAGGCGGCGCAGTGGCGCTGGCCAGTGCCGAGCGGGTGTTGATGCTGGAACATGCGGTCTATTCCGTGATCTCGCCAGAAGGTTGTGCTTCAATCCTGTGGCGCACGGCAGAGAAAGCCGCTGATGCGGCGGAAGCGATGAAAGTGACCGCGCAGCACTTGAGGAAGCTGAAGGTGATTGACCGGATCGTGAAAGAACCGGTCGGCGGGGCGCATCGTGCGCCAGAGGCCATGGCGCGCAGTCTGGGCAATGCCATCGCTGAAGAGCTTGAGAAGCTGGCGAAGCATTCGCCGGACAAGCTCAAGCGCATGCGCGAGGATCGCTTTCTGCAAATCGGCGCAAGCTGAACCGGTTTTTCCCAGCGATCAAATGCCCTTGCAGCGCGCCGCTTGATCGGCGATGCTGCGCAATGCGCAGGGTGGGGCGTTGATCGAGAAAACGGAGAGATTTCATGGCTTTTTCGCGCAAAACCAAGGCCCTGCTGGCGCTTACACCGCTGTCCCTGGCGCTTACCGGCTGCCTTGGTGGCGGGACCATCCCCAGCGCCTCTACTCCTATTACTCAGGCGGAAGCGCAGCAAGGCGCAGAATATCATCCGCAACTGTTGGCAGAGTTCGGCGGGGCGTTGAGTGGCTCGCAAGCGGACTATGTCGAGCAAGTGACGAAGAATGTCGCGGTGCAATCCGGCCTTGGCAATGCGCGGGACAGCTTCACCGTTTCCCTGCTCAACAGTTCGGTCAACAATGCTTTCGCTGTGCCCGGCGGCTATGTTTACACCACGCGCCAACTTGTGGCGCTGATGAACAATGAAGCCGAGCTTGCCGGTGTGATGGGGCACGAAGTCGCGCATGTCGCGGCACGCCACTCGCAGCGGCGCCAGCAAGCCGCGCAGCAGAATTCGCTGCTTGGCGGGCTGGGGGCAATCCTGTCAGGCGTTCTCCTTGGCAATAGCGAGATCGGCAACGTGCTTAGCCGCGGCTTCCTGCAAGGATCGCAGCTTCTCACGCTCAAGTTCTCGCGCAGCCAGGAGCTTCAGGCGGATGATCTGGGCATCCAGTATCTGACCAAGGCGGGATATGATCCGCGCGCGATGGGCACAGTCTTGTCGAGCCTCGCCGCGCAAAACGCGCTCGATGCGCAATTGCTCGGTGCGAACAGTGCCCGCCCGCCCGAGTGGGCGTCGACACACCCTGATCCGGCCAGCCGTGTGCGGACGGCATTGAGCAAGGCAGAGGGGCTGCCCGGCACTGTGCTGAACCGCAATACCTTCCTCAACCGGATTGACGGGCTGGTTTACGGCGATGATCCATCGCAAGGAATGGTCGAAGGGCGCGATTTCATCCATCCGGAGCTGCGGCTGAAATTCACCGCACCGCAGGGCTTTTACATGGTCAACGGCACGCGTGCGGTGTCGATCAATGGCCAGTCGGGTAAGGCGCAGCTGACGCTGGCACCCTATAATGGCGATTTGAGCACCTATGTGCGGCAACAATTCGCGGCTTTGGGCGGCGATCAACAGCAATTGGCTCCGCAAACGCTGGAGCGCACGACTGTTAACGGAATTCCGGCGGCCTATGGGATGGCGCGTGTCAACAATGGCCGTAGCCAGGTTGATGTGACTGTATTCGCCTATGAATTCGCGAATGATCGGGCCTATCATTTTGCCGCGATTGTTCCGGCAGGAAATGCCAATGTGTTCAACAGCATGTACCAGTCCATGCGGCGGATCAGCTCAAGCGAAGCGGCCGCGGTGATTCCGCGGCGGGTGGATGTCGTGACTGTCCAGCGCGGGGATACTGTCGCATCGCTCGCGCGCCGAATGGCATATGACTCGGCCCAGGCTGAGCGCTTCCGTGTGCTCAACGGCCTGGGAAGCTCTGACCAGTTGCAAGCGGGGCAACTGGTAAAGATCGTTGTCAGGTCGCGGTAAGCGTCGCCCAGGTCCGCGGCCATTGCTCCAGACATAGAAAAAGGCGCCAGGATTACTCCCGGCGCCTCGTTCTTTGTTAGCACAGAGGCTGTGGCTATTAGCCAGCCTTCTGGTTGCCTTCAGCCATCTTGCCCTGGACAGTGGTGAAAGTTGTGGTCAGCTCGTTGCCGAGTGCCTGCATGGCAGTGATCGCAGCAACAGCGATCAGAGCAGCGATCAGACCATATTCAATAGCGGTTGCGCCCTGTTCGTCACGGAGCAGCTTGTTGATGAACTTCATTTGTAGTCTCCTGGTTCAGTCTTCGGTACCCGTGCCCCCCCCGTGAAATTCCTGAGCGGGCTTTTGCGTCAATAAGCGGGACCTCTTGAAAAATTCCTAATTCGGGACCTTTCAAAAAGGTTACTAGCCACTCATTGCGTCACTGATCTTCTTTTGCGCTGACACCCAAATACCGGTGTTTTCGTTCGCAACCGCGTCGAAAGCACCAATGGATGCCACCACAATAAGAGCAGCAATCAGGCCGTATTCGATTGCGGTTCCGCCGGAATTGTCGCTTCCGATACGCTTAAGGAAGGCGTGCAATTTCATCGAGAACCCCTGTCAATTACGTCCTGACATTGCCGATTTGCGGCCAAGCCCGTTAAGAAATGGTTGAGATGGCACTTTGAAATGGAAAAAAATCCGACATTCATGCTGGTGGTCGCAGCGGCTCTAGAACGCTCTGACGGGCGATGGCTGATGCATCAGCGACCATTGTCAAAGGCCCATGGAGGCCAATGGGAGTTTCCGGGCGGGAAGGTCGAACCCACTGAATTACCAAGAGAAGCCCTTATTCGCGAGCTTCATGAAGAGCTCGATATCCGTGTCGAAGCGGGGTCGCTCTTGCCCGTTGGTTTCGCGGAAGAGCAGCGCGACGGAGAAGGGCTGCGGATTGTCATCCTGCTTTACACCTCGCGCGATTGGGAGGGGGAGCCGCGTGCGGTTGAAGGCGAAGCCTTAGGGTGGTTTGCACCAGAGGAGGCTCTGAAGCTTGATATGCCGCCGCTCGACATAGAGCTGGCGCGGATATTGTTTCAAAAAGAGGCCGGATAGGGATTGCCAAGCCGGAAAAGGCCCCCTAAATGCCGCCCCTCACGCGCGCCAGTAGCTCAGCTGGATAGAGTACCTGACTACGAATCAGGCGGTCGGAGGTTCGAATCCTTCCTGGCGCGCCATAAAAAGGGACTGGCCTTTAGGTCGGTCCCTTTTTTGTTGCGGGTCAGTTGTCCGCGGCATCCTCCAGCGCGTGCATTTCTTCATCAGAGAAACCGAAGTGGTGGCCCGCTTCGTGGATCACCACGTGATGCACCAGCTCTTCCAGGCGCACGCCGGTTTCATACATTTCTGCCAGCAGTGGCTGCCGGAAAAGGCTGATTGTCGGCGGCATGCCGCCCGATTCCCAGACTGATTTTTGCGTCAGCGGACGGCCTTCATAAAGGCCGCTCAAATGCCAGCGATTGCCGATCTCGACCGATTCCAGCTGCTCGCGCGTGGCGAACTCTTCGATCTTCAGAACAATGTTGGTCAATTCCGCGCGGAAGTGCGCGGGCATGCGATCAAGCGCCTGTTGAGCCAGTCGCTCAAACTCCGCTGCAGAAGGGCCGACATACTCGCGCATTGTGCCCCGGATATGGGGCTTTGCCGCCGTCGGCACAAGTTTCCCGGAACATTGGGCGGTTTTATGCATTGATTTTACGTAAGAAATTTCAAGGAGACGATATGACAGCGCCAGCGACCAAGATTTTCGACCGATTGAAGCAAGACCATGATGATCATCGCGATCTGCTCGACCAGATTGCAGAGACAAGCGGCGAAAGCGCGGAACGCAAGCAGTTGTTCGAACAGCTCACCAAGGAGCTGAAAGGTCATGCGGCGGCGGAAGAGCAGGCGCTCTATTCGACCATGCTCCGCAAGCCCCCGACAACGGAGGACACGCGTCATTCAGTCGCGGAGCACCAGGAACTGGATGAAATGCTCAACGATCTCGCTGCGACCGATATGGCAACAGGCGCATGGCTGACGAAGTTCAAGGAGTTCGCACACCGGTATCGCCATCATATCGAAGAGGAAGAAGAGGATCATTTCCCCGAATTCGCAGAATATCTGAACGATGAAGACAAGCGCTTCATGACCGGGGTGTTCGACCGGCGCAAAGACGTTGAAGCCGCAGAGGCGGATGTCGAAGCGGTAGAGCGCGAACACGCCAAGGCCTGATTCGCGAAACAAACGAAACGGCTGAATACTCAGCCGAGAGGAGCCCGGATCGCCTGCCATTTTGGCGCGGTCCGGGTCTTTTTGTGGCGAGCCGTGAGGACGGGCTGGAACGTATTCATACTTAGGCGGTTCTCAATTCAGGATTTGTCGCGATCCAGAGCTGCAAGAAATTGGGCTCGATCTGAAAACACCGACTTTGCGGCGCACCGCGTCAAGCAGGAAAGCCATAGCAATGAACTACATGAACGTGCATGATCATGACGAGTTTGACCCGGAGAATCCCTTGAACAAGCCTGACGTGCCCGAAGATGTGCAGGAAGCCATTCGAACGCTGATCCGTTGGTCCGGCGATGATCCGGAGCGCGAAGGCTTGCGTGATACGCCGAAGCGGGTGGGGCGGGCATGGCTGGAATATTGCCAGGGCTATCAGGAAGATCCGTCTGTCCACATGAGCCGGGTGTTCGAGGAAGTGGGCGGATATGACGAGATCGTCATGCTCAAGGATATTCCTTTCCAGAGCCATTGCGAGCATCACATGGCTCCGATCACTGGCAAGGCGGCGATCGCCTATTTGCCAAACAAGAAAGTCGTCGGCATTTCGAAGCTGGCCCGCGTGCTGCATGGCTATGCGCGCCGCTTGCAGATCCAGGAACGACTGACGGCCGAAGTCGCGCAATGCATCTGGGATAATCTCGAACCTCAGGGTGTCGCGGTGGTGATCGAAGCGCAGCACGGCTGCATGACCGGCCGCGGCGTGCGCACGCCGGGCGTAGGCATGATCACGTCGCGTCTGCTGGGATGCTTCCTTGAAGACCATCGCAGCCGCAAGGAAGTGATGAGCCTGATGGGGTATGGCTGAGCCTTACGGCTGCTTGGCTATTCCTTGAGCGAGAATGGTGCTCGCGATATCGGGAATCTCGCTGAGGCGGTCACTTTCTTTGGCCCAGACCGCATAACGCAGGCCAAGGAACACATTCATCCCCATTATCGCCCAGGCATGGGCCTCTTCCAGCCCGTCGCGCAGTTCGCCGGCCTCGTTACCTGCCTGCAGGCGTTCGAGAATGCGCTGCGCAGTATTCTCATAGTGCGATCGGTAGCTGGCTGGATCGACAAATTCGGCTTCGTCGATGATGCGGTAGATTTCCTTATGCTCACTGGCGAACTGCAGGAATGCCGCAAGTGCATCGCGCTCTCGTTCGATGGCGGTGCCGCTATGTGCGATGCCGGATGAGGCGGCGAGGCGCACCCCTTCGCTGAAATCGCGCACCAGCGCCTGGAAGATTGCCTCTTTCGATTCGAAATAGGTGTAGAAGCTGCCGAGGGCGACACCAGCTCTGCGGGTAATTCCGCTGATCGATGCTTCGTGGAATCCGCGGTCACCGAATTCGCGCGTGGCGGCATCGAGCAATTTGCGACGCGTGCGTTTCCCGCGTTCAGTAACCGGCTGAATTGCAGCGCTTCCACTCATCCCGGACTCCTCCCCTTGGCCACGAGATTATGAGCAATTTCGCCGCAGAACAACCCTAAACTTGAAAGGTGGTTCAACTTTCAATATAGGACACCTCACAAACCAGGGAGAAGGATTCGCGATGAAACTGGAAATGCTCGATTCACGTCTGTTGCTGGCTGGCTGCGGTGCCATGGCGATCGCTGCAGCGCTTGTACCGGCCTCCGCCTCGGCACAGGCCGGTGATGTTGCCGAATCATCGGAAGAGGCCGGAAACGTCATCATCGTAACCGCGCGTCGACGTGAAGAGCGCCTTACCGATGTGCCGATTTCGCTGTCCGCGATCAGCGGCGAGGAACTGGCGAAGGGCGGCACGCTCGAGCTGGTAGAGGTAGCGCAGGATGTGCCCAACCTGACGCTGGAAGTCAGCCGCGGCACCAACACCACACTCACTGCCTTTATCCGCGGGGTTGGGCAGCAGGATCCGGTTGCCGGGTTCGAAGCGGGCGTGGGCCTCTATGTCGATGATGTCTATCTCAACCGTCCGCAGGCTGCGGTGCTCGATATCTATGACGTCGAACGGATCGAGGTTCTGCGCGGCCCGCAAGGCACGCTTTACGGTCGCAACACGATCGGCGGCGCGATCAAATATGTGACTGCACCTTTGCCTGACGAAACGCGGGTCAAGATTCGCGGCACCTATGGTTCCTACGACCAGGCTGACCTGATCGTGACTGCATCGACCCCCGTTTCAGACAGTCTGAAGATCGGTGCGAGCGGAGCGCGGCTTTCGCGTGGCGGATTTGGTGACAATCTCACGCTCGGCACGGAGAACTATAACAAGGATGTGTGGGCCGCCCGCGGCACGATCGAGTTCGACAATGGGCCGTTGTTCGTGCGACTTTCGGGCGATTACGTGAAAGACAATAGCGAAGCACGCCAGGGGCATCGCCTGATCCCCGGCCTGTTCACCGGTGCGCCGGTGCTGGACGACGTGTTTGACACGCGCGCGGGGCTGGATGTCGTCGACCAGGAAGTCGAGGCCTATGGCGGCGCGCTGAATATCGCGTTTGAAGTGAGCGATACCATCACGCTGAAGTCGATCACCGGCTATCGCGAAGACAAGTCGACAACGCCAATCGATTTTGACAGCCTTGCCGCGGCCGATCTGGATGTTCCCGCGATTTACGAGAACGACCAGTTCAGCCAGGAATTCCAGCTGCTTTATGAAGGCGACCGCTTGTCTGGCGTGCTGGGCGCATATTATCTCGACGCAAATGCTTTCACCGCGTTTGACGTGGCATTGTTCACCACCGGCGATCTGTTGTTCCTGCTTGATCCGGACACAGACCTGCGTGGCCTGAATGCTCAGACGCTGGGTGATGTCAAAACCGAAACATGGTCGATCTTCGGCGATTTCACTTACGATCTTACCGATCAGCTGAGCCTGTCTGTGGGTGGTCGCTACACCAGCGACAAGCGCACCAGCCAGGTGCTTCGCCGCACCTTTATTGCCGGGTTCTCCGATCTGTTCGACGGGTCAGGTATCCCGATCCTGACCACTTCGAACTTCAACGGCAGTGAAACCTTCAAGGAGTTCACGCCGCGGGCATCGATCAGCTTCAAGCCCAATGAAGATCACAACATCTATTTCACCTATTCGCGCGGCTTCAAGGGCGGCGGGTTTGACCCGCGTGGCCAGACAAGCGCCGCTCCTGATCTTGACGGTGACGGAGACGTCGATTTCGATGACGAGTTCGAATTCCTGCGCTTTGCGCCGGAAACGGTCGACAGTTTCGAGCTGGGCTGGAAAGCTTCCTTGCTCGACAATCGGCTCAACATCGCGCTTGCCGGTTTCATCAGCAAATATGATGATGTGCAGATCCCGGGCTCGGTCGGGCTCGACACCAATGATGACGGGATCAATGACACCTTCATCGGCGTAACGACCAATGCCGCGAGCGCTGATATCAACGGTATCGAGTTCGAAGGCGATGCGCTGGTGGGCCGCGATTTCGCTGGCGCAGGCAGTCGCCTCTCGGTGAACTGGGCCGTCGGTTATCTCGATGCCAAGTTCAACGAATATATCGATGCTTTCGGCAATGATGTGGCTGACCAGCGCGTGTTTCAGAACACGCCTGAATTGACGCTCAACGCCGGTTTCAACCTGGGTGTACCAGCGGCGAGCGGCATGGTGGATCTGCTTGGCAATGTCTCGATGCGGTCAGACGCCAGCCAGTTCGAAGTGCCTAACCGGTTCCTAGACCAGGATGGGTTCGCATTGGTCAATCTCAGCCTCGTCTACACCGATGACCTGGATCGCTTCTCGATCGGCGTGCATGCCAAGAACGTGTTCGACAAGCGCTATATCGTTTCAGGCTACAACTTCACCGCCGGTGACGGGATCAATGCGCCGATCACTTCGACGCTTGGCCTCGAAGGAACGCTCACGGCGTTCTATGGCGATCCGCGCCGGGTCTATGTGACAGGTGAAATCCGCTTCTGACGATCTCTCCCCGTCAGATGCAAAAAGGGCGCCCTGCAAGCTGCGGGGCGCCCTTTTCAATTTTGCGCGATATGATCCGGCTCAGAGCTGGCCCAGCATATGCTCTGCGCTGGAGACAGAGAAGTCGCCCGGCGCTTCTACGTTAAGCTCCTGCACCACGCCGTCCTCAACGATCATCGAGAAACGCTGGCCGCGCTTGCCCATGCCAAAGCCCGAACCGTCCATGGTGAGGCCAACGGCTTCTGCAAAATTGCCATTGCCGTCTGCCAGCATGGTGATGTCTTCGCTGCCGGCGGCCTTGTTCCATGCGCCCATCACGAAGGCATCGTTCACCGCTGTGCAGGCGATCTCGTCCACGCCCTTGGCTTTAAGCTCGGCGGCCTTCTCGACATAGCCGGGCAGGTGGCGCGCCGAGCAAGTCGGGGTGAACGCACCCGGCACAGAGAAGAGAGCAACTTTCTTGCCGGCAAAATAGTCTGCCGAGCTCACTTGCTCAGGCCCGTTCTCGGTCGCTTTGACCAGCGTTACTTCAGGGAGTTTGTCACCAACCGAAATTGCCATTGCGTAATATCCTTTCGTGATCCTGTCCGTTAGCGCTCGATATAGGCGTTCAGCCGCGCTCCGCAATAATCAAGCATATAAAGATTCTTTTATATTTGCCTCACGGCGGAGCAGAGGGTAGAGGCGGCTCCAGATTTTCCCGTGCGCATCGGCATTGATGCGCCATGCAGATTCAGGAGTTTGAACGTGGCACAGGCTGCACAAGATTATGTCATCAAGGATATCGCGCTCGCTCAATACGGGCGTGACGAGATCGCCATCGCTGAAACAGAAATGCCGGGCCTGATGGCGCTGCGCGAAGAATATGGCGCAGCTCAGCCGCTCAAGGGCGCACGCATCACCGGTTCGCTCCATATGACGATCCAGACCGCGGTGCTGATCGAAACGCTGGTTGCGCTGGGTGCGGAAGTGCGCTGGGCCACTTGTAACATCTTCTCGACACAGGATCACGCAGCGGCTGCCATCGCCGATCGCGGCATTCCGGTGTTCGCGATCAAGGGCGAAAGCCTGGCCGATTACTGGGACTATGTTGGCCGCATCTTCGACTGGTCGAGCGACAGCGATCCGGACCTGACCGCCAATATGATCCTGGACGATGGCGGCGATGCTACCATGTTCGCGCTGTGGGGCGCGCGCATCGAAGCGGGCGAGGAAATGCCGGCTCCGGCCAATGCCGAGGAAATCGAATTCCAGCGCGCGCTCAAGGCTTTCGTGAAGGCGAAGCCGGGTTACCTCACCAAGAGCGTGCAGAACATCAAGGGTGTTTCGGAAGAGACCACCACAGGTGTGATGCGCCTCTATCAGATCGCCAAGCAGGGCAAGCTGCCTTTCCCCGCGATCAATGTGAATGACTCTGTTACCAAGTCGAAGTTTGACAACCTCTATGGCTGCAAGGAGTCGCTGGTTGACGCGATCCGCCGCGCGACTGACGTGATGCTGGCGGGCAAGGTCGCCTGTGTCGCTGGCTATGGCGACGTGGGCAAGGGCTCTGCCGCGTCGCTGCGCGATGGCGGTGCGCGCGTGATGGTAACGGAAATCGACCCGATCTGCGCGTTGCAGGCGGCAATGGACGGCTTTGAAGTCGTGACCATGGATGAAGCGGTGAAGCGCGCTGACATCTTCGTGACCGCTACCGGCAATGAAGACGTGATCACCGGCGAACACATGAAGGCGATGAAGAACATGGCCATCGTGTGCAACATCGGCCACTTCGACAGCGAGATCCAGATTTCCGCGCTCGACAATTACGAGTGGAAGGAAATCAAGGAAGGCACTGACCTCGTCACTTTCCCTGATGGTTCGTCAATCCTGGTGCTGGCGAAGGGTCGCCTGGTGAACCTGGGCTGCGCCACCGGCCATCCCAGCTTCGTGATGAGCAGCAGCTTCACCAACCAGACGCTGGCGCAGATCGAACTGTTCACCAAGTCGGGCGAGTATGAGAACGACGTTTACGTGCTGCCCAAGCATCTCGACGAGAAAGTCGCCGCGCTGCACCTGGAAAAGCTGGGTGTGCAACTGACCCAGCTCAGCCAGAAACAGGCCGATTATATTGGCGTGCCGCAACAGGGTCCGTTCAAACCGGATCACTATCGCTACTAACGGTGATGAATCCTCGCGAAGGCGGGGATCTCGAACCAGCCTGTATAGAGACTCCCGCCTACGCGGGAGCTCGCTTTGTCGAAAGCCCTCGCAAAACTTCGTGTTTGCGGGGGCTTTTCCTTTTGAAGCCGTTGCATCCGCGTGCCAGCAAGCATAGCTGGTTGGCATGGAGTTTTCGCCCACTGCAATGGCCTTGATCGGACTTGTGCTTGCCGCCTGGACAGTGGGCGCGGCAGTCCTGATGATCCGTGCTGCGCAAAGATCGCGCCGGCATGACAGCTTGCGGCGCTCGCTTGCGCGGGTGAACGGCATGCTCGATGAAGCGCCTGCGATTCCCATGCTGGTGCGGGCCGATGGGCGGATCGAAGCGCATGAACGGCTTGCCGGATGGCTGGGGCTGGACAAACCGGCGGAGTATCTTTCCGAACTGGCAGGCGAAAGCGGCAGCGGCCTTTCGCAAGAGCAGCTCGAGCAGCTCACCAAGGCCGTTCGCAAGACACAAAAATCGGCCAGCAACTTCCGGTTGTCTATCAATCCGCCCGGCTCTGCGCGCAGCCTTGCGTTTCGCGGTTCGCTTGCCGATCCGCGTATCGCGCCCGGTGGCGCCGCGCTGGTATGGGTGTTCGATTTTACAGAAAGCGAAGGCGAGCTTGCGCGCTTGCGCGAGGAAGCGGCTCAGGCGCAGGGTGACTTTACCGCTCTGGTCGGGCTGATCGAAGCCGCGCCCATACCGATGTGGTTCAGGGCGGGTGACGCGCGGCTGCGGCTCGTCAATCAGGCCTATGTCGATGCGGTCGGTGCGAAAAGCGCCGATGAAGTTGTCTCGCAACAGATAGAACTACTCGAAACCATCGATGGTCATTCGCCTGCGGACATCGCGAAGGGCGCGGTTGAAGTGGGCGAACTTGTCGAGCGGACAGTGCCGGCAACCATATTGGGCGAGCGTCGCTCGCTGCGTGTCAGCGATCTGCCCATCGGCGAGGAAGGCATTGCAGGCTACGCGATCGACATCGAAGAAATGGAGCAGCAAGCCCGCGAATTCCGCGCATTTCGCCAGGCGCAGCGTGCCATGCTTGACCAGCTATCCGTTGGCGTGGCGCAGTTTGACGCACGGCAACAACTGGTATTCGCCAATCGCCCGTTCTTGCGCCTGTTTGACCTGCCATACGGGGTAGCAGGCGAAGCTATGCAGTTTGACCGGTTCCTGTCAGACGCGCGGGAGAAAAAGCGCACGCCTGAAGTGCGCGATTTTCCCGAGTGGAAGCGCGAGCATCTTGCCTGGTTTAGCGCCAGCGAAGCGCGCGAAGAGGCATGGCCGCTGCCCGCCGGCATGCATCTGCGGATCGTTGCGCAACCCATGCCCGATGGCGGGCTGGTAATGATCGCGGAAGACCGCACCGAACAGCTCGCGATTTCCGCAACGCGCGATACCTTGCTGCGAACCAGAACCGCGATGCTCGACAGCCTGTTCGAAGCGATTGCGGTGTTTGCCCCCGATGGATCGATGCAGCTGTGGAACCGCAGCTTTGCCGGCACTTGGGGAATCGATGCTGATCGACTGGATACGCATCCTTCGGCGGACGAGCTGCTCGATGCAATCTCCGCCAATCTAGCAAAGCCGAAGCGTGTATCAGCCATCGGCGAAGTCATTCGCGCCGCTACGCTTGACCGGCGGGAAAAGGCCGGACGGGTCGAGATGAAAGATGGCAGGACGCTGGAATTTGCCGGTGTTCCGCTGCCTGATGGCAATGGCTTGCTGACCGTGCTCGACATTACCGACTCGCAAATGGCGGAAAAGGCGCTGCGCGAACGGAACCAGGCATTGGAAGAGGCAGACGCGGTCAAGGCGCGTTTCCTTGCCAACATGTCTTACGAATTCCGCACGCCGCTCACTTCGATCGGCGGGTTCGCTGAACTGATCCAGAGCGGGGCTGCGGGCCCGGTCAACGACCAGATGAAGGAATATGTCGATGCAATCCTGCAGTCGGTTGGCCGCCTGACCGATCAGGTCGAGAATGTGCTCGATCTGTCGCAGAGCGAAGCGGGCATGCTGCCACTTTCGAAGGAGCGGCTCGAATTGCTCGGCTTTGTTACGGATGTGGTGAAAGAACGGGAAGCTGCGATTGCCGAAGCCGGGCTTACGCTTGACCTGCGCGGCAATGGCGGGGCCGCTATCGAAGCGGACAAACGCCAGCTCGGCCGTGCTATCGGCCACCTGATTGACAATGCCATTGCGGCAACCGGCAAGGGCGGCAGGATCCTCGTGGATATCGGACGGATCGATCAGGGCGCGCGGATCGTCGTTTCCGATAATGGCCCCGGAATGAGCAAGCAGGAACTGGCGCGGCTGCTGGACGGTCTGAAAGTCGGCAAGGATGGCAAGGTAGAGCAGCGCAAGGGGCTTGGCATTCCGCTGGCGCGCCAATTGGTCGAAGCCCATGACGGCACGCTGACGCTGGAAAGTCGCAAAGGGCAAGGCACGACCGCGATGATCGTGCTGCCGTGAGATTTGAGCTGCCCGATCTTGCGGCGATGGAAAGCCTCGGAGCGCGGATCGCGGCGCGTTTGCAGGCGGGGGATGTAGTCTCGCTCAGCGGTGACCTGGGGGCGGGCAAGACCACGCTGGCGCGCGCAATCCTCTCCGCGCTGGGCCAGCAGGGCGAAGTGCCATCGCCCACATTCACGATAATCGAAACCTATGATGCGCCGCCTCTGCGCATTCCCGTGGTCCATGCCGATTTCTACCGTATCGAGGATCCGCAGGAACTGCTGGAAATCGGGCTGGATGACTATCGCGAAGGCGCAGCGCTGATCGCAGAATGGCCAGAGAAAGTGGGCGGGTTTGCCAGTGAACCGGGATGTTTGCAGGTGACGCTTGAAATTGTGGGCCAAGGGCGCGCGGCGATTGTCGAGCCGGGGGGTGATTGGGTAGGGCGCATGCCATGAACGCGCTGCCTGATGGATTGCGGGAATTCCTCGCTCAAACCGATTGGAATGATGCTGTTATCGACCCGATTCCGGGCGATGCTTCATTCCGGCGATATTTCCGGCTTGGTAAGGATGGCGAAAGCGCGATGCTGATGCATGCGCCGCCGCCGCATGAAGACCCCAAGCCGTTCCTGAATGTTGCGGAGTATCTGAATAGCATCGGCGCGCGCGCTCCGGCGATCTACGCGGCTGATCCGGTGCAAGGTTGGGTTTTGCTGGAGGATTTCGGCACAGACCGCATGCGCGACTGGATTGACGATAATCCCGACGGCGAACTGGCCGCCTATCAAGGTGCGGTCGATGCTCTGGTCGCGCTCCACGCCCACCCGGCCGGGCCATTCCCGCCATACGACATGGCCGCTTACCAGCGCGAGACCGATCTGTTTGTCGAATGGTATTGCGCGGCGCAGTCGCTCGATGTCGATCATACAGGCTATCGCGAGGCGTGGGCGGAAGTGCTGGAGCCGTTATTGGCACGGCAGGACCCCGGGGTAACGGTTCTGCGGGATTATCATGCAGAGAACATCATGCTGCTGGGTGATCCGCGCAACGGCGCCGCACAAGGCCTGATCGACTTTCAGGATGCGCTGATCGGTCATGCCGCCTATGATCTGGTTTCGTTGCTGCAAGATGCGCGGCGGGACGTATCGCCGCAGCTCGAGCGTGCAATGCTTGACCGGTTCATCGCGGCTTACTCCGCTTCGCCGGAATTTGAAGCCGATTATGCTGTCCTAGGGGCGCAACGGAACGCCAAGATCGTCGGCATTTTTACACGCTTGCACAAGCGCGATGGGAAGCCGCGCTACCTTGAGCTGATCCCGCGGGTATGGAAGCTGATGGAACGCGATCTGGCGCATCCGGCGCTGACACCTGTCGCCCGCTGGTTCGACGCAAACATTCCCGCTGAGCTGCGAAAGCCGGGCGGAGGAACAATCGCGTGAGCGCTTTGGTGACGGACACGGCCATGGTGCTGGCAGCGGGAATGGGCAAGCGTATGCGCCCGCTCACCGCCAGCCAGCCCAAGCCCATGGTGCGCGTTGCTGGAAAGCCGTTGATCGATCATGCGCTGGATCGTCTATCTGCTGCCGGTGTAACCAGGGCGGTGGTCAATGTGCATTATCTGGCAGACGCGCTGGAAGCGCATGTGAAGGAGCGCGCGTCACCCGCAATCACGATCTCTGACGAGCGCGAGCAGTTGCTGGAAACCGGTGGCGGCATGCGCAAGGCATTGCCGCAGTTGCCGGATCCGTTCTTCTCGCTCAATGCGGACAATATCTGGCTCGACGGCCCGCGCGATGCCTTTCATGACCTGTCCCGGTACTGGAATCCTGACGTGATGGACGCGCTTTTGTTGCTGGTGCCGCATGCCCGTGCGGCAAACTTCACCGGTCCGGGCGATTTCCACATGGATGCAAGCGGGAAGCTGTCTCGGCGCGAGCCGGGGCGGATCGCGCCATTTATCTTCACCGGGATCCAGCTGGTGTCGCACAGACTGCTGCGCGATGCGCCCGAAGGGCCGTTCTCGACCAATATCCTGTGGAACAGGGCGATAGAGGAAGAGCGGCTGTTCGGCGCGTCATTCACCGGGCAGTGGTTCGAAGTGGGTACGCCGCAAGCCATCGGCCCTACCGAAGAAGCGCTGCGGCGTGGGTGAAGCAAAGCGGCCAGAGCTTTATTCGATTGCCGCACATCGCGGTTTTGCCGATGCGCTGGTTGCAGGATTGGTGCCGCGCTATTCCGATCCGGAATTGGGGCTTGCGCAGCTTACCCTGCTGCTTCCTTCAAGCCGCGCAGCGCGCAGCATAAGCGAGGCCTTCATCCGCCACGCTGGTGCGACCGAGCAGCAAGGCTTGCTGATGCCGCGCATGGTGATGGTGGGTGATATCGATCTCGACGAAGCGCTCGGCAGCCTGCTCGATCCGTTAGGCGCGTCAGAGATTCCGCCGGCAGTTGATCCGACCCGGCGCTGGCTGGAAGTGGCCAAGCTCTTGCGGACAGAGCTTGAATCCGGGGGGAACCCCGCGCCGTCTGAAGCCGTGCTGCTGCGGCTGTCGCGCGAAGTCTGCGGCACGATGGATCGCATGATCGCGGAAGAGCGGGCGCCGGAAGATCTGCTGTCAGAGGCGGTGATCGGCCAGATGGGTGATGTCGCGGTCCATTGGCAAGACAATGTCCGCTTGTTCGCGCGGGTGCAGGCGCGGTGGAGCGCGCATCTCGCTGAAAACGGTCAGGTGGATTTGGCGACACGGCGCAATCTGCTGTTCGATCACGCGGCGAAAACGTGGCGCGCGAACCCGCCGCAATCGCCGATTGTCGCGGCCGGGGTGACAAGCGCTGCACCAGCATTGGCGCGGCTGCTGCGGACTATCGCGGGCTTGCCGCAAGGCGCGGTGATCCTGCCCGATCTCGATCTCTCCATGGATGATGGGGCGTGGGATGAACTGGGCAGGGCGGGGCAATCGCCGGAGCCCGGCGAGCTGCCATTCTCGACCAGCGAAGCGGCCACGCACCCGCAATATCATTTGAAACTGCTGCTCAACCGCATGTCTGTGGCGCGGGGTGAAGTCCGGCAATGGCATCGCAAGGGATTGGCCGCCGCCCCGCCAGAACGCAGCCATGCGATCTCCTCGCTGTTCCTGCCGCCCGAAGCGAGCAAGGTGTGGGCTGATTTGCCCGCAGACAAGCGCCGCCTTTCCGGTGTGCGATTGCTGACCAGCGCCACCAGCGAGGAAGAGGCGCAAGCGGTATCTGTGCTGGTGCGGGAAGCGCTCGAAGTGCCGGAAAAACGCGTTGCAGTCGTGACGCCGGATCGTTCGCTGGCGCGCCGCATTGTCCAGCATCTGGCGCGCTGGAACATCGCAGCGGATGACACCGCCGGGCGGCCACTTTCGCTCACGCCGGCAGGGCGGCTGATGCTGCAACTGGCAGAGCTCGCTTCCGATGGCCCGACTCCGGTCGAACTGGTGGCAGCGCTTGCGCATCCGCTGGTCCGCAGAGGGGACACGCGGCGCGAGTGGCTGGAGGCTCTGCGGGCATTTGACCGGCAATTGCGCGGGCCGCGGCCCAAGGCAGGCCCCGCCGCTCTCGCCAGCATCGCGCGCAAAGCGGGTGTCGAAGACTGGTGGGGCGAAGTCGAAACCCTGCTCGGGCCGCTGTTCGCGCTTGCTTCACACGAAGACAGTCTGGCTCTCTCTGACGCATTGGCGACGCTAGTCGAACTTGCCGAAGCGCTCGCCGGGGAAGCGCTGTGGGCGCAGGAAGATGGCCGTTCGCTCTCGCGCTTTGTCGATGAGTTGAAATTGCAAGCCGCGCAGGCTGGCACCATAGTCAAAGCCCAAGAGCTTCGCCTGATCCTGCAAGACGCGATGGAGCAAGTCGCGGTCCGTCCACCTTATGGCGGACATCCGCGGGTGGCGATCTACGGCTTGCTTGAAGCGCGCATGACGCGGGCAGATCTGGTGATCTGTGCCGGGCTGAACGAAGGCACATGGCCGCAGACACCTTCGCAAGAGGCCTTGCTTGCCCCTGCCATCCTGCGCTCGCTAGGCATGCCGACACCGGAGTTCCGGATCGGCCTAGCCGCGCATGATCTGGCGAGCCTGCTTGGCGCGCCTGAAGTGGTGCTGACGCGCTCATTGCGCGATGTCGATGGCCCGGCGATCCCCTCTCGCTTCCTGCTGCGGATCGAAGCCTTGCTGGGCGACCGCGTGGAGGAGCATCGCGACACACAGACTCCGAAAATCGCTGCGATGCTGGGCCGGCAGGCCTCGCCTCAGGAAGAATATCCCCGGCCGATGCCGATGCCTTCTGCCGAACTGCGCGATGTGCCGATCAAGGTGACCGCGCTCGACCGGCTGCTGGGCGATCCGTACCAGTTCTACGCGCAGGAGATCCTGAAGCTGCGCACACTCGATCCGCTCGATGCGGACCCCAATGCAGCATGGCAGGGAACCGTGGCGCACAGCATCCTGCAACGCTGGCACGAAGCGCTGGAGAAAGATGCAGATGCGTCCATCCACGCGAGTGCCGACATGGTTCTGGAAGAAGCGGGCGTGCATCCGCTGGTCAAGGGCTTGTGGCAGCCGCGCCTTACCGCTGCATTGGAGTGGGTAGCGCAGGAGATCAGAGCGCAGAAGGATCGTGAGGTTATTGCAGTCGAACGCAAAGGCTCGATGACTTTCGACGGCGTGACGGTTTACGGGCGGGCGGACCGGATTGATCGTTTGCAAGACGGCACGCTGGCAATTGTCGATTACAAGACCGGAAAGCCGCCGTCTGCCAAGCAGGTCGAGAAAGGCTTTGCGCTCCAGCTGGGCATTCTGGGCCTGATCGCCCGCGAAGGAGATTTTGGCGGACTTTCAGGAGACGCGTCACTGTTCGAATATTGGTCGCTCGCGAAGGCTAACGGCGGAGACTTTGGCTATGTCGATGAACCGCTCAAGAAAGGCAGCAAACGTTCTGGCCTTACGCCTGAAGAATTTCTCCCCGCGCACGAGGGCTTCCTCAGCGAAGCGATCGCGAAATTTATCAAGGGTGATCATCCGTTCACCGCGCGGCTCAACCCCGATTACCCCGCCTATAATGACTATGATCAGCTGATGCGGCTGGATGAGTGGCAGACGCGCCTGGCCCAAGCCGGGGAAGACAGCGCATGAGCGGCAAGGTTTTCCCGCTGCAAGGCAACCAGCGCAAGGCCGCTGATCCGGAAGAGAGCGTGTGGCTTTCCGCATCGGCCGGAACGGGCAAGACACAGGTATTGTCAGCACGGGTCTTGCGGTTGTTGCTGCAGCCACAGGTCGATCCGTCACAAATCCTGTGCCTGACCTTTACCAAGGCGGGCGCTGCCGAAATGGCGGTGCGGATCAATTCGGTGCTGGCGCGCTGGGTGCGGATAAAATCGACTGATTTGGCGCAAGAGCTTGGGCATCTTGGAGCGGATATCGGGCCGAAGACACAGGAACGCGCGCGCACCCTGTTTGCCAGCGTGCTCGATTGCCCCGGCGGCGGGCTCAGGATCGATACCATCCACGCCTTCTCGCAATGGTTGCTGGCGAATTTTCCCAATGAAGCCGGGCTGATGCCGGGCATGCGCGCGATGGAAGATCGCGAGCGGGAGGTTCTCGCACGCGAAGTGCTGGCGGACATGCTGTCAGATGCGGAGCGCACAGGTGACCAGTCCACGCTGGATGCGGTGGCCGCTTTCAGCCGTGCGAAGGGCGCAGACGCGGTGCAGGCATGGCTGATGCGTTGTGCGAAGGCACGCAGGCTGTGGGAAGGGCGCGCAGGGTGGAAACCGCCGATGGCGCCGCAGGTCAAGCAGCTGCTTGGATTGCCGAGCGATGCCGACCAAGCCTGGGCCGATGATGTACTGTCACCTGAGATATTCCCGGACCACCAGCTGCAAGCGATGCTGCCAACGCTTGAGGGATGGAACGCGAAAACCGGGCAAGAGGCTGCAGCCTTTATCCGGGAATGGCTGCGCTTGGGCCTTGTCGCGCGCACAGAGCAGGTTTCGCGCTTTTACGACACCGTCTTGACGAAAGACGGTACGCCGCGAGTGATGAAGAAGCCTTCGGAGGCGGACCCATCATTGCCCGAACGCCAACAGGAAGTGGCAGATGCACTCGCGCTCTACCGCGAGCGTACAATTCTGCTCGAGCTAGCCCAATTCCTCGCGCCAGCATTGGAGCTTGGCCGTGCATTCTGGGAGCGGTGGGATGCGGCCAAGGCGCGCGAAGGGCTGCTCGATTTCGATGATTTGATCGAACGCGCGGCGCAATTGCTTAGCGGACAGGTCGCCGGCGACTGGATCCGCTACAAGCTCGATCGCCGGTTCGATCATATCCTGGTTGACGAAGCGCAGGATACCAATGCCGCGCAATGGGAAATTATCGATGCACTGATCGATGATTTCTTCTCTGGTCAAGGCGCGGCAGGGGATACGATCCGAACGATCTTTGCCGTGGGTGATTACAAGCAAGCTATCTTCGGCTTTCAGGGCACAAGCCCGGAGAATTTCCGCAAGGCGCGCGAGCGGGTTCGCGAGGCTATGAGCACCGCCGCGCATGGCGCAATGGAAAGCCGCTTGCCCAACGCTCCACGGGAACTTGAAATACTCGATCTGGGCCAATCCTTCCGCACAGCGAAGCCAGTGCTCGAATTCGTCGATCGGGCGATTGATGCAATCGGGCCAGAGGCGCTGGGATTGGACAGGCCTTCTCCGGCGCATGTGGGTGAAGATCGCCCGGGGCTGGTCACGCTGTGGAACCCGGTCAGCGGCGGTGATGACAATGGCGATAGCGATAGCGAGCAAGAAGGCGAAGATGCCAAGGAAAGCTGGCTCTCGCGCCATGACCGCGCGATGGCAGACAAGATCGCTTCGCAAGTCGCGCGGTGGACGCAAGGGGTTGAGCCCTTTGCTCTCATCAAGGGTGAGCATCGCAATGCACGACCGAGCGATATCATGGTGCTGGTGCGCAGCCGCAAGGAACTGGCCGGCCTGATCGTCGCACGGCTGCATGCAAAGGGCGTTCCGGTTGCGGGCGTGGACCGGTTGAGGCTGGGTGCGCCGCTCGCGGTGAAGGATCTGATGTCTGCACTACGCTTTGCCGCGCAACCGCTCGATGATCTGGAGCTCGCGAACCTCCTAAGCTCGCCATTGCTTGGCTGGAGCCAGGATGATTTGCTGGCGCATGTTCCGCGCGAGAATGACAAGCGGCTGTGGCACCATTTGCGCGACAGCCAGGTGCCGGAGGTGCAAGCAACGGTTGCGAAGCTGCGCGAGCTGCTGGCGCTGGCGGATTTCGAGACACCGCAGGCCTTGCTGCAATGGTTGCTGGTGGGGCCGTGGCAAGGACGCGCAAAACTGGTCGCGCGGTTGGGGCGCGAAGCCAATGATCCGATAGACGAGCTGATCAACGCCTCGTTCGCCTATGAAAGCACGTCGACACCCAGCCTTGCAGGCTTCATCCGGTGGTTCGATGCAGGCGAAGGCGAGATCAAGCGTGACCCGGACGATGCGCCCGATCTGGTCCGGGTGATGACGGTACATGGCGCCAAGGGCTTGCAGGCTCCGATCGTGATCATGGCCGATGCCACGAGCAAGCCGGGGCAAACTCGCGATCTCGAGCTGAGCGAGGATGTTCCCGGTGGCGGAGCTTCACCGCGGGCAGTGCCAGTGCCTTCGCTGCGCGCGGATGAGCGCAAGGGGCGGCTTGAACAAGCATATCAGGATGCGCAAGCGGCGGATATGCAAGAGCACTGGCGCCTGCTCTATGTCGCGTTGACCCGCGCTGAAGAGGCATTGTTCATTGGCGGTTCCTTGAACTCGCGCGAAAAGGCACCCCATCCTGACAGCTGGTATGCGCGGCTCGCGCCGATATTCGGCGAGGATCGCCTGGAAGACGAGTTGTGGCTCGCACGCGCGGAAATCGGCGATCGCGCAGAGCCTGCGGTTTCGTCGGATGATGTATCCGGCGGAGCTGATGAAGCGGCAGAGCCCCAATGGCTGCGCAAGCCGATCGGCCCTGAACCGAGGCCGCCACGCCCGCTTGCTCCGTCATCCGCCGGGGAAGAGCAGGGCAGCGACCCGCCATTGGCACCCGATCAGGCGCGCGAAGCCGCGCGGCGCGGCGTGCTGATCCATGCACTGCTTGAGCGGCTGCCCGATGTGCCAGCGGCAGAGCGCGAAGAACGCGCGCTGGCATGGCTTGAGCGGCAAGCGCGCGATCTTGACCCGGCGATGCGGCGCGAAATGTTCGAACGCGCGAATGCGGTGCTCTCCCATGCCGATTTCGCGGAGGTTTTCGCGCCTGGCGCGCTGGCAGAAATCCCGCTTTCCGCTGTGGTCGGGGGGCAAGTTATTGCAGGCACCGCTGACCGGCTGCTGGTTACGCCAGACAAGGTGACAGTGGTCGATTTCAAGACCGCCCGCCGCCCGCCTGCCAATCTTGAAAGTGTTCCGCAATCGACGGTGAAGCAGATGGCGGCCTATGTCGCCGCGCTGGAAGTGATCTATCCCGGGCGCGCCATCCACGCGGCCATTCTCTACACGCAAACACCGCAAATTTTCGCGCTGCCTCAGGAACTTGTCCGGTTACACAAAAACGACTTCCAGTCTGCGCAGTAAAGCTTTCGAACTTCAGGCGTTGAGTGCACGCGAAAAAACCCTAGGTATTATGCAACAGGAAATCAGGAGAAGCCCCATGGCGACTGTCAATGTAACCGATGCAAGTTTCCAGGCCGATGTGGTCGATGCCGACAAGCCGGTGTTGGTCGATTTCTGGGCCGATTGGTGCGGCCCGTGCAAGATGATCGCGCCCGCACTTGAGGAAATCAGCGATGAGCTGGCCGACCAGGTCACCATCGCCAAGATGGATATCATGGAAAACCCAGACATTCCCGGCAAGCTGGGTGTGCAGGGCATTCCCTATCTTGCGCTGTACAAGAATGGCGAGATTGCTGCGACGCTGACCGGTGCGCGCCCGAAGAGCGCTCTCAAGCAGTGGCTTGAAGGCGAGCTTTAAACAAGGTCTGTGAGCTCTTGCGAACGCAAGAGCTTAGTCCGGGCCAGGTGGCTGGATTCCTGCTTTCGCAGGAAATCACCTTAGCCAAGCGCTCGCTTCGCAAATTCATCCCATATAGCCGGGCTTGATGCACCAATCAGGCCCGGCTTGTTGTGTTCATCAACTCGGTAGGCAGTGCCATCGACCCGTGCGGCTTTTCCGCCCGCTTCGTTAAGCCACAATACGCCCGCGGCGTGATCCCATGCGAAGGTGCGCTTGAAGCTCGAAATGTCATTCTCGCCCAAGGCAAGGCGCGGATATTGCTCGGCAGCGCAACGCGGAATGTCGACCAGCCGGTAATGCGGCGCCAGATTGGCATCTACCAACGCGCGTTGCTCTTCGGTCAGGAAAATGCGCGAGATCGCGGCAACGGGCATCGCTTCGCCCGTCGTCTTGGCTTCGATCCGTTCGCCGTCGACGAATGCGCCTTTGCCGCGCTCGGCATGGCAGAACCGACCCGTCAGGCAGTCATAGATCCACCCGCGCTGACATTCCCCGCCGCTGGCCTGCGCGATGACGATCCCGAAGGGCGGCTTGCCGTGTGCGAAATTGTGCGTCCCGTCGAGCGGATCGATAATCCAGCAGTCCTCTGAAAGCCTGTCGAGCACACCCGGGTCTGCATGCGCCGCTTCCTCACCCACAATCGCCATGCCGGGATCGATTTTCGCAAGCCCCGCTTCAATCCGCTCTTCGGCTTCATGATCAGCAACAGTCACGAAATCATCGGCTGATTTCTCGTCGATTTCATGTCCGGCAAGATTCCGGAAGCGCGGCAGGATAATCGACTCGCTGACGTTGCGGGCAAGGTCGCGAATTGCATTGTCTATGGCTGTAAGCGGCAAGTCTGGTTCCTGGCTTGGGAAATTTCCGGTTTCATCGTATCATTGGAGGGGAAATTGAAAAGGGAGTGGGACATGCATTCGATGGTAAAAGGGCTAGTCGTTTCGAGCGCAGCAATGTTCGCGGTGATTGTGCCGTCCAGTGCGCAGGCACAATCGCAGTCGCGCTTGTGCGATGTGGATCAGGTCGGCGTGTTTGAAAACCGGATACACATCAAGTGCGTTCCGATCGCAGACAAGGCATATACCAAGGATATTCCGTATTACGCGATGCGGATCGACAAGCCGAAAGCGGTTGTCGACGGCATTATCGCGCTTGCGGTCGGCGCAAAGCAGACGCGCAAGCCACTGAGAATCTGGTTCGATTTCGGAGATTACAAGAGCGTTCCTGGCTGCCAGGGAAATGATTGCAGGCGGCTAGTTGCTGCTGCGCTCGAATAAGGGCGCTCCGGTCAGGACCGGTAATCGGCGTTGATCGAGATATAGCCGTGGGTAAGGTCGCAGGTCCACACAGTGGCGCGACCTTCGCCAATGCCCAGATCGACCGCGATATCGATCTGCGCGCCTTTCAGATGCGCGGCGACCGGTGCCTCGTCATAGCCTTCGACCGGCAAGCCATCGCGCGCGGTCCATGTGCCGCCGAAAGCGATGGAAAGCTTGTCGCGGTCTGCCGGCTCTCCCGCCTTGCCAACCGCCATCACCACGCGGCCCCAATTGGCATCTTCGCCAGCGATAGCGGTTTTCACCAGCGGTGAATTGGCGATGCTGAGTGCAACGCGGTGCGCGCTTTCATCACTCGCCGCGCCGGTCACGCGAATGGTGATGAACTTGCTCGCACCTTCCCCGTCGCGCACCACCAGCTGGGCAAGTTGCCTGCACACATCGGTGAGCGCGGCGGCAAAGGCATCGGCTCCCGTATCGTCAAACGAAGCCAGCGGAGCATTACCGGCCTTGCCGGTGGCGAAAGCGAGCACGGTGTCGCTGGTCGATGTATCCCCGTCGACCGTGATGCAGGAGAATGTCTCGCGGTTCGCGGTGCTAAGCATTTGCTGCAGGAGCGCAGGCTCAACCGCCGCGTCGGTGAAGATATAGCCCAGCATGGTCGCCATGTCGGGCGCGATCATTCCGGACCCCTTGATGATGCCGACCAGCTCGACGCGTTGGCCGCCGATCATGGCCGATGCATGCGCGCCTTTGGCGAAGGTATCGGTGGTAGAGATCGCGCTTGCGGCATCTTCCCAACTGCAGGGCTCAGCGCTCAGCGCAGCTGCCACACCGTCACGCGCCTTGTCCTTGGGCAAGGGAACGCCTATCACCCCGGTGGACGAAACGAAGACTTCGGACGTGTCGCAGCCAAGGTGCTCGGCCACTTGTTGCATGATCTGCTCAACCGCTTCGCGCCCGCGATAACCGGTGAACGCGTTGGAATTGCCGGCATTGACGACAAGCGCACGCGCACTACCGGATTTGACCTGTTCGCGGCCCATTTCCACTTCGCTTGAAGCACATGCGCTTTGCGTGAACACACCGGCGACAGCGGTGCCTTCATCCAGCTCGGCATAGGTCAGGTCGGCCCGGTTCCAATTCTTGTATCGCGCACGCGCAACACGCATCGTCACTCCGTCGATTTTCGGAAGATCGCCAGGGAAGGGCAGAGCAAGCGGAGATTCGTCAAGATCCATCAGCCTGCGCTAGCTTGCCATGATCGCACAGTAAATCCGCCTTGGGAACTAGACTAACGGCAATCGAAGGCGTATCTAGCGTGCATGTTTGGTCGTTTTCTCGCCTGTATCGCGCTACTGACGGGGCTTGTCGCCGTTGGTACGTCGGCGAATGCGGCGGTTGCTGATACACTCAATTGCGAGATCGGCGTCGTTCTCGACGCGGCCAAAGACGCTGCAGATGACGTCTCTCAGTGTCATCATGATCGTGCCGAAGAAGGTTCGAAGGGCGAAGACAAGGCGAAGAAGCCTGCCCGCCGCCCCGGGCGGCTGATCCGCCCACCTGTGCTTTACGGGATTGATCGCGCTTACGAATAGCGCGCGTATTTTCGATAAACTTGTCGCAATTCCGGCAGCCGGTGCTCTGTGCGCCAGGCTGCATCTCACTTAATTCCAGTCCCGTCAGGACCTTCTCAAAATGTTTCAAACAATCGCGAAATCCCTCTTCGGATCGTCGAACGATCGCTACGTCAAATCGATGGGCAAGGTCGTCAATCAGATCAATGCCCTTGAACCGCAGATGCAAGCTCTCAGCGATGACGAGCTGAGAGCGCAAACCGACAAATTCCGTCGCCAATTGGATGAAGGCGCGTCGCTTGACGATATCATGCCGGAAGCCTTTGCCACGGTTCGCGAAGCCTCGGTGCGCGTGCTGGGCATGCGCCACTTCGATGTGCAGCTGATCGGCGGGATCGTGCTTCATCGTGGCGAGATCTCCGAGATGAAGACGGGTGAGGGCAAGACACTGGTTGCGACGCTCGCGACCTATCTCAATGCGATCGAAGGCAAGGGCGTGCATGTCGTTACCGTCAATGACTACCTTGCACGTCGTGACGCGGAATGGATGGGCAAGCTGCACAATTGGCTGGGCCTGAGCGTGGGTGTGATTGTGCCCAACCTCAACGAATTCCAGCGCCGCGAAGCCTATAACGCAGACATCACCTACAGCACCAATAACGAGCTGGGCTTCGATTATCTGCGTGACAATATGAAGCATTCGAAGGACCAGATGGTCCAGCGCCCGTTCAATTTCGCGATCATCGATGAAGTCGACTCGATCCTGATCGATGAAGCGCGTACGCCGCTGATCATTTCAGGGCCAACCGAAGACAAGTCGGAACTCTATGTCGCGCTTGATGAAGTGGTGAAGGGCATTCCGGAAGACTGGTACGAGAAGGACGAGAAGACCCGCCAGATCCAGTTGACCGAGGAAGGCACGGACGAGATCGAAAAGCTGCTGCTGGAGAATGAGATCCTGCAGACAGAAAATCTCTATGACATCGAGAATACGCAGGTGGTTCACCATCTGGATCAGGCGCTGAAAGCGAACATCATGTTCAAGCGCGATACCGATTACATCGTGAAGGATGACAAGGTCGTTATCATTGACGAGTTTACCGGCCGCATGATGGATGGTCGCCGCTGGTCAAACGGCCTGCATCAGGCGGTTGAAGCCAAGGAAGGCGTGAAGATCGAGCCAGAGAACCAGACCATGGCCTCTATCACTTTCCAGAACTATTTCCGCATGTACCCCAAACTGTCTGGCATGACCGGCACAGCGGCAACAGAAGCGGCCGAATTCTGGGACGTTTACAAGATGAACGTGGTCGAAATCCCGACCAATGTGCCGGTTCAGCGCATCGACGAGGAAGACGAGTTCTACAAGAACACGCTCGACAAGTTTGGCGCGATTGCGAAAGCGATCAAGGAAAAGAACAAGATCGGCCAACCGGTGCTGGTCGGCACGGTTTCGATCGAAAAGTCCGAATTGTTGAGCCAGTTCCTGGAGAAGGAAGGGGTCGAGCACGCGGTCCTCAATGCGCGCTTCCACGAGAAGGAAGCGCATATCGTGGCGCAGGCGGGCCGGCTTGGCGCGGTAACTATCGCCACCAACATGGCGGGCCGCGGGACTGACATCCAGCTGGGCGGCAACGTGGAGTTTCGGATCGAGGATGAACTGTCCGGCCTCGCTGAGGATGACCCTAAGCGCCAGATCGAGATTGACCGGATCAAGGCCGAAGTTGCCGCAGAAAAGCAGAAGGTGCTTGAAGCGGGCGGGCTGTTCGTGCTCGGCACGGAACGGCATGAAAGCCGCCGCATCGATAACCAGCTGCGCGGGCGTTCGGGCCGCCAGGGTGACCCCGGCCTGTCACGCTTCTATCTCTGCCTGGAAGACGATTTGCTGCGCATCTTCGGGCCGGACACGCTGTTCGCCAAGATGATGAATTCCAACCTTGCCGATGGCGAAGCGATTGGCTCGAAGTGGCTCTCCAAGGCGATCGAGACTGCGCAGAAGAAGGTGGAAGCGCGCAATTACGAAGCGCGTAAGCAAGTCGTTCAATACGATGACGTGATGAATGACCAGCGCAAGGTGATTTACGAGCAGCGCGGCGAAATCATGGAAGCAGAGCGGGTTGACGATGTCGTGCTCGATATGCGCTATGACACAGCGAATGCGCTGGTTGGGCAGGCGTGCCCTCCGGGCTCTTATCCCGAACAATGGGATATCGAAGGGCTCAAGGAACGGGTCGCGGAAGTCTTTGGCCTTACCCCGCCCATCGATCAGTGGTTGGAAGAAGACCAGGTCGAGCCGGAGATTCTGGAAGAACGCATCCGCGCCATGGCTGATGAAGTCATGGACAAGAAGGTTGCCGATGCCGATCCCAATGTCTGGCGACAGGTTGAGAAATCCGTGCTGCTTGAGCGGCTGGATTTCCACTGGAAGGAACACCTGGCAACGCTTGATGCTTTGCGCCAAGTGATCTGGATGCGCGGTATCGCGCAAAAGCAGCCGATCAATGAATACAAGCAGGAAGCATTTGGCCTGTTCGAAAACATGCTCGATACCTTGCGTGAAGATGTCACGAGCATTCTGATCAAGTCCGAATTGCGCATGCAGGCACCCGAGCCGCAGGCATTGCCTGACCTGCCCGATTTCCTGACCGGGCATATCGATCCACTGACCGGTCTCGACAATTCAAGCGACAATGACGGTTCCGAGGAGCGGCCCGAGCTGTTCGGTTCGCTCGCGGGCAGCCCCAAGGCCGGTTTCGGCCCCGGCAGCGCCAATCGCGAGAACCCGTTCGCGGATATGGACATCAGCCGCAATGCGCAGTGCCCCTGCGGGTCTGGCAACAAGTACAAGCATTGCCATGGTGCCGCTGGCGGCAGGTCAGCAGCAAGCTGATCGGGCCGCTGCCAGGGCTGACGGGATGAGAGCGTCGCAATGACCGGCCTTGTCCCGCTCGGCCTTGTTCTGGCGTTTTTTGTCACTGCGCTGCTCTATGCCGCAGTGGGGTTCGGCGGCGGTTCGACCTATGCCGCGCTGCTGGCGCTGTCGGGCATGGATTACCGCTTGCTGCCGGTGCTCGCACTGGCGTGCAATATCGTGGTGGTAGCGGGCAGCTCGATCCGCTTTGCCAAAGCCGGCGTGACACCGTGGCGCGGCGCATTGCTGCTGACGGGGCTGGCCGCGCCCGCTGCTTTGCTTGGCGGACTGACCCCGATCAGCCAGGACGCGTTCCTGACGCTGCTTGGGTTCAGCCTGCTTCTGACAGGGGCGACCATGTTGTTGCCGGTCAGCCAGCAGAGCGACACCGAACCGGGCAGGTTCGCCCGCCTGGTGCTCCTTGCCGCTGCTCCGCTGGGATATCTGGCCGGGCTGGTGGGCATCGGAGGGGGAATCTTCCTCGCCCCGCTGCTGCATCTCACCCGCTGGAACAATGCCCGCGCGATCGCGGCAACGGCCAGCTTTTTCATCCTTGTGAATTCAGTGTTCGGGCTCGCCGGACAATTGCTGAAGAATGGCACCGGCCTGCTTGGCGGCGCGATCTATGGCGGTTTGGCGCTGCTGATCGCGGTTGCAGTGGGCGGGCAGATCGGCAGCCTG
>JASBTD010000061.1 GCA_030148605.1 Erythrobacter sp.
GAGCGCGTTGGCTGCATAGAGGAGGGCTGGTCACTCGCAACACAGCAGGAACCCGCTGCGGCCATGGAAGAGGCGCTGTTCCGGCTCGAACTTCTGCAGTGTGCCTTGCGCAGGCGTTTGCTGGCGGAGCGCAAGCGGATCATCCTCAATCGGAAGGATCCGCTTGGCACAGGGTTTGACTTTAGCGAGCTCGACGCAATGGCTGAAGCGCTGTGGAAGGCGACTTAGCAATTCCACGCCCTGTAGTTTGACTTCGCTTCGAGCTGTGCCTTGGCATCATGATACTCGCGCTCGAACTTTGCCACGAGATCTTCAACTGAGCCGACGCTCTTGATCGCACCAACGCCCTGGCCAGAGCCCCAGATGTCCTTCCATGCCTTGGCCTTGGTGTTGCCACCGCTCCCGAAGTTCATCTTGCTGGGATCGCTTTGCGGCAGATTGTCTGGATCCAGGCCCGCCTGCTCGATCGAGCTGCGCAGATAGTTGCCGTGCACCCCGGTGAAGAGATTGGTGTAAACAATCCCGCTCGCATCGCCTGCGACGATACCTTCCTTGTAGCGCTGATCTGCATTGGCCTCTTCGGTCGCGATGAAGGCGCTGCCGGTATAGGCGAAGTCCGCCCGCATCGCTTGTGCGGCCAGAATCGAATAGCCATTGGCGATAGAGCCTGAGAGCGCGACCAAACCGTCAAACCATTCGCGAATTTCTTGCATCAGCGCGAAGGGGGAGAGCGCGCCGGCATGGCCGCCTGCACCGGCAGCAACCGGGATCAGGCCATCCGCGCCTTTCTCGATCGCTTTCTTGGCAAAGCGATTGTTGATCACATCATGCATGGTGATCCCGCCCCAATTGCGCACTGCCTGGAACACTTCCTCGCGCGCGCCGAGCGATGTGATGATCATCGGCACTTGCCACTTCTCGCAAGTCGCCATGTCGGCATCGACGCGGTCGTTCGACTTGTGGATGATCTGGTTGACAGCAAAGGGCGCTGCGGGGCGATCCGGATGCTCGCGATTGTGCTTGGCGAGCTCTTCAGTGATCTGGTGCAGCCATTCGTCAAGCAGCGTTTGCGGGCGCGCATTGAGCGCCGGGAAACTGCCGATGATCCCTGCCTTGCATTGTGCGATCACCAGTTCGGGGCCTGATACGATGAACAGCGGCGATCCGATCAGCGGCAGGCGAAGACGATCAAACGGGGCGGGCAGGGCCATGCAGTTACTCCAGTATCAACTTGCGTGATTTACGCGGTTCTTTAGCGCCGGTTCCCGCGATGCCAAGGGGCCGAAATTGCTAGGGCAGCGGGCGAACCGATTCCGTAGCGTCAGCCAGCAGGCAAAAGATGCTCGACGCTGTAGAATCGCGCTGCCGTGCCCGCATAAAGCGCGGTTTTCTCTTCATCGCTGGCGTTTCGAGTGATCCGTTTGAAGGCATTCCACAGCACCGGATAGGTCGCGCCCCAGCGGTCAACCGGGTAATTGCTTTCGAACATCGCCCGCTCAGCTCCGAAGGCTTCGATGCAGGTTTCGATATAGGGTCGCCACAGCGCAGCGAGATGTTCAGACCCATGTCCCGCCGCCGGGCCATCTTCCGGCATGGCACAATTGTGCATCGCCAGCCCGCCCAGTTTCACGACCACGTTCTCGCATTTGGCCAGCTCTTGAATGTTGTGCCGCCAAATATCGAAACGCTCGTGCAGCTTGCCGGTGTAGGACGCCATGCCCAGCGGTGTGCCGCAATGATCGAGACAGATCGGTTGATCGGGGAATACGCGTGCCAGGTCGATCACATCGGGAATTTGCGGCTCCAGAATCCACGCATCGAATGTCATCCCGCGCTTGCCAAGCTCGGCAAAGCCTTCGCGGAAGGTCGCATCCCGATAGAGCTCTGGCGGAGCATGAAAGGGAGGGCCAAGCACTTCCGGGTCGGCATCCCATGCGCCTTGATGGCGGATGCCTTTGAAGCGTCCCGGTGAAGCTGCCAGCAGCGCATCCAGCACTTCACCCGCCTTATGGCCCAGCATCAGGTCCGCATGCCCCACGATCCCGGCGCAGGCGCGCAATTGTCCATAGAGACCGCTGGCCGATTGTGCGGCAACACCATTGACATATTCGACTTCGCCGACCGGCTTTTTCGCATCCCCATACGCCGAGTTGTAGAATGCGCCGCATTCCATAAAGACCGTGCCAATCACATTGTGGCCGCTTGTCACATCGGCGTGCAGCTGGTCGAAAGTGTAGTGCGCTACCGGGATCAGCGTTTCGATGAAGCGATGCCGCGGTTCGGGAAAGGCCGGGATGATCGGGCGCAGATCCCACAGGTGATGGTGCGGATCGATGATCGGCAGATCCGGTTCAAGTATCTCTTCGGTCATCGCCTGTCCTCTCGCTTGCAAATCCTACAGGATGGAACACTTGGAACACTGTCCATGAGCAGGAAAACTTGGCTTGCAGAAACCCGTCTGTCGAGTGCGATTTTGATGGGAGGATTATTCGATGGGGCGCGCATTCCTTGCAGGCTATCGAACAATCGTTGAGTAGGAAATTGTTGATAGAGCGCTATTTTGTGCGAATTCCTTTGACAAGGCTTCGCTCTGTAGAAACTATGGACCGCAGCCGGGGCGAGTAAATCTGGCTCGATAAATAACACGCAACAAATTCGCGGTCGCAGGACTTAACTGAACGCATCCAAAAAGGGTGAAGGTTATGGAAAGCGCTGAGCCGTTTGTTGACTATTACGACCTGTTGCAGGTTTCGCCCGGCTGCGACGCGAAGATGCTGGAAAAGGCGTATCGCCATTTCGCGCAGAAATATCATCCCGATCATCCGGAAACAGCCGACGTAGAGAAATTTCAGGAGATCATCGAAGCCTATAATGTGCTTCGTGACCCCGAAACCCGCGCCAAATACAATGAGCGTTACAAGCGCGAACGGCTGAATGGCTTTGCCTTTGTGCCGCAGGATGAAGACATCCGGATCGATGCGAAGTCCGCGGTTGAAGACGCGGAAACGCATGAGAAAATCCTCTATTATCTTTACAAACGTCGCCGCGAGCATGCCGAGGATCCCGGCGTTGTGGGCTATTTCATCGAAAAGCTGATCGATTGCTCACACGAGAATTACCAGTTCCATATCTGGTACCTGAAATCGAAGGGCTTCATCAGCGTGACCGAACACGGCACGCTGGAAATTACCATCGAAGGGGTCGATCACGTGATTTCGATGAGCCGGGAAACGGAAGAGCGCAAACTGCTCACGCAGGAAAAGGGTGAGCAGCCGATGAGGCGGGCAGGGGACTGACATAATGGCCATTGCAACCCATCCGCGCTGTTGGCTGGATTGCTTCACCCCCGGAAGACAGATCACAAATGTGAGGTGACCAGGCGCCAGGCGCGGCTAAACCTATGCTGCAATTTTCCGGGGGAGGCAGTTCTGGCATGGCTGATTACGATCTCGTAATTCGCGGCGGAAGCATAGTTGATGGCACAGGCGCGGCGCCATTCGAAGGCGATCTGGCGGTAATCGGCGGCAAGATTGCCGCCATCGGCAGAATAGCTGGTGAAGGTGCGGAGGAGATCGACGCCGCGGGCCGGATTGTCACGCCCGGTTTTGTCGATGTGCACACGCACTATGATGGCCAGTCGATCTGGGGTGAAGAACTCAGCCCCTCTTCCTCACACGGGGTCACAACCGTTGTGATGGGCAATTGCGGCGTCGGCTTTGCCCCGTGTCGCAAGGAAGATCATGCCCTGCTCATCAATGTGATGGAAGGGGTGGAAGACATCCCCGGTGTTGTCATGTCTGAAGGCTTGCCGTGGGATTGGGAGACTTTCCCGGAATATCTCGACAGGCTTGATGCGGGGCAGCGCGATATAGATGTGGCGGCATATCTTCCGCACAGCCCGCTTCGGGTTTACGCCATGGGAGAGCGAGGCGCGAACCGCGAAGCGGCAACGGACGATGATCTGGCCAGGATGCGCGCCCTGGCGACCGAAGCGGTCAATGCCGGTGCCCTGGGCTTTGCAACCTCCCGCCTGTCGATCCACAAGACTGCCGATGGCGGCAGCATCCCCAGTTTCGAAACGGATATCAGGGAGCTTTCGGAGATCTGCAGCGGGCTTGCCGATGCAGGAAGCGGCACATTCCAGATCGTGCTCGATGCGTTTCAGGGATGGGACAAGGAGTACCGCGTGATCGAAGAGGTTGTTGCGGCCAGCGGCAGACCGGCAACATTCACGCTCGCATCTGGCAATGACGCCCCGCCGCGCTGGCGCAAGGTGCTGGGCATGATCGAAGAAACCACCAGCAAGGGCGGGCAAGTCACAGCGCAGGTGATGCCGCGTCCGATCGGGCTGATCGCAGGTCTGGAACTGACCGTCCATCCATTCGTCCTGTGCCCAAGCTGGGCGAAGATCGCGAATCTGCCCATCGAAGAGCAAGTCGCGGCGATGCGCGAACCCGATATGCGGGCAGCGCTGTTGTCAGAGGAATTTGGTGAAGGGCACCCTTTCAATGAACTGGCGCGCAATTGGGAATGGCTGTTCCCGCTGGATGATCCGCCTGACTACGCGCCGCCCAAGTCGCTGAGCATGGCGGATCAGGCTCGTGCAAAGGGCTGCACGCCTCAGGAAATCGCTTACGATCGTTTGCTTGAGACGAATGGCAAGGGGTTCTTCCTCGCGGCCCTTGGCAATTACGAGAACGCCAGCCTCGAAAGCGCGCATACGATGCTCAGTCACGAGCACTGCATTCCCGCCTTGGGTGATGGCGGCGCGCATTACGGGGCGATCTGCGATGCCAGCTATTCCACCTATTTGCTGTCGGAATTTGTCAGCGGCAGAAACCGCGAAGGGCTGAGTTTCACCCTTCAGGAAGCCGTTCATATGCTATCCGCCAAGGCCGCCCGGGCCGTGGGCCTGAATGATCGCGGAGTCCTGGCAACCGGGGCAAAGGCAGATATCAACGTGATCGACATGGAGCGATTGCAACTGCATTTGCCTGAAATCGTGCGCGATTTGCCGGCGGGCGGGCGACGGTTGACGCAGCGCGCCACAGGCTATGACGCGACCATTGTGTCCGGCACGCTCATTCGCAGGAACGATGCATCTACGGGGAGTTTGCCCGGCAAGCTGGTGCGTGGAGCCAGATGACCGCGAAGCCCGGCTGACTGCGTTTTGGTCAGCCTGCGGTCTGCGTCGGTGCGCTAGCCAACAACGCCATTCGCCGCGCTCAGTACAGCGCGCACGCTGGCAGTCGCGATATCCTCGTCGATGCCGCAGCCCCAGATCACCCGATCGCCTGACTCGCACATGATGTAAGCTGCGGCGCGGGCATCGCGGCCCGATCCCATCGCATGCTCGGTGTAGTCGAGCACTTTCAGGTCGAGCCCGAAGCTGTCTTCCAGCGTCGACACTACCGAAGATATCAAACCGTTGCCGCGGCCTGAAACGCTTTGCTCTTCGCCTGCGACCGCGATCTTGCCCGCGAACACGCGGGTGCCGTCGGTGGCGCGGCTTTCCTCGTAGTCGACCAGCTGGAAATGTTTGTCGGGCGTTTGCACGTGATATGCGCTCTTGAACGCTTGCCAGATATCGGCTGCGTTAAGCTCGCGCCCGAGCTCGTCTGCCATGCGCTGAACATGCTTGGAGAAATCCGCCTGCATCTTCTTGGGCAGCTTCAGGCCCTGATCCTGTTCCAGCACCCAGGCAAAGCCGCCTTTGCCGCTTTGCGAATTGACGCGGATGACCGCTTCGTAGTCGCGGCCCAGATCGGCCGGATCGATCGGCAGGTATGGCACGCGCCATTGCTCGTCATTCTGCTGCGAATGCGCTTCAAAGCCTTTCTTGATCGCATCCTGATGCGAGCCGGAAAAGGCAGTGAACACCAGCTCGCCGCCATAGGGGTGGCGCTGGTGTACAGGCAGTTCGTTGCAATATTCGACTGTCTCGATGATGCGATCAATGTCGGAAAAATCGAGCCCCGGATCGACGCCTTGCGTGTACATGTTGAGCGCCACAGTCACCAGGCAGCAATTGCCGGTGCGTTCACCATTGCCGAACAGGCAGCCTTCAACCCTGTCTGCCCCCGCCATCATGCCCAACTCGGCTGCGGCAACGCCGGTGCCGCGATCATTGTGGGTATGCAGGCTGATCACCGCGCTGTCGCGGTTTGGCAGATTGCGGCAGAAATACTCGATCTGGTCCGCGTAGATATTCGGGGTTGCCGCTTCCACTGTGGCCGGAAGGTTCAGGATGATCGGCTTGTCCGGTGTGGGCTGCAGCACTTGCATCACCGCTTCGCAAACTTCGATGCTGAAATCGAGTTCGGCGGTGGAGAAGGTTTCTGGCGAATACTGGAAGTGCCAATCAGTGCCCGGGCGCTTGGCCGCTTCATCGCGCATCACTTTCGCGCCTGCCACTGCAATCTCGCGCACTTCGTCTTTCGACATGCGGAACACGATATCGCGCCATGCCGGGCTGACCGCATTGTAAAGATGGACAATCGCCTGCTTTGCACCATCAAGGCTTTCAAAGCTGGTGCGGATCAGGTCTTCACGGCTTTGTGTGAGCACCTGCACCGTTACATCGTCAGGGATCTTGCCGGAGCGAACGAGGCCTTGGATGAAGTCGAATTCGGTTGCGCCTGCGCTGGGAAAGCCGACTTCGATTTCCTTGATCCCGATACGCACCAATTCGTCGAAGAAGCGGTTCTTCTTCACCGCGTCCATCGGGTCGATGATCGACTGGTTGCCATCGCGCAGATCGGTCGAAAGCCAGCGGGGCGGGGCAGTGATGGTGCGGCTTGGCCATTGCCGGTCAGGCAAATTTACCTGCGGGAAGGGCCGGTATTTGCGGCTTGGATCAGAAAGCATGGTCATTGAAGTGGAACTCGTAACGAAATGGGTGGAAGCGGTGCGGCTGTGTTCCCTTGAGCGCCTCGCGCGCCGTCAAGGCACGCGCGAAGTCACGCCCAAGGGCGTGTAAGTCGTAGTAGCAGCAGCGATCCGTTACGCGTCATGGCGTGCTGCATTGCCGAAAATGTCGCAGGACGCAACCCAAACTGCGTGGATATGGCAAATTTCGCGATTTTTTGTGGCTGCTGTCACTTTGGGGCCGTTTCGTGCGAAAAGCCTGCCAATGATGACTGGAGATATTTCGATGAATAAATTTGCAATGGCACTCGCCCTTTCTGGCGCGCTCGCGGCCTGTTCCGCCGAGCCTCAGGAAAGCACCGACAATATGGTGGATAGCGCCGCAGAGGTGGCACCTGCTTTCAATCTCGTGGCTGATTTGGGCGGTGAGAATTCGGGACCCGTTTACACGAAGAACGCCGGCGAAACGCTGGCTGTCTCGGGCTACGACGCGGTCAGCTATTTCACTGAAGATGCCGCGGTGAAGGGCTCCCCTGAATTCACAGTGCGCTATGAAGGCTATGATTATCAGTTCTCAAGCGCGGAGAACGCCGCAACTTTCCAGGCTGATCCGGCGAAATACGCTCCGCAGTACGGCGGTTATTGTGCATGGGCGATCGGCGCGAATGACGCGCTTGCACCTGGCGATCCGGAGCTTTTCAAGGTTGTCGACGGCAAACTCTACCTGAATTTCTCGGAGACGGTTCAAGAGCGCTGGAACAAGGATATCCCTGGTTTCATCGAAAAGGGTGATGCCAATTATCCGGCTCACTCGCCTGACGAGCATTACACAACAGACTGATCGTTCGCGATTTTGCAGAGAAAGGGCGGGCCCGATAGTTCACCGGGTTCGCCTTTCTTGTATGTGCCGCGCAATCGGCTAAGCAGCCGGAATGATCGACACAATAGACCAACAGCAGCCGCTTTATCAAGCCATGGGCCTTCTTCGCATCGTGAAGATGGATCCCGAAGGTTCCTCCACGCTCGAGTATGAGGCACGCGAGGAGATGTGCCATTCGGGCGGAGTGGTTCAAGGCGGTTTCATCTCAGGCTGGATTGATGCTGCGATGGCGCATGCCGCCATGGCGCGACATGGCAGCGGGGTGGTTCCCATGTCGCTGGAGCTGAAAGTCAGCTTCTTTGCGCCCACTCGGCCCGGGCTGGTGATCGCGGAAGGTTGGGTCGAGCGACGCGGTCGGCGCACTGAATTCTACGAAGGCCACTTGAAAGCGCCAGACGGCACTGTGTTGGCGAAAGCGACGAGCACAATCCTGATGGTCGACGCAGCCAAGGTAGTGGCGGCGTCCAAAGACGCGCTATCGAAAGCCTAAACTAGCGCCAGCGCAGCCGTTCAGGCGAAAGCTGGTCCACTGAAGTCACCCCCATCAACCGCATTCCGCGTTCGATCTCGTCTTTCAGGATAGCTATCGCGCGCTCGACACCGGGCTGGCCGGCTGCGGCAAGCGCATAGAGGTAGAGGCGCCCGCCGCTTGCGGCAGTTGCCCCCGCGCAGAGGCTTTTCAGCGCATGTGTGCCGCGCCGCACCCCGCCATCAACTATGATCTCGATCTCGCCGCCAACAGTGTCGACGATTTCGCGCAGCTGGTCGAAAGGAGCGCGGCTGCCATCCAGCTGCCTGCCGCCGTGGTTGGAGATCATGATCGCGTCGGCCCCGATCTCGACTGCGCGGCGCGCGTCATTGGCGCTCATCACACCCTTGAGGCAGAAGGTGCCGCCCCAGTCCTGACGGATCCGTGCGGCGGTGTCCCAGTCCATCGATGTGTCGAGCATAGTGTTGAAATATTCAGCGATGCTGACAGCTTTGCCGGTCCCTTCGCTCACATGCGTGTCGAGATTGGGCAGGCGAAATTTTTCGCGGAAAAGGTAGTCAAGCGTCCAGCGGGGGCGGGTGGCGTAACTCCATACCGCGCTGGGCGTGAAGCGGGGCGGAGTGGTGAAGCCGCTGCGCAGGCAGCGTTCGCGCTTGCCCGAAACGATAGTGTCAACCGTCAGCGCCAGCGCATCGAACTTCGCTGCCTGGCAGCGTTCGAGCATCGACTGGTTCAATCCTTTGTCCTTGTGGACGTAGAGCTGGAACAGTTTCGGACCGCTCGTCAGCGCAGCAATTTCTTCAATGCTGCGCGTGGCCAGGCTGGAGATTCCGAACCACAGGCCAAACTTCTCCGCGGCCTTGGCGACCGCCGTTTCGCCTCGATGGTGGAATGCGCGCTGCACCGCGGTGGGGCTGAGCATCAAGGGCAGGGCGCTCTCGCGGCCCATGATCGTGCAGCTGGTGTCGATTTCGGCCACGCCAGCAAGGACATCGGGCACCAGATCGACATCGTCAAACGCCGCTGTGTTCCGTGCCTTGGTCAGCTCATCATCCGCAGCGCCATCGATATAGTCGAAAACCGGCCAGGGCAGACGCGCCTTGGCCAGTTTCCGGAAGTCATCGATATTATGGCAGTCGGAAAGACGCATGAGGCGCCTTTTCGGCTCAGTTCTTCGCTTTGTCGACCAGCTTGTTCGCGCTGATCCACGGCATCATCGCGCGCAGCTCTGCCCCAGTCTTCTCGATCGGATGCGCTTCTGCGGCCTTGCGGCTAGCTTTGAGTTCGGGCTGACCCGCGCGGTTATCGAGCACGAAGTCCTTCACAAAGCGGCCTGACTGGATATCCGCAAGAACACGCTTCATTTCTGCCTTGGTCTCGGCGGTGATGATGCGCGGGCCGGTCTTGATGTCGCCATATTCCGCGGTGTTCGAGATCGAATAGCGCATGTTGGCGATGCCGCCCTCATACAGCAAGTCAACGATCAGCTTGGTTTCGTGCAGGCACTCGAAATAGGCCATTTCAGGCGCGTAACCCGCCTCGACCAGTGTTTCGAACCCCGCCTGGATCAGGTGCGTGATACCGCCGCACAGCACGGCCTGTTCGCCGAACAGGTCAGTCTCGCACTCTTCCTTGAAGTTGGTTTCGATGATGCCGCTACGACCACCGCCGACCCCGCTGGCATAGGCGAGGGCGACATCATGTGCGCTTCCCGATGCGTCTTGATGCACGGCGATCAGGCACGGCACGCCGCCGCCGCGCTGATATTCGCTGCGCACGGTGTGGCCGGGGCCCTTGGGCGCGATCATGATCACGTCGATATCGCTTTGCGCTTCGATCAGGCCGAAATGGATGTTGAGGCCGTGCGCAAATGCGAGCGCGCTGCCCGGCTTCATCTTGCCGTGGATATCATCGGCATAGATCGCTGCCTGATGCTCGTCCGGCGCGAGGATCATGAGGATATCGGCCCATTCGGCTGCTTCGCTGTTCGAAAGCACCTTGAAACCAGCAGCTTCCGCCTTTTTGGCAGTGGCAGAGCCTTCGCGCAGCGCAATGGCGATTTCGCCCACGCCGCTGTCACGCAGGTTTTGCGCATGGGCGTGGCCCTGGCTGCCATAGCCAAGCACAGCGATCTTCTTGTCCTTGATCAGGCCCAGATCTGCATCGGCGTCGTAATAAACTTTCATTGGATTCCCTTTTCTAGGCGCCTTCAGCGCCGCGCATCATACCTACCACACCGCTGCGCCCGACCTCTACGAGGCCAAGTTCGCGCATCAGCGCAATGAAACTGTCAATCTTGTCCGGCGCGCCGGTGATCTCGAAAACGAAGCTTTCAATCGTGGTATCGACCACATTGGCGCGAAACAATTCCGCGATCCGCAGTGCTTCCACCCGTTTGTCACCGGTTCCGGCCACCTTTACCAGCGCGAGCTCGCGCTCGACATGTTCACCGGCGGTGGTCAGGTCAACCACGCGGTGAACCGGCACAAGCCGTTCGAGCTGGGCTTCGATCTGGTCGATCACTTCAGGCGGGCCATTGGTGACGATGGTGATCCGGCTGATCGCGTGGTCGTCTGAAATGTCCGCCACGGTCAGGCTGTCGATATTGTATCCGCGCGCGGTGAACAGGCCGGTGATCTTAGCAAGGATACCCGGCTCGTTATCGACGGTAACGTTGAGGACGTGCCGCTCACCCGCTGCTTGTCTGATTTTCATGTCGGAAAGTCCTTAAACCAGCGCTTTGGCTTCGTCGTCCATAGTGCCCTGGACCTGATCGCCATAGAGCAGCATATCCGTGTGCGCCGCGCCAGACGGGATCATCGGGAAGCAGTTGGCTTCCTTTGACACCAGACAATCGACGATCACCGGGCCGTCAGCCGCCAGCATGGCTTCGATCCCTGCATCGAGCTCGCTTTCGTCATGAATGCGAATTCCGGTCCAGCCATAGCTCTCCGCGAGTTTCACGAAATTGGGCAGACTGTCTGAATAGCTGTTCGAATAGCGGCTTTCATAGGTCAGCTCCTGCCATTGGCGGACCATGCCCATATATTCATTGTTCAGGATGAACACCTTGACCGGCAAGCGATACTGGCTGGCGGTGCCCAGCTCCTGAATATTCATCTGGATCGACGCTTCGCCGGCGATATCGATCACCAGATCGCCCGGATTGCCCAGTTGCGCGCCAATCGCGGCGGGCAGGCCATAACCCATTGTCCCGAGCCCGCCGGAGGTGAGCCATTTGTTGGGATCATTGAAATGGAAATATTGCGCCGCCCACATCTGGTGCTGCCCAACTTCCGTGGTGATGATGGGATTGCGATCCTTGGTCAGGGCAAACAGCCGCTCGACTGCCTTTTGCGGCATGATCATTTCGGACTTTTCAGGATAGGCGAGGCATTCGCGCGCACGCCATCCGGCGATGCGGGCTTTCCACTCGCCCAGATCACGCGGCTTGCGATCACCCCATCCGCTGATCAATTGGCCAAGCACGGCGGCGCAATCACCCAGAATCGGCAGATCGACCTGAACTGTCTTGTTGATTGAAGAGCGGTCGATATCGATATGAATTTTCTTGGATTCTGGCGAGAACGCATCGAGCCTGCCGGTCACGCGGTCATCAAATCGCGCGCCGATGCAGACCATCACGTCACATTTGTTCATCGCCATATTGGCTTCATAGGTGCCGTGCATCCCCAGCATGCCCAGCCAGTCAGGATGGTTGGCGGGGAACGCGCCGAGCCCCATCAGTGTGCTGGTGAGCGGCGCGCCGGTGATGTCTTGCAACTGACGCAGCAATTTGCTCGCTTCCGGCCCTGAATTGATCACCCCGCCGCCGGTGTAGAGGATCGGGCGTTCGGCATTGGCCATCAGTTCGATGGCTTCCGCAATGGCATCTGCGCTGCCGACCATCTGCGGCTCATAGCGGTGCGCCGCGATCTTTGTGGCGCGCTGCATCGACGGGACGGCGATCTGAACGTCTTTGGGGATGTCGACAACCACGGGTCCGGGGCGACCGGTCGTGGCGATCCGGAACGCTTCTTCCAGCGTCGGTTTCAGGTCCGCCGGATCCTTCACAAGGTAGTTGTGCTTGGTGCAGTGACGGGTAATGCCAACAGTGTCGGCTTCCTGAAAGGCGTCCGTTCCGATCAGCGGGGTAGGGACCTGACCGGTGATCACGACCATCGGGATCGAATCGAGGAACGCATCGGCAATGCCTGTCACCGCATTGGTCGCGCCGGGGCCGCTGGTTACCAGCACCACGCCAGGCTTGCCGGTCGAGCGGGCATAGCCTTCTGCGGCATGCGCTGCGCCGGCTTCGTGGCGCACAAGGATATGGCGAATGCGCTCATCGCCAAAGAGTTCGTCATAGATCGGAAGGACCGCGCCGCCGGGATAGCCGAACACGAATTCGACGCCCTGTTCGATCAGGCAATCAACCAGTATCTTTGCGCCGCTGCGTTCGCTCGACACTTTAACTTCCTTCCATCCGCGCGGGTCCGGGCCCGCCTCTAGGCGCAATTGCTGCCCCGCACAATAAATTCGGCCCGGTGCAGGGACTGCAACACCGGGCCTTCGCATGGTTCGCTATGCGTTCGAATCTATCGTGTCAACCATTATTGTTGTAATAATGATGCGAAATTTGTTTCAACTGAGACATTATTGGCTTCAATTCGAGGCCATTCCGCCGGTGGCTGCCTGCGGAACCATGTATACTGGCGCTTGGCATAGTTGCGGGTCGACTGCTGACCAGCGGCGATTGCTTCGGCACGGGAAAGCTCGCCTTTCACCAGTGCGGCTACCTCAGGCACGCCGATAGCCCGCATCACCGGCAGATCCGGGTTCAACTTGCGCGCAAGCAATGCTTCGACCTCTTCCAATGCCCCTTGCTCCAGCATTTGCTCGAACCGCGCATCGCACCGCGCATAGAGCCACTCGCGCTCAGGCAGAAGGATCAGCGGATGAAGTTCGATCTCGTCTTCTATTCCGCCCACTTTGTGTTGCTGCCAATGCGCCAGGGTTTGCCCCGTTGAGCGCACCACTTCCAAGGCGCGCGAAATTCGCTGGCTGTCGCCCGGTTCGAGCTGAGCCGCGCGATCGGGATCAGCGGCCTGGAGCGCGGCATAGGCATCGGGCGTTTCCATCGCGCGCACCTCTGCTCTGATATCTGCGTCAATCTCGGGGATGGGGGCGATGCCTTCGAGCAGCACCTTGATATACATCCCGGTTCCACCGACCAGCACCGGCAGAGCGCCCGCCGCATGCGCGGCTGCAATTTCCGCCTTGGCGCGCGCGGCCCATTCTGCGGCGGAACACGCCTGAGCACCGTCCCACGCGCCATAAAGCCGGTGCGGGCATTGGCTCTGCTCGTCCGTATCCGGAGTTGCGGCCAGAATGGGTATATCGCGATAGACCTGCATGCTGTCGGCATTGATGATCACCGTCTCCAGCCCCGCATTTGCGCGCGCGGCGGCGAGTTTCAGCGCAACTGCGCTCTTGCCGCTGGCGGTTGGCCCTGCGATGAGCGCCACCGGTTCTTTTTCTGGAGATTCTCCCTTGCCCATAGTTCGGCTGATAGCAGACCCGCAGCAGCTTGAAACACGTCTCGACGCAGCAATCGCTGCGTTGGAGGCGAAGGGTATGTCAGTGGCGATGGCACGCATGCTCGATGCAGCCGGTGACGTGCTTCATCTCGCTTTGCCAGATGCGGAACGAAGCGAATTGATGCCGACGCTGTCCGAGCATTTCGGAGCGAGCGACATGCTGGTCGCGCAAGAGGATGTCCACCTGCCACGGCTATTCATCTCTGACATGGATTCGACCATGATCGGGCAGGAATGCATCGACGAACTGGCCGATTATGCCGGGATCAAGCCACAGATCGCGGAAATCACTGAACGCGCCATGCAAGGCGAACTCGATTTCGAACAGGCGTTGAGAGAACGCGTGCGACTGCTTGCCGGACTCGATGAAAGCGCCATCCAGCGCTGCCTTGACGAACGCATCGAAGCGATGCCCGGCGCACGCACACTGGTGCAGACGCTGAACTCGCGTGGCTGTCGCACAGTGCTGGTGACCGGTGGCTTCCACCATTTCGCCGATCCTGTCGCTGCATCGCTGGGTTTCGATCACGTGGTAGCCAATCGACTGGAGGTGACAGGCGGCAAGCTGACAGGTGGGCTCAACGGCCCGATTGTCGATAGCCGGGTCAAGCGTGAGACGCTGGAAAGCGAGAGCGGGAAGCTGGGCGAGGGCGCGGTTACGCTTGCCTCTGGCGATGGCGCGAATGACGTGCCCATGCTTGAAACGGCTGACTATGGTGTTGCCTATCATGCCAAGCGCGCGGCAAAGCTGGCCGCCAATGGCTGGATTGACCGGGGTGACCTGACTTCAATTCTGAAGCTGCTGGGTATCCCCGAAAGCGAATGGGTAGCAGGTTAGCCTGCGGCAACGGGTGCAGCGGGGCGTTTGCGGCGCATTTTCATCCAAGCTGCAAAACGTATCAGGGCCGCAACTATTGCCACCGAAGCGAGGAGCACGCCCTCGACACGTGTGTCGTCCTGCAAGGCCCGCCCGACATAGCTCTGCAGGAATATGAACCACAGATAATGGATGCCGGTGCGGTGCAACCGTTTCCACCACTTGCCACCCATTGCCTTCATCGCGGCGGGATTTGACGTGAGAGCCATTGCATAAAGGATCGCATAAGCCAGCCCGCCAAAGACATAGGTAACGATGCCTTTGCCCTGGCCCGACACTTCGATCGCGGTGACCAGCGCAGCCAGGTGAATGGTGTGGCTGACAGCAAACCCGAGGCCGATGTATTTGCGCTTTGCCAGAATTGACTTGGACCAGTTGCTGCGAGTCAGCTCGACCAAGGGCCGTGCGACATAGGCAAGGATCAGCAGTGGAAAGCCTACACGTGCTGTGTATTTCGCCGCGTATTGCCATTGCGTGACAAGATTTGGCTGTGTTGCAAAGGCTGCCGATATCGCAGCAATCCCGAGCAAGCCCCCCAACCACACTGGCCATGTCTTAGGCATCGAACATCCCTCCCATGCTCGATCCTACAGCCAACTCGCAATCTGGCTAAGCGGTTTCTTTTTCACCGCATGTGCGGGCACGGTCGCGTCATCGGTTGGATGGCCTACGACTACGATCATCAGCGGCTTTTCCCATTCGGGCCGCCCGCAAATCTCGCGCAGAAAACCCATGGGTGAGGGAGTGTGCGTCAGCGTGGCGCAACCGGCCTCATGCAGCGTCGCGATCAGCATGCCGCAGGCAATGCCTACGCTTTCATTGACGTAATAATTCTGCGTGGTGCCGTCTTCTTGGATCCCGCCTTTGCGCTGCGCAAACACCACGATCAGCCACGGCGCAGTCTCAAGAAATGGCTTGTCTTCATCGGTGCCGATTGGGGCGAGCGCTTCAAGCCATTCCTCGCTCGCCTTGGGCTTGCCGCCATCTGCGCCATAAAAGCGCTGTTCTTCCTCTTCGGCTGTCTCGCGGATTGCGCGCTTCTTATCTGGCGAGGATACCACTGCGAAATGCCAAGGCTGGTGATTGGCACCATTGGGAGCGCTGCCAGCGGCTTCGATCGCGGCTTCGATCACTTCGCGCGGCACCGGCTTGTCGGAGAAGAAACGGCACGTGCGCCGCTCTTTCAAACGGTCACGCAGCATGCGCGCACGGGAGATGCTTTCTTCGTCGCTGAGCGCAGGAAGCGCATAGGGGATTGTCTCGGTGTCTTTCATGGAGTCTCCTGTCGCGCATTCGCGGGCTGAGGGGAAGGTGTTACATTTCAGCAGGCGTGGACAGGCAATTTGCATTGATGTAGGTTGCGATCTGCTACCTAGGAGTTCGCCATGGCTGTGATTGATCGACCGCTTGTTGCACCCGGACGCAAGACGCTGGGCTTCCGCCCGTTCAAGGTGTGGAAGCATTTCCGCAAGCTTGTTGCGGACAAGGAAGATACCGAGCAGGTTTTTCACATCATCGAAGCGCTCAAGGGGCGCAAGGGCCACCGCCAGGCGTGGGATTTCATCCAGTCGTCTGAGGGGCAGCGGATGATGCGCGAGGAAGTGAACATCCCGGCCATGCTCGACGATCACGATCGCTGGGCCGATTGCGGGCCGAACACAGTCGCGCAGCATTATATCCGCTTCATGAAGCGTGAAGGGCTGTCAGCCGCCGGGCTGGTTGCGGAAAGTCACAAATGGCTGCCGGCCGATAAACGCCATCAGGACCAGACCGAATGGTATTTCGAGCGCCTGCGTGACACGCATGACCTGTTTCACGTGCTCACCACCTACAATCGTGACGGGCTGGGTGAAGCTTGCCTGCTGGGCTTCAGCTATGAACAGAACCACAATCTCGGCATTCTATTCATCGCTTATGCGGGCACGCGCAATCGCTTGAAGGAAGTGCCGACCAAGGCGCCCATTTTTGACGCGCTGCGCGAAGGCCGCGCGCTAGGCAAGGCAGCGGCAAAGATCGCGCATCAGGATATCGAAGCGCTGATGCGCGAAGATATCGACGAAGCGCGCAAGCGGTTGAATATCGGGGAACCAGTGATCTACCGGAGATGCATCACACAGCTCTTCCAAGAAGGGCTGCAGGATGATGACATGATCATGCCGGAGGCGCTGGCGGCTTAAAGCCGCATCATCATGCAGTCGGCATAGTCGATAGCCAGATGCCACAATGCGCCGATGCCCAGCGCGCGGATCCACCATCGCGGCACCCCCATCATAAGCAGATAGACAATCGCCGCTTCCCATCCGTGCAGCAGGTGAAAGCCGATGCTGCAGCGATCGGGATCGAAGATCGGATCGGCCAGCAAGTGATCGAGATCGATCAGGTTTGCGGCGGCGATAACGAGACCGGCTCTTAGCCATTGTTCGCGCCAGATTATTGCAGCGATCAGAAATGGTGCGATCCAATGCCCGCCGTAGTGGAGGATGGGCTGGAGGATATCCATCAGCGATCTCCCGCGTAGGCGGGGGTCTCATTCGGCAAGTGATACGCTGGCGGCCAGCGGTTCCTGCTTTCGCAGGAACTCAAAAAGGTCACCCTTCCATCCAGTCGCGGAAGAAGCTCTGGTGTGCTTCGCGCAGATCGCTGAGTGATACGCCGAGCAGGCTATCGCCGCCAACGGTTCCGATACGATGGAAGCCGACCATTTCGGCCTCGGGAATCTCTGGGCCTGCAGCCAGTTCGCGATTGAAGGCATCGACCTTGTCTTCAGGGACGGTCAGCACGTAGCGAGCCTGGTCTTCGCCAAACCACCATTGCGCCGCGGTATAGGCTTCATTGGCTTCAACCTGCGCACCGATCCCGCCTGCAAGCGCCATCTCGGCCAGCGCGACCGCAAGGCCGCCATCGGACAGGTCATGGACTGCGGACAGCAGATCCATCTCGAGCAAGCGCCGGATGATATGGCCTGCCCCGCGCTCGGCGGCGAGGTCCACCGGCGGAGCACGGCCTTCGTCACGCCCGTGAACGATCTGCAGCCAGAGCGATTTGCCCAGATGCGACCGGGTCGGGTCCGGCTTGGCCCAGAACTCGGGTGCGATCATGTAGATCGCGTCGCCCGCGCTCTTGAAGCCCATGGTCATCATGCGATCGTAATTATCGATGATGCCGACGCCGCCGATAGCTGGCGTGGGGAGGATTGCCGAGCCCCCACCGGTCGCCTTGCTTTCGTTATAGAGGCTGACATTGCCTGAGACGATCGGGAAGTCGAGCGCGCGGCAGGCGTCTCCCATGCCTTCAAGCGCATGAACGAATTGCGCCATGATTTCCGGGCGCTGCGGGTTGGCGAAGTTCATGCAGTTAGTCACCGCCAGCGGGCGCGCGCCGACCGCGCAGAGATTGCGATAGGCCTCGGCAATCGCCTGCTTGCCGCCTTGATAGGGATCGGCATAGACATAGCGCGGGGTGCAATCAGTGCTGATCGCCAGCGCCTTTTTGGTGCCATGCACACGCACGACACCCGCATCGCCGCCGGTCTGCAAAGTGTCACCCATCACTTGGCTGTCGTACTGCTCGGCGTTCCAGCGGCGCGAGGCAAGCTGGGGGCTCGCCATCATGGTGAGCAGGTCCGCGCCCGGATCGGCGCTGTCTGGCACGCCATGCACTGGCTGGATGCCCGCCCAAACAGTATATTCCTCTTTCGAGAGGTAAGGGCGGTCATATTCCGGCGCGTCGGCGGCGAGGGGCCCGAGCGGGATGTCGCAGACGACTTCGCCATTGAACTCGAGCACCATGTGGCGCGTGTCGGTGACTTCACCGATGACCGCGAAATCGAGCTCCCACTTCTTGAAGATCGCCTCGGCCATCGCTTCCTTGCCAGGCTTCAGCACCATGAGCATCCGCTCCTGGCTCTCGCTCAGCATCATCTCGTAAGGCGTCATGCCCTCTTCGCGGCACGGCACCTTGTTCATGTCGAGCCGGATGCCAGCCTTGCCATTGGTTGCCATCTCCACTGAAGATGAGGTGAGGCCTGCTGCGCCCATGTCCTGGATGGCAACAATCGCATCGGTTGCCATCAGTTCGAGACAAGCTTCGATCAGCAGCTTTTCCGTGAACGGGTCACCAACCTGCACGGTTGGGCGTTTTGCGTCTGCATCTTCCTCGAAATCGGCGCTCGCCATGGTTGCACCGTGGATGCCATCACGCCCGGTCTTGGAACCGACATAGACGATCGGATTGCCGACACCGGTTGCCGCGCTGTAGAAGATCTTGTCCGCATCCGCGACGCCTACAGTCATCGCATTGACGAGGATATTGCCGTCATAGGCGGCATGGAAATTGGTTTCGCCGCACACGGTTGGCACACCCACGCAATTGCCATAGCCGCCAATCCCCGCGACCACACCCTTGACCAGATGCTGCATCTTGGGGTGATCGGGCCTGCCAAAGCGCAGCGCATTGGCGTTAGCGACAGGGCGCGCGCCCATGGTGAAAACGTCGCGCAGAATGCCGCCTACGCCCGTCGCCGCGCCCTGATACGGCTCGATGTAGCTGGGGTGATTGTGGCTCTCCATTTTGAAGATCGCAGCCTGCCCATCGCCTATGTCGATCACGCCCGCATTCTCGCCGGGGCCGCAGATCACCCAGGGCGCTTCAGTCGGCAGCTTCTTCAAGTGCAAGCGCGAGCTTTTGTAGCTGCAATGCTCGCTCCACATGACCGAGAAGATGCCCAGTTCAACCAAGTTCGGTTCGCGGCCCAGCGCGTGCAGCACGCGTTCGTATTCGTCTGGCGAAAGCCCGTGCTGTTCAACGATTTCGGGCGTGATTTGCGAGGTCGTGGTAGCCATGCCAGCGCCCTTAGCGCCAGTGCGCGGCTATCGCCAGTCCCTCGCGCGTTTATGCAGGCGGGTTGTCCCCACCCAGCGCGCCACAAAGGCCGCCACGCCAAACGCAAGCAGTGCCTGTATGTACATGCCAATGCTGACGCTTTCCGGGTGTGGCGCGAACCAGTTGATCGCCTGGAACACCAGCAGCAACGCCAGCAGGACAATTGGCGGACCGACCGGGCCGCGGGTAGACTTCACATACCAATAGAACGCACCGATCGTGATGCCGAGTTCAAGCGGGATTGCGATCCACGGAGCGTTCCACAGGCCGAGCCCGTAAAAGGTGTCACCGCCTGCCAGCGTCAGGTCCGGTCGATGGGTTAGCCAGTCAAGCACCCAGTGCGATGCCACGACGAGCGCGGCCAGTATTCCGGCTATCAATTCGCGCGAAATGGCAAATACCAGCAGGCCGAATAGCACCGCCCAAACGC
>JASBTD010000003.1 GCA_030148605.1 Erythrobacter sp.
GGCTAGCGCGAGCGGATTGGCGAAAAGCACCGCTTCGGGATTGATGATCGCGGTGAGCTCGCTGTCCTGCCACAGCGGATCGATCTCGGAGATGTAGAGAATGTCGATCGAGCCGGGTTCTAAGCACAGAAAATCAGCAACGATCTCCATCCAATAGATCAGCGGGTATGCGTACCAATGGACGTGCCAGCTTGAATAATACTGGCTTGCTCCGCCGATCGCAGATGGCCCGGAAATCGAGCGAAAGCCGATATCGAAGCCGAGATCGAGCTTCATCCCGCCCAAATTAACGAAGCACCATGGCTTCATGCTGACATCGGCGAGCCGGACTGGCTCCCAGAAGCCCATGGCGATGCCGGGCCGGATACCGCACAGGCAAACGGGCAGGTCGGGATTGTCGGGATCGGGCCGACTGCTAGGCCAGATTTCAAGCCCGCCCACGGAGATCGGGAAAAGGCACGACCAACAAATATCGGTGATCGGATTGACGAATTGCCCGGTGCATTTGCCCGGCCCGGCATCAGCGGAAGCGGGCGAAGCGAAGGCCAACGACAACGAGGCGATCACGAGAGCCAGGAAAGCGCGGATGATGCTCATGGCCGCACCTTCCGCGTTGGCATAGCGATCTCGTTTACTTCGAGTATGCGCCCTTGCTGACGCACTCGTGCTGGCACGGCTTTGATGTTGAACTTGGCGGTCAGTTTGCCGCCTTGATCGAAATAGAAGCGGCGCTGACGGGTTTTCATAAGTTCGAGCGGTGCGCCTTTGACCAAGATCAGCTTGGCCTTTGAGTCTTGCTCAAGCGCCCATCGGATCTGCGCTGGATCATCGCCATCGAGGAACAGAAGGTCAGCGCGCAGCTTCACACTATCAAGCGGATTGACCCGCGTACCGGCGGCATGGATCAGCTCGCCCTGGGCTCCGCGAATATCACTAGCGAGCGTGATGGTTGGATCGAAGATCCAATTGCGGCTTTCCTGCGCGCTGGTGAGGCCGGGAACAGGATTGGGCCGATTGACCCGCGCAATCGTTCGCCGCTTCAATTCCTGATTGAGCCGCGCAGTCTCGCCTGACTTCTCCATCTGAACGAGCCGCGAGTGAATCTGTTCGAGCAGGTCGCGCTCGACAATCGGAAAGAGCGCGCCGCGCTGGCCATAGTCACGCGCTTGTGCCTGTGCGGGCAGGATGGCGAGTGAAAGTGCGATAAGGGGGAGTACAGCGCGCATCACAGGATCGCCCTCCCGCTGCCGATGATCTGATTGGAGCAGACAAAGCCTATTTCCGCATAGCGGCTATCAAGACCGCGCGGATGACCGGTTCCGGCATAGAAACACCCTTCAGGGATCTCGCCTTGCGGCCCTTTGGCAAGCGAAATGCCCAGGCTGGTTTTCTTAAGCCGCGTCGCAATGGGCTTGCCATTGATGAAGACTTGGTCGCCTTCATGGCGAACCACATCGCCGGGCATGCCAAGCACGCGTTTGCCGAACATTTGTGGTTCTTTGCCAAAATGGGTTTCGACGAGCTCGCTTTTTGGTGGCTCGAAGAAGATTAAACTGCCGCGCGTGATCGGTGCCTTCTTATCTAACCAGAACGCCCAATTGGGCAGGCTTGGGCTCGCATTGATGAGGAAGGCGTGGCTCTTGCCAAAGGCATCGAGCGGTGCCCATGCGAATGGCAAGAGGATGAGGCCGGTCAGCAGCAACGGGCGCTTGAAGCGAAGAGGCAGATTCATGGCCGTTCTCCCGCTTTGAGCTTTTCAGCGATGCGCGCTTCGAGCTCGGGTGTTGCGTCCTCGGCCGCGCCTGCGAGCACAGCTTCGGCAACCAGAATGACGCGCCCGTCGCGTCCCATATCGTCAACCGCGTTTTCCGCTGCTTTGAGGTAGGCAAGGCTTGCCGCCTGGACCGATGCCGGATCGGCATCAGCCCTTGCAGCCTCTTCAACAAATGTCCCGATCGTCTCGGCAAGCCGGACCGTGACAATGCGCTGGGGCGGTGGTGAGTGTGTGGTCTCGCGTGTGATCCAAACGCCCCAAAGCAAAGCGACGATGCAGGCTGTCATCACCAGCACTTTGATGAAGAGCGCGCGCGTTAGGTTTGCCTCAGCCATGGGACACCTCGCCTTCATTGAGGCGGCGCTCAAGCCGGCGCAGGAAGGATGGCATCCGGATGAGAGCGAGGGTGCCGACGCAGATGAGGAAGGCAATCTGCAAATCTGATGAAAAGAGGTGCCGGGCTATCGGCTCTGCCGACCTGTAATGGTCAGCCAAGTTGCCAAGCTGCGCGAACAGCGTGGTGAGATCCCAGCCTGCGAGCAGCAGAAAAAGGAAGAGCGGCAAGCCGAGCACCAATAGCAGCGTGCTGGCCGCGAAGATGAGGCATTCGATGAGGAAAAAGCAGCTGCCTTGAAACAGCGCGAGCCAATTGAACGAGCGCCGCGTGCGCCTTGCCCATTTCGTCATGGGCAAAGGCGTGCGATCGACAAGTGTGTTGGTCTCCAGCGTCATTGACTGTCTCCTTCCAAGCCTGCGACCAGCGCAACCGCGCGTTCCAGCGGCATGCCGCTTTCGACATGGGTTCTGATCGCGGCATAAGTGTCGGGATCAGAGGAGAAGATCGTCGCGGAAAGCGGGTCGAGGACTAACCTTCCGACCGCTTCTGTTTCCGGACCTTTGACATAGATCTCGCTGTATTCGGTGCCGGAACGCTTCAGGCTTCGGATCAGCGTCTCGGTACGGTCATCCATGTCGAGCCGGGCTTCCTTACGAAAATCGGCAATGGTTTCCGGCTTTTGCTGAAGCACCAGCATCCAGTCGCTGTTTTCGAGCGCAGCGCGCGCACCATCCGATTTGTAATAATCATTGAGAGACTGCGTGGCGGTCGCGAGAGCCCCGCCATATTTACGCGCCGTGCGAGCATAGGTCTCGACGAATTCGCCCATCGATCCGCCTTTGAGCATGGCCCAGGCCTCGTCGATAAGGAGCAGCTTCTTGGTCGCCCTCGAACTGCGCGTCATCGCCTGACCGGTCATGAACATGATCGCTGAGAGGACGACGCTCCTCAGCTCCTCGCGACTCGCCAAGTCGCTCATCTCGAAGACTGTGAAATCATCTTCGAGCGCAAAGCTGGCTTTGCCTGAGAAAAATCCGGCGTAGCTTCCACCCTGACAAAAGGGCGCAATCGCTGTGGCCAGTTCCTTGCCCGCTTGGTTCTCGCTGGAATGGAGAGCGTGCGCGACATCATCCACCGCGCCGCCGCTGCCAAGCGTCTCCCAGACATGAGCCACAGCCTGGTCGATCAGCCCGCGCTCCGTATCCGAAGGCGCAGCGCTTGGCCGCGCCATTTGCCCAATGATCGCCTTGATCATGGCGAAGCAATCAAGCCTGTAATCCTCGTCGATCTCGGCGCGCGCATCATCGACCATGGAAAAGGGATTGAGCGAGAAGCCAGACGCCAGCGTGAACTCGACAAAGCGCCCGCCTTGAAGCTTAACCGAGTGCTCGAAACTGCGGCCATCATCGATCACTACAACCTTGGCGCCAGCCCCGCGCAAAGCGGTACAAAGTTCTTGGAGCAGCACCGATTTGCCAGATCCGGATTTGCCGCAGATCGCGATATTGTGATTGCCCGCATTGTTCTCGAAGGGTGACCAGAAAAAGGGTTGGCCGCGCCGCCCAAGCAGCAAGAGATGCGGGATTTCACCGCCTAGATACTCGCCTTGCATCGGGGCGATGTTCGCGGCAGTCGTTGAGAGCATCGTCCGAAAGCGCTTGAGGCGCGCCATGTCGTGAACGAGGCCATCAGCGAGGCTCAGCGGAAAGGCCGCGACCAGCCCCTGCAATTGCAGGAAGCGTTCGTCGGCTAAGTCCCACCCGGCCGCTTTGTAGATCGCTTTGACGGTGCGTTCATGCGCATCGCCCTCGCCAAGCGGGGAGATAGTGGTCACGCCATAGAAGAGTTTGACCAGCTTTTTGCCCGCCTGGAGTTCGGCCTGGACGTGTTTCCATTCGGCCGATTGCTGCGACAAATTGGGAAGAAAGCGCGCACTCTTGGTTTCCGAGAGACTGGTCGTACGCATGAATTTGTAGCCGGCGCGCGCAGCGGCCGCTTCCTGATCGGGATAGTGCAGGCATAACATGGTCGCAGCTGGGCAAGGAAAGCGCAGCTTGTCGGTGAACATATCGCCGATAAGGCGCGCGCATTCCCAAGGCGCCCAGCGTTCAGGCGCCGTGCGCACGCCAAAATGACGAATGTCAAAACGGTCGGGATAGCATTCGCCCATCTGCGGAACGCCATCGCGGCTGCGTCCGGTTTCGCGGAAACGCTCAGTGCGAAGGATCAGCCGATCATCTTCAACTTCCAATTCGATATCGCGCCGGACCGCTTGCGCATCGAGCGTGTCTTCGCGGTTCCAATGCGTCGCCTCAGGCTCGCGCGCCGTGGTGGGTGATGTCAATTCATCGATCAGCGCCAAGAGGCCAGCAGGCCCGAGGGGGGTTGAGGCTAGACCCAGTGAATTGAGCATGCCCATCAAGCCCTTGCGGCATTCGCTGAGCTCTGCGTCCCCAACATTGCTTGGAACCGGCACGCCAAGTGAAATGATCAATCGCGTATGGCGGGCATGGAAAGGTGCGTGCTCGGAACCCGATTGCCATACAAGATCGTAGAGCCGGTCGGTGCGCGCTCTGGCTATCGCTTCATAGATGCCGCCTTGCTCGTAACGTGGCGCAAACCAGGGCGCGACAATCGAACCGATGCGCGGGCTCGCGAAATTGAGAACTTGCAAGCACGCGCCTTGCGGCAGACTTTCAGAGAAGAACTGTCCTAGGATTTCGCCTGTGCGTTCATCTGCGCCGATGAGCGGAGTGACTTCGAGCACAAAGCCTTTCGAATGGGCGTTGCGATAAAGCTCCGCGCTTTCATCAAAGACGCGGTAGGGTAGCCAATCCGACAGCATATCGAGCGAGAAATGGGCCGCTTTCTGATCGGCATGTTTGGCGTCGCCGAACATGCCTGAGAGAAGCGCGTCGCGCGCCGAAGCCAGTGAAAGGGTCATCGCGTCTCTCCATCCTTGGTTGCCGAGTGGGGCACCCGGACTGGGGAGGGGGAAAGGCCGGGTGCCCCTGCGACCGGCGCTTTCGCGCCGGGCAGCTCCGGAGGAGTCTGGGAGGGGATAACCAGAACGTCCGGCAGCTGCTGCGAGGTGGAATTGGAAGGTGGAGCAGTTGGCTGCTCTAGCGGTCTATCTTGGCTGGCTCGGCCCAGCGCTCGAAGAACTTGCCCCGTTGAAAGGGGCGCTCGCCATTCAGAATGCGGCTCTTCGGGCAAAGGCACATGGACAATGCGCGCTTCATGCTCGCGTCCGCTGGCGTCGCGCCGCGCCGCAATTACAATGCGAAGCTTGCGATCGGTGCTTGGTGCTTTGACGACTGTGCCAGGTTCTTGAGGCAGGCTTGCCTTTGTTGCCGCGTCATCAATCGCTGAAGTCGGAGCGCAACTTCCATTTGGCGCGCGGCAGGCAAAGTCGCCGCTGACATTGCTGCCTAAGGTTGCGCAACCGCCGATGGCAAGGCTCAGAACTCCAAGAGCTGCGAGGTTACAGAAGCGCGCTCTCATTGGTCCGCTCCGCCTTTGGCAAACCGGATCAGCGTTTCCGCATCGCGGTAGCCATGGATCACTGCGCCATCTTTGGCGCGCACGATCACCGGCGTTCCGGAAAAGCCATTGGCTTTGGCGAACGCCTCATTGGCATCGAGCGCTGCGCTGACATCGCAGCTCGAGGGTGTGGGGCGTGTCTGTCCAGCATAAGCCTCGTGCATCGCTTTGACGGGATCTTTTGCGCAGAGCACGCTCTCGGCCATCCGGCGGCTAGACGCGCCAAAGATCGAGATCGGGCGCTCTTCGATTGCTAGGCCTGTGCCTTGAAGTGCGTTGGTCAGCTGGCGGCAATAGCCGCATTGAAAGTCTGAAAAGACGATCAGCTTTTCACCTTTGGGATTGCCCCAATGGATCGCGCCTTGTTTTGGCAGGGTAGATGTATCGACTTTGGACTTGGCGACTTTGGCTGAGCGATCTGGCACTGCACTTCCAGCGTGGGCAGCGGCGCGCGCCGCTCCCGCAGCCAATAGATCAGGATTGAGTTCGATCAGCCGCGTGGCGGTGACATCTCGGCGTTCTTCCAGATCATAGAGCCGCCCGACAAAGAGATAGCGTGCGGCGTCATCTATATAGAACAGCGTGTCGCCCGAGACGACTTCGCACCAGGGCGCGAAGCTCTTGCAATCGAGTGCATCGATCGGTGTCTTCGGCAGCCGCAGTTTGAGCGCTTGGCTGACATCGCGTGCGATCGCGGCATGAGCCGGAATAGCGGTCACCATCGCAACACCGCTCGTGAGCACAGCGGCAGCGCTTGCCGCTGCAATCGAGAAATGGATAGCCCGTGTCATCAGACCGGGGCGGAAATCACGAAAGTTCATTGAGAGGGGCTCCTGACATGGACGCCGTCGAGAAAGACGATCTCGACTTCGATGCCGGTCGGCATCTCGACGACGGGTTGGTATTGTTCGGCGCGTTCGATGAGATATTGGCTGACGGTGTCGGCGGCT
>JASBTD010000014.1 GCA_030148605.1 Erythrobacter sp.
GCGCTTGAAGCTGTCGCTGAAATGATCGAATTTGCGGGCAAGCCGGCCTATGTCGTGCTCAATGCCGTGCCAGCTGGCGCAACCCGCCAGATTGCCGAAGCCAAGGAAGCGGCCAAGAAGTTCGGGCTCAAGACTTGCCCCGTAACCTTTGGCGAGCGCGCCGATTTCCATCGCTCCTCTGCCAAAGGCGAAGTCGCGGCAGAGATCGACGCGACCGGCAAAGCCGCAACTGAAGCGAAGAAACTCTGGAACTGGGTGCGCAAACAGGTCAGCTAAGCGTAAATCGCCGTAGAAAAGCCTGCATTCGGGGTGGAGAGAATCACCAACGATACCTATGTGAGCCCCATGCGTATCGCGATTGCATCTGACCACGCCGCCACCGAGCTCAAAACAGAGCTTGCCGAATGGCTGATGGAAATTGGCCATGAGGTTGCCGACCTTGGGGCACATTCGAACGACAGCGTCGACTACCCGGATTATGGCTACAAGCTGGCCGAGGTTGTGGCTGACGGCACCGCCGAACGCGGCATCGGGCTATGCGGCAGCGGCCTGGGCATTTCGATGAGCCTTAACCGGAACCCGGCAATCCGCTGCGCCATGGTGTCCGAGCCACTTTCCGCTGCTCTCGCTCGCGAACACAATGATGCAAACTGCATCGCCATGGGCGCGCGGATGATCGGCATCGAAATGGCCAAGGCTTGCGTTGCAACCTTCATCGAAACTGATTTCGCCGGTGGCCGCCATCAACGCCGCGTCGACAAGCTTTCGAATCCGCCTTCTGACACTGACACGATTGAGCCTTTGCAATGAGCACAGCACCTTCATCCGAAACCGACATCATGAACCGCTTCTGGCATGACAGCCTGGCGGAGGCCGATCCCGAAGTGGCAGATGCTGTTGCGAAAGAGCTTAAGCGCCAGCAGGACAAGATCGAGCTGATCGCATCTGAAAACATCGCCTCAAAGGCGGTGCTTGAAGCGGCGGGCAGCGTATTTACGAACAAATATGCCGAAGGATATCCCGGCAAGCGCTATTACGGCGGCTGCGACTACGCCGATGTGGTCGAAACGCTGGCGATTGAGCGCGCGAAGCAGCTGTTCGGGTGCGAATTTGCCAATGTGCAGCCCAACTCCGGCTCGCAGATGAACCAGGCGGTGTTCCTCGCGCTGCTTCAGCCCGGCGATACCTTCATGGGGCTTGACCTCAATTCGGGCGGCCACCTGACCCATGGCTCGCCGGTCAATATGAGCGGCAAGTGGTTCAATCCCGTCAGCTATGGCGTGCGCAAGGAAGACGAGCGCATCGACATGGACGATGTCATGGCGATCGCGAAAGAGCATAGGCCGAAGCTGATTATCGCTGGTGGCACGGCCTATTCGCGGACATGGGATTGGGCGGCTTTCCGCAAGGTTGCCGATGAGGTTGGCGCTTACCTGATAGTCGATATGAGCCACATTTCCGGGCTCGTCGCAGGCGGTGCGCACCCCTCGCCCTTCCCGCATGCGCATGTCGTCACCAGCACCACGCACAAGAGCCTGCGCGGCCCGCGTTCGGGCATCATCCTGTGGAATGATGAGGAGCTGACCAAGCCCCTGAATATGGCAGTGTTTCCCGGGCTGCAGGGCGGCCCGCTGATGCATATCGTGGCGGCCAAGGCGGTGGCCTTCCGCGAAGCGTTGCGCCCCGAATTCAAGACCTATGCCCATGCGGTGGTCGAAAATGCGCGTGCGCTGGCCGCGAGCCTGGAAGAAAATGGCCTGCGCATTGTTTCAGGCGGCACGGACAACCACTCGATGCTGGTTGACCTTACGGCGAAGGACGTGACCGGCAAATCTGCCGAAGCAGGCTTGGATCGTGCCTGGCTCACTTGCAACAAGAACGGCATTCCCTACGACACGCGCAGCCCGTTTGTGACCAGCGGCATCCGCTTGGGAACACCTGCAGGCACAACGCGCGGATTTGGCCCAGCGGAATTCCGCAAGGTCGGCAAACTGATCGCCGAAGTGGTCGATGGCCTTGCCAAGAACGGCCCCGAAGGCGATGCTCAGATAGAGGAAGCCGTGCGCGGCCGCGTTTCCGAGCTGTGCGCAGCTTTCCCCGTATATCCGGAGAGCTAAGCCATGACTGAGAATTCCCCCAAAGACAGCAATCTCTTCGATGATGCCAAGGAAGAGATCGTCGGCATCGCTAAGGGCGGCGCCAAGCATCCGGGCACGAAGCCGCTTTTGGCAGGTGCGGCGATTGGTGCGGTTGCAGGTGCGATACTTCCAGTGGTCACCTGGCCGGTCGGCCTTGCGGCCGGCGCAGGCATCGCGATCTATAACAGGATCAAGAAGTAAGCACCTGAATGCGCTGTCCGTTTTGCGCCCACGACGACACACAAGTCAAAGATAGCCGCCCGACCGAAGACAACACTTCGATCCGGCGCCGTCGGCAATGTTCGAGCTGCGGTGCGCGCTTCACGACCTTCGAACGCGTGCAACTGCGCGAGGTTGTGGTTGTCAAAAGCGGTGACCGCCGTGAAGCATTTGATCGCAGCAAGCTGGAGCAATCGGTCACTTTGGCGTGCCGCAAACGCGGCGTGGAGCAAGAGCGGATCGACCAGCTTGTATCGGGAATCCAGCGCCAGGTCGAAACCGCAGGGGACGCGGAAGTGCCCTCTGCGCGGATCGGCGAAATGGTGATGGACGGCCTGCGCCAGCTCGACAGCGTGGCCTATATTCGCTTCGCCAGCGTCTATCGTGACTTCTCCGAAGCCAAGGACTTCGAAGAATTTGCCAGCACTGTGCAGGAAGCTGCTCAAAATGGGGCAAAATAACCAACCCATCTTCGTGCTGGTCAGGCCGCAATTGGGCGAGAATATTGGCAAGGCCGCGCGCGCCATGCTCAACTTCGGGCTGACAGAGATGCGCATCGTCGCTCCGCGTGATGGGTGGCCCAATCCCGATGCCGGCCCGTCTGCCGCGGGTGCGGATATCGTGCTCGAAAAGGCGCAAGTGTTCGACACGACAGCTGAAGCGGTGGCCGATTGTGCGCATGTCTATGCCACGACCGTGCGCAAACGTGGGGTGACAAAGCCCGTTGTGGGTCCCGATGAAGCCGGGCGCGCCATCCATGCGGAAACGGGCAGGAGCGCGATCCTGTTCGGGCCTGAGCGTTCCGGGCTGGAAACCGAAGATGTCGCGCTGGCACGATCCATCCTGACCGTGCCTATCAACCCTGAATTCGGCTCGCTCAACCTGGCACAAGCTGTGATCCTGTGCGCCTATGAGTGGTCGAGAAATGCGGACCTTGTGCAGCCAACGGCGGAAGACGAAGTTCTGCCCCCTGCCCCGCAAGCCGATCTTGACGGGCTGATCGCGCATTTCGAGCGCATGCTGGAGCCTAAGGGCTATTTCCTGCCGGAAGCGCGAGCGGAGGCTACGCGGCGCACATTGCGAACGGTTTTGACCAAGCCGGGTTGGGATCATTTGCAGGTGCGGACTTTGCGCGGGGTATTGTCATCGCTGGAACGCAAGGACTGGAAAGACCGCAACTAGCCGCGCGTTTGATCCCAGATTTCAAATTCATAGGCGATAGACGTTTCCACGAGCCGATCCCAGATTGCTTCAATCTCCTCTCGCGGGAGGCCGCGCTGCTGCGCGTCTGCCCCGGCGGCGGAGATGACCGCAGCCTTGCGCGCTTCATCGCGCACGCATTCACGGGTAGGCTTGATCCGCGCGGCGGCACGCATATAGCCGAACCGGCGTTCCAGCAGCGCCATCAGCTCTCTGTCTGTCGCATCAACACCAGCGCGCACTTCATCCATTGAAATGCAATCGTCAGGCAATCTAACTGTCTCACTCATGCCGCGCGCTGTGACGCGTTGCAGCGCGTTTGTCGAGGGGTGTCTTGAGCGCTCACACGACACTTGACCTCCGGCCCAATCCTGCTAGACGCGCGCCTTCGCAAATTGGCTCCGCACCCCGGTGAAGCGGAAGCCGCGCCAGGCAATCGTTTGGTGGTGCGATGCCGGGTTAAATGGCCACCGCTGGGGTGGTCCAGCAAATTGAAGGAAAGACTTATGTCAAAGCGCAAGAGCGCCAAGTACAAACTCGACCGCCGGATGGGCGAAAACATCTGGGGTCGCCCGAATTCTCCGGTCAACAAGCGTTCCTACGGTCCGGGCCAGCACGGTCAGCGCCGCAAGAGCAAGATGAGCGACTTCGGCCTGCAGCTGCGCGCCAAGCAGAAGCTCAAGGGCTATTACGGTGACGTGACCGAGAAGCAGTTCAAGCGCACTTACACCGATGCCACCCGCATGAAGGGCGACACCGGCCAGAACCTGATCGGTCTGCTTGAGCGTCGGCTCGACATGATCGTGTACCGCGCCAAGTTCGCGCCGACGATCTTCGCTGCGCGCCAGGTCGTGAGCCACGGTCACGTTCGTGTGAACGGCGTGAAGTGCAACATCGCATCGCGTCGCTGCGACGTTGGCGATGTGATCAGCCTGGGCAACAAGGCCAAGGAAATGGCGCTGGTTATCGAAGCGCAAAGCCTGCCAGAGCGCGATATTCCGGATTACGTCGCAACAGACGGCAACGACAAGGTTACCTTCACCCGCGTGCCGAAGCTTGACGAAGTGCCCTATCCGGTAACGATGGAACCGAACCTGGTCGTCGAGTTCTACTCGCGCTAAAATTCGGCTGTATCGTCATGCAAAAGGGCGGTCCCGCTGGGGCCGCCCTTTTCGTTTCAGCCCAGATAATCCCGCCTGAAATCGCTGGCGAAGGCAACAAAGCGCCCTTGCCCAATCGCATCGCGCATTGCCTGCATCAGCTGCTGGTAAAAGCTGAGATTGTGCTCGGTCACCAGCATTGCGCCGAGAATCTCGCCCGATTTCTGCAAGTGATGCAGGTAAGCGCGCGAATAGCTGGCACAGGTAGGGCAAGTGCAGCGCTCGCACAGCGGCCCGGTGTCCTCCGCGTGGCGCGCATTGCGCAGGTTGAACGGGCCGTTCCAGGTAAAGGCCTGCCCGTTGCGGCCTGAGCGGGTGGGCAGCACACAATCGAACATGTCGATCCCGCGTTCGACCGCGCCCACCAGATCATCAGGCTTGCCGACACCCATCAGATAGCGTGGCTTGTCCTGCGGCAGCTGGTCCGGCGCGAAATCGAGCGTAGCGAACATCGCTTCCTGCCCCTCCCCGACGGCCAAACCGCCAACCGCATAGCCATCAAAGCCGATCTCGGTGAGCTTTTCCGCGCTGATCCTCCGCAATTCCTCGTCCAACGCGCCTTGCTGAATACCGAAAAGTGCCGATCGCGCGGCGTGCTCACCACCGCTATCGAATCCGTCGCGGCTGCGCTTCGCCCAGCGCATCGACAACTCCATACTCTCGGCAATCACATTGCGTGGTTGATCCGCCCGCGGGCATTCGTCGAACGCCATCACGATATCGGAACCAAGCAAGCGCTGGATTTCCATCGAACGCTCAGGCGTCAGCATGTGTTTCGAACCATCGATATGGCTGCGGAATTCGACACCTTGCTCGGTCAGCTTGCGCAATTCGCTAAGGCTCATCACCTGATAGCCGCCACTGTCAGTCAGGATCGGGCGCTGCCAGTTCATGAAGCGATGCAAGCCGCCAAGCTTCGCCACTCGCTCTGCCCCGGGGCGCAGCATCAGGTGATAAGTATTGCCGAGAATAATGTCTGCGCCTGTCGCGCGCACGCTCTCTGGCTTCATCGCTTTCACTGTTGCAGCGGTACCGACCGGCATGAAGGCAGGTGTGCGGATCTCGCCGCGCAGCATCTCAATGCTGCCGGTGCGCGCCTTGCCATCGGTTGCCTTGATCGTGAATTTGAAGCGTTCAGCCATGATGCGCCCCGCTAGCTGGTGGGAGGCGCTATGTCACCTGTTCTCAGGCGCGCAAACGAAAAGAGCCGATGGCGCGAAACGCCACCGGCTCGCTTCGCATTGATCAGGTCAATCAGAAGCTGAAAACTACGCCCGCGGTCGCACGAACCGAATCGAACGAGATTGTATCCACGCCAACGCGGATCGCGGCATTGCGCCCGCCAAGCCCGAATTCGCCGCCAACGCCGACCAGATAGTCACCGTCAGAATCGTCGAGCCCGCCGGGCAGTTCGGTGTCGAGGATCGCTTCAAGGTCCAGATCGACTTCCTGATAGCCGCCGCGCACGTAAATTTTCGAATTCTCGCTGGTGCGAAGGCCCAGGCGTGCAGCCACACCATACTCGTTGTCGATCGCATCGGTCCCGATGTGATAATTGCCTTCAAGGCCGACAAAGAATGTTTCGGACACCGGGAAGTCTACACCGGCGACAACACCGAAGATCGCACCGGTATCGTCGATGTCGAAATCTTCATCGTCGACGCCAAGATCGTGGTAACCGGCGGACAGGCCAACGAATGGCTCTGCCTTTGCATCCTGCGCTTGAGCAGCGGAAGGAACAGCGATTGCCGCTGCAAGAATTCCGAAGACTGCGAAGTGGGGGGTACGCATCAAATTTCCTCCTGAAATCACGCTCGTGAATGAGCGGAAGCGGCGGATTGACGCAGCTTGCCTTTCACGCAGATGAATCGAAAATTCAGAAACTTAAGCTGTCGACCAAACGCATTTTCTAGCCGACGAATGGCGCGAATTTGCGACGAAACGTCAGTTATGCACGAAGGCGCCAGCCCGACTTGAAGATAAAGGCAATGATGGCCGTGCACACCGCCAGGAAGCCCAGTGTGATGCCAAGCGAAATGCCGAAATTCACGTCTGAGCTGCCGTAAAACGTCCAGCGTAACCCGCTAACCAGATACACTATCGGATTGGCGAGCGCGATCGTGTCCCAAGGCTCAGGCAGCATGTCGATCGAATAGAATGTGCCGCCCAGAAATGTAAGCGGAGTGAGGAACAGCATCGGGATGATGCCCAGCTTCTCGAAATTGTCTGCCCACACGCCCAGAATGAATCCGAAGAGCGAGAAACTGGCCGCGACCAGCATGATGTAAACCACCGCCCACAGTGGATGCGCGATCGAATAATCGACAAACAGCCGCGCAGTGAGCAGGATGATGCTGGCAAGGATCAGGCTCTTCGCCGCCGCCGCCCCCACGAAGCCGATCAGCGTTTCTGCGACACCAACCGGGGCAGAAAGCAGCTCGTAGATCGTACCAGTGAAACGCGGCATATAGATGCCAAAGCTGGCGTTCGAAGTCGTTTCGCCGAGCAAGGTCAGCATCAGCAACCCGGGAATGATGAAGGCTCCATATTCGACCCCGCCCAGATCCGGCATGCGATTGCCGATCGCTGCGCCGAACACGATGAAATAAAGCGAAGTCGTGAGCACGGGCGCAAGGATCGACTGGAATGCGGTGCGGAAAGCACGCATCACCTCGCGTTTGAAGATTGACCACGTCCCGCGGAAATTGAAATGCATCACGCGGCTTCCTTCTCGCCAAGAAGCGCGACGAAGATGTCTTCGAGCGAGCTCTCGCGTACATCGATCCCGGTATAGTCAATGCCTGCAGCGGTTAGTGCCTTGGTCAACTCCGCTACTTCAGCCTTGCCCTTCCCCGTGCCGTCACCTCCGCGATAGCACAGCGACATTCCACCTTGTTCGATTTCGATAGGAAAGCGGCCGAGACCATCCGGGATCGCTGCAATTGGCTCTGCCAGCGCAATATGCGCTTCGGTCCGCCCGAGGCGCTTCATCATCGCCTCTTTCTCATCAACCATCAGCAGGCGGCCCTGGTTGATCACGCCAACCCGGTCAGCCATTTCCTCGGCCTCTTCGATGTAATGGGTGGTGAGAATGATCGTGACGCCGCGCCCGCGCATCGAGTCAATCAGTTGCCACATGCCCTTGCGCAGCTCCACATCGACCCCGGCAGTGGGCTCATCAAGAAACAACAGGTCCGGCTCATGCGCCAAAGCCTTGGCGATCAGGACACGCCGTTTCATCCCGCCCGATAGCGCCATGATGCGCTCGTCACGCTTGTCCCACAGGCTGAGCGCGCGCAGGATCTCCTCGATCCGGCCTGGGTCCGGTGGGTGGCCGAACAACCCGCGCGAATAGGATACCGCGCGGATGACCGGCTCGAACATGTCAGTCGACAGTTCCTGCGGAACCAGGCCGATCCGCGCCCTCGCTTGCCGCCAATGAGTACTAAGGTCATATCCGAAGGCACGCATGGTGCCGCCACTTGGACGCACCAGCCCGCACACCGCGCCGATCAGCGTTGTCTTGCCTGCACCGTTTGGCCCCAGCAGCGCAAAAATCTCGCCTTTGCGGATGTCCAGATCAACGCAGTCGAGTGCTTTGAGGCCGCCGGGATAGACCTTGGTCAGGCCGCGTAGCTCGAGGATAGGTTCGCTCATCGCAACGGGTTAGGGCAGCAATAGCGAGGAGTCACCATAGGAATAGAAGCGGTAGTTCTGCTCGATAGCATGCGCATAGGCCTGCATCATCCGATCACGGCCCATCAGCGCGCTGACCAGCATGACAAGAGTGGACTTGGGCAAGTGGAAATTGGTCATCAGGCCGTCCACCCCTTTGAAGCAATAGCCGGGTGTAATGAAGATATCGGTATCGCCTTCAAACGGGGCGATTGTGCCATCGTCACGCGCGGCGCTTTCCAGCAAGCGCAGTGACGTTGTACCGACAGCGATGATCCGTCCACCAGCAGCGCGAGCCGCGTTCAGCCGGTCCGCCACTTCAGGCGTGATCCGGCCCCACTCGGCATGCATCTGGTGATCGTCCGTATCATCGGCCTTCACCGGCAGGAACGTGCCCGCACCGACATGCAGGGTCAGCATCTCGCGCTTGATCCCGGCCGCATCGATTTCGTCGACGAGCCGCTGCGTGAAATGGAGCGAGGCCGTCGGCGCAGCCACGGCACCGTCCTTTTCTGCGAACATCGTCTGGTAGTCTTCGCGGTCCTGCGCATCGATTGAGCGCTTGCCTGCGATATAGGGCGGCAAAGGCATTGTCCCAGCACGATCCAGCAAGACTTCGACCGGCTCGTCGCCTTCGAAAAAGAGCGTCAAACTGCCATCGGCATTGCGTGTCTCGGCAATCGCCGTGACCCCGCCGCCAAAGATGATCTGGTCGCCTTCCTTCAAGCGTTTGGCATTGCGGATGAAGGCGATCCAGCGGCGCAGGTCTTCGCGCTTGTGCAGCGTGGCCCCGATCTTCGCTTCGCCGCCTGCCCTGCGCCCTTCAAGCTGGGCCGGGATCACCCGCGTATCGTTGAAGACAAGCACATCGCCTGCCTTGAGCAATTGCGGCAAGTCCCGCACGCCGCGGTCCTCCAGCTCGCCTTCGCCCGGTACAAAGAGCATGCGCGCCGCATCGCGCGGCCGCACTGGCCGCAACGCAATCAGCTCTTGCGGAAGCTCGAAGTCGAACAACTCAACGCGCATGGCGGCGACTTAGGCGCGACCCGAGCGAATGCAAACACCGTTGGCGAAATTTAGCTAAGCGGCGCGCTCAGCATATCGGCGGTGATCACTTCTTCTTCTGCCGGTGCTTCAGGCTGCGGCATCGCTTGCGGCTTGTTGTCAGCTGCGATCGAGGCCTGGAGTATTCGCGTGGGATTGGCCGGCGGTTCACCACGAGTGATCGCATCGACACCCGCCATATTGCCGATCACCCGCCCGAAATTGGTATAGCGCTTGTCGAGCGAGAAACGCGGATAGAACACGATGAAGAACTGGCTGTTCGCGCTGTCTTCTTCCGCTGCGCGCGCCATCGCGACCGAACCGCGGATATGCGGCATCGGATTGAATTCGGCTTCGAGATCAGGCAGCGCGGAGCCGCCTTGGCCGGTTCCGGTCGGATCGCCGCCTTGGGCCATGAAGCCGTCAATCACGCGGTGGAAGATGATCCCGTCATAAAAGCCCTCGCGAGTGAGTGTCTTGATCCGCTCGACATGGCTAGGTGCCCAGCTTGGCATCAGCCGGATTGCCACCCGCTCGCCATTTGACAGGTCGAGCAGCCAGATATTCTCCGGATCGGCGCTTAAATCGTAATTCACGAGGTCATAATTGCGCGGGGCCTGAGCCTCGCCATCCTGCGCAGAAAGGGCGCCCGGTGCGGCAAGCAGGCTCAATGACGCGACTGCGGAAATAAGAATCTTGATCATAGATGGTATCACGAAAACTTCGTTAATCCTCAAATTTGGCTGCGGTCTAGCTGCACTTCACTGTCGCCGCAATGAATGACTGCCGCGCTCTCAACAGCCAGCTATTTCGCCACTCTGGCGAGCACATCGTTCCGCACGCTTGCGGTGACGAACTTGGATATCTCGCCGCCATAGATCGCCACCTCTTTCACAAGGCGGCTTGCGATATGTTGCAAGGAAATATCCGCCATCAGGAATACTGTTTCGACATCGTGGTTGAGCTGCCGGTTCATGCCCGTAAGCTGATACTCATATTCGAAGTCAGTCACGCCGCGAATCCCGCGAATAACTACGCCGGCACCCATGGCATCGGCGAAGTCGACCAGCAGCGAGTTGAAACCAACCACACGGATATTGCCGTGCGATATGCCTGCCACTTCGCGTTCGACCATGGCAATGCGCTCATCATCAGAGAACATCGGCGATTTGGCCGCATTGGTGGTGACCCCGATGATCAATTCGTCGACCAGCTTTGCTCCGCGCTCGATAATATCCATATGCCCGAGCGTGATCGGATCGAACGTACCCGGATAGATGCCAATACGTTTCGTCATCTGTCCCTCTCCACAATATATCGGGCCACTGCACGAAGCATGGCTGCGTCTTCGCCGTGAACTGCCAGATGGCCGATTGCCTGATCAACCAGTGCCCTCGCCTGCTCGCGAGCCTTGTCTACCCCCATCAGGGTGACGAAGGTCTGTTTGCCCTGGCTCTCATCCTTGCGCAGCGCCTTCCCTGCCTTGTCCGCATCACCTTCGACATCGAGCAAGTCATCCGCGATCTGGAATGCCAGGCCAATATCGCGGGCATAGGCGCGCAAATGCGCTCGCCCCTCTGGCTGGACGTGGCCCATGATCGCGCCCATCTCGACTGCGGCGGCCAGCAACGCGCCGGTCTTGAGCTGTTGCAATCTGGTGATGGTGTGAAGATCGTAATCCTCGCCTTCCGCCAGCATATCCATCATCTGGCCGCCCGCCATCCCGTCTTTCCCGCTGGCATTGCCGAGCGTAAGGATCAATTCGGAGCGAGTGAACGGATCTGCACTGGTTTCCTGATCCGCGAGGATTTCAAACGCCAGCGCATGCAGCGAATCCCCGGCCAGCACAGCGGTCGCTTCGTCAAACGCCTTGTGCAAGGTCGGCTTGCCATGGCGCAGATCGTCATCATCCATGCACGGCAGGTCATCATGGATCAGCGAATAGGCATGGATTGCCTCTACGGCGCAGCCTGCGCGCAGCGCGCGATTTCGATCCACGCCGAACAATTCAGCTGTGCTTACCAGCAGCAGGGGGCGGACCCGCTTGCCACCGCCGATCGCGGCATAGCGCATGCCCTCTACAAGGCGCGCACGCGTATCTTGCGGAATGGGCAAAAGCGCGTCGAACAGGCTGTCGACCTCGCGCTGAATACGTGCGAGCCCATCCTTCAGCAGGCTGTGATCTCCCTCCCCGCGCATTCCGCTATCCGTCAGAATCGAACGGAGCCGTGCCGCTCGCAGCGCCAGACTTGTCCGTCACGATTCGTTCGATCCTTGCTTGCGCATTGTCCAATCGTGACTGGCAATGCTTGCGCAATGCTTCGCCACGTTCGTAAAGCGCGATCGACTGATCGAGCGGCACATTGCCACTCTCCAGCTTCTGGACGATTTCCTCCAGAGCAGTGAGTGCTTGTTCGAAACTCAGTTCAGCGATGTCATTTGAATCGGAAATGGTGCTGGCCCCTTTCATTTGCGGCACGAGCATTGACCGTCACGGCGCACACGGTCAAGTTGTCAGTCAACAAGAGAGCTTGGGGAATCGCAAATGGTCAAATGGATCATCGCCTATATCGCCGCTGCGGTCGCGTTCGGCATCCTCGATTCGATCTGGCTCAGATGGGCTGGCCCCAATCTCTATCAGCCTGTGATCGGTGAAATCATGGCGGAAGATTTCCGCATTGCCCCGGCGATAGCATTCTACCTGATCTATCTTGCCGGGATGGTCTGGTTTGCAATCAAGCCCGGCATTGAAAGCGGGCAGATAACGACAGCTATCTTGAACGGCGCGCTGCTTGGCGCGCTTTGCTACGCCACTTTCGATCTTACCAGCCAGGCCGTGTTCAAGGTTTGGGCCACGCATGTCAGCGTGATCGACATCATCTGGGGCGCATTTGCCACCGCTTCAGCCAGTGCAGTCGCGACCTATACTGTTTTGCGTTTCACGAACTGATGGCTCAACAGGTCACCAGCTCGGATCAAGGCGGGGTCAGAACCCTGACGATCGCCAATTCGCCGCGCGGCTATATGAATGCGGCAACCGCGCAAGAACTTCTGGAGCATCTGCAAGCCGCTCAAGCCGATGACGGCGTTCGCGCCCTGGTATTCACTGGCGGTGTCCCCGGTGTGTTCATCCGGCACTATGACGTGGGCGAGATCATGGCGGTGGCTCAGGCTGCCCGCGCCGGCGAGCTGTCACCGGTTGCCGACCGCGCGGCATCGCCGGTCTATGCCATGTTCGACCTGATGCTGGCATTTCCCAAACCGACAATCGCGGCCATCAATGGCATGTGCATGGGCGGCGGTTTCGAGTTCGCCCTCGCCTGCGATATTCGCGTGGCGCAGCACGGCGATTACACCATCGGCTTGCCGGAAACGCAGCTTGGGATAATTCCCGGCCTGGGCGGCATGCAATTGCTTGCACGCGCAGTCGGCATTTCGCGTGCGCGGGAAATGGTCATGCGCGGCCGCGTGGTTGATCCCGCAGAGGCGCATGCGCTTGGCATGGTCCACGAATTGGCAGATGATGCGCTGGCTTCAGCGCAAGAAATCGCGGACGAACTGGCTAGCCTGCCAGCAGGCGGAATTGCCTCAGTCAAGCGCATGGCGCAGCTGGTTGAACAAGGTGAAGTGTTGAGCGATAGTGTGAGCACCGCAGCCGTTGAATTCATGCGCACGCTCGTAGAAGGCGATGATGCCGTCGAGCGAATGAGCAATTTCCTCAACAACGGTGAGGATATTCTCGCAGATAACCGGTCGTAAGGAAATCGAGACAGTATGTTTATTGGTCACTTCGCCCCGGCCCTCGCCGCCGCAGCTGTAAGCAAGCGCGCACCCGGGCTTGGCACCTTGTTCATCGGCGCTCAGCTGGTTGACTGGGCATTCTTCAGCTTCGCGATGGTGGGCATCGAGCGGATGCGAATTGACCCCCAGGCGACTGTGATGATCCCTTACGATCTCTACCACATGCCTTATACGCACAGCCTGC
>JASBTD010000017.1 GCA_030148605.1 Erythrobacter sp.
GGCGTTGTAAGCGGCCAGAGCCTTCTCCAGATCGCCTTCAAACCGGTCGAGTTGTTCGCGCAGATAGCGCGCGCCGCCCTCAAGATTGGCAAAGGGGTTGTCCGGATCGACGCCGAGTTCGCGCGCAGTACCCGGCATCAATTGCGCGAGCCCGCGCGCACCCTTGGGTGACACAGCGCCCGCTCGCCAGCGGCTTTCCTGCCAAACCAGCGCTTCGAGCAAGGCAGGGCTCAAGTCATAGCGAGCGGCCAGTTCTGCAATCTTCGCAGCATAGGCAGCTGGCACGCCGCGCACTTGTGCTTCAGTCGGTGATACGTTTGTGGTGCTCGGCTCTTTTTCTGCGCGCTGATCGGGAATGACGATTTCGGCAGAAGGCGCGCTGGGTGCATCCAGCGACGTTGTGATCAGGTTTGCCGGCCCGCCAGCGACCCAGGTTGCACCGCTCGCATTGACTTCAAGCACATCAGCCGCCGCCGGCACTGCTGCCAGCGAACAAAGTGCAATGCCCGGAGCCAAAAGGACCCGTGCGAGAATCACTTGCGATGCCTTCATCAGGCCCAAATACTTAACTTAAGTGACAATGCGGTGACAGTGGACCGCAGGATTGATCAACAGCACCATCCACAGGGTGTGGAGGATGCAAGGTGCGCCAACTCAGCCCCTGCGCGGCAAGGGCCATCTCTTGCAGAATTGTAGATTTCTTGCAGCACCGGCTTTCATCAATCGAAAGCCGGTAAGTCGCGAAGTATCAGCGCGAGGCCATCCGTTCGGTCCGGAACTCACCCTCATCCAACATTTTAAGAGCCAGCTTGGCAAGGTGGCGCGATTCCATCCACTCGCCAGATGCCGTTTCAAGCGCGACGCGGTCTTCGCCTTGCATAGCGGCTTCAAACAAAGCGCGTGCCTCGTCAGTGCGACCCTGCCGGGCATAAGCAACGCCCAGGTTGATAAGGCGTACGGGATCGTCGGCTTCAAGTTGTGCATTCGCTTCGATCTCTGCAACTGCCGCTGCGTTGCGGCCTTCCAACAGCGGCTCGAAACCCACCTTCTCTGCTGCCAGATCAGCTGGACCAGTCGCCAGCAGCGCGAATGCAGCCATTACAGAAAGACTCATGTCCCATCTCCCAATGTTGGGAACAGATTGCGAGAGAAAGCCGCTAGCTGCAACAAAAATGAAACATTGTCATAAAACTGCAATTTTAGAGCATTTAACGGCTTAATATCAGATGCTTATGGGGATGGATTGCTCAGAATCAGGCTCGCGCCTCGCTGTCACATTCGTCACATAGCTGTTATATTCTGATATGTGACAACTCCTTGATATTATCCACATTTCTGACCGCAAAGAGTCACGAAGCGGTTCTAGCGAGTCCCCAGCGCACTACCGCGCCCGAATTTTTCGATTCTCGGATTTTAGGGGACCCTCCGCTGTGAAGAATTTCCAACGCACTCTCATCCTGGGCGCAAGCCTGGTCGCTCTCGCTGGCTGCGGCGCAGACGAAATCGCATCGCCCGGCACCGGCGGCAATGTCATCATCAATGAAGGCAATACACCTGCCCCTACGCCGACCCCCACGCCCACACCTCCGACGACGACTGTCGCAGCGACAGCTTGCCCCTTCATTGAAGATCCGCAGGGTCTGACAAGTCGCGGCGTGATCAGCGGTCCGACGGGTTCTTATCTGCTGTGCCAGCTTCCGGCCCGCTTCAACCGTTCGTCGCAACTGCAGTTCACTCCCGCAAATGCGGCAGTGGTCTATCTGATCGACGGCCAGGTTGACGTCGGCACAGACGGAGGCCCTGCAGCAGACAATTCCGATGGGCTTGATGATACGAATGTCGTGCTGACGATCCAGCCCGGCGTGATCCTCGCGGGCCTTGATGCGTCCTATCTCAACGTCAACCGCGGCAACCAGATCCAGGCCAACGGTACGGCGGCACGCCCGATCATTTTCACCAGCCAGCAAAACATCCGCGGTGAAAACACCGACAGCTCATCGGGCGATTGGGGCGGCCTGATCATCAACGGTCGCGCGCCGATCACCGACTGTCTTTCCAACACTGCGACGCCGGGCTCGGTAAATTGCGAACGCGAGGTCGAAGGAACCACCACCCCGCCACGCTATGGCGGCAATGTGCCAGACGACGATTCGGGCAGCGTCCGCTTCGTGCAGCTACGCTATTCCGGCACGGTCCTTTCAAACGGTGACGAACTGCAGGCTCTCACTACCGGCGGCGTCGGTTCGGGAACGACATTTGAGAACATCATGTCGTTCAACAGCGCGGATGACGGCGTCGAATTCTTTGGCGGCCGCGTCAACATGAAGGGCCTAGTGGTCGTAGGCGCAGAGGACGACTCAATCGATACTGACACCGGTGTGAAAGCGAACCTGCAGTATGTCATCGCCGTGCAGCGTTCGGATGTTGGCGATACGATCATCGAGGCTGACTCGTCGAACACTCTTGAAGAAAACACGCCGCGCCAGAACACGCAGATTTCAAACGCGACCTTCATCCAGCGCAAGAATGATGACCAGGCGGTTCGCATTCGCGGCCGCGCGGACTACTCGCTGTTCAACACCATCCTCGTTGACGGTTCTTCGAACGGCACTGCGTGTATCCGTGTCGATACGGCTGAAACACTGTCGCGTGCGGCCAATGCAGGGTTGGACGAAGCCGGGCCGGTGCGTTTCGAATCCGTTGCGCTCGATTGTGACACGCCATTCCGTGACGGCAGCGGCACCACCGCCGCCCAGGTCCAAGCGCAGTTCGATGCAGGCTCGAACAACAATGCCGCGCTCGTGAACACGCTCACCATGACTTACATCAACGGGTCGAACGAAGATGCGCTTGTCGCATTCGATCCGACTGGTGTTTCCAGCTTCTTCGAGAATGCCGGGTTTGTCGGCGCCGCGCGCGCTGGCGACACTCGCTTCCAGGGCTGGACCTGCGACTCGGCTACGATCAGCTTCGGCAACAACACCGGGGCGTGCACCTCGCTGCCGGTTTATCAGTAAGGAACTGCGCTTTCGGGCGGTCGGCTCTCTCCCGTCGATCGCCCGATTGCGTTTCCAACGCATGAAACTCAGGCCTCAATGAAAGGGTCTTCGAAAATGAATACCGGCAAGCAGTTGGCGGGACTGCTCCTGCTCACCACCGCGCTAAGTCTCCCTGGCAGCCTCCTGGCGCAGGAGGCTTCTCCACCGGACGAGCAAGATGGTGTTACCAATCCCGAGGCCAGCCAGCCTGATGATTTTCAGGACGAGGGCGAACAATTCGAAGATCCGGATATCTCGATTCCGGGTGCCGGAATTGTCGTAACCGGGCGCCGCAACCGCGACGTTACCCGCAGCTCGGCCCAGGTTATCTCGGTCCTTTCAAGCGAGGAAATCGCGCGGACGGGCGAAGGTGATATTGCGGGCGCCTTGGGCCGGACCACGGGCCTGTCCGTTGTCGGCAATGGAAATGTCTTTGTCCGCGGTTTGGGTGACAGATATTCGCTGGCGCTGCTCAACGGTTTGCCGCTGCCATCGCCGCAGCCGCTCAGCCGGGTTGTGCCGCTCGACATTTTCCCGACCAATATTGTCGCTTCCTCGCTGGTCCAGAAGAGCTATTCAGCCAACTTCCCGGGCGAGTTCGGCGGCGGCGTGATCAATTTGACCACGCGCGCCGTTCCGGACGAAAGCTTCGTCAAGATCAGCTTCGGTGTCAGCGGCGATACGGAAACAACCTTCAGCAATGGCCTCGACTATTACGGATCGGATTATGACTGGTCCGGCTTTGATGATGGGACGCGCGATGTGCCTCCTGCGCTTCAGGCATTCTTCGACAGTGGCCGCCGGATTGGTGATCTTTCAACTGCAGAGCAGGGCGACATCGTCAAGCAGCTGGGCAACCCGAACCTCGTGGTGCTGCAGAAAGTTGATGATGTGCGGCCCAATTTCTCTGGCGGTATCACTGCAGGAACGGCATTCGACGTCGGCGCTGATGGCCGGCTTGGCCTGATCGCGACAGCATCTCTCAGCAACAAGCTGAGGACCAAGGTGATCACGTCGCAGAACCCGTTCACAACCGATTTGCAGCTCGATCGGGATTCGCGCAATTTCGTGACCGACAACCGGATACTTGCCAACGCGATGTTTGGTGTGGGGCTGGAACTGGGCGAGCACAAGTTCCGCTGGACCAATTTGTTCATCCGCGACACGCTCAAGCAATCAGGCCTCGAGTTCAGCGAACTTCTACTCGATGGCGACAGCCTGATCACGCAGAATACTGGCTGGTATGAACGGCAATTGATCGACACACAGCTGGTTGGAGAACTCGAGTTTGGCGATCTGTCGCTCGACCTGCGCGGCGGCTATGCGCAAACTCAGCGCGAAGCGCCCTATGAGTATGAATTCGTCTATGTCCGCACCAATCAGGACAATCAGGATACGGGCGATATCTTCATCAACGTGCTGGACCGGCAGCGTGGCAGCGCTTCTGTTGCCTTCTCGGCACTGAAGGAAGATCTCTATTATCTCGGTGCCGATGTCAGCTATCCCATTGCGGACTGGCTGACCGCGACAGTTGGGTATGCTTACACAGATACCAGTCGTGAATCCGAGCGCCGCGAATTCCTGATCGATGGGGACAATATCCCGCCAGGCGTCGGTGCATTGCGTCCGGACTTGCTGTTGGGCGATGCAATCATCGAATTCTTCGGGATTGGTCTAAGCGAACCGACTCAGACGGATCCTGCGTTCCAGGCCGATCTCCGCATCAATGCCGGCTATGCCAAGGTCAACGTGGTCCCGACTTTCGGGGTGAATCTTGACCTCGGCGTGCGCTATGAAGATGCGAGCCAGTCAGTCCAGACTGTCAGCCGGTTCGAGAACCCGTTTGTCTCGCTGGCGACAACCGCGCTCGACAATGACTATTTCCTGCCCGGGGCAACCTTGACATGGGAAGTGACTGACAGCGTGCAGCTGCGCGGTAGTGTGTCCAAGACCATTGCCCGCCCGCAATTCCGCGAGCTGATCTTCCAACCCTATACCGATCCGGAGAACCAGCGGCAGTATATCGGCAACCCGGCGTTGCAGGATTCCGAACTGTTCAACGCTGAAGCGCGCGCAGAATACTACTTCGGCCGCGGAAACCGCGTTTCAGTCGCGGGTTTTTACAAGGAAATCGACAACCCGATCGAACCCTATGTCTCGATCGGGGCCGACACAAGTTTCACGACCCGCTTTGCCAATGCGCCCAAGGCCGAACTGTTCGGCGGCGAATTCGAATTCCAGTGGACCAAGCCGCTGTTCGATTGGGGTGCCGGGGGTTGGCTCGAAAGCAAGCAGATGCTTGTGGTTGCCAACTACACCTATACGCAGTCCGAGCTCAAAGTACGCGCTGGAGACACGACGCGTATCTTCACTGCCGGCGTCGGCGCTATCGAGAACGACGCGACACTGTTCTTCAACGATGGCGATCCCTTGACCGGGCAATCAGACCATCTCGTGAACATGCAGTTTGGGGTCGAGGATCAGGACAAGCTGCAACAGTTCACATTCCTGGTGAACTACGCCAGCGAACGTGTAACGCGGCGCGGTACGGCCGGAGTGCCCGACATCGTCGAGGAACCGGGGTTCACGCTCGATTTCGTCGCGCGCCAGGAACTGACGCTTTTCAAACAACCTCTCGAGTTGAAGTTCGAAGTCCGCAACATCTTTGGCCGCGGAAATTTCGAATTCCAGCAGGTTGATGAGAACCGGATTGAGATCAACAGCTACGATGTAGGGACTTCATTCTCGCTGAGCATCTCGGCCGAGTTCTAGTCAAACTAGCGTAGGATCTATCCGGGCATTGCAGGAGATCTGGGCGATACCCTGACGGGTGTCGCCCTTTGCTCTTAAGCAAGCAGCGTTGCCGGCAAACGCCGGATCCCGGATCACTCAAGATCGAATACGTAGCCGACTGAGCGAACCGTGCGAAGGGGGTTGCCGCCGCCGACTGACCTGATCGGGCGCCTGAGCCGGCCGATCCACACGTCGACGGTTCGTTCGTCTATCTCCTCGCTGCCGCGCTGGAGGCCTTCGAGAATATCGTCGCGAGTCAGGACCTGGTTGGCATTCTCGGCAAGAAATCTCAGCAGGCGAAACTCGTTCGGGCTGATATCCAGGGCCTTGCCATCCCAGTATGCGCGATGCGCCGGAATATCGATCTTCAGCTTGCCGCGCTCGAAGTGATCGGTCGCGAACCGGCCCCGCTTGCCCGGGTTCAATGCCAGCACCCGGTCAAGCACCTTGTGTCGATCGATCGGCCCGATGATATAATCGTCCGCGCCTGCGTCCAATGCCCGTTTGCGGTTCTCCATGCTGTTCTCATCCAGCACGATGGTGATATGCGCTTCGCTGGTCTGCGGGGCTGCGCGCAAGCGTCGGCACAGTTCAAGATCGGATATGTCTTGCAGTACCCAATCGACAAAAATCCAGAGCTGCCCATCGACCAGCCTGTTCAGCCCGCTGGCTCCGATTTGCGCAAAAGTGCATTTGATCCCGTCGTGTTCGAACGGGGCGAAGGTATCGGCTGCTGGATCGGTAAGAAATATGCTTATCACGACAGTGGCGCTCTGACACAATGGACAAAGCAATCTGTGGCGCTTCAATATGACGCGCTTGTGACGCTTTCTTCAAATCAATGTTGGTCCCGTCTAGCCCGCCATCTGGCGGCAGCCAGCGCGCCGCCTACATCTGATAGTCAGGCAAGCCTTCGAATGCCTTGCGCAGCGCATCGCTCCAGCCTGAAGAGATCGTGCGGAAATACTCGTCATCTTCCGCGATCCGGCGCTCATGCAAAGGCTCGACCTGATCCTTTGCAAGCACCAGCAGGTCCAGCGGCATTCCGACCGACAGATTGGCCTTGAGCGTTGAATCGAAGCTGACCATCAGCAGCTTGATTGCATCTTCGAAGCTCATCTCACGGTCATAGGCGCGCACCAGGATAGGGCGGCCATATTTGTTCTCGCCAATCTGGAAGAACGGTGTGTCCTGCGAGGCTTCGATGAAGTTGCCTTCCGGGTAAATCAGGAAGAGCCGTGGCTCCATCCCGGCGATCTGTCCGGCAAGGATGAATGACGCGGTAAAGGTATCAGATGCTTCTGGCGCATGCGACGGCGTGCTCTCGCGGATCGTCTCACGCAGGATCTCACCCACCATTGTCGCAACCTGGAACATGGTTGGTGCATCGAGCAGCGAGTTGTGGCGATCATCGGGCGCTTTGCTGCGCTCCTCCAGCTTGCTGACGACCGATTGCGTGGTGGCAAGGTTTCCGGAAGACAATAGCGCAATCGTGCGATTTCCCGGCACAGTCCAATGGTGCAACTTGCGGAATGAACAGATGTAATCGACACCTGAATTGGTCCGTGTGTCGCTCATCAATACAATTCCGCGATCAATCTGCAGCCCGACGCAATATGTCACAGCAAGCGCTCCTTCGAGCCAAGTGCGCTACTGCGCTGCGGAATGCTGTTCAACTGAAAGTCGCACATTTAACGCGCTTTCCCCAGTTCCGTGCGCGATGCCGATGATCGGCGCGGCATCGCGATAGTCACAGCCGGTCGCTACCCGGACATAGCGTTCATCAGGACTGATTCCGTTCGAGATGTCGAAGCCGACCCAGCCGATATGCGGAATGTGGGCTTCGGCCCAGGCATGGCTCGCTTCCTGTTCGATGCGGTCGTCCATCATCAGGTAACCACTGACATAGCGCGCCGGAATGCCCAGATGACGTGCTGCAGAGATGAATATATGCGCGTGGTCCTGGCACACGCCCTTGCCGGCTGCCACTGCGTCTGCTGCAGTCGTGTCCGGATCTGTCTGGCCAGTCTGGTAACTGACGACTTCCAGAATCCGGGCGGACAATTCGTGAAGGGTATCCAGCAAATTGGCCGGATCGGAATTGAGTGATGCTGCAAGCTGGCGGATTTGTGCGCTGGCTCGCGTCAGCTCGGTCTGCTTCTCGAATGCCCATACGGGCATATGGCCCGCATGTTCACCAACTACGCCGGCCTTGTCCGATGTCTTCACTGTTCCGCGGCACGTGATACGCACCAATTGCGTGCCAGGCTCAACCGAGGCCAGCACCACTGCATTATTATGCTGGTCTTCGTATTCGGTTTCGACCTTCGCGCCCTCTAGCTCCATCGACCAACGCTGGATTTCCTGGCCGTGGGTGGGCTTGGGCTTCAACCTGATGCGCAGCAGGCCGTAAGCCGCTGGATCGGCATATTCATACTCTGTGGTGTGAGTGACAGAAAGCTGCATCAGGCAATGAACCTGTAGTCTTCGGCAATCGCGTTGGAGATTTCGACAGCGCGCGTTTTTGCCGCTGTGATGAACTGGTGAAGGCCCTGCTCGATGATTTCGTCGACATGTGTTTCGCGCAGTTCGCGCGCCGCCTCGCGCACCATTTCATGCGATCGCCCTTCCGCGCCATACTCCTCTGCAAGGAAACGCAGATTGCTCTCCAGCTTGTCAACGCAGAACCGAAGACTGCGCGGGAAGCGCCGGTCAAGCAGCAAGAAGCTGGTAATGCCGCGCGCGTCCATTCGCCCCGCGTTGAGCCAGCGATATGCCCGGATACCGGAGAGAGAGCGAAGCACCGCTTCCCATTGCTTGTTGTCCAGGTCAGAGCCGACCATGCTGATATTCGGGAGAAGCACATAGTACTTCACGTCGAGTGTGCGCGCGATATTGTCTGCCCGCTCGAGGAAGGTTCCCAGCCGTGCGAAATTGTAGATCTCGTTGCGCAGCATGGTGCCTTCCATCGCGCCGCGTACCAGAGCTGCCTGACGGCGTGTAAGCGGCAGGATGTCACCCAGATTGCGTTCGGTGATCGGCGTGGCGAGCATGCTTTTCAGTGCAATCCAGGTCTCATTGTTGGTTTCCCACACTTCGCGAGTAAGCGATGTGCGGACTTCGCGGGCGTTTGTCCGCGCATTCTCGACCATCTGCATGATGCTGCCCGGATTGTCGCGTCCACGCAGCATGAAGTCCGGCACCTGCATGCCTGAATATGTCTCATGGCTTTGGCTGTAGAGCGCGTCTTGCCCGGTTGTGACAAGCACAGAGCGCCACTCGTCATCGGCTGCTTCGACGCCGCTGGTAAGCGCGATCTGCAGCCCCGCATCAAGCAAGCGCGCAGTATTCTCTGCCCGCTCAAGATAGCGGAACATCCAGAAGATACCGTTTGCGTGGCGGCCAAGCATCCTGCGTCAGTCCTCAAGCACCCAGGTGTCTTTGGTCCCACCGCCCTGCGACGAGTTTACCACCAGCGATCCCTTGCGCATGGCGACGCGCGTAAGGCCGCCCGGTGTGATCGAGATTTCGCGCGGTGAAACCAGCGCGAATGGTCGCAGGTCGACATGACGCGGAGCAAGCCCTGACTTGGTGAAGATCGGCACAGTCGAAAGCGACAGCGTTGGCTGTGCGATATAATTGCCTGGCTTGGCTTTGAGCTTTTCCGCGAAAGCCTTGATTTCGGCTTTCGTCGCCGTGGGGCCGATCAGCATCCCGTATCCGCCCGAACCGTGCACTTCCTTGACGACGAGATCTGCCAGGTTGTCGAGCACGTATTTGAGCGCGTCCGGCTCGCTGCAGCGCCAGGTTTCAACATTGTCCAGAACAGGCTTCTCGCCGGTATAGAACCGCACGATATCGGGCATGTAACTGTAAATCGCCTTGTCATCCGAGATGCCGGTGCCCGGCGCATTTGCGATGGTGACGCCGCCTGCGCGGTAGACATCCATGATCCCCGGCACACCCAGCATGCTTTCCGGATTGAAGGTGAGGGGGTCGAGGAAGTCGTCATCCACCCGGCGATAAATCACATCGATTGCCTTGTAACCGCGGGTAGTGCGCATCGCCACGCGCCCGTCGATGATCCTGAGATCGTTTGCCTGGACCAGCTCTGCGCCCATCTGGTCTGCAAGGAACGAGTGTTCGTAATATGCTGAGTTGTAGATACCCGGAGTCAGCACGGCGATCACCGGTTCGTCGCTCCCAGTCGCGGGCGGGGCACAATTGGCTAGGCTGGTCGCAAGGCGTTGCGGATAATCCTGAACAGGCCTGACCGGCACCTGCGTGAACAGGTCCGGGAACATCACCATCATGGTTTCGCGGTTTTCCAGCATATAGGACACGCCAGATGGGGTGCGGGCATTCTCTTCCAGCACGAAGAATTCATCGGGCCCGGTCCGTACCAGGTCTACGCCCACGATATGTGTGTAGACGCCGCCCGGCGGATTGAAGCCCACCATCTGCTGCAGGAAGGCATCGTTCTGCGAAAGCATATTGAGCGGCAGGCGGCCCGCGCGAATGATCTCCTGCTTGTGATAGATATCATGCAGGAACGCATTGAGCGCTTTGACTCGCTGTTCAATCCCGCGCGAAATTCGCCGCCATTCGGATCCGGATATGATCCGTGGCACCATATCGAACGGGATCAGCCGTTCTTCACCGTCCGCCTCGCCATAGACATTGAAAGTAATGCCGGTGCGCCGGAAGAAGCTCTCCGCGCGGCCATTCTGGGCTCGCAGCCAGCGCTGATCCTGATCATCATACCATGTGCGATAGCCATCATAAGCGGAACGAACATTTCCTTGTCCGTCCACCATTTCGTCAAAATGAGCGTTGGTGCCTGATGTCATGCGATTCCGTGCAGCGTGCACGACTAAGCCGCACTTGCCAAGTGCAAATGCTGCAAGTGCGAACTACAGCACGGCTGGAACCAGCCACACAGCCGCGGCGGAAACAAGGGCGATTGAAACGAGGTTGAGCCAAAACCCGGCTCGCATCATTTCGCGAATCTGTATCTCGCCGCTGCTGAAAACGATCGCATTGGGCGGTGTTGCAACAGGCAGCATGAATGCACAGCTCGCCGCCACTGTAACCGGGACGACCAGCATCAAGGGATCGACCCCCACCTCAATCGCCACCGCTGCGACGACGGGCAGCAGAGTGGCAGTCGTCGCAACATTGCTGGTCAACTCTGTCAGGAAGATCACAAGACTGGTCAGCGCAACCACCAAAAGCACATCGTTGATCGCGCCTAGAGGGGCCATTTGCTGCCCCAGCCAAAGGGTAAGGCCCGACGACGAAAGGGCCGCTGCCAGAGAAAGGCCACCGCCAAACAGGATCAGCACCCCCCAAGGCAATCTCTTCGTATCTTCCCAGGTTACCAGACCATGACGGTCAGCCCCGCTTGGAATCAGAAACGCTGCCAAGGCGGCAAGCATCGCTACTCCCGCATCGCTCAGTCCTTCCAGTCCGATCGCGCTGGAAATCGGCTTTCGCAATGTCCAGCCGATCACCAGCAATGCGAACAATATGGCGGTGCGCTTTTCAGCTACTGACATGCTGCCCATCGCTTCATAACGACAGTCGAGTTCGGCGCGCGTTTCTGTTGAAGAGGCGAATGTTACCGGGAAAAGGAAATGTGTCAGCAAGATCCATCCAAGCGGAAGCAGGATCATTGTGACCGGAATTCCAACCATCATCCAGCGTGCGAATGCGATTTCGAGGCCATATTCGCTTTGCAGAAAGCCGACCATGAAGGCATTGGTCGGCGTGCCCACAAGTGTGGCAACGCCACCGATCGAAGCACCGTATGCCAGACCCAGCAGCAGCGCGATCTGGAAATCGTGCTTGGCCTTGTCTGTCAAACCAGGCGAGGTTTCTCCCACAACAAGCGCAAGTGAAACCGCGATCGGAAACAGCATGAGCGTTGTGGAAGTGTTCGAAATCCACATGCTCAGCAAGGCTGCGGCGAGCATGAAACCGGCGACAAGACCTTTGCCGCTGTTACCCATGAGCTGGAATATCAATAGCGCGATGCGACGGTGCAACTGACTGCGCTCAACTGCAAGGGCAACGAGAAAACCGCCCAAAAACAGGAAGATAATCGGGTTGGCATATGGTGCTGTCGCATCCTCTAGGCTCATCACGCCGGTCAATGGAAACGCGATGATGGGAAGCAGCGCTGTTGCAGGCAACGGTATTGCTTCCGTCGCCCACCACACCGCCATCAAAACACCGACAGAAGCAACAATTTGTGCTGATCGATCGAGGCCCGAAGGTTCGAACAGGAAGAAAAAGCCCAGAAACGCCGCCAAACCAGCGATCATGCCGGTCAGGTTTAAACTTGAGCTTTCGGTTGTGCTTTCAGCCATATTAGAATTCTACCGGGTGGAACTTGGCGACGGTATCATGCGCGACTTGCTGCAGGAACTCGGCGTCTTCACTGCTCACTGTGCCGAAGTAGTCGTAGGAATTGCCGATTGGAGAAGTCTGATAGATCGCTGCAAATGTAGTCGCAGCAGCCAGATATGTACCCAACAGGCTAGGGTGTGAACCGTCGAAGGATTTGTGGAGTTCGATGTCCGGACGGCGGCGATAAGCCTCGTCAAACGCCAGACCTACCGGGATAACCAGTGCGCCGATGCGGTTGCCGGTTTCGATATAGAGAGACGCAATGTCATCAATCATATCGGCGCGGGCTTGCCTGTGCGGCGGCACATAGGCCGGAGTCATATACAGCACCGGCTCGCCGCCCGCGGCGCGCACTTTACCCGCATAGGCAATGGCGGTTTCGGTAAAGCGCTTGCGTGAGTTTTCGCTGAGGGCTGCCGAGCTGATTCCCTGCATGACAACCGCTTCAAACTTTGCCTCGACACGCAGGTTTGAGGGGGCAAGCAAATGATCGATGGCATGGTCACGCAAGGCGGCACCGCCGATCGTGGCCGATTTGTAGGTGACCTCCGATGCGCGTACAACGTTGGCTGCAACAGCCATCCGCTGCACATGGTTATGCAGGCTATCATTGTAATAGAAGTAACTGTTTCCAACGAACAGGATGCGCGTCGGCCTGGGGTTTGTGAGCTGTGTAACCGCGGCTTTGTTCAAGCCGTCGGCCTGCATGGCTTCAGACGCAGTTCGGGGTTCGCCAACGGTCCCAGCGCAGGCTGCAAGAGCCATAAGCGCAACGATAAGGCATTGCGTTTTTGAATTGCCAGTCATGAAGGCACCCCTGTTCATTGCAATATCTCTATGTTGGATCAGCCTTCGTTTGGCTAGCCATCACATTCACATACCACGGCAATTGAACAAGTAGTGCATACATGCGGGTTATGGTGACAGAGCCGATTTATCATGGCTGCAATGCGCGGTCTCGCGCAGGCTTTGTGAATGGGAAATCAACGTTCAGCCATAGTTGTCGGTGGCGGCATTATCGGTGCTACCAGTGCCTATGCTTTGGCAAGACGTGGGTGGCGGGTTCAGCTGATCGATCGCGAAGCGCAAGCCGCGCAAGGGGCGTCGCTCGGCAACGGTCGCCAGCTTAGCTACAGCCACACGAATGCGCTGGCGAGCCCGGCTATCTTGCGCGAGATTCCGCGCTTGGTTCTCGGCTGTGATGAAGCCTTCAAGCTGAGGCTGAAACTTGATCGCGCATTCTTGAGCTGGATCTTGCAGTTTCTTGGCAATTGCACGTCCGCTGCCAACCGCAAGAATACGCTGGAGACGCTGGAGTTGGCTGATCGATCACGCGCAGCGATGGAGCAACTGCTTGAACAACATCCGATCGAATTTGAGCGCAGGCAGACAGGCAAGCTTGTTTTGCTGCGCTCGCAAGCTGAATTGAACGCCGCACGAGCTTCGCTGGAAATGAAACGCTTGGCGGGTCTTGTACAGGCGATGCTGTCGTATCAAGAGGCCTGCTTTCTTGAACCAGCATTGGAGCAAGCGCGCGAGATATTTCTTGGAGCGCTTTACGCACCGGGCGACGAGACGGGCAATTGTGCGGAGTTCGCGCGAAATCTGATCGCATTGTGCGAAGAGCAATTCGGCGTGGAGTTTCACACGTTGAGTCGGGTCATCGGCGTTAACCGGAAATGTGGGCGGTCTGTTGTTGTGCTTGATTCGGGAGAAGAGCGGCAAGCGGATCTGGTCGTCATGGCCAATGGCCATGCAATCAATCAATTCCTTGAACCACTTGGGCACCGCCTGCCGATCCAACCCATGAAAGGCTACTCATTCACTGCGCCAGTAGGGAATTGGGCTCCGCGTGTTTCTGTGACTGATCAGCGTCGGCGTATCGTTTTTACGAGTTTGGGTGATCGCGTGCTGGTCGCAGGAATTGCCGAGCTAGGCACAAGCGACACTCGCGTCGACCAGCTTCGATTGCAGAGCGTGATCGCTGCGGCGCGTGCTTCACTGCCGGAAGCTGCAGTCTACAGTGAAGCTGACAGCGGGTGGGCAGGACTACGCCCCATGACGCCCAATTCCCGGCCGATCACCTGTATGCTTGAGCCGGGGATCGCTGTAAATGCTGGTCACGGCATGCTGGGCTGGACGCTGGCGATGGGATCAGCAGAAAAGCTTTGTGAGGTTGTTGAAAGCGCGACTTAACCTGCAGTGCGGCAGGCTTGGTTATGCGGGTGCTTGCGTAACAATTTGCCGGGCATTGCACCGGTAAACTGCCCTTGAGAGATCAAGACCTCACCGTTGACCAGCAGCCATCTTACACCGCGAGAGAATTCCTCTGGTTGCCGGAAATCCGCTACCGGTGCGAACCCTGCTGGATCGAAAATGACGATATCTGCGGTCATTCCTTCACGGAGAAAGCCGCGATCTCCGAGTCCGATGGTCTGCGCGGGCAAGCCTGCGCTGCGCCGCACGAACCATCCGATAGTCTGTGCACCGTTGCGCACCCAATCTTCGTAGACCTTGGGAAAGGATGCGAATTTGCGCGGGTGGCCGCCGCTTCCGTCCGAGCCGGTCATCACCCAAGGCTGCTGGGCAATGGCTTCGATGTCTTCAGAGCTCATGTTGAATGAGGCCAAGCGCGCGTCCCCGATCAGCAATATCGCGCGCGCAACTTCAGCCGGGCTTTGCTTCCTTTCCCGGGCCACTTCAGCCAGGGTCTTGCCCTCAATGCCTTCGCCAGCTCCGAGCGATGCGGTGATAAGCAGGCTTTCCGGCCCGCCGCGCCGCGCAATATTGGCTTCAATCCCACTGAGGATCAGCTCTGAATGCTCCGGATCTGCTAGCCGCGCACGCAAAGCTTCGATCCCGCCATCCAGCGCCGCGCGCGGCACAAGCGCGCTGCTGATGCGCGTGCCGGAAGCGCGCCAAGGATATTGATCGGCCGTAACGCGCTGGCCATTGGCTTGCGCTGCTTCGACTTTCGCGATTATGTCTGCGCTTTGCCCCCAAACTGCGGGTCCCAACGCCTTGAGATGCGCCAGATGGACGGGGATGTCAGCTTCGCGCCCGATAGTCAGGGCTTCATCCACCGCAGCGAGCAAACCGATCGAGAAGTCGCTCTCGTCGCGCAAATGGGTGTCATAATAACCCCCAAATTCTGCGGCGACCCGCGCCAGTGCAACCACCTCTTCAGTGTCCGCGAAGCTTTGTGGAGCATAATAAAGCCCCGCTGAAAACCCGAAGGCGCCTGCACAGAAATCGCGCTTGAGGAGTGATGTCATCGCCGCAATTTCAGCATCTGTTGCAGGCCGATTTGCGTCTCCAACCACTTCCCCGCGAATGTCGCCAAATCCGGACAGGAAGGCGAAATTGGTGCCGGTAGGAGCGATCGCGCCGCCTTTTCGAGGCAGGTCGAAGCCATATCCGTCATTGCCAACCATCAACGTGGTAACGCCTTGATAAGCAAATGCGAGATTGGCCCTGCGATTGCTGTCTGCCGAGGTCAGGTCGGTGTCGGCATGAGTGTGTGGATCAATGAAGCCCGGTGCCACCACAAGTCCGTTGGCATCGATATTGCGGCTTGCTGGCGATCTTTCAGCGAGCCCTTCGCGGACTGCGACAATCCGATTGCCGATAATGCCGATATCGACATCTGCGAGGCGTTTGCCGTCGCCATCATAAACGTCCCCATCGGAAATGATTAGGTCAAAGCTCGGCTCCGTATGCTCGGCGATTTGAGTGCTGGCGCAGCCACTGACCAGCATTGCCAGGCACGCGAAAACGGCTGACCTACTCGTCAGTGACATGATGGTTCAGCATCGTTTCCATCGTCGCTTCGGCCGCTGCACGGCCTATCTTCCGGATCAGGTCGCGATCCGTTTCATCGCCCACTTCATAAGTCATCGTGGGTACGCCAAAGCGCTCGTAAACCCAGGCTTTCGACACGGGGCTGTCGGGATTGTGACCGGGCTGTTCCGTGACTTCATAGCCGGGCAGCCTTGCCTGATAATCCGTCACCCAAGCATCGGTGAAACCCGCGGGATTGGTCACCAATTCCTTGTCGAGTGTGTAGAGCACATCATAACCGGTCGAGTGGAAATCAATGAAGAAGCGCAACTCGCGCGTGGGATCGATCTCTATTGCTTCCAGCTTGTCACGCAGCAAGCGTGTTTCAGGCTGCGTGAAAGGCCCCCAATCGCGGTTGAGATCACGCTCACCGCGGCTATGCCGCCAATGCCCGCGCGCTACCCCATCGGGATTGAGTAATGGCACAATAGTGGTTTCAAAGCGCGCACGAAACGCCTGTGCTAACGGATCATCTTCAAGCAGCCTTTCAGTGAAAGCAGTAAGTGCAAATGCGCCCGTGACTTCGGGCGGATGCTGCCTGCCGACAACCACCAGCTGCTCGCGCGGTGAATTGCCGCCTCCGCCAAAGGAAATCGATTCGATTGCTCGACCTTCGAGGGAACGGCCAAGCGTGCTGCGGGTTACATCCGAAATGGCTTCCAGCGAACTGAGCCAAGCGTCATAATCTGCCGGCAGGAACAACTCTTGCGAAGAGATGATCTGCGGTACAGGCATTGCTTTGATCGCAAGTCGCGCTTGGGCAATTTCGCCTTCACCTCTACCTGTGACGATAAAACGTTCCGGTGAAATTTGTTGCCACGCAGCTTCCCGTGACGGAACATCCGATGCACCCGTGCCGCAACTCGTCCGCTGGCGCGCAACAAATCGCGTAATGCGGGTGTCTTTCTCCAATTCGGCATCGCCAACCTCGCATTGAACGGACGTGGCATCTGAGACCCAGATCTTTGGCAGATAGCGGTGGCCACAGCGCTCGTAATCGAGATCAACCACGACCTCGGCGGGCTCGGCCGCCTGGACGCGGAAAGCATACCATGCGCTGCAATTGGTGACTTTTTGATCCTCTTGGCGGATCAGCAAGCGGTAATGGCCCCGCCCCACGACCTGACATCCCGCCATGGCTGCACCTTCGAAGTCGCTGTCGATTGTCGAAGTCCCGTCGCTGCAAGCGATGGCCGGGCGCGATGGTGGAGTCGGCCCCATAGCAGCACTGGCAGTTGTGATGGGTTCGATATCGCGCGTGGTCGAGCACGCACTGGCAACGAATACCAGCAAGAACAGGGAATGCTTCCACTGCATTTAGCGCACTCCACCTAGCGGGTTGCGAGGGGGCATTTGCCCCCTCGTACCTTACTTCGTGTCAGTCTGGACTCCTAGAAATTCTTGCGAATTTCAAAGGTGAACTGCCGTCCACGGGCATTGTGCAAGCTGCCGTAGAAGCCATAGCTCTCGTCTGCCAGCGGCGGTGCCTTGTTGGCGATATTGTTTACGCCAAAACGCAGCCGTGTTCCATCCAATCCGGTATTGTTCTCAATCGTGTAGCTAATCGCCGCATTCATGGTGAACCAGCTATCGACCGGGAAGAGCGAGCCCGGGTCAGGGTTCGGGTTGCCGTTGATATCAGTTGAGTTCTGCGTGACGCTGTCGTCAAACACTCCGCCAACATAGCGCCCGAACCAGGTTACGCGAACCGGACCGGATTCCCAATCAACACCTGCAGTCCAACGCCATTTCGGTCGACCATTGATCTGTCGCTGTTCGCCTATATCGCTGATCACGATGCTGTCAGGCAGTGTTGACGCTTCAACGGCATCAAGCAGCTCTTGCCCGTCTGCACCAGGCGATTGGAAGAAGCTATCGAGATAGGCGGCGTTGAAGCGCAGGTCGATGTCGCCGATCCCAAAGTCAGGAAGGGCATAGACCATGCCGAAATCCCAGCCCTTGATCACGCGGCTATCCAGATTTCGATACGGATCGAGTACCTAGATCACATCGCCAGCTGGCGCGAGGCCAGAGCCAGCGAACAGGTCGATCCGGTCCTGGTCGGGATCTTCGCGGATAACATTGGGATTCGTCGAGCCTTGCAAGCGTCGCAGCAGGTCCAATGCCAGGGCGTTGTCATCCCCGAACACACCGACAAGCCCTTTTTGCTCGACGCGCCAGTAGTCCGCAGTGATCGTCAATCCGGGCAGGAATGTTGGTGTAAGGACCACGCCCAGATTGATGCTCTCCGTGTCTTCAGGTTCAAGTGTTTCTGTGCCGGTGCGCAGCGAGACAGTGCCCGTGCCAACGCAATCGTCGAAAGTTGTGATCTCGCCTGCCTGAATCTCGGCAAAGCAACGGACATAGTCGTCTCGCGTATTGACGCGGGTTGTGCCCTCATCGTTCACCTGAACAAGGTTTGGTGCACGGAAGCCTTGTGACCAAGCGCCGCGAAGCATCAAACTGTCGAATACCGTCCAGCTTGCTGCCACGCGCGGGACGATCGCGGTTTCGTCAATATCGGAGAAATGCTCAAAGCGGCCAGCCAGTTGCAGGTTGAGGTCCTGCACCAGCGGGATATTCATATCCTCCGAGATTAACGGAACGAAGACTTCGGCAAACCCTGAGTAGACTTCGCGATTGCCGCTGGTATCGGGCGACGGGCTGGAGTTCATCACATCGCTGCCAAAGAAATCGCCTGTCACCGAATCTGTAAAGGTGATTGTGCCATCGAGGCGCGGATCGCGGTCATCGTCGAATGTTTCGCGGCGGAATTCGATACCGGCCGCGACACCCACCGAGCCGCCCGGCAATTCGAACAGGCTCGAATTCGAAACCTTGAAGTCCCACAGGGCGAGGGTGGTCTCGCCTTTGCGGAATACGTCGATCTTGATTGCATCGAGTGTCGCTTGGGCACTGGGCGTGCAATCGCCATTGGCTGGAGCAACCTCTCTGTCGGGGAAGTAGCAACCGCCGTTGAACGGATTGTAGGCGCTAGGGTCCGTCCGGTTGATCGCTTCCTGGAACAGGGTGTTGGAGATGCGCCCTCGGGTGAGATCGGTCTTGTCTGCCCAGTTATACAGGAATGCCGTGTCGAAATCCCAATCGCCAAATTCACCGCGCAATCCGCCGACGAAACGATAGACGTCTTTCTCGACCTCGATCTGGCGCAAGCCCGCATCAAGCACCCGGTAACGTTCAAGGATTACATCTGCGCCTTCGGGCGAAATTCCGTCGATGCCGCTTGTCAGGCGGTTGGGATTGGGTGAACCGTCAGGCAGCGTTTCAGCGCCGAAAGGGTTCCAATAGGCATTGCGTGAAATGCCGATCGGCACAGCGCTCAAAAGCGCGCTGCCCTGGCTGGTGCGGCTTGATTCCGAGCGGTAGAATGACCCTTCGAGATAAAGCTCCATTCCGGCGCTGAGCTCGTGATTGAAAAGCGCGCTTACATTGTAGCGATCTTTTTCCGAGTAGAGCGATCGGTCTGCATCAAGGTCATACCGCAGAGCGACGTCAACCGAAGTGCCGTTGTCCGCACAAATGCCGTTGCCCAGATCAAGTCGACAACCGCTGAAGCTGTCCGGCTGGATCTGGAAATCGTCATCGCCGATATCGGTTGCGTTGCGCGATGCCTGAATATCAAACTGGCCCCAGGCCCCGAAAGTAGAGGTGTTGCGGAAGTTGGTGTCACCTTCCCACGGCGTACCTTCCAGGCGCGGGTCAAAGCGACGGTCGCTGCTGCGTGAATAGAAGCGATCGCTCGATGGGGCACCATTCTCATGAAAATAGTTGGCATAGAGCGTGAAATTGCTCCGGCCGTCGTTGAAATCGAAACCCGCGCCGCCACGCAGGCTGTAATTAAACAGCCCGGTGCCGTCAGACATACGATAATTTGCTTGGGCAAAGCCGCCTGTGCGGTTGCTGCGCAGCACGGTGTTTACAACGCCTGCGACCGCATCGGCCCCGTAGATTGCGGAGGCACCGTCGCGCAGAACTTCAACCCGGCGCACGCTGCCCGGTGAAATTGTGTTTGTGTCAGGTGAAACCACCGGCACCAGCAGCTCAGTCTGGAATCCGGGATCGTTGACCATGCGGCGACCATTGATCAGCAGCAAGGTGTTGCCTGTGCCGAGGGAGCGCAGATTGATCGACGCCACATCGCCGCGTACGCCGTTGATGCCGCCGGTCGTGTTCTGCTCGTTGAAGGCCACGAAGCCGGCTTGAGGAATGGCGCGGAACAGTTCGTCACCAGAACCCGGGTTGATCGCCTCGATCTGTTCTTCGTCGACTCGCGTCACTGGAAGCACATCGTCGATCTTGGCCCCACGGATTTGAGTGCCGGTAACGATGATCTCGTTCTGGACTCTTGGTTGAGCCGGACTTGGCGTGTCAGCTTCCCCCGCGTCCTGAGCGAGTGCTGGCTGCGCTATCAGAGCCGAAAATGCTGTGCCACAAAGCAAAGTTGAAAATGCGCGCGCTGATTTTCCCATGAGTTCCTCCCTCGAGTGCTCCGGAATCCAGTCCCCTATCCAGAGCACGCCAAAGCCATTTTTCACTGCAAGCTTCTGCCATGCAGTGCGAACCTTGACCGCTATCAGAATTATGCGCAAGCATAGCTTTTAGCTATGAGTGGGATATTTAGGTGCAAATATAGCTTTTGGCTATGAGTGGGCTGACTGAAGCTTTTCGATGCCCTTGCGCAGATCGGCCGCAGCCTTTCGTGCATAGCTCTTGGCGCGATCGATCAGCGATTGCTCCGGATGATTGATCAGCGCGGTTGAATAGAGCGGAAATGAGGGAAATCCCGCAATTGGGTACCGATGAAGCCCGCTCGCAAGATGCGAGTACCCCGTGAACTCGTCAGTAATCGCCATGCCCACCCGCTTGCGAACCAGCGACAGGGCAACGTGATAAGTGTGTGCCAACACGATCTCACGCGGAGCAATCCCTCGCCGCGCCAAAGCGATTTCAACAAGCTCGCCAAGCGGCCCGCTGTCGCGAATGCCAATGAATCGAGCTTCGTGAACAATCTGTGGGTTGATCGGTTGACCATGCTTGCCAAGCTTCTTGCCTGAAACGAGCACCATTTTGCCACTACCAACCTTGGAGCGTCGCAAGCGTTCGTCATCAATCGCTTCGAAGCCGATTGTCAGATCGATTTGTTTTTCAAGCAATGCCGCACGCATTTCGGCCGAATGCAAGGTTGTGAGTTCGAATGTGGTCTCCCCATCGTCAGCCAGCATCTGCGCGATCATTTCCGGACCCAGCGAAAGGCTCAAGGATGGCAGCACGCCCAATCGCAAATGTCCGCCTCGGCGATTGCCGATGTTTTCGAGTGATCGGTTGAACGTCGAAAGCCGCGCGTAAAGATCTTCCGCTTCGGCGAAAAGCTCGTGCGCCTCGGCAGTTGGTACGAGCTTTCCCTTTCGGCGCAGGAACAGTTCGACCCCCAGCTGATCCTCTGTATGGCGCAGAACCTTGCTGATCGACGGCTGCGAAACATTGAGATCACGCGCGGCTGCGCTGATCGAGCCAGCGCGGTAAACGTGGTAGAAAACCTCTATCTGTCGCAAACGCATGTGCAGGTGTGTGCCGATCTATGCGGCAATTACAAGCAAAGGTTGCATATCATTTCATCTGCCGAGCGAATGCGTGGTCTGCACCTACTGCGCGGCGCAGTGCTGCGCGATGTAATCCGCATGCTTGGGCAGCTTGCTTGTGGCTTGCTCAACAATCCTGCGCACGTCGTCCATGAACTGCGCAAGCTGCCCGTCATCAAGCTGGTTCGCCATGGGATTGTAATCCGCTGGCATGATGCCTTGCCCAAGCATCACTTGCACCCAGCTCGAATCCTTGAACAGATCGTCAACATCGCGGCCCAGTCTGCCTGACGCGGCAAACAGCCGAAGCTTGCGCGTCAGCGAGTCCGGCACATCCATATGTTTGCAATATTTCCAGAACTCTGAATCCTCGCGTTCGGTCTGATGGTAGTGGAGGATCAGGAAATCGCGGATCTGCTCGAACTCGCCGATTGTGCGGCGGTTGTATTCGTCCCGGTCTGCGGGATTGACTGCTGCCCTTGGGAAGAGTTCGATCAGGCGGCTCACGTTGGACTGGATCAAGTGGATACTGGTTGATTCCAGCGGTTCAAGAAAGCCGCTGGAAAGCCCGATCGCGGCGCAGTTGTGCGCCCAGAATTTCTGCCGTCTGCCGGTCGTGAAGCGGATCAGTCGCGGATCATCCAGAGGCTTCGTCTCCAGATTTGCGAGCAATGTGTCGGCGGCTTGTTGTTCGTCAGTGAAGCTGCTGCAGAAGACATGACCATTGCCTGTCCGGTGCTGCAAGGGAATGCGCCATTGCCAGCCTGCAGAGTGCGCGGTCGCGCGGGTATAAGGGGGCAGGTTTGGCAAGCGTTCGCTCGGGACAGCCAGTGCCCGGTCGCATGGCAGCCATCTCGACCAATCGTGATATTGCACGCCAAGTTCCTGCCCCAGCAGCAAGGCGCGAAACCCGGTGCAATCGATAAAGAAGTCGCCTTCAACCGTGCTGCCATCAGCGAGGCCGATCGCTGTGATATCACCGCTTTCGCTATCGCGCGTGACCGATTGCACCATGCCTTCAGTACGGATGATGCCTTTTTGCTCGGCATATTTACGCAGATAGCCCGCATAAAGGCTGGCATCGAAATGATATGCATAGGCGAGGCCCGTCATCTGCGTATTCCCGACCTTGTCGAGATGCGCGAAGCGATCCTGTGACGCGGCTTGCTGGTGCAGTGAATAATGCCACAGGCTCTCGCTTGCGCCGTTCAGCGCGTGACGACGCCAGTAATGGTGAAAATGCACATTGCCGAGATTGAGCCCGGCATCGCCGAAGGTGTGCAAATAGCGATCGCTAATCTTGCCCCAATTGACGAACTCGATCCCCAGCTTGAATGTGCCGTAGGTGTGTTTGAGGAAATCGCGTTCGTCGAAACCCAGGATGCTGTTCAACCGGATGATCTGGGGGATAGTCGCTTCGCCGACACCAATCGTGCCGATCGCATCGGATTCGACCAGTTCGATCTGCAATTGCTTTCCCAGCAAACGCGCAAAGGCGGCGGCGGCGATCCAGCCGGCGGTGCCACCGCCTACGATAACAAGTTTACGGATTTCCTTCTCGCTCATCGCGCCTACCAGTCTTCCATATCGATCCGCATCGCAAGTCAGTTTGCGCCTGGCGGGCGAAGGAACGCGTTGATCGTCAATCTGCCGCGTCTGGGATCGGGTGATAATTCGGCATGATTGTCGATCACCCCGCTGTGAAGGATATTGCCGCGATAGAATACCGCTTCGTTGAATGTTCCGGGGACCGTGTGGGTCACTTCGAACAGGGGCGCACCATCGGTGACATAGCGAGCGGGCGGCATCCCGACCTTCGCGACTTCGCCTTCCAGCGCGGCGCGGTAGCCAGGGAAGTTTCCCTCAGTCAGAGCTTCATAACCGGTCGACTTGTGACGGAAGAAAGCGGTGCCCCCATGTTCAGTGCTATGAAGGTACAGCATCATCGCAATCTGATTGGGATCTGTTCCGTCGACATGCGGCAACCGCTGGATCGGCAGTAATTGCTCCGGGCGATGCGTTACCAACGAGTACCAGGCCATGACCTGCCAGCGCCCGCTGGGCGCATCGAAGGCTGCGCTGAGCATTTCTGAAAGCGCTTCGCTTAGCGAAGTCTGCGCCGATTCGCTGAGTGGCGCGCGCACCCCAGGATATTGTGGAGTGATCTTTGCAAATTTTTGCAAACAGGCTTGATCAATAGCTTCCTCAGGCGACTTCAGAATATCCGTGATCGTCACAAAGTCATGATTTTCCGTAGAAAAGTGCGAATGCCTGATCTGGCTTAGTGAGATTGACAAGTCTGCGGTCATGATCCGGTGCGCTTTTCCCTCTCGTGATATCTGGAGACAGGCTAACAAAAAGGGGTGCTCATACCAATCTCGATGATGTAAGGCTCTGAATATAAGAGCGAAAAATATTTAGGTGGCTGGACAGGCATGGCTGTTGGGCCAACTCTCTTGATCGAAATCCGCACTGCGTCGGCTTAAAAGTGTGACAGCCAAACAACAGTTTGGACTTTTCATGTCATTGCACCGCCTCTCAAGCCGGAATCTTGGCGATAAAGATGAAATAAAGCGCTGATAATACGAGTGAATAATGCATTTCTCCGAAAATCACAGATTTCCGATTTACCTGCGGCGAATCATCCGCTATGAAAAATACTGCAAACAACAAAGTTTGATAAGAACCTAGTGGGGAGGTTGTGAATGGGACGTAGTCGTATTTTGGCGCATTCAAGGCTTTTGTGTGGCGCTGCCACCGGCCTTGCAATGATCGCCACCGCAGCGCCGGTTGCAGCACAAGACGCTGGTGCAGATGCTGAAGCGGAAGAGAACACAATCGTCGTTACCGGCATTCGCGCGGCGATTGAATCATCGCTCAACGCGAAACGCGAAGCACCCGGCATTGTCGAAGTCATCTCGGCTGAAGATATTGGTAAGCTGCCTGATCTCTCGATTGCGGATGCATTGGCTCGCTTGCCAGGTGTTACGGCACAGCGTGTGCGCGGCCGTTCACAGCAGATTTCGATCCGCGGTCTTGGCCCGGACTTCTCGCTCGCATTGCTCAATGGCCGCGAAGTGGTTTCGGCCGGTAACAACCGCGGGATCGAGTTTGACCAGTTTCCGTCAGAGCTGATTGGTCAAGGGATTGTTTACAAGACACCCAATGCGTCGCTCGCCGCAAACGGTATTGCTGGTGCGGTTGACCTGCGCACGATCCGTCCGCTTGATTTCAATGAGCGCAAGATCAACGTTTCAGGCCGCTATGTGGTGGCCGACATTGGCAAGCTGAACCCCGATTTTAGCGATGACGGGTACCGCCTGTTCGCATCCTATATCGATCAAAACGCTGATGGCACGATTGGCTGGTCGCTCGGCGCGACGATCCAGTCGAACCCGACGCATTTCATTTCGCGCGAATTGAAGTCTGGTGACAACCAGATCGGTCGCGATGCCAATGGACTGATCTATCCGGCGGACAACCCGCGCCAAGGCGTAGTGTCACGCGAATTCGAGCGCACTTCGGTCGCAGGCACGCTGCAGTTCGATCCGGGTAACGGGCTCGAACTGACGCTGGATGCATTCTATACGGACACCAAGGACTCGGGTATTTTCCGCGGCACGGAGACCCCGATTGCATCGTGGAGCACAAATGGTGGTGCGGTATTTGAGGGCGCCACTGGTTCTGGTCCGTTCGCTGACACGGCAACATTCTCGAATGTATTTCCGATTCTTCGTACCGATACGGAAGGCAATACGGCCGAAATCTTCGCGCTTGGTGGCAACTTGTCCTATGAAGTGACGGACCGGCTCAGCGTGATGCTCGACTATGGCTATTCAAAGCTGGATCGCAACGATATCGACTATGAATCCTATGCTGGCACAGGGGCTGGAGGAAGCGGTGCAGCTGACACTCTGACTTTCACCATGCCGCAGAGCGGTCGTTACAGCATCGATACACAGCTCGATTACACTGATCCAGGCACGGTTCTGCTGACCGATCCGGGCGGCTGGGGCCAGGTCGGTTTCATCAAGGAACCCGACATTGACGATGAGCTGCACCAGCTGCGTGCCGAACTCGAATACGAGCTCGACAATGGTTTTATTTCCAGCGTTACTGCTGGCTGGATTTACACTGACCGCGACAAGAGCTTCGACTCGAACGAAGGCTTCATCCGGCAGTCGGCGGCTTTCACTAACGGTTCGCTCGCGATCCCTTCAGGTTCGATCATCGGCAGCACCAATACAAAGAGCCTGGGCATGGACATCATTGCGTATGATCCGTCCGGCTTCTTTGACGATGGCACATATGTTTTCGACAAGGCCACTTTCGACACTGAATGGGCAGTGGCTGAGAAGATCCATACCTTCTATGCCATGGCCAATATCGACGCGATGCTCGGCAGTGTTCCACTGCGCGGCAATGTCGGCCTGAAGTATATCGACACGAAGCAATCGTCGTTCGGTACCTTGGGCGGTGGCCAGACCAACAATGTCAGCGAAAGCTATGACCACTGGCTGCCGAGTGCCAACCTGGCATTCGAAGTTACAGACGATACATTCGTCAAGCTGGCCTTTGCCAAGTCGATCACGCGCGCGCGCCTTGATCAGCTGGCTGCCAACCAGTCGATCTCGGCCAATCCGCTAAGTTGTACAGACACGGATGGCGATCAGGTGCCCGATACAGTTATCGGGTTCAACCCGCCGCAGCTGGTCTGTTTCAACCTGAGCGGTGGCAACCCATCCCTGCGCCCCTACGAAGCAACTTCGTTCGACATTTCTTTCGAGAAATATTTCTCACGCGGGACGGCCTTGGCGGTTGCCTTGTTCCACAAGGATCTGTCGGACTGGGTGATTGACTTCAACCAGACAATCGATCTCGAACAGCAGATCATCAATGCCGGTTTTGAATCAATCCTTGTCGGCGCACCTGAATTGGCAACAGGCTCATTCAGCGGTCCAGTGAACTTTTCCGACGGCAAGATCACCGGTATCGAAGCAACTTTGCGGGTCGATTTTGTCGACTTGACCGATGCACTTGACGGCTTCGGTGGCAGCTTCAGCTTCACTTACGCCGATGCAGAGGTGGACAATGAAGTCAACGAGCCGCTCGACATTCCGGGTTACTCCGAAAATGTGTGGTCAGGTGATCTGTTCTACGAACGCTATGGCTTCCAGGCCAAGCTCAGCGCGCGTCATCGCAGCGGATTCCTGTCCGAAGTCCAGAACTTCGACGGCAGTTTGAGCGGTGCGCAGGCACGCAGCGAAACGATCCTGGACGCGCAGATTGGCTACACCTTTGAAGATCGTGACGACTTCCTCAACGGGCTGGGCTTCCAGTTCGAGGTGTTCAACCTCACCAACGAGCCCTTCGTGACAGAAAACGATCTGTTCGACGCAGGCGGGCGTGCCGGTGGCAACCAGATCGGGACTTTCCCGAGCCGTCATGAGACTTACGGTCGTACATTCAACTTCACGATCAAGAAGGAATTCTGATCGTCAGGCAGACTCCTCCCAGGGTCGCAATCAGGGCTCGCCGGTGACGGCGGGCCCTTTTGTTTGGAGCGTGTCGATCGAACTTGACGATTAGGCGTGCGGGCTAGGGCAATGTCGCGCGATAAACTCGGCGTGTTCGGGCATTTCCGCAACGGCCTCTTGCATTGCAGAACGGATCGCCGCCAGCCGGTCTGAAACCGGTACGCTGTCACGCAGATTGGCGATGGCGGGTGCGCGCTGCGGCACGATCCCCTGACCAAGGTAAACCGCAATCCAGCTGGGATTGTTGAACAATTCGCGCTCATCCGAAACCAGCAATCCGTAACTGCGGAAGTGGTCGATCTTGTATTGCAGGCTGTCAGGGATCTCCATTGCTGAGCAATAGCGCCACAACTCCGCATCATCGCGTGTGGTCGCCTTGTAATGCAGGATCAGGAAATCCCTGATCCGCTCATATTCAGCGATGGTCTGATTGTTGTATTCCTGCGCCAGCAGTGGTGACATTTCCCGATCAGGGAACAGCGCGAGCAATCGCAGGATGCCGTATTGGATCAAGTGCAGGCTGGTCGATTCCAGAGGTTCCATAAAACCGGCTGACAGTCCGATCGCAACACAGTTCTTGTGCCAGAACTTGCGGCGGCGACCGGTGACAAAGCGCAGTACGCGCGGGTCAGCCATCGCTTCACCTTCAAGCGAGTGCATCAGTTCCTCGGTGGCGTCAGCCTCGCCAATGAATTCGCTACAATGGACATAGCCGTTCCCGGTGCGATGCTGCAGCGGAATGCGCCATTGCCATCCGGCAGATTTGGCAGTCGAGCGTGTGAAGGGAGCGATCGCGTCACCCTTGGCGCAGGGCACCGCAACGGCGCGATCGCAAGGCAGCCAATGTTGCCAATTCTCGTAGCCTGTCTCCAGCGCATCCTCGATCAAGAGCCCGCGAAAACCGCTGCAGTCGATAAAGAACTCGGCTTCGATCTTCTCGCCGTTCTCCAGAGTGACGCTTTCGATGAAGCCGTCATGGCTGCGCAAATTCGCTTCGACCACACGCCCTTCGATGCGCTCCACTCCACGCTGCTCAGCAAAGCGCCGCAGGAATGCAGCATAAAGCGTTGCATCGAAGTGGTAGGCATAGTCGAAGGTCGACTGGATCCGGCGGCGATCTTGCATCGGGTGCGAGAATTTGCCGGCCTTCGCCATCGCCCAGCACATCGAGAATTCATCAATCGGTTCGTCGATACGCCCGGCCAGGCTCTCGCGCATCCAGAAATGATAGAATGGAACCTTGTCAAACTCAGCGCCGAACTGGCCGAAGGGATGAAAATAGCTGTGCCCCAGCCGCGCCCAATCGACGAATTCGATCCCGAGCTTGTACGATCCGGCCGTTTCCTTGACGAAGGTTGCTTCATCGATCCCCAAGCGATTGTTGAAGCTGCGGATTGGCGGGATAGTCGCTTCGCCCACTCCCACCGTGCCGATTGCTTCGGATTCGATCAGAGTGATCTTGCACCGCGGGCCTAGCGTGTCAGCCAAGGCCGCGGCTGTCATCCAGCCCGCGCTGCCTCCGCCGATGATTGCGACCTGCTCAAGCGGTGAGAATGGCTCTGTCACGATTGATGCCTCAGATCCCATCCTGCACGCGGCTGTCAGCCACCGCAACTTTCCCGGATTAGCAGGCTCGTCTCAAGCCGGTCTGACGTGGCCCGCCCACCTTGTGAATCGATCAATTTGGAAACCAGCATACGGCCGGCAAGGTTGGCATCCTGGTCGATTGTGGTCAGTCGGGGCGTGACCAGCCGCGAAGCTGGAATATTGTCATAGCCGACAACAGAGACATCTTCGGGAACCTTGCGGCCGGAACGGGTCAGTGCGCGGATTGCGCCGATCGCGATCAGGTCACTCGCTGCGAAGATCCCGTCGAAGCGGATCCCCCGATCGATTGCAGAACGGGTGGCGGCTTCGGCTGAATGCACGTCAAAATGGACCGGGACAGTCAACTCGTCGCGGATCGCGATCCCGGCTTCATCCAGAGCGCGGCGATATCCGCGATGGCGCTGTTCCATTTCAGGTGCTTCAGTGTCGCCAAGGAACAGGATGTCCTTCCGGCCAAGCCGCGCGAGATGCGATGTTGCGCGTCGTCCGCCGGTCACGTTGTCAGACCCGATCGAAGCATATTTCGCATCCGGAAATTCCGCGCCCCACACCACAAAGCGACCGTCGCGTTCAGCCAGCGCGTTGAAGGCGTGGTGAAGCGAGCTTTGCCCGATGAAGATCACGCCAGTGGCGCGGCTGGTAGTCATCGCAAATTCGATGTCTTCGCGGCTTCGCGGGCTGATGTGGCTTATGACCAGATCGGCATTCCGTTCACGCGCAGCTTCAGCGATGCCTGCCAGCAACTCCAGGAAGAACGGGTCCGCCACGCGGGTTTCGCGCGCTTGCGGAGCAGGTACCACGACGGCGATGGTCGCTTCCGCGCCGATCGGCCCGTTGGGCATCGTGCTGCGGAAATCATAGTCGTGCTCGCGCGCGATCTTCCAGATTTCCTGCTTGGTCCGGCGCTTGACTGCGGGGCTGTCATTGAGCGCGCGCGATACAGTCGAAATCGAAACGCCGGCTTCGCGCGCGATATCTTCCAGTCGCGCATTCTTTCGTGAAGCCTGGCTCGATCCGTCCATCAATTGCCTTTCCTAGTCCCGCTGGCACCGGCTAGCCAGCGAGTGTTGCCCAATATCCCGAGCGTCGCGACATGCTGGTCGAAATTGTTCTTCCTGTGCCGACGCCTTGTTCACTTGCGACAATCACAGCGCAGTTGCAATCGAACGGTGGTTGCCATTCCACGACACCGTCTGACAGATTGAACGCGCACAGCACATCGCCAGAGGGGTGCTTGCGGATGAAAGCGACCACTTCAGCTGGAGTGTCGAGCAGTTCGATTGAGCCACGTACCATGGCCGGCAAGGCTGTGCGTTGCGCAAGCAAGCGCCGCGTGTAACTCGTCATCGACTGCGGATCTCCGGCTTGTTCGCTCACCGCATAGGTCGCATGCGCAGGGTCCAGCTTCAGCCAGGTCTGATTGGCATTGGAAAAGCCGGCATGCGGAGCCTTTGCGTCCCATGGCAATGGCGTGCGCGCACCATCGCGCCCCAGCGTGTGCGGCCAGTTTGTGATCGCTTCGGGGTCCTGCAAGTCTTCGAAGGCAACGAAGCCTTGAGGCAGACCCAATTCCTCGCCCTGGTAGATGATCGGATTGCCGCGTAGCGCGCAAAGCAACAGCATGTTGAGCCGTGCAATCTGTGCGCTGTCCTCGCCATTGCTCCAGCGCGTTATCGCGCGCGGCGCGTCATGGTTGGAGAATGCCCATGATGGCCAGCCTTCCTCTGGTGTGCCCTGCCAATGCTGCAAGCTGTTGCGAACGACCTCTGCAGTCAGCTGCTCTGCATAAAGGAAGTCGAAATTGTAAGCTGAATCGAGCCGCTTCCCTCCCTCGGTAAAGGCCTTCATCTCTTCCAGCGGTTCAGGCCCACCCACTTCAGCAACGGTGAAGCGGCCCGGATATTCATCGATCACCGCACGGATCCGCTCAAGGAATGCGGGAATATCCGCGTGCGACTGATTGTACTTCCTGATCTGCATGTCGAACGGCCGCGTAACTTGCTCGATCGGTATGCCCGATGGCGGATTGTCGCGCAGTTCTGGGTCATGCATCGAGAAATTCAGCGCATCGAGGCGGAAACCATCGACACCGCGGTCAAGCCAGAACCGGGCAGCTTCAAGCAGAGCATCCTGTACGTCGCGATTATGGACGTTGAGGTCCGGCTGGCTGGTCAGGAAATTATGCAGGTAGTACTGGCGCCGCGGCCCGTCCCATTGCCACGCCGATCCGCCAAAGACCGACTGCCAGTTGGAAGGGGGCGAGCCATCGGGTTTGGGATCGGCCCAGACATACCAGTCAGCCTTGGGATTGGTGCGGTCCTGCCGGCTTTCCTTGAACCAGGCGTGCTCGTCTGACGTATGCGAATAGACCTGGTCGATGATGACTTTGAGGCCGAGCTTGTGCGCTTTGGCAACGATCGCATCAAAATCATCGAAATCGCCGAAACTCGGATCGATTCCGCAATAATCCGCCACGTCATAGCCGAAGTCTTTCATCGGCGAGGTGAAGAAAGGCGAGATCCAGATCCCGTCAACGCCCAGCGATGCGATGTAGTCAAGCCCTTCAACGATCCCTCTCAGATCGCCGATTCCGTTGCCATTGGTATCGCGGAAGCTGCGCGGATAGATCTGATAGATAACCGCGCCGCGCCACCATTCCTCGCCGGCAACAGGGCTGTTTGCAGCTGTAATCGCAGTGGCCATCAATCGTTACTTTCCAGGATACAGGCCGCGTAGCCGAACGGCGGCAATTCTAATTTCAGGGTGCCGCGCGTTGAAATCGCAGCAGGACAAGCGGCGAGGAGTGATTGCACGCTGCTAGCGCGATAATTGATTTCAACCGAGCGGGCCAGCATCTGGTCAGATGTATTGAAGGCAATCAGCACGCGTTGGCCCGTCTCTGGATCGTGCCGCTCGACTGCAAGCAGGCCCGGCCCTTCGTGATCAAAGGCGCGAATGCTGGTCAACCCGCGGCGCAATGCAGGGCTGCCGCTACGCGCTTTGGCCAGCTTCGCGATCTCCTTATAGATCGGATGCTGCGTGTCGAAATTGTCGGCTGCGGTGGTGATGTCACTGCCGATCAGATTGTTGTCATTGTAAAAATATGTCCGGCTCGGGAACATGTCCTCACGCGCGAGCTGGTCATTGCCATCGGAGATGAAGCCCTGTTCGTCGCCGTAATACACGGTCGGAACGCCTCGCAGCAGGAACATCATGGCATGGCCCAGCTTGACGCGCGACAACAGCTCCTGCTCGTCGTCGGAACCGCTCATGTCGCGCACGAACATCGAAAAACGCCCGAAGTCATGATTGCCAAGAAAGGTGGGCAGGCCCAGTGCGGTTGATGCTCCGCCCGGATAGATCGCATCTTGAGCCAGAAATTCTGCCATTGTGCGCGGTGGCTCCTTGCCACTGACAACCAGCTGAGCCGCTTTGGCAAAGCCCATGTCGAGCGCGTAGGGCAGCCCGCTTTCAGCCATCACTTGCGCGGCCAGCGTAGCGTTGGGTTCTTCGTAAGCGATCTCGCCGAAAATATGAAAGTGATTGATCCCGTTTGCCCGAGCACGCTCCTGCATCGCAGGGACAAAGCGCTGCCAGAATTCCGGATTAACGTGTTTCGCAGTGTCGATGCGGAAGCCGTCAATCTTGAACTGTTCGATCCAGTCGCCGAAGATCTCGATCATCCCGTCAACGACGCGTGGGTTTTCCGTGGCCAGATCATCGAGGCCGGAGAAGTCACCGTAAACGCTGCTCTCGCCGATCCAGTGCGAGTTGCCGCGATTGTGGTAGTAGATCGGATCATTCAGCCACGCGGGTACTTTAATGTCGCGCTCGGCTTCTGGAACAACCGGCGTGTAAGCGAATGCCGGGTCGGTCAGCTTGGCCCAGTTCTCAGCGGTGGCGACATCGTCTCCGGCAAAGTCTTCATTGATCGTGATGCCATCCGGGCCACCCCGCGTCGAGAAAGGAAATTCGCCTTTGCTGCGATAGGCATAGGCGTTCGCTTCACCTTCCTCGTATCCGATCACGTCAGCTGTGTGATTGGTGATGATGTCCATATAGACTTTCATCCCGCGCGCATGCGCTGCTTCGACAAAGGCCTTGAACTCCTCATTCGTGCCGAAGTGTGGATCGACGCTGGTGAAATCAGTTACCCAATATCCATGGTAGCCGGCGCTCTCCTCTCCAGGCCGGCCCTGGACAGGCTTGTTCTTGAAGATCGGCGCGAACCAGATCGCTGTCACGCCCATGCCTTCGATATAGTCTAGCTTCTCTGTCAGACCTTTAAGGTCCCCGCCATGGTAGAAACCCTTGTGCGTTGGGTCGAAGCCGTGATGGAGTGGACCGCCATCGATGCCGCCGCGATCATTGGATGGATCGCCATTCGCGAAGCGATCTGGCAAGACAAAGTAGATGACTTCGTCTTCCAACGCGCGCTGTTGCAGCGCCAGGCCATTGCTTTCAGCGGCCTGGCTACAGGCGGAAAGCGGCAGCAAAGCCGAAAGAATCAGAATCGCGAATTGGCGCATGTCGAAGCCTCCCCTGCGCATCAAATGGCACTTTTTGCGCATTTTCGCAAACTTTTGTTTTCATGCATCGGCTGCGCGAAAAACACAGAATACCCTTTATTTGCTGATATATGCTTGAAAAGCAGCAATCCTTTTAGTCAAATTGTGAGCAGAATTTTTAGAAAAACTTGCAAAATTTTGCAGACAAGTCAGACTGGTGTGCGAACGCGCTTGGTACATAGCGTATGGGAGATGGCAGCAAAGGATGGTCGCTGAGCCAGTTGCTCATGTGATCCATCCGCTGAAAGCTGTCCATGGGGAAGGGCGATTGCAATGAAAAAGCCGGCGATGAATCCAGCGCAAATCTGGAACATGAGTTTCGGATTCCTCGGCATCCAGATCGGTTTTGACTTGCAAAACGGCAATGTCAGCCGGATTTTCCAGACACTGGGTGCAGAAGTTAACGAGCTTGCGATTCTGTGGATCGCCGCACCGATGACAGGGCTGATCATCCAGCCCATCATCGGGCATCTCTCGGACAAGACTTGGGGCCGGTTTGGTCGCCGCCGTCCATACTTCCTGCTCGGCGCGCTCCTGGCCAGCCTGGCGCTGTTCGTGATGCCCAATTCGCCCACGCTGTGGGTCGCAGCCGGCATGTTGTGGATCATGGATGCCTCGCTCAACATCACAATGGAGCCGTTCAGGGCTTTCGTGGGTGACAATCTGCCCGATCAGCAGCGCACCATGGGCTATGCAATGCAAAGCTTCTTTATCGGCGTGGGCGCAGTGATCGCAGGGGCGCTGCCCTGGATCATGACCAATTGGTTGGGGCTGAGCAATGTCGCACCGGTGGGGGAGATTCCGGAGACAGTCCATTGGGCCTTCTACATCGGTGGTGCGGCGCTGTTCGCTGCTGTTGCCTGGACGGTATTCAAAACCAAGGAATACAGCCCGGAGCAACTGGCCGCTTTCGAAACCGCGCGGCAGGAAGCGCTGGGTCTTGATATAGATGATGGTTCGAGCGTGCACCGCAGCGCCAGCCAGTTCCGGAATGGCGGGCTGGTGTGGATTGTGGCGGGTATCGCATTCGCCTTGTTCGTCTTCTACGCGCGTTCCGATCCTCGCCCTGAATGGCTCGGCGAGATCGAAGTCGCCAAAGAGCTGTTCGTGCTGGCCGGGCTTATCGCAGCCTTTGGCTTGATCCAGATGGTCGCAGCCATGATGCGCAGCAGTAGCCGCGACGAAAACGGCTTCATGGAAGTGGTCAACGACCTGTTCGCCATGCCCAGGACAATGCGCCAGCTTGCCGTGGTGCAATTCTTCAGCTGGTTCGCGATGTTCGCGATGTGGATTTACGGCACGCCTGCAGTGGCCGAGTTTCACTTTGCTTCGCCTGATCCGGCGACCCGCGGTTATCAGGATGCAGCCGACTGGTGGAGCCTGCTCGGATCTGTACGCAACGGGATTGCTGCCGCTGCGGCGCTTGGCTTTATCTGGCTTGCCACCAGGATCGACCGCAAGCGGTTGCATGCAGCCAACCTGCTGATCGGGTCGGCCGGGTTTGCCTCTATGCTGTTCATCCTTGATCCGGGCCTGCTGTGGATTGCGATGGTTGGTGTCGGCATCGCCTGGGCATCGATCGTTTCGCTGCCTTACGCGATCCTCTCCGGCTCTGTGCCCGCGAACAAGATGGGCATCTATATGGGCATCTTTAACATCTTCATTGTGGTCCCGCAGTTGGTCGCTGCAACGCTGCTCGGTTTCCTGCTAACAACCTTTTTCGACGGCGCGCCGATCTATGCGCTGATGATTTCAGCAGCTTCCTTCCTTGTGGCGGCGGTTGCGACGCTTTTTGTCGACGATGCCGCCGGAGAAGCTGTCGCAGGCAAGGAGATCGCAGCATGATCCGGAAGATTACAGCCCCGCTCGCACTGCTTGCTGCGCTGGCCGCATGCGGTGAAGCGGCGAGCTCGCCTCAGAGCTATGAGCCTCAGCCCTATGTCCAACTCGAGAATGCCGAATGGACGCGCGACGCGGTGATCTATCAGCTGAACACGCGCCAGTTCACGCAGGAAGGCACTTTCGCAGCAGCGCAAGGGCATCTGCCGCGTCTGGCGGATATGGGAATTGATATCATCTGGCTGATGCCGATCCATCCGATCGGCGAAGTGAATCGCAAGGGAACACTGGGCAGTCCCTATGCGGTGAAAGACTATCGTGCGGTAAATCCCGATCTCGGGACGGAAGAAGAGTTTCGTGCCTTTGTCGATGCCGCGCATGAGCTGGGCATGAAGGTCATCCTTGACTGGGTGGCCAACCATTCAGCGTGGGACAACCCGCTCACGACCGAGCATCCTGAGTGGTATAGCCGCACGCCAGAGGGCGAGCTGATGCCGCCTGAAGGCACTGACTGGTTCGACACAGTCGACTTCGATTACTCGCAATCTGGTTTGCGCGAATACATGACAGGCAGCCTTGCCTATTGGGTGCGCGAGATTGGCGTTGACGGCTATCGCGCCGATGTCGCCGGATATGTCCCGCTGGATTTTTGGGAGACGGCCCGCGCAGAGCTTGACGCTATCAAGCCGGTGTTCATGCTAGCCGAGTGGGAGACACGTGATCTCCATGCCAGAGCTTTCGACGCGACGTATGGCTGGGGTTTCAAGGAAGAGCTTCAAAAGATCGCTCGGGGCCAAGGTAACGCAGGCAATATACGTGGGTACTTCGCGGGACAGAAAGTTACATGGCCGCATGCCGCGATGCGGATGAACTACACTGACAACCATGACCAGAACTCGTGGGATGGCGTGGCATCCGAAATTTATGGCCCAGCCTATGAAGCGGCGATTGCGCTGAGCTTTGTCGGCAAGGGCACGCCGCTGATCTATAATGGCCAGGAAGCTGATCTCGATCGCCAGCTCGAGTTCTTCGAAAAGGATGAAATCGAGTGGAAGGAAGGGCGGTATGAGCGCCTGTTCCGCCAGCTGATCGCGCTCAAGACCGAAGAGCCAGCCTTGTGGAACGGACGTCACGGCGCACCGATGGTTGATGTGCCGAATAGCGCGAGCGAGGACGTATACAGCTTTGTGCGCGGCGAGCCGGGCGCGCGTGTATTTGCCGTCTTCAACCTGTCGCCACGCGCGCAAATGGTGAGCTTCTCGCATGAGCGGCACACCGGCGAATACAGTGACGCGTTGAGCAGTGAGGCGGTGACATTCGATACCGCCAGCGAAATTTCGCTCATGCCGTGGGGCTATCGCCTCTTCCGCGAATCCGACTGAAACTCTGATCCCGATTTGAAATCTCGTCAGGAGAGCCAATAATGATCGCCATTTGGAATAAGCTTGTTGCCATTTTGGCTGCCTCTCTGATCGGCATGCTGGCCTTGGTGGCTCCACTCAAGGCGCAAAGCGTCGAGATCGCCTCGCCTGATGGCCGGATCGTAGTGACAGTCGATGTGACGGGAGAGGGCCGTCCGGGATATGCGATTGCGCGAGACGGCGAAGCCGTGATCACGCGCAGCGCGCTGGGCTTTCTGCTAACTGACCAGGACAAGCTTGACCGGCGTTTGCAGATCATCGGTTCCGAAACTGCGAGCCATGATGAAACATGGGAGCAGCCGTGGGGCGAGCGCCAGTTTGTGCGCGACCATCACAACCAGTTGACTGTGCGATTCGAAGAAAACAGCGATGAAAGGCGCCGCTTTGGCGTTACCTTCCGCGTGTTCAACGATGGGGTGGGTTTCCGTTATGTGTTCGATGATCCGAGCATGGGCGAAACCCTGCGCGTTGCCGAGGAACTGACCGAATTCAATTTCGCGCAAAATGGAACCGCCTGGTGGATTCCGGGGGGCGAGTGGAATCGCTACGAATACCTCTACGAAGAGACAGCGATTTCAGCGGTGCCATTGGTCCACACGCCTTTCACTGTGCGGATGAAGAACGGCATGCATGTCGCAATCCACGAAGCGGCGCTGGTCGATTTCGCTGGCATGTGGGTCAAGCGAACGACCGGCACGAACTTCCGCGCAACGCTTGCACCCACCGGCGCGCAGGCGGCGCGTGCAGTACGCGACCTGCCATTTCATACGCCGTGGCGCACTATCCGGATCAGTGAAGACGCAGCGGGCCTTGCGATGAGCGATATCGATCTGAACCTTAACGAGCCCAACAAGCTTGGCGATGTCAGCTGGGTGAAACCGCATAAGTATATCGGCATCTGGTGGTCGCTGCATCTGGACGAGGAAAGCTGGGGGCGGCAGACTGGCTCGGGATCGGATGACAGCTTCACAGCCAGCCGCCACGGAGCGACCACCGAAAACACCAAACGCTATATCGATTTCGCTGCGGAGCACGGTTTTGAAGGCGTTCTGGTCGAAGGCTGGAATATCGGCTGGGATGGCAACTGGTTCTTCAATGGCAAGCTGTTCAGCTTCACTGAAAGCTATCCCGATTACGATTTTGAGGAACTCGCGCGCTACGCTGCGGAGAAAGGCGTGCCGATTGTCGGCCACCACGAGACATCTGGCGATATCGGAAATTACGAAGCGCAGCTGGAAGCGGGGCTGGACTTGATGGCTGCACGCGGAGTCAAGTCGATCAAGACCGGCTATGTCACCGACGCGTGCAATCTGCGCTATGTCCATCCCGATGGCCGCGAAACGCGCGAATGCACGGAAAGTCAGGTGATGCAGCGCCACCACCTGAAGGTCGTGACAGAAGCAGCAAAGCGGAAGATCGCAATCAACGCGCATGAGCCGGTGAAAGACACCGGGCTCCGGCGCACTTATCCCAATTGGGTTGCTCGCGAAGGTGCGCGCGGCATGGAATTCAACGCGTGGGGTGTGCCGCCCAACGGCCCCAGCCATGTTCCGATCATGGTCTTCACTCGCATGCTGTCAGGTCCGATGGATTACACGCCCGGCGTGCTTAGCCTGGAAGGTCGCGGCCAGCCATTGCAAATGACCAAGGCGCGCGCATTGGCCGAATATGTCGTGATCTACTCGCCGATCCAGATGGCGGCTGACTTGCCCGAGCATTACGAAGAACACATGGATGCATTCCAGTTCATCAAGGATGTGCCGGTTGATTGGGCGGAGAGCCGGGTGCTGGATGCTGAAGTAGGCGACTATGTCATCACTGCACGCAAGGATCGCAACAGCGAGGAATGGTTTGTTGGCGGCGCGACCGATGAAGATGCACGCGAAGTCACTGTTGCGCTCGATTTCCTTGAGCAAGGCAAGCGCTACACCGCGCAAATCTATCGCGACGGCGCGCAGGCACATTATATTGGTGAAACGCGCTTCGATATCGAGATTGAGGAACGCAGCGTCATTGCCAGTGACCGTCTTGAGCTCCGCATGGCTCCGGGCGGCGGTTTTGCCATCCGCTTGGTGCCAATAGAGGCCTAGGCGATCAGATCCAGCGCCTTTTGCGCGTCGATTACTTCAGCATATTTGGCCTGAAGATCGAACAGATTCGCTTCGTGCGGATCGGGGTGCCGATCCGCGCAGGCTTCGCGCACGACGAATGGGATAAAGCCGTATTGCAATGCGTCCAGTGCAGAGGCGCGAACGCAGCCTGAGGTTGAATATCCGCCGATCAACAGTGTATCTATCCCCAGTTGCTTGAGCTTGGCGGCAAGACCGGTGTCGAAGAACGCCGAAGGATATTGCTTGGTGATCACAATGTCGCTGGCAGCGCGCGCAAGCGCGTCGGGAAATGCCCCAAGCGGCGAACCGCGATCGAACACTTTGAGCACCGGGGCCTTGCGATAGAACACGCCGCCATCCGCGCCGCCCGGCTCATATTCGAAATTCGTCAGGACGACCGGGATGCCATTGGCGCGGCATGCTTCGGCAAGTTGCGCTGCCACGCTGAGAGCATCGGCGGCTGTTTCGCAATAGAGCGGGCTGTCGGGCTGCAAATAGGCTTCGACCATGTCGACCAGCAGCAGGGCAGGGTGCGTGCCAGGCTGCAAATGCCCGTTATAGGTACCGGCGTAATTGGCTTCCCGGCTGGCTTCGCTCGCCATCAGATGATGCCTTGTTCTGCCAACTGGCCGATCGCCTGCTCGTTCATCCCGAGCAGCTCACCATAGATTTCTGCATTGTGCTGGCCAGGCACCTCCGGTGCAGGTCGCCGCACGCCTGAAGGCGTCTTCGACAGCTTGGGAAAGGCATTCTGCATCTTGAGCTTGCCGTGCCGCGCGGTTTCCACCTCTACGATGGCGTCGCGCGCCTGGAAATGCGGATCAGCCAGCATGTCCTTGGCAGTGTAGACGCGGCCTGCAGGTATCGAAAAGTCGATCATGGCTTGCTCGACTTCATCGACGGTCAACTGACCGGTCCATGCATTGATCAGATCGTCTAGCTCGGTCTGGTTTTTGCCGCGGGCAAGATGCGTCGAATAGCGTGGATCACTCGCCAGTTCCGGCTGGCCCATCGCTTGCGCAAGCCGGGCGAAGATCTCGTCCTTGTTTGCGCCGATCATGAAGGGCCCATCCTTGCAGGAATAGACATTCGAAGGCGCGATGCCGGGCAGGATCGAGCCCGACCGTTCGCGGATGAAGCCGTTGCGATCATATTCCGGCACCAGGCCTTCCATCACCTGCAGCACAGCTTCATAAAGTGCGGTGTCGACCACCTGGCCTTCGCCGGTCTTCTCGCGGTGATGCAGCGCCGCGAGCACGCCCATACAGCCATAGGTGGCACACAGCGTGTCCCCGATAGAGATGCCCATGCGCGCGGGCGGGCGGTCCGGATCACCAACGATGTAGCGCCAGCCGCCCATGGCTTCGCCGATCCCACCAAAACCGGCGCGGTTGGAATAGGGGCCGTCCTGGCCATATCCAGACATGCGCGCGATGATGAGACGCGGATTATCCTTGTGCAGCTCAGCTGGCGACAGGCCCCATTTCTCAAGCGTGCCGGGCTTGAAATTCTCGATCAGCACGTCCGCTTCGGCGATCAGTTTGCGCGCCAGTTCCTGCCCTTCCAGTACGCGCAGATTGCAGGTGACCGAACGCTTATTGCGCGCGATCACTTCCCATTGCACCTTTTCCTCGCCCTGGCCCCACAGCCGCATCGGATCGCCTGCACCGGGCGGCTCCAGCTTGATGACATCCGCGCCCATGTCGCCGAGCAATTGACCGCAAAACGGGCCGGCCAGCAGCTGGCCCATTTCGACCACCCGAATGTCAGACAATGCACCCATTACTCGGCCGCCTCGCGTTCTTGGGCCTCGTTCCAGACAGGCTGGATCGGTGCGGGCAGGCCGGTTTCTTCCTCACAACTTGCGCGCAGCTCATCGATCGACGGGCCATAGTCGAACAGCGGCAATTCGCCACGTTTGGCCTTGATCTCGGCGCGCAGCTTGTCTGTCGCTTCGCTGTCGATCGCGCCATTCTCGTCGGCGACCACGCCGTAATGCTTGGCGCCCTCGGGTGTGACGAGGCCTTGCCGTATCTCAAGGCCGACCAGCTCGGGATCGCGTTCGAGCGGGTCGCCCCAGCCGCCGCCGCCCCAGGTGATGTAGTGCAACAGATCGCCCGCCTTGACCGGCACGTCTTCAACCTTGTTGCCAACGATTTCGGTGCTGCCGCCGGCACGTTCAAGCACCTTCTTGGCGCGCATGCCGGGATGCCCGCCATTGACGCCCCATGGGGGCACGAACCAGCGATCATCATGCACCGCGATCTCGCCATCGGCCAGGAAGCGATAGGTCATGTGAATGCCGTTGCCGCCGCGGTGCAGGCCCGCGCCGCCGCTATCGGGTTCGGTTGAATAGCGCTCAATCCGCAGCGGGAAATAGCGTTCGAGGAATTCGTTGGGCACATTGGTGAAGCCCGGCCACAGCGAATGTCCGTCAGGCCCGTCACCCAGCGGCCTGCCCGGAATTCCGCCAAAGCCGATCTGGAACAGCTGGAACCACTCGGCTTTCTTGCCATCGCGCGCGTCCCAGCACGAATAGAACAGGTGCGGTGAGGACGAGAAGCCGGCAGCGTTGAGGAATTCCGGCGTGCCCTGGCCCAGCAATCCGCCCAGAATGTCGAAAATCCGACCCAGTGCGTGGGTGCGGCCAGAAAGCGCAGCGGGGAATTGCGGCTTGAGCAGCGAGCCTTCGGGGATGCGCACTTCGATGAGATCATAGAACCCGTCGTTGAACAGGATCTGCGGGTCGAACACCATGATCATGTAGATGCCGAAGAACATCTTGAACATGTTCTCGTTCAAGTAGAAGTTGATCGATGCGGCTGATTGAGGGTCGGTGCCGTCGAAATCGAGGACCACTTTCTCGCCTTCGCGCCACATGGTGCACTTGATCTTGTAGGGGCCGTAACCCTTGCCATCGTCGCAGATGTAATCCTCGAAGCTCGCGGGCTTTTCCGCGACCGCCATCGATATCAGCGCCTTCATCGCACGATAGTTTCGGTCGAGCAGTTCCTGCGTTGCCGAATAATAGACATCGTCGCCAAAGCGCTCTGCCATCTCCACAACTCGGCGCGCGGCAACGCGGCAGGACGCAATCAACGCATTCAAGTCTGCCTGGCACCAGTCGGGCTTGCGCGTCTGGTGCATCACCAGCTTCATCAGATCGGCGTTATATTCGCCCTTCTTCCAGATCTTCACCGGTGGAATGCGCACGCCTTCTTCGAATATCGAGCTAGCGCCAATCGGCATCGAGCCGGGCACGGAGCCGCCAATGTCCGATTGGTGGCCAAACATCGCAGTGTAGGCGATCAGTCGCCCGTCCTTGAACACGGGCAGCAGCACCAGCCAGTCGTTCGAGTGGCTGATGGCGCCTTCGCAGGAATAGGGGTCTGACAGGAAGATCATGTCGCCATCTTCCAGCGTGGCATCATAGCCCTTCAGGAAGCCATCGATGAAACTGCCGAACTGGCCGACGATCATCTTGCCTTTGGGATCGGCGATCAGCGGGAAGGCATCGCCCTGTTCACGAATGCCGGGAGACATGGCGGTGCGCACCAGCGTCGCGTCCATTTCGATCCGCGCATTGCGCAGCGCATTCTCGATGATATCGAGCGTAACCGGGTCGATATCGACCTTGTTGAACGGGGTGACGTTGGTTTCGATGATTTGTGCCGGCATCGGATCAGCCCTCCGCTTTCGGATTGATGAGGATATTGCCCACTTTGTCGATGGTGGCGGTGCAACCACTTTCAACCAACGTGGTCGAATCCATCTCCGTGATGATGGCCGGGCCGGGGATCACATCCCCCTGCCGCAGTTTGGCGCGGTCATAGATTACCGCGGCTTGCTCTTTGCCGTCCATCCACAAAGTGTGATCGCGAATCTTGGCCGCTGAAGGATCGCCATCGCCCTTGGGCAATTCGGCGGCAGGCAGGGCAGGGGCCTGTCCCAGCGCCACCGCACGCAGGTTCACGATTTCATGCGGCGTATCCATGTTGAAGGTGAAGAGGCGCAAATGCTCTTCATCGAAGCGCGCCAGGATGCCTTCGATCCCGTCCTTTTCGAGCACCGCCTTGTCGATCGTCAGCGGTACTTCGAAGGCTTGGCCGGCGTAGCGAATATCGACTTCGAATTCGACGGTGATCTGGTCTTCTGAAATCCCGTCAGCCAGTAATTCGCCGCGCGTTTGCGCCGCCATCTCATCCAGCACCGCTTCGAGATCAGCGATGCTTGTATCTTTCGCTAGCTTGGAGAAACTGCGCGCGGTTTCCGTGCGCATCCGCGTGGTCGCATCGCCCAATGCGCAGAGCACGCCGGGGGAAACCGGCGAGACTGCAGGCCAGCTGCCCATCAGTTTGGCGACAGCGTTCACATGCAGCGGACCAGCCCCGCCAAATCCCATCAGCGCGAATTCGCGCGGGTCATAGCCTTGCTGGACCGAAATCATGCGCAGCGCGCCGAACATGTTCTCATTGACGATGTCGATGATGCCGCGCGCGGCTTCCATCAACCCGATGCCCAGCGCATCGGCGATGGTCTGCACCGCTTTTTTCGCACCTTCACGGTCGAGCTTGAATGATCCGCCCAGCAGGTCTTCGGGCAGATAGCCCAGCACGACATTGGCATCGGTCACCGTCGGCAGTTCGCCGCCCTTGTTATAGGCGACCGGGCCGGGCACGGCGCCCGCGCTTTCCGGGCCGACGCGCAGCGCCCTGGTGAGTTCAGGTACGTGGGCAATCGAGCCGCCGCCCGCGCCAACGGTCTTCACATCCAGCGCCGATGCGCGCACTGACAAGTGACCGACATCGGTGGTGCGCACGCGTCGCGCTTCCAGCCCTTCGATCAGCGCGACATCGGTTGATGTGCCGCCCACATCGAGCGTGAGGATGTTTGTAAGGCCGGCATTTTTTGCCACCCATAGCGCGCCGGTGACCCCGCCAGCGGGGCCAGACATCAGAATATTGACCGGGTGTTCCTCGGCCTTCTGGCTTGACATCAAGCCACCATCCGAACGCAGCAGCGACAATTTGCCTTCGAGCCCTTCGTCTTCCAGCTTGGTGCGCAGGTTTGAGACATATTTGCTGACCACCGGGCGGACTGCAGCATTGGCGACGGTCGATAGGGTGCGCTCATATTCCTGCATTTCGGGCAGCACTTCATGGCTTAACGAAACAGGAATGCCGGGCAGTTCTTCCGCTGCGATCTCGCCGATGCGCTTCTCATGCGCGCCGTTGGTATAGGCGTTGATCAAGCTGACGGTCAGCGCTTCCACGCCATTGGCTTTGAGCTTCTGCAATGCCGCGCGCACAGCATCTTCATCGAGCGGACGCACCTCCTTGCCGTCCGCTCCCATGCGCCCGGGCACTTCAACGGTGTCTTCAAGCGCTGCGAGCGGTTGCGGCTTCGGCCACACGATCCACGCAGCAAGGCCACCGGGCACAAAGCTACGCGCGATCTGCATGATGTCGCGATAGCCTTCGGTGGTGACGAGGCCGACCTTGGCGCCCTTGCCTTCCAGCACCGCATTGGTCGCGACCGTGGTGCCGTGGAGAAAATAAGCAATGTCGCTGGCAGACACACCGGCTTCCGCCGTGATCGCCTTAACCCCGTTCAGGATCCCTTCGGAGCTGTCATGCGGGGTAGACGGTGTCTTGTGCCGCCAGAATTTCCCGCTTTCCTCGTCGAACAGCAGCAGGTCAGTAAATGTCCCGCCTACATCGACGCCCAAACGATAGGTCATATTCTCTCCGTGACTTCGTTTCTCTCAGGCCGCGCGCGCGACCATGGATGGCAATTGACGGCCCAGCTTTTCAGCGAACCAGTGGTTGGTGGCGATGGTCGCTTCCAGATCAATCCCCGTGTCGATCCCCGAACGCTCCATCATATAGATCAGGTCCTCGGTCGCGATATTCCCCGTCGCCTTGGGCGCAAAGGGACAGCCGCCGAGCCCGCCCAGCGAGGCATCGAATGTCCGCACGCCCGCCTGATATGCGGCCCAGGCATTAGCGATGCCGGTGCCGCGTGTGTTGTGGAAATGCGCGCGCATCGGGATCTTGCTGCCGAGCAATTCGCCAAGCTTGCCGAACAGCTCACTCACCTGCGCGGGCGTGCCGACGCCGATGGTGTCAGCCAGCGCGATCTCTTCTGGCTCTTCCGCTGCCATTTCCTCTGCAATGGCGAGCACAGTTTCTGGCTTCACTTCGCCTTCAAAGGGGCAGCCGAACGCAGCGCTGATGGTGATCTGCGCGCGCATCCCTTCGGCCTTGGCAAAGCGGATCATGTCGCGGTTTTCGGCGATTCCCTCTGCGACGGTTTGCCCCTGGTTCTTCTGGCCGAAGGTGTCGCTGGCGACGAGCACGCAGCCGACCTGATCGATTCCGCGCTTTCCGCCTTCGCGCGTTGCAAGGCCGCGCATCACGCCGCGCTTGTTGAGCGTGAGGCCGATGTAAGTTGTGTCGTCGCGATCAGGCAGGCCGGCGATCACGGCTTCGGCGTCGGCCATTTGCGGCACACGGTGCGGATGGACGAAGCTCGCCACTTCCATCCGCCGCGCACCATAATCGAGCATGCGGCCTATCATCGCGAGCTTGACCTCGGTTGAGACAATGTCCGGCTCGTTTTGCAGCCCGTCACGCGGACCGACTTCAACCAGTTCGAATCCCTGAGAGATTTCTGTATACATTTTACGCTGCCCCGCGATCAATCGCTGAAAGACCATGGTGTGCGTCAGCATAGGCGTGAAATGCCCGGCGAATATGCCCGGCCATGATCGCTTCAGCCCAAGGTCCATCGCGGCGTGCGAATGCAGCGAGCAGATCTTCATGTTCGCTGTGCGATCGATTGAAGGCTTCGCGCCCGTAATGTTGAGCGGTGCGCCAAACAACGGGCTGCTCGATCAGCGAACCGAGGAGGCTGGTCAGTCGGCGCGAATCCGCCGCATCCAGAATCAGTTCATGGAACCGTTTGTTGTGATCCAGAAAACCCTGCACATCAGGCCGCGCACGCTTGATTGCCTCGTAAATAGCTGAATTACAAGAGCGAAGCTGGTCCAGCGTGGCATCATCCATCCGTTCGGCAGCGCGCCGTGCGGCATAGCCTTCGATCATGGCGCGCAGTTCGAAGGCATCGGCAACATCGCCGAGCGACCAGTCAGCAACTAAGCTGCGCTGCGAATCATTCTTGCGCACGAGCAGCTCTGCCTCCAGCCGGCGCAGAGCATCGCGGACAGGCGTGCGCGATACACCGCAGCGATCTGCCAGGGCTTCTTCGCTCAATTGCTCGCCAGACGACAATTCCCCGGACAGAATCATCGCCCTGATCGTCTCATATGCTCGGTCTGACGCTTTTGCCACTTTGTCCTCGATGGGCTTGACTTGTAGCAATTGTATACAATAGAGATTGGTAAGTGCAAGGGTGTCCCGATAACGTTTCGATCAGGCGGCGTGTGCCGTCGGGCACCGGATGGCCAATTCTGCGTTTGAATGACAACACATCGACACAAGGCGGCGAAGACCGCTTCATATTGAGGGAATTCACGATGAGACACTTCAAGACCAAGCTTGCCGCCGGTGCCGCTCTGGCCGCGCTTTTCCCTGCTGTTCCCGCAGTCGCTCAGGATGCGGCGGGGGCCGAAGAGGCTGACACCGGCAACACAATTATCGTGACGGCGCGCCGCCAGTCGGAAACGCTGGCCGAAGTGCCAACAGCGATCACAGTGTTCACCGCTGACACGCTGGAGAAAACCGGGATCCAGAAAGCCGACGAATTTGTCCAGCTCACTCCGGGCGTTACAATCGTGACTGGCACGGCAGAGGCAGGCGATACGCAGATCAATATCCGCGGCATCAACGGCGCTCGCGATGCGGAAAGCTCGGTCGCCTTGGTGGTTGACGGGATCCTCAAGACCAACACTGCGCAGCTCAACCAGGATCAAGGCACCTTGCGCCAGATCGAAATCCTGAAAGGTCCGCAAGGCGCGCTCTATGGGCGCAACGCGGCCGCTGGCGCGATCGTGATCCAGACGCTTAAGCCATCGGGATTTCTCGAAGGCGGTGTGCGCGTAACCGCAGCTGAAGACGATACCTATTCGGCCAGCGGCTACATTTCGACCCCGGTGGGCGAAGGGGCGGGGCTAGTATTGTCCGGCAGCTATTCGACCACCGACGGCTTCTATCGCAACCAGTTCCTGAATTCGGACACAGTCGATGATCAGGAAGTGTGGTCAATCGACGGCCGTTTTGTGGCCGATCTGGGGCCTGCGACAGAGCTGGATGTCAAGGCGCGCTATGCTGATCTCAAAGGTGCGTCGATCAACTACAACGCGGCCTTCGCATTGCCTGCTTTCGGCGGCGCATTCTTCGAGGATGTAAACGAGCACCCCTTCAATTTCTATTCGAACATTCGCCCAACCAATACGCAGGAAACCTTCGAAGCGTCCGCCAAGATCGAGCATGAGTTCGAGAATGTCACGCTCACGGCCTGGGCGCTGTATAGCGATGTCGAGCAACTGCTTACCGCAGACGGCACGTCGGCTGACTTCGCGCGTTTCACCTTCCCGGGCGCGACGCAGGACTCGGTCGACGCTTCGAATGCATGTTTTGGCTCCACCGCCGATCTGACTGGCTTCCCGATCAATCCCCCGGGTTTCATCGGTGCGACGCCCGTTCCTTTCATTTTCGATCCGATCAACGGCTCAACTTTTGGTCCGTTCGGCCCTACTACCTGCGATGGCACCCAGCTACAGATCCGCAACCAGAGTGATTTCAGCGCCGAAGTGCGACTCGCGTCGAATGGTGATGGTTACGTCGACTGGCAGGTAGGTGCCTATTACCTGCATATCGATCGTGAAGTTGGTGTGAGCTTGGGCGCTGATCTGGGCAATGGCGCGAGCACGGATCTGTTCAACCCTGCCGGTTCAGCCAATCCAACCACGCAGCTCTACAATGATGATTTCTCGACAGACGTTTACGCCGTGTTCGCCTCTGCGGATTTCGAAGTGAGCGAACGGCTCGAATTCGGGCTTGCTGCACGATATGACATCGAAGACCGCAAGGTTCGCAATCTTGTGCCGGCAGCATTCGATCCATTTACAGGTGGCCCGATCAACCCCGGCCAGGTTGTAGTCGATGGAGTGATCCAGCCAATTGCCGACCAGTCGGAGAAATTCAAGCAGCTGCAGCCGAAGATCTCGTTGCGCTATGAGCTGTCCGACGACATCAATTTCTACGCCAACTGGGGTATCGGGTTTAAGTCTGGCGGGTTCAACAACCAGGGCTCGGCGGCGATCGTAGATGCAGCCTTCAATGATTTCATCGGCACCGATGTCCTGATCGAAGACCAGTTCCGCAAGGAAAAGTCGAGCGCCTTCGAAGTGGGCTTGAAGGGTGAACTGGCCGATGGCGCAGTAACCTTTGACCTTGCTGGCTATCACACCACGATCGACGATATGCAGTTCTTCGAATTCTTCGTTGGCGGTTTCGGTCTGCTGCGCGTGGTTTCGAACATCGACGAAGTCGAAGTCTATGGTGCGGAACTGAACCTGACCGGTGAAATCATGCCCGGATGGAGCGTGTTCGGCTCTGCCAATGTGACAGAAAGCGAGATCAAGGAAAACGCCTCGCGCCCGGTGACCGAAGGCAACAAGTCGCCTTACACTGCGGACTACACGATCAACCTTGGCACCCAGCTTGACTTGCCGGTAACCGACACGCTCGATTTCGTGGCGCGCGCGGATTACCGTATCACCGGCCCGACCTGGTTCCACTCGGTCCAGGATGACACATCGCCAACGATCTTCAGCGGACTGCTGCCGATCCCGGCGGATGCCAATTCACCCAACAAGCTGGTATTGCCGGCTGAAGTTGGCAATGCCGATTATTCGCTGACCGAGCGCGATACCTTCAGCGTGCTCGATGTCCGGATCGGGGTCGAGACGGACAACTGGTCAGTTACGGCCTTTGCCGACAATCTGACCAATGAGAAATATCTCAACGAAGTGATCCCTGCGATCGAATTTGGCGGGTCGTTCATTTCGCCCGGCATGCTGCGCCGCTTCGGTGTCGAGTTCGGCTATAAGTTCTAAATAACAGCCGACGATGAAAAGAGGGGCCTGTCCGCAAGGACGGGCCCTTTTTCAGTGGGCATCAGACAGCGCGGAAGCGGCTGAAGCTGCCGCCATCGGCGATCACTTCGCGTGCGCAATTGTGCCCGGGTGCACCGGTTACCCCGCCGCCCGGATGCGTGCCCGCGCCACACATGTAGAGTCCCTTCACCGGTCCGCGATAAGCGCCATGGCCCAGCACCGGGCGGGCTGACCACATCTGGTCCAGGCTCATGTGGCCATGCATGATATCGCCCCCAACAAGGCCGAACTTGCGATAGAGACCCTTGGGGCTGAGCACCTGGCGACCGAGGATCGAGGCTTTGAAGCCCGGCGCATAGGCTTCAACTGTGTCGATGATGGTATCGGCCGCAGCGTCCTCTTCCTCGTCCCAGTCGCGCGCGTCTGGCAACTCAGGCGCGAATTGCTGGCAGAACAGGCTGGCGACATGCTGCCCCGGCGGGGCGAGGCTGTCATCCACTGTAGACGGGATCAGCATCTCCACGATCGGTGCCTTCGACCAGCCGTGCTGCTTCGCATCGAGATAGGCGCGGTCCATGTAGTCGAGCGTGGGCGCGATGATGATGCCCGATTGGTGGTGCTCGCCGGGTTCAGGCAAGCAGGTAAAACGCGGCAGCTCTGACAGCGCGACATTCATGCGGAAGGTTCCGCCGCCCGCCTTGAAGCCGCGCATGCGCCGCTGGAAATCCTCTGGCTGCGCGCTCTTGGGCAGCATCGTGTCATAAAGCAGTTTGGGCCCGACATTGGCGATGACCCGTTTAGTCGCGATTTCCTCGCCGCTTGCGAGCCGCACGCCGGCAACGGTGTCGCCATCGATCAGCACTTCATCGACCGGGCTTTCGAGGCTGATCTCGACCCCGCATTGGCGGCAGACATCCGCCATGATCTGCGTGATCGTGCCCATGCCGCCCACCGAATGGCCCCACGCTCCTTTCTTGCCGTTCACTTCGCCAAACACGTGGTGGAGCAGCACATATGCGCTGCCCGGCGTATCGGGCGAAGCGTAGTTGCCGACCACGCTGTCAAAACCGAACGCGGCCTTCACCGCTTCGCTTTCGAACCAGCTGTCGAGGAAACTGCGCGCGGATTTGGTGAACAGGTCAAGCACATCGCGTTTGGCTTCAAGCGACAGCCGCGACAGGCCCCAACCCTGGCTTGCACCTGCAACCAGCGTGCGAAGGCCTTCGCCGATATTGGGCGGCGATTTGAGTGCCAGGCTGCGCAGCACTTCGGCCACGCCTTCCAGTGCGTCGTAATAGGCGGGCAAGGCTTCGGCGTCGGCTTCCGAGAAGCGCCGGAACTCTGCTTGCGCGCGCTCCAGCCCGCCGCCGAGCTTCAGATAGCCGCCATCCTCCTGCGGCAGGAAGTTCGAAATGGGCCGCTCGATGACGCGATAGCCATGATCGTGAAGGCGCATGTCGGCGATCACTTTGGGCTGGAGCAGGCTGACTGTGTAGCTGGCGACCGAATTGCGGAAGCCCGGGTGGAATTCCTCTGTCACGGCTGCGCCGCCCACAACATCGCGCCGCTCGACGATTCGCACATTTAGCCCGGCCTGAGCCAAATAGAACGCACAGACCAAGCCATTGTGGCCCGCGCCAATGATCACGGCATCATAGCGCTTGGTCATGCGTGGCTCCAACCGGCGGCAGGCTGCTCGCCTTGCCGTGCCTCAGGGATGATTTCGCGCATCCGCTTGCAGAAATTCTTCAGGCAAACCTCCTTGTCGCTGAGCGGACCCATGGAAAAGCTGCGGCTTTCCATCCCGTCCTGCACGCGGGCGATCAGCACAGTGTCCTCGGCATTGACCTGGCGGTTGATGCGCCAGTTGAGATAGCGCGCGGCGCGCATCTCGCGCCGGTTGTCGGGCAATACATAGCTGATCTCGCGGATCAGGCATGTAGTGGGGCCAGTGGGCAACCATTGCATGAAATCGACCTGGTCAGGATAGATGTCGAAGGCGACATTGGGCCACAGCTTGAAATATTGCCATGAACGTTGCCGCTCTGTCGGCAGATGCGAAACTTCCGGCAGCAGGCGCTGATAAAGCCGTTCTGACAGGTTGACGCTTGGCCTGTCGCTCAGCTCCCCCCACATGCGGTCGACAAAAGGCTCGGCTTCGACGCCGTAACTCTTACCGAACAGCCGGGTCAGGCCGGGATGCGCGACCGGAATATGCAACCCGTCAGAATAGTTGTCGCCCACGTTCTTCCAGTTCACTTCGCGCGGGCGCAGCGTGACCCGTCCCAGTGCGGTGAGCCCCTCGAAACGGTATGGCTCGATCAGTTGTTCATAGGGCGCCATCATCTCGGCTACGGCGGGGCCGCCATCGTTGGTCAGCCGGACGAATATGAATCCGCGCCAGACTTCAAGTTCGACCGGCACCAATCCCGAAGCGTTTTTGTCCAGCGCGGGATAACTTGCGCTGTCCGGCACACCGGTAAGCCGGCCGTCGAGATCAGAGGTCCATGCATGATAGGGGCACACGAGCTTCTTCGCGCAACCTATGGAGCCATCGACCAGCCGCGACCCGCGATGGCGGCACACATTGGTGAACGCGCGCAGAGTATCGTCTTCGCCGCGCACTACGATCACGCTCTCGCCGATATAGTCGAGCGTATGCCAATCACCGCGCGCGGGAATGTCGCTTTCGTGGCAGACGATTTGCCAGCTTGGCCGGAACACCCGTTCTTTCTCTAGCTCGTAGAATTCAGCATCGCGATAGGTCCACGCCGGAAGGCTCCATCCCTCCAGCGGATCGGTGTGTTGGGCAGGGGTCATTTGCGTTGCCATTTCGCGGCTCTAGCAAGACTATTGCGATGATGCGACGGGTTGATTTTCAACGTCGCCTTCGCGCTTGGCCCACCAGTAAAGCGGCAATCCGGCGAGCATCAGCACCAGGCTCCATCCGCTCGCTTCAATCCCTGCACCCCACAGTGTCCAAAGCGCGTAGATTGCACCGATCAGCGCAAAGGACCGCACCACCTTCAGCCGCCAGGCTGCAAGTGCCACTGCGAGGTAAAGCCACAAGGCTGCGCTGGTCGATAGTAGCAGGACGAATTCGTAGATACCTTGCATGTTTCGGCTTGCATTGAGCGCAAGGCATACGGACGCGATCATGCTTGAGATGATCAGGGCGCGCGCTGGCGTTCCGCGCTTGTCTGTCACTCCGAACCAGCGCGGCAAGGTGCCGTGCTCTGCCATGCTGCGCGGCAATTCGCCTTGCATCAGGATCCACCCGTTGACTGCGCCAACGCAGCTGACAATGGCGAACACGGCCACTAGCGCCGCCGGGCCGGGGGACCAGTATTGCTCGACAAAGGTTGCGAGCGGTGCCGGGCTGTTTGCAGCAACCGCTTCCGGCAGCATCAGCGCGACGGCTGAACAGACCAGCAGGTAAAGCAGCCCGGTCAGGCCTGTACCCCAAAGCGTGGCGCGCGGCACGTTTACATCGGGGTTCTCAACCCGGGCTGCGGCGATGCTGGCGCATTCGAATCCCAGCAGCGCGAAGAATGTCATCGCGGCCGCGGCTCGCAGGTCCAGCCCGTTGATCTCGCGCATTTCGAATGGGCGGATTTCGCCTGTCCCTTCGCCCAGTACCAGCGCGGCAATCACGATCACGGCAGTCAGCGGAATGACTTTGAGAAGCAGGGTCAGAATCTGGAAATTGCCTGCAGCGCGAATGCCCCGCAAGTTTATCAGCGTCATCGCCCAGACCAATGCGATGGCAGTAAGTGATGGCATGAAAGCGGTCTCGCCAATGGCCGGGATGAAGGATGAAAGGTAACTGATCGCCGCGACAGCGATTGAAAGCACCGCAGTCCAGACTGATACCCAATAGGCCCAATTGACCAGAAAGGCGGGCACTTCGCCAAAGGCTGCGGTCACGAAGCCGCCGGGATCGCGGGCTTCCGGCTTTTGCCTGGTCAGTGATGCGAAAACCCACGCCAGCACCAGCGTTCCTGCGGTCACGATTATCCAGGCAAAAACAGCATTCCAGCCCAGCGGCGCAAGGCTGGCCGGCAACAGGAATACCCCTGAACCGATCATATTGCCCATCACCAGCGCGATGGCGGCGAACAGGCCGAGCTTGCGGCCCTTTTTCAGTCCTGAACCCAAGCTTCCCCCCGATCCCGTTGCAAGACAGGGACAGGCGTATCACGAGTTCACGCGGGCGCCCAATGCATTCGTATGGGAACCGCCGCGGGCATTGCATGGTTGCTTGGACAGGATATCAAGGCGTTTTGCAGGAACTAGCAGGAACGACTGGCTGAAAAGTTCGGCAAATCGGCCCAGGCAAAGGGGGCATCGCATGCGTGATCATGAACTGCGCAAGCAAGCGGTAGGCGAGATGCACCTGCGCCGCTGGCCGATGCTCACTGTCCCTTGTGTCATCGTGCAGTGGGTCCTGATCGTAGAGGATGACGAACGCGAAGCCGAGCTTGCGGCGATCGAATCCAAAGCCAAGGCTGATCACCCTTCAGCCAATCCGGCTTACCGTGCCGGCAGTCTGGCTGAAGATATCAAGTTCGTGTGGGAACGGCACAGCGAAGGCACCAGCCTGACATTGTTTGCCAGCGATGCGGGGCCAGACGCCTTTTTTGATCCTTCCATGCATTCAGATTTGCAGGCCGCAGTTGAATGGGCGCAGGACTTACCCGGCCAGATTGTGCGCTGCACCCGCATCTGGGTCGCTGAAGATGATGATGCAGTCGCGGAGGTATTGCCCAGCCTTGGGCTCGTCCCGGCTGAACTGGTTTCGTGCCGCCTTGGCGGCGATATCCGCATGTGGTCCGATTTCCGCATCAAGGGAGACGGGTTCGGGCGTTTGCTGGTGGCGGCCAATGGCGCAGATCCGATCGAAATCACGCGTCAGGTCCAGCGGCTGCAGGAACTGGGCAATTATCGCAACCGCGCATTGCTGGGCTTGCCCGTGGCGCGCGAATGCTGGCCCAAGCTTGACGAAGCGGAAGCGCGCTTGCGCGATCTCGCCGCGCGGATCGACAATCGTGATGAGACCGACGACCAGCTGATGGATACGCTGTCCAAGTTGTCGCTCGAACTGGCCGCGATCGAGACTTCGATTTCCTTCCGCATGGATGCAACGCGCGCCTATGCACAATTGGTCAAGGATCGGCTGGCTCAGGTTGATCCGCAGCCTATTGAAGGCTTCGCTTCGCTATCGGACTTTACCCAGCGCCGCTTTTTCCCGGCAATGAACACGTGCGAAGCGACCACGGCGCGGGTGCGCCAACTGGCCTTGCGCGCGGCACAATTGGCATCGCTGCTACGTGCGCGGATCGAGACCCGGATCGAGAATCAAAATGCCCGCCTGCTGCATTCGATGGAGCAAAGTACGCGGATGCAAGTGCGCCTGCAGCAACTGGTCGAAGGCTTCTCTGTGGTAGCCCTGAGCTATTACCTTATCGGGCTGGTGGGATACCTGCTGGGCGGCTTGCCGCTTGCTCAATATGGCCTGGACAAGAACTGGGTGCTCGCCGCGCTGGTGATCCCGGTTGTCGCGGGTATCTGGATCGGCATGCGTGTGCTGCGCAAGCGCCTGTTCGGCAAGGGCGCAAATCACGATTGAGAAGTAATTGCTTGTCCTGACGCTGTAACTTGTCCAGACTTGTGGACACATGGCGCGTTTTCCATTCTCTGCGATCGTCGGACAAGACGAGATGAAGCTGGCGCTGCTGATCGCATCTGTCGATCCATCGATTGGCGGGGTGATGGTTTTTGGCGATCGTGGAACTGGCAAATCGACTGCCAGCCGCGCGCTGGCCGCGCTTCTGCCTCCGATGCTGGTGGTGGAGGATTGCCGCTATGGCTGCATGCCCGAGCAATCGGGCACTTGCCCCGATCCCTGCACCTCGAAGCGCAAAGTGAAACGCGCGGTTCCCTTCGTCGACCTGCCTTTGGGTGCGACGGAAGATCGGGTGGTGGGCTCGCTCGATCTGGAAAAGGCGCTGCGCAAAGGCGAGAAAGCGTTTGAGCCGGGACTTTTGGCCAAGGCGCATCGCGGGTTTCTCTATATCGACGAGATCAACCTGCTCGAGGACCACCTGGTCGACCTGCTGCTCGATGTCGCGGCATCGGGCGAAAACGTGGTAGAACGCGAGGGGCTTTCTGTCCGCCACCGCGCCAAGTTTGTGCTTATCGGTAGCGGCAATCCGGAAGAAGGCGAGTTGCGCCCGCAATTGCTCGACCGCTTCGGGCTTTCGGTTGAAGTGCGCACGCCGGGCGCAATCGAAGAGCGCGTGGAGATCATGCGCCGCTGCGGCGCGCAGGAACGCGATCCCGAAGGCTTCGCTGAGGAGTGGCAGGCCGAAGATGACAAGATCGTCAAGCAGATCGCGCGCGGGCAAAAGCGCGTGCAGACGATCGAGGTGCCTGACGAAGTTTTGGCTGATGCAGCGCAGCTTTGCATGGCGGTGGGGGTTGATGGGCTGCGCGGCGAACTGACGTTGATGCGGGCGACCCGCGCCTATGCCGCGCTGTCGGGCGCGCGCAAGGTCAAGCGCGAACATATGCTGGCGGTTGCGCCCATGGCGCTGCGGCACCGGCTGCGGCGCGATGTGCTCGATGAAACCGGTTCGACTGTGCGGATCGAGCGCGCGGTGGAAGAGCTGTTCGGATGATCGGCGGCGCGCCTGCGCCTGAGCTCAATTTCGACCCTTTGGCCGATGCCTTGCTTGCGGCGCGCCTGCTGGCGCTCGCGCCTGACAAGTTCGGCGGGATTTCCCTGCGCGGCGGTGGGCCTGCGCGCGATCTGGTGCTTGGGGAATTGCGCCAAGCGCTGCCCGATCACGCGCCGTGGCGCCGTTTGCCCGCCAATATCGATGATGAAGGATTGCTAGGCGGGGTGGATATCGCGGCCAGTCTTGCAGAGGGAAGGGCCGTCATGCGCGCCGGGCTGCTTAGTGAGGCGCAGGGCGGGGTCGTGGTCGTGCCGATGGCTGAGCGGCTGCGCGAAGCGACGGCAGGACGGCTGGCTCAAGCTCTGGATGATACGGATTTGGCGCTTGTGTTGCTCGATGACGGTCGCGAGCCCGACGAGCGCCCGGCGCAAGCTCTGTGCGACCGGGTGGCGTTCGAATGCGATCTGTCGCATGTGGCCTCACTCGATCATGATGCGGGGGCGATTCGGGCACTCTCGATCAACCATGTCGGTCAATTGGAGGATGATCAGCTCGCCGCGCTTGCGGCGGTTTCTGCTGCATTGGGGATCGATTCCGTGCGGCCTTTGCTGTTCGCGCTCACGGCGGCGCGCGCTCATGCCGCGCTGCACCGGCGCAAGAAGGTCAAGCAGGAAGATCTGACCGCGGCGGTGCGATTGGTGCTTGCCCCGCGTGCAACTCGGCTCCCGCAAGAAGCCACGGACGAAAGCGAGGCAGCGCCTCCGTCCGACTCGTCCGATGAGCCAAGCGATAGCTCTCGCGAACAGTCGGGCGAACTGCCGCCAGAAGAGATGCTGATTGAAGCCGCGCTGGCTGCGATCCCCGCTGATGTTCTGGCGCAGATTGCGGCAGGCAGAATGCGTCGCGGCGCGCAAGGTGGTGGTGGCGGCAAGCGCAGTCTGTCGAAACTGCGTGGCAAACCGCTTGGTGCACGGCCTGGCATCCCGCGTGGCGGGTCGCGCCTGGCGCTGATCGACAGCCTGCGTGCGGCGGCACCATGGCAACCGCTGCGGCGGCGCGAACGCGAAGAGAGCACGTCGACGGCGCTCTATGTCGAAAAGGACGACCTGCGCATTCGCCGCTTCGAGGAACGTGCTGGATCCGTCACGATCTTCTGTGTCGACGCCTCGGGCTCGGCGGCGGTGGCGCGGCTTGCAGAAGCCAAAGGCGCGGTCGAGCGCATCCTTGCCCAAGCCTATGTCAAACGCAGCGAAGTCGCGCTGATCGCGTTTCGCGGGGAACAGGCGGAAGTGCTGCTGCCGCCCACTCGCTCGCTTACCCGCGCGCGGCGAGCCTTGTCTGAACTGCCGGGAGGCGGCGGCACGCCGCTCGCCTCGGGATTGCAGCTTGGCCTGCAAATGGCAGACGCCGTGTCCTCGCGCGGGCGCACGCCCTTCCTGGTGTGCCTGACCGACGGCAGCGCCAATATCGCGGCTGACGGTTCGCCGGGACGCGCTCAGGCCAAGGAAGATGCACATGCTGCGGCACGTTCCTTGGCGCTGCGCAGGATTGATGGGCTGGTGATCGATATCTCGCCACGTCCGCGCCCGGAAGCGGCTGAACTCGCGCAAGCGATGCAAGCACGCTACCTGCCGCTGCCGATGGCCGATGCTGCCGCGCTGGAGCGTGCCGTCAGCGCTGCACAGCCTTCACCGCAGCTTGCGCGATGAGCGGCCTTGATTGGCAGCGCGACGGGCGTGATTGGCCGCATCGCGAACACAGCCGCTTCGTCACAGCTGACGGTTTGAACTTTCATGTCCAGCAGATGGGCGAGGGGCCGGTGCTGGTATTGCTGCATGGCACCGGTGGCTCATCGCACAGCTGGCACAGGGTTGTCCCGCATTTGGCAGAGCGATTCACGGTGGTAGCGCCCGACTTGCCCTTGCACGGATTCACTGGTGGCGATCCGGTCAGTAGCCAAGCCAGCATGCCCGGCATGGTGCGCGCGCTTAGCGCCTTGATTGACTCTCTGGAAATCGCGCCAGCAGCGATTGTTGGCCATTCCGCCGGGGCGGCGATCGCGTTGGAAATGGCGCGAAAAGGCGTAGTGGGCGATAGTACGCCTATTGTCGGATTCAGCCCGGCGTTGACGCCTTTTCCGGGCGCGGCGGCGCAAATCTTCCCTGGCCTTGCCAAACTGCTGCTGCTTAATCCCTTCGTGCCGCGCGCCTTTGCTGGGCTTGCCCGATTTAGAGGCGATCCGGCTGCTTTTCTGGAACGCTCGACCGGTTCGAAAACCGATCCGGTTTCGCTCCGATGCTATGGCAAGCTCTTCGCCAATCACGCCCATTGTCGCGGGGTACTGGCGATGATGGCGCATTGGGATCTGGAAAGCTTTTCACGGCGCTTGAGCGAGATCGCCAATCCGATCCAGATCGTTCACGCGCGTGGTGATCTGGCAGTGCCGCTGGGTTCGGTCGAAGGGGCTGCGGCGAAGCTGGCCAATGCGCGATTGGACGTGTGGGACAGTCTCGGGCATCTTGCACATGAAGAAGCGCCGGAGCGCGCAGCGCAAGTGATCGCTGAATTCTTCGAAACGCAAATGCAGGGAGCAGGCTGACATGTGGGAGCAATGGCGCGCTTTGGTGATCCCGAATATGGGCCTGATCGAGATCGGGATGACTTTTGTGCTCGTGATCGGTTTCTGCGTGCATCAGTATTTCAAGATGGATCGCGAGCTGAAGAGAGACCGCGCCGAGCGTGAAGCGCGCGAAGCTGCCGAAAAGGAGTCAGTCGCGCGATCTGGGCATGCGGTAGGGGAGCATGAACTGGACGAGACCTGAGGCGAACCGATCCATGTCCAGGCTTTCCTGCACTGCCACCACTTTCTCACCAAAGAGCCGCGAAGCCAGCGTCGAGCGCGCATAGAAGGGCGTGTCTTCCCACGTCGTAAGCACCTTGGCTTCGCCGCGGTCCGCACGAGTCTTGCGGGTTATCTGCCAAAGCGAATTGGGCAATGGCGCGACCATGGGCAGCTCAACCTCCTGCGGTGTTCCATCCGCGCCAAATCGCAAGGCGCTGGCAAATCCGCTACCGTCGCGGCGCACCCCTTCGTAGCAGACCATTGCTTCATCGCCGACATGCGCGCGTGACCAGTGCCAGATACGGAAGCCCTCTTCGAGCGACTCGCTGCCGAAATTACTGTCGAGATAGGCCGCGCCGCTCCAGTTCAAGCCAGGCTCACGCATGTCCACTTCCACCCGCGCACGCGGCGACAGGCAATGCCAGATATGCCTGCCTTGCGGATCGAGCGCAAAGGCGGTGGAATTGAACATTTCGGGATAGACCCTAACTGTGCCGCGCACTGGTCTGCGCCACGGATTGAACAGCCGCTTGTCGTGTTCGGCGATATCGATCTCGAGATGGTCGCCCATCCAGCGCAGGCAGCTCGGGCCCAAAGTCAGCGTGTCTTGATCGCGTGAGAGCGCACCACTTTGCCGCTCGGTCATCGCCCAGCGCGCGCGCGGACCATAGAGCGCGACGTTGATCGCGCAGTGGTCTTCCGGATGCTCGCGGCCCGATTGCTTGTAATAGGGTGAGAATACGCTGCCGATAAAGGCGATGATGGTCAGGCCGTGCTTCCCGTCTGCGCTGATCGCGTCGACATACCACCAGCCATAGCCACCCGGTGCGATCTCCGCATCGAAGCAAGGTCTTGCAAGACCCGCTGTGCCCCCAGCTGCCCGGACAAGGCCGCCATCGGCACGCCCGTCCCGGGATGGGTGCTGCCGCCCGCGCAATAGAGCCCAGGGATCTTCGTAAGCGTTCCCTGCCGGCGGAAGGATGCCGCCCATCCGTGCGAGGCTCGACCATAAAGCGCTCCGCCGGTCGAGGGCCAAAGCCTCTCGAACGTGTTCGGCGTCGCTACTTCGTGGGTGAGAGGATCGTCCAGCTCCAGCCCGCAGCGTGTGAGGCTGCGCGTCATCGCTTGAGTGCATTGGTCGATCTCCTTGGGAGTGTAGTTATGGGTGTCGCCATTGGCCGGGGCATTGACGATGATCTGGAAGCGTTCGGGCGCGCCGGACAACTCGTCGTCTGCTGCTTCACCGAACGTCGCGTCGCGATCCATCGCGCAGACATAGACGGTGGGATCGGCTGGCGGAATTCCGCCTGCGATGTCGCTGAATTCGCGCGCGTAATCGGGTGAGAAAAAGACATTGTGCCGCACCAGCGGAAAACCGCTGCCACGCGCCTTGGCATACCAGACAAAGGCAGACAGCGACCGCTCGCGAGCGCCATATTGCGACACTGCGCGCGATGCATCTGTGCCGAACCGACCGCTGCCAATCGCGGCAGGATCGGCATTGGCGATAACCGCATCAGCGGCAATTCGTTCTGCATTGCCGAGGATAACGCCCGTAGCGCGGCCACTGGCCACTTCGATCCGTTCGACTGCGGTGCCGAGCTGGAATGTCGCGCCTTTGCTTTCGGCCAGCTCTCGCAGCGCTTGCGCCAGCGCCGCCATGCCGCCATCGATCAGCCACACACCCATTGCTTCGACATGCGCGATCAGCATCAGCGTTGCGGGCGCTTCGAAGGGTGAAGAGCCGCAATAGGTCGAATAGCGGGCGAACAGCTGACGCAATCGCTCATCGGAAAAATGTTTGCCCAGTGCGCGCCAAAGGCTGATATAAGGATGCACTCCCATGAAGCCGCCGATATCGCGCAATCCCATCCGCCACACCAGCGACAGTGGTGTTGCCGGCTTGGGCGCGCGCATCATCGTGTCATTGAGCGAGGCATAGATCGCGCGCGCTTCGCTGCGGAAAGCGCGAAAGCCCGCTGCGGCTTCAGCGCCTGCAAAGTCCCCGATTGCTTCCTCGCTGCGGTGCGGATCGGCATGCAGATCGAGATTGCCGTTTTCGTCCCAGGCATGGCGTGCGAGAATGCTTGCGCGGCGCGTGGTGACGTAATCATCAAGCTCTGCGCCAGCTGCGCGGAAGATGCCATCGAACACGTCGCGCAATGTGAAAACGGTCGGCCCGCCGTCAATCTCCGCACCGTTTACCACGACCTGGCGTGCCTTGCCGCCGACCCAATGATCTTTCTCGATAACGGTGACGCGTTCACCCCGGGCAGCCAAAAGCGCCGCACAGGCGAGCCCGCCCATCCCGGCACCGATCACGACTACCCCTGCGTTCAAGCCTTCCTCCCGGAAAGTTGTTTGACCTTTACATATCAGATGTCCAATCAAATGGACACAAGGGAGTCGTTTATGTCGCGCCCGGGAAAAAATCAGGTGCCGGATTGGAAGCTGCGCTGGATCAGCTGGCGCAATCGCGTGCTTGGCAGTCCGCGCTTCCAGCAATGGGCAGCGCGCAATTGGGTGATGCGCCCATTCGCGCAGCGCAAGGCGGCCGAGCTGTTCGATCTGGTGGCCGGTTTTACCTACACCCAAACACTACTGGCGATGGTCGAGAGCGGGCTATTGGAGCGGCTTGCAGATGGGCCGTGCAATGCAGGGCAAGCAGCCGAAAGTGCAGGGCTAAGCCGGAAAGCGGCAGAAAGGCTGCTGCGCGCGGCGGCTTCGTTGAAGCTGGCAGAGGAAGTGTCGTCGGGCATCTGGATGCTGGGCGAGCGCGGGGCGTCTTTGATTCCGCAGCAAGGCGCGCAAGCGATGATCCGGCACCATCATTTGCTCTATCGAGACCTGGCTGATCCGCTGGCGCTGTTACGGCAGGACAGATCCGAACCGACCGAGCTGAGCGAATTCTGGCGCTATGCCGCA
>JASBTD010000056.1 GCA_030148605.1 Erythrobacter sp.
CCACTGCCGTCAAAGACGGCAATGGCTACAAGATCAACGGCGCGAAAACCTATATCTCCAGCGGCCAGATCGCAGACTTCATCATCGTCGTCGCCAAGACCGATCCGAATGAACGGGCCAAGGGCATCTCGCTGATGCTGCTCGAGACGGAGGGAGCCGAAGGATTCCAGCGCGGCAAGAAGCTCGACAAGATCGGACTCGATGCGGCTGACACGTCAGAGCTTTTCTTTGACGATGTTTTTGTCCCGGCAGAGAATGTGCTCGGCGGCGTGGAAGGCAGGGGCTTCTACCAGCTGATGGGTGAATTGCCGCAAGAGCGCCTGATCATCGCTGTTGGCGCGATCAACGGGATCGAGAAAGCGCTCGAGACGACGATGGACTACGTCAAGAGCCGCAAGGCCTTTGGCCAGACCATCTGGGACTTCCAGAACACGCAGTTTGTTATGGCAGACCTGAAGGCGCGGGCCACAGCAGCACGGATTTTCGTCAACGATTGTATCGCAAAGCACCTCAAGAAAGAGCTGAGCGTTGATACCGCGTGCATGGCGAAATACTGGGTCACCGAGCTGCAAGGCGAAGTCGTCGACAAATGCCTGCAGTTCCACGGCGGCGCAGGCTTTATCAACGACTATCCGATTGCGCGCATGTATCGCGACAGCCGCATTACGCGGATCTTCGGCGGGTCTAACGAAGTCATGAAGATGGTGATCGCAAGGTCGATGTAACCCGCGCTCATGCCGGACAAAGAAGAGGGGCGGCCCGCGCTGTGCGAGCCGCCCCTTCTTTTTGCCTTGCGGCGTTCTGGCTTAGAACTTGCCGCGCAGAGTCACGCCATACATGCGTGGCTCCTGCGTAAAGGCCGAACGCGATCCCGAGCGCAACACGGTGTTGAATGTAACGCCGCGAGTGACCTCATTGGTGAGGTTCGTGACCCAGGCTTCGATGCCCCAAGCGTCGTCAATATCGCCGATGCCTGCGCGCAGGTTGATCTTGATATTGCTGTCCTGAACATCGAACGGTAGCAGGGCCGTATTGCCTAGCGCAGCTGCGGATGTCGGCACATCGCGAGGCTGTGTCGATGTCCGGCGGTCGCTTTCAGAACGCACTTGCGCGTTCAAGAAGTAGCCGAGGTCATTGCCGATTTCGCCGTCATACCGCGCGCCTACGATCGTTACCAACTCCGGCGCATTAGTGAGAGACGCGCCACACAGGTTCTGAACCCGAAGTGCATCTTCGCTGCTCGCACAGTCGCTAGGATAGTTTGCATCAACATAGGTCAGGCCCGCGTTGATGGTGAGGCCATCGGTCGGGCGAATCTGCGATTCAATTTCAAAACCCTTCGAAATCGCCTTTGGCACGTTGAAGGTCTGGAATTGCGCCCCGGTGAATTCGAGCACCTGGAAGTTCTCGAATTCCTGGTAGAACAGCGCAATGTTGGCTGTAAGCGCGCCGTCGAGAGTGCGCCCCTTCATCCCAACTTCCCATGCATCCACTTCTTCTGACGCAAAGCGTGGGTCAAGCCCGCCCGCCGCGGCTGTGGTATCAAGGTTGAAACCACCTGCCTTATAGCCGTGCGTAAAGCTGGCGTAGGTGTTCACATCACCGAAGTCGTAACCAAGCTTTACAGTGTAAATCAGCTCGTCATCCTTGAAGGATCCGGAAAACTCGCGCGGCAGCGGAAGCGGAATTGCGTCCGAACCGATGGCCGGAGCTACGAACGGGAAACAGCTCAGAACAAATGCCGTTGGCGCAAGAGCACCTACAGTTTGCGCTGCAGGTCCAGTCGCAGGGTCTGTTCCAAGCGGTACGCCAGCTGCGACAACTGCGGCTGTCAGGTTGTCGATCCCATTCTGCAAAAATCCAAGGCAAGTATCATTGCCAACCGACAGCTGGTCATAACCGCCGTCCTTGGACTCATCAGACCAACGCAAGCCCAGAGTCAGATCCAGATTGTCGGTCAGTTCCAACGTATTGTGCGTGAAGATTGACCAACTCGTGCTATTTTGGGTGTAGCGATTGGTGGTGGTTGCCCTGTCGGATCTGCGCCGCCTGACAGGAATGTCAGCGGGTTGGCGGGGTCTAGCGCAAGGCCGTTTGCGGCCGCGCTATAAAAGATACCCAACGGAGGTGTAATGCTGGCACTACCGCCTGCAAGCAATGCACCGGCCAATTCGCCATAGTCAGCGCCAAGCGAAGCGACCACAGTCTGGTCGATATCTTCTTCCGAGTAATAGCCGCCGACCATCCAGCTGAAACGCCCGTCAAACGCTTCACCCTGGAAGCGCAATTCGTGCGTCATTGTCTCAATGGCGGTACCCCCGCCCTGCTCGATGTTGAACACATCGATGGCAGAGAAGTCCGAATCATAGCCTTCGCTTGAATCGTACTCGCGATAGGAACCGACATAGACCACGTCGACAAAGTCGCTAAGCGGATATTCGAGCTCCGCTGTCACGCCCCAGTTCTTGGTATCTGCAACATGCAGGAAATCGACAGATGCGATCTGGTTGTCGGTCGCACGTTGCGCCGATACCGTGTCAAACGGATCAGTTGCAACATCCGGACCAGCCATACCGCCACGAGCGCCGAGCCCAACAAGGCCGAAGAGGCCTGCTGTTTCTACCCCTGACTGCAGCACTTCTACCGCAGAGCAGCACACGCCCTCTGCTTTCGCATAATCCGCAATCACACGGCCGCGGAAGCCGCTGTCTGTTTCCCAGCCAATCTGGCCGCGCAGCATGTACTGGTCTGCCGTATTGCCTTCGCCGATCTTAGTGCCGCTGGCATCGACCAGATCGACAAAGCCGTCACGATCGCGCCATGCACCCGTGAGGCGGGCCGCCACTTTTCCTTCTGACAGCGGCACATTGATCGCGCCCTGAAGGTTCTTGTGGTCATAATTGCCATAGGTGGCGTTGAAGAATCCGCCCACCTCGTCAAGATCGGGGCGGCGATTGGTGATGTTGAGCGCACCAGCCGAAGTGTTGCGGCCGAAGAGAGTGCCTTGCGGGCCGCGCAGAACCTCGACACGTTCCACGTCGACAAATTCAGAGAGCGCGACGCCAGGGCGCGATTGGTAAGCACCATCAATGAAGATGCCGACCGCGCTTTCAAAGCCGATGTTGTTCGATGTCGTACCTACACCGCGGATACGCAGCACCACTGTGCCTGAAGAGTTCTGCGCTTGCGAAGTCGAGAAGCTCGGGCTGACCTGAGTGATGTTCTGGACGTTGACCACGCCTTGCGCTTCAAGTTGTGCCGGGCTGACCGCAGTCACTGCCAGCGGAATATCCTGTACGTCTTCAGCGCGCTTGGTCGCCGTCACGATGATGACATTGTCATCAAACGCTTCAGCGCCTTCATCTGCACCGGCATCCTGTGCAAAGGCAGGTGCGACCATGAAACTACTGGCCAGCAAGCCAGCCGCGAAAGGGGTAAGTTTACGAGACATCGGTTTCCTCTCCAAAAAACCTTATAAATGTGCGCAGAATCTACCCATTGAGCGATTTAAATAACAAGGGCGCGGGCAAGCCTAATGCACGAGAGATTCCTGACAGGTGCAAAAATGCCACAAGGTTCGCGAGGAGTTCTATGGGTATTGGTATCGTGAAGCCTCAGAAGCCGTAGCGGAAACCCGCCCAAACCGTGCGCGGCACTCCCAGATCGATTGCCCCGCCCGAATTGCGGGTTGCGATTGGCTCGTCGGTCAAATTTTCCCCTCGAACCACCAGCTTCAGCTTTTCCGTCAACGCAATCTGGCCGAACAGATTGAGTGTGGTGGCAGATTCGAGCCGGTCGGTTTGCTGGTCATCCTCATATTGCGCACCCGCATGGCGCAGGTTGAGCGCAAGGTCCCAACCCGGCTTTGGTGACCAGTTAACAGTGGCCGAGGCCGCCCATCTCGGAGTCTGCGGCGGGCGATTTCCGTCAAGCGCAAGCGAAGCACCTCGTCCGTCGATCGTCGCGTCAGTAAATGCCAGCGAACCATCGACGCGAAATTGGCCCAGCCTGGCATTGATGGAAGCTTCGATACCTTGCGCATCGATAGCTGGCAGGTTCCGGCGCTGGCGCAGGTTTGGCTCAAGCGTGACATTGGCAATGGCATTCCCGACCCGATTGTCGAAGGCTGTGAGTGACAGGTTGATCCCGTCAGAAGGGTTCAAAGCCAATCCGATCTCGAACCCCCTGAGCTTTTCGTTCTCCAACTCTGCATTGGCCTGCGTTTCAACAGGAAAGACAACAAACGGCCGATAGAGCTCGTTGAGAGTGGGCAGGCGCAGTCCGGTATATGCCGCAGCGCGCAGCGTGAGCGCCTCGCTAGCCCGATAGGCTGCGCCGGCGCGCCATGACAGCGTCCAGTCGCTGCGGTCAGTTGCGATAGTCTCGCTGGCAAGGCCTCCGCTTGCGTCAACCGCGCGAAAGAACCCTTGTGCTATGCGCGTGCGGTCAGCGCGCAAGCCACCATTCAAAGTCAGCACATCAACCTGCCAATCATCTTCGACAAAGAAGCCGAGGTTTGTGTTCGCACCCCCCGCCCTGCGCCGCTCCGTCAGGTTTCCGCTGAATGCGCTGTAGGCCTCTTCCTGCAGTTCACCGTCAGCACGACGGTAATCGATACCCACGCGCAATGTGTGATCATCACCGACTGGTGGGCGCAGTTCGAACTTGCCGCCGATACCGGTCGATGGCGTGTTGCGCTGGTCAAGGACCCTGACAAACCTTGTCGAGCTGATCACGACATTGGAGAAGTTCCGCGCCTGAACATAGGCCAGCGCGTCGAACTGCCAGTCACCGCGCCCTATGAACCGGATACTCGCGTCTTGTCCATCGCTGGCGGAATCAGCACCATCGAAGCGCAGGGTTCGCGCGTCGCGAAAGGCAAGCGCGCGCGCCTGCAATTCGACTGTATCACTCAGCGGAGCAACGCCGCGCACACAAAGCCAATGCAGAAGCGAACGAAATGGAGCCTGCGATCTTCAACATGCGGCGCGCCCTAGCCGATCCTCTCACTCCAGTCAGTTGCAAAATGCCATTTGATCTAGCATTCTCGCACCGGTTATGCTTACATCCTTGTAAGTAAGAGAGGGAATTCCATGCTTGCAACTCCGCCCGATTTCGATGTCCTGATCGTTGGCGCCGGTATTTCCGGCATCGGCATGGCCGCTCATCTGGAGATGATGTGCCCTGATCGCAGCTATGCAATTGTCGAGCGCCGCGAAGAGATTGGCGGCACCTGGGATCTGTTCCGTTATCCGGGTATTCGCTCTGACAGCGACATGCATACGCTGGGTTTCGTGTTCGAACCGTGGAAGCATGAGAAGTCGATCGCGGACGGGCCAGCGATCCTCGAATACCTCAACCGGATCGCCGATGAACGCGGGATCCGGCCGCATATCCGCTTTGGCTACAAGGTCATTTCGGCTGACTTCCGGCCAGACGAAGCGCGCTGGCATGTCACAGTCGAGCTGGACGATGGCGAACGCAAGCTTCTGACTGCAAACTTCCTGTTCCTTGGCTCTGGTTATTACGATTACGATGATCCCTATGACGCAGGATTCGACTTCAGCGAATTCGAAGGCGATGTGATCCACCCGCAATTCTGGCCGGAGAATTACGACTACACCGGCAAGAAAGTGGTGGTTGTGGGGTCAGGCGCGACTGCCGTGACCATCGTTCCGTCGATGGCGGCTGACGCGGCGCACGTCACAATGCTCCAGCGCACACCGACATGGATGGGTTCGCGCCCGGCGCGCGATGCGATCGCCAATTTCCTGCGCAAGATCCTGCCGGAGAAGGTCGCCTATGCGATCACTCGCTTCAAGAATATCAAGATGCAGGATTTCGTCTTCAAGACCGCGCGCAACAAGCCGGAGAAGGTGAAGAAGGCACTTCACAAGCGGATAGAGAAGGCGCTCGGCAAGGATTACGACAAGGAAGCCTTCACTCCGCCATACAATCCGTGGGAACAGCGGCTTTGCCTGGTGCCGGACAATGACCTGTTCGAAGCGATGAAGGCAGGCAAGGCATCTGTTGTCACCGGCCATATCGACAAGTTCGAGAAGAATGGTGTGCGGCTGAAATCGGGCGAATTGCTTGAGGCCGATATCATCATTACCGCAACCGGCCTCAGCCTGGCTCTGGCGGGCAAGATCGCCATCAGCATGGCGGGCGAACCCGTGAAGTTCGACGAACGCTATTACTACAAGGGCGTGATGTTCTCGAACCTGCCCAACCTTGCAGCGGTGTTCGGCTATCTCAATGCCAGCTGGACCTTGCGTGCAGACATCAATTCGGAATTCGTCTGCCGTGTGCTCAACCTGATGAAGGAACGCGGCGCAGACCTTGCTACGCCTGTCCTTACAGCCGAAGCCCAGGCGAAGCTGGAAGAAGACGATTTGTTCGACTTCTCATCCGGCTATATCCAGCGCGGCAAGCACATCATGCCCAAGAGCGCGACGAGCTATCCATGGCGCCTCAACCAGGAATATGTGTTTGATCGCAAGGTCATGCGCAAAGGCGAAGTCGATGATGGCTTGCTCACTTTCACCAAAGCCGGGGCCAATGCGCAGGTAGCCGAAGAACAACTCGAAGCAGCTGAGTAAGCCCTTCCCTCACGGGCTGCTCTCGCCTAACGCGAACGCCATGAGCGCATCGGACAAGATATGGACCGCAGGGCTCGTCGTGATCGGCGACGAGATCCTGTCTGGCCGCACGCATGACAAGAACATCGCGCAGGTCGCGACCTGGCTGCAGGTGCAGGGCATTCGCCTGGCCGAAGTGCGGGTCGTGCCTGATGTCATCGAGCGCATTGTCGAAGCGGTGAACGCGCTGCGTGAGGCCTATGACTACCTCTTCACCACTGGCGGCATCGGCCCTACGCATGATGACATCACAGTCGATGCAGTGGCGCAGGCGCTGGGCGTTGCGGTGATTGTCCACCCGGAAGCGCGCGCAATGCTGGAGAAGTATTACGCCAGCCGCGACATGGAACTGACCGAAGCACGCCTGCGCATGGCACGCGTGCCTGAAGGCGCGGATCTGATCCCCAACCGCATGTCAGGCGCGCCGGGGATCAAGCTTGGCAACATCCACCTGATGGCCGGAGTGCCGCATATCACCGCGGGCATGCTCGACGCGTTGACCGGCACGCTCGAAGGCGGGGCGCCGCTGCTCAGCGAAACGATCGGTTGCTGGACCGCGGAAAGCGAAGTTGCCGAAGTGCTGCGCGAAGTCGAGAAGGCGCATGAGAACATCCAGATCGGCAGCTACCCCTTCTTCCGCGAAGGCCGCGTAGGTGCCAATTTCGTGGTCCGTTCGACGAGCCCCGAAGACCTGAAGAGCGCAGTCGACACCCTGTGCGAAGCGCTGGGCGAAGAGGGTTTCGACTTCACGCCGGGCGGGATTTGATCGACAATTGAGAAAGGGCCGGAGGATCGCTCCCCCGGCCCTTCGCAAATTCATTCCGAGTAGGAAAGCGTTTGTTCAAGGTGGCCATGCCACCTTGCCAATTACGCGCCTTCCACTTCCGCAAGGTCAACCTTCAAACCAGGGCCCATGGTCGAGGTCAGCGAGACCTTCTTCACATACTTGCCCTTCGCGCCTGACGGTTTCGCCTTCACGATCGCGTCAGTCAGTGCTTTGAAGTTGGCCTTCAGGTCTTCGTCCTTGAACGACAGCTTGCCGATGCCAGAGTGGATGATGCCCATCTTCTCGACACGGAATTCAACCTGACCGCCCTTGGCGTCCTTAACGGCCTGTTCCACGTTCGGCGTGACAGTGCCCAGCTTCGGGTTCGGCATCAGGCCCTTGGGACCCAGCACCTTACCCAGGCGGCCGACAACACCCATCATGTCAGGGGTCGCGATGACGCGGTCATAATCAAGGTTGCCGGCCTGCATGTCTTCCATCAGGTCTTCCGCGCCAACCTTGTCAGCGCCGGCGGCCAGTGCCTTGTCAGCATTGTCGCCCTTGGCGAACACAGCGACTTTCACTTCCTTGCCGGTGCCCGAAGGCAGCGACACCATGCCACGAACCATCTGGTCAGCATGGCGCGGGTCAACGCCCAGGTTCATCGCAACTTCAACGGTCTCGTCAAACTTGCCCTTGAACTGGCGCAGAGTCGCGATTGCTTCGTCAACGCTGTAGAGCTTCTCGCGATCGAGTTCGGCCAGCGTCTTCTGCTTTTTCGTCAGCTTTGCCATCGGTTCAGCCCTCCACCACTTCGAGGCCCATCGAACGCGCGCTGCCTTCGATGATCTTCATGGCCTGGTCGATATCGTTTGCGTTCAGATCCACCATCTTGGCTTCGGCGATTTCCTTGATCGCGCTCTGCTTGATGGTTCCGGCTGAAACCTTGCCCGGCTCCTTTGAGCCTGACTTCAGCTTGGCAGCCTTCTTCAGGTAGAACGATGCCGGCGGCGTCTTGGTGACGAAGCTGAACGAACGGTCTGCATAGACTGTGATCACAGTCGGGATCGGCGCGCCCTTTTCAAGGCTGTCCGTCGCGGCGTTGAACGCCTTGCAGAATTCCATGATGTTCACGCCGCGCTGACCCAGTGCCGGGCCGATCGGGGGTGACGGGTTTGCAATGCCCGCGGGCACTTGCAGCTTGATATAGCCTTCAATCTTCTTGGCCACGTGTGGCCTCCTTTCACACTATCTGGGACCTGACCCGCGCGCCCTCTGACAAGCTCAGGACGAACGGGGTTTCTTGGACCATCATGTTAAGCGGTCCAGCGGCTTGCCAAATGGCTTGCCTCCCGCACGGTTTCCCACTCGATGAATGAGAAGGCGCGCACATAGCCTCTTGCGCGCAGAATGCAAGCGGAAACCGGTCATCAAATCCTACAGGATGGAACACATGGAACACTGTCCAGGCGAAGTTTCCACCCTCGGGAAAAGCGGCCTTGTTGCGAACGATTAACAAGAGGGGTCGGGCGATTTCCATGGCTGCAACCAAGCCACAATTTGCATCGAGTAGGAAAGCGCTATCTCGACATGTAGCTGGCAACAGACACGCCTTTGCACGCCTTGCCCGGCGGCATTCTGCATTGCTCAGCGCAAGGCCACGGAATCTTCGGCTTCAGTGGCCCCGATCAGCCGGAGTTTTCGCTTGCCGAATAAGTCAGCTCGCCTTGCTCGTCCATGATCTGGATCGCCGGCTCGCCAGCCGCATCGACCCCGATCCGGATGCGCGGCCGCCCTTGAGGATCGGCAATAATCAGCGATGCGTCCTGGTCCTCATTGGCCAGCCAGATCCGCTCCGTGCCTTGCGTGCTGGTGACTGTGCCGGGCTCATAGGGCCGCCGGTCGCGCACAAAAAGCCCCGCTTTCCAGCCGCTGCCGTCCTGCTTTTCCTGCTTCATGATACCGATCCCGTCGGTCAGCTGATGCGTGAAATCGAAGATGAACATGGTCTGGTTCATATCGCGCAGCCGGGCGACGCCGAGCCCCCCGGTTTCGTCGCCATCATCCTCGTAAAACACGATACCGGTCAGCCCGTCGATGCTGCGTTCGGGGTAGGTTTCTCCGCGATAGATCAGTTCGGGCGGATAGGCCTGATTGGCGATCGCCATGCGCATGGTGCCGTCGGGATCAACAATATTGATCCTTTGCGCGCTGATCGTGCCGAATTGCGCGTCCGGCGCCACACCGTCGTTCGCGCTCGCGCCGGGCACCGCCAGATAGGGAGCCAATGCTAGGGCAAACGCCCCTGCAGCCAGCGCAAAAGTGGCATGAACAAGCGAAAATCGACGGAATAATTGCATGGCGAACCTCCATTGGGGTCGCCGAGTGTGACATAGCGCGACGCACGACGCAAAGTCTGCCGGGCTATCGAATGCGACGGTCAGTCGCACCGGAAAGGCCAAATATGCGAACGACTTGCCCGAATTTCCGTTGGGCTGGGTGAACGGCAGCGGTCACTGCATCCGGCGGGCATCTCCTGGTGTCATGCCGAACTGCTTGCGGAAACAGCGGTTGAAATAGGAAAGATCACCAAAGCCGACATCATAGGCGATCTCGCTGATCGACAGATGCGCGCGATCCCACGACATAAGCCAGTCCTTGGCTTTCTTCAGTCGCTGACCACGCACAAAGGCGGTGAAGCTGGTATCCGCTTCTTCAAACAGCCCCTGAATAGTCCTCCGGCTCAAACCAAAAAGCGCCTCCGCCTCATCAAGAGTGAGGTCATTTTCGGCCAGGTTTGCTTCAATCCAGGCCTTGATCGCGGCAAGGCGCGCAGCTTTCAGTCCCCCTTCGCGAGCCATATCTGCTCCGGGCGCGCGATGATCGAGCGCCAACAGCACCAGGTCCCGGAGATGTTCTGCCGCAAGCTTTGCCGTCGCCGGGTCTGAAAGCGTCGTCTTGTGCACTGCGGTCGGGATGTAGCTGCGAAGCATCCACAAGGCGGGGTTGGCGGAATCTATCGGCCGGTTAATCGCATCGCGTTGATTGCCAAGCATCGGCAGCAGCATATCGCGCGGAAGCTTGACGCAGAGGCTCCGGCTAAATCCGTAATTCGTCGCTTCCAGCGGCGCATCGCAGCGGTGGAGCGCCGCTTGGCCATAACCAAGATCGTAGCTCTTCCCGCAATGTCCGATTTCGAAGCGGCCTCGACATTCGACGAGGGCAAAGGCGAAATCATCGTCAGCCCTGTCCGGGTCAGCCAGCAAACGCGCACGTGTCGGCGTGCCCTGGCTTTTTGAAACAACCGCGCCAGGCAATTGATAGATACTGCCCGAAGCGCGAGGCAGTTCGACCAGTGCCTCTGCATCTGCGTTGAGCGCACACTTGTCATACTTTGAAAGCAGCGCGGCATGGCTCGCTTCATCTGCAAAATCGGCAAGTGTGTAATGTATCGGCTGGCAATCGGTGTCCTGCTGCATACCAGCAGAGTAACACGCAGCGGCTCACCGCCGAAGCTTAAATGCTTGTCTTATTGTGCAATCATAATTTCGAACCATGCGCGCCAGCCCAAGCCAACGCATCATTGAAATCCTATCCTTGTGTTTTACCGATAGGGAGAAACGCAATGAAAAAGCCGGGTTTTATGGCCGCATGCGGCGCTTCAATCGTTCTTGCAGCTGGGGCAGGCAGCGCATGGGCAACCAATTTTGGCGAATGGAGTGCTCCAATCAACGCTGAAGAGCTTTCCGGCAACAATGGCGCGCCAAACAGCCCGCAAGGCGATGGTTGCCCGATCCTCGATCCCTACACAAACGATCTATTCATTGCGTCAACACGCCCGGGTGGCTTTGGGGGACTGGATATATGGATCGCTGCGTGGAATGGCGACGGCTGGGACGAGCCCGTCAATGCGGGGCCTGAGATCAACAGCGCCACAAATGACTATTGCCCAACTCCCGCGCGCGGCAACCGGCTTTTCTTTGTCAGCCGCCGCGATGAGCCCAATGGAGATATCTACGTTGCAAAGCGATTGCCGGGCCAAGGCGTGGTCAGTGTCGAGAGACTGCCCTCCCCCATCAACAGCCCGCAAGAGGAATGGAGCCCCTCGGTCTACGACGACGATCAAGGCAATGAAGTGCTCTATTTCTCCAGCACGCGCGGTGGCGGGCAGGATATCTACGAAAGCATAGCCTATGGCGCGCCGAGCAAGGTCGCCTCGCTCAGCACACAATATAGCGATGCCCGGCCCAATGTGAGCCGTAACGGCCGCGAAATCGTGTTTGATAGCGATCGGCCCGGCGGCCAGGGCGCGAGTGATATCTGGACCGCTACGCGCGGCTCGACATCCTCATCCTGGAACGCGCCTGTTCCGGTCCCGCAAGTCAACTCGCCGGCGGGGGAATCCCGCGCCTCAATCTCGTGGGACGGAACGATGCTGGTGTTCGGCTCAAGCCGTGAAGGCGGCGAAGGCGGTTCGGACATCTATGTCTCGACACGCGAACGCGCAGCCAGCCGCCGGGGCCCCAAGACGATCGAGTTCTGATGCCCATTCTCAGCGGCACATTGTGACTATTCCCATAGTCCCCGATCTTGTGTGACCGCACAAACTGAAAGGGCCGCTGGTTTCCCGGCGGCCCCTTTTTTCACTTCCGTTCCGGACCTTGTCTCCAAGCCCGAATGGATTTCAGCTGGGCTTAGAACTCCTTGCGCAATTCGATATGGAACACACGCCCGCGCGCAGAATGCAGTTCGCTGAAATAGCCAAACTGTTCATCGGCCAGCGGCGGATCCTTGTCGAACACGTTGTTGATCGCAAAGCGCAGCCGTGTACCATCGAGCGGGGTGTCATTCTCGATCTTGTAAGCAATCGAGAAATTGACTGTGAAGATGTCATCCACACGGAAGAAGTTGCCGTTCGGATCATCCGTTTCGATCAGCTCGTCACGCGTCACACTGGTGTCCCAGACCTTGCCAACATATTGGCCAAACAGGCCTACATCGACAGGGCCGCTGCTCCAGTTGATCGAGCTGCTGAAGCGCCATTTGGGACGCCCCTCGATCTCAAGCAGCTCACCAAGCCCGCCCACAGTTACATCGGGCGGCAGGTCACCTGCAGCAATGCCTGCCAGCAGTTCCTGGCTGTCAGGCCCGGCGGATTGGACAAAGCTCTTCAATCGTGCTGCGTTGAACCGCAGGCGGAAATCGCCGAGACCGAAATCGGGCACACGATAGAACAAACCGAAGTCCCAACCCTTTGACACGCGACTGTCGAGGTTCAGATAGGGATCGAGAACCTGGATAATCGCACCGGCTGGCGCGAGGCTGGTGCCTGTGAACAGGGCAATCGCATCGGCATCGGGCTCTTCGCGGATGACGTTGGGATTGGTGCTGCCGTTGAGGCGGCGCAGCAAGTCCAGCGCTATGGCGTTGTCATCGCCGAAAGTGCCGACCAGCCCGGTCTGCTTCACACGCCAATAGTCCGCGGTCAGCGTAAGACCGGGGATGAAGCCCGGTTCAAGCACCACGCCCAGATTGATGCTTTCGCTGTCTTCCGGCTTCAGGTTTTCAGAGCCGGAGCGGAAGCTGACCGTGCTCGCACCGGGGCATGCGCCAAGATTGGCCAGAGTGCCTTTTTCCACCTGAGCCTGACAGAACACGAAATCGTCACGGGTGTTGACCCGCGTCGTTCCCTCATCATTTACCTGCACAAGGTTAGGCGCACGGAACCCTTCGGACCATGCACCGCGGAAGGTGACGCCGGGGATCGTGGTCCAGGACGCCGCAACGCGCGGCACCATTGCGGTTTCCTTGATATCGTTGAAATGCTCGATCCGGCCCGCCAGCTGGACGTTGAATTCCTCGATCAGCGGAATGTTCATGTCAGGCGATACCACCGGCACGAACAGCTCGGCATGCGCCGAATAGACCTCGCGATTGCCGCTGGTGTCAGGCGTGGGGCTGGTTCCCACGACATCGCTGCCATTGAATTCGCCGGTGATGCTGTCAGTGAAGGTTATCGTTCCGTCAAGCCGTGGGTCACGATCATCGAAGAACGTCTCGCGTCGCCACTCGACCCCTGCGGCGATGCCCAGATTCCCGCCGGGAAGCGAGATCAGATCGTCGCGGCTGATCTTGAAGTCGGCCAGCGCCAGGCTTGTCCCGCCCTTGCGGAACACATCGATCCGCATCGAATCCAGCACCGCTTCGGGATTGGGAGTGCAATCGCCTTCACCCGGATCATCCAGGCAGCCGCCATTGAACGGGTTATAGGCATCGGGGGTTGTTCGGTTGATCGCTTCCTGTGCCAGCGTCAATGACACGCGATTGCGCGCAAGGTCATTCAATCTCGCTTCGGAATACAGGAATCCGGTGTCGAAATCCCACGAACCGAAATTGCCGCGCAAGCCGCCGACCAGGCGATAGGTATCCTTGTCAACGCTGACATCGCGGCTGCCGACATCGACAAAGCGATAGCGCTCCATGATCACGTCTGCACCGCCATCGGCGATAGTTGTTCCGGGCAGCCGGTTGGGGCTTCCGACAGGCCCGAACGGATTCCAGTAAGCGTTGCGCGAGATGCCGATCGGTACCGCCCCCAGGATGGCAGAGGCTTCATTGTTGCGGCGGCTTTCCGAACGGTAATAGCTGCCTTCGAAATAGGCCTCGAGATTATCGGTCAGCTCATAATTGAGCAGCGCCATCGCATTGTAGCGATCCTTTTCGCTGATCAGCGTTCCGTCGAAATTCTGGTTGTAGCGGACGGCGGTGGGCGGCGTGGGGGCTCTGGTGGGACTCGAAGGGGCTGCGGCGCAGATGCCATTGCCGAAATCCAGGCGGCAACCCGAAAACGTGCTTGGCTGGAGCCAGAAATCATCATCTCCGATCGGAGTGCTGGTCCGAGAAGCCTGAATGTCGAACTGGCCGAAGGGCCCAAAAGTATTGCGGTTGTTGAACGAGGCATCGCCTTCGAAATCCGTGCCTTCGACCAGCGGCAAGCGGTTCTCATCTGCGGCATAGCGACGCGCGGAGGTGGGCAGGCCGTTCTCATGGAAATAACCGCCATAGACAGTCAGGTTCCCGCGCCCGCCTCCGAAGTCGAAGCCGAAACCGCCGCTCAGGCGGTAGCTGTAGAGGCTCGTGCCATCCGATCCGCGCCAGTCGGCTTCCACGAATCCCCCTGTGAGATTGCCCTTGAGCACGGTGTTGATGACACCTGCGACCGCGTCGGCGCCGTAAATGGCAGATGCGCCATCGCGCAGGATTTCGACCCGGCGGATGCTGCCAGGCGCGATTTCATTGGTGTCGGAGCTGACTACAGGTACAAGCAACTCAGTCTGGAAGCCGGGGTGTAGCGTCATGCGCCTGCCGTTGATCAGCAACAGCGTGTTGCCCGTACCAAGGTCGCGCAGGTTGATCGAGCCGACATCGCCGCGCGCGCTATTCTGGGTCGTCGCGTTCTGTTCGTTGAAGGCTACAGTGCCGACTTGCGGGATCGCGCGAAACAGCTCGTCGCCTGAAGAGGCCCCGGTATTCTCGATCGCTTGTTCGTCAAGCACAGTGACCGGAAGCACGTCGTTGATCTGCGCCCCTTGAATCTGTGTCCCGATTACCACGATTTCGCGGGAAACATCCTGCGCCTCGGTATCACTTGAGACGACAGATTCTTGTGCGAATGCCGGTGATTGCGCAACAAGCGCCAATACAGACGAAGCAAGCAAATATTGGAATTTAAAAGGAATTCGGGACATCTCAAACCCTCTCAAAAGTGACCCTTATCGAGGTTTGCTCCGAATGTGCCCGGCGACAACAAAATCCTTTATTGGCAAATAACGATTTTTTTCGACTACGATTCCCTATTGACGAAACCGGAAAACTTGTCCGCCTTCCTCAAGTCAAAACCTGTCCATACTGGTGAGTCGCGATGGGCATTTGAACAGGCAGGCACGAGCTCAAATAGAGATCGCATCCGGACAAGCGGGATGGACATAGAAAAGATGCGCCCGAGCAATGGCTCAGACGCATCCGGCAATAGACAATGTGCTTACCGCGCCGACAGGCGTGGGCCTTGCTACTTGACCAGTTCGACCTGTTCGAAGTCCAGCTCGACCGGGGTCGCGCGGCCGAAGATCGAGACCGATACCTTGACCTTGGCCTTGTCGAAATCGAGCTCTTCCACCACGCCGTTGAAGCTGGCGAACGGACCATCCAGAACCTTGACCTGGTCGCCGATCTCGTAATCGACATGGATGTCCTTCTTGGGTGCAGCTTTCGCTTCTTCGACACCGCCGAAATAGCGCGCTGCCTCTTTCTCGCTGATCGGCTGCGGCTTGTTACCCGAACCGAGGAAGCCGGTGACCTTGGGAGTATTCTTGACCAAGTGATAGACATCATCGGTCATCTTGAGCTTCGCGAGCACATAACCCGGCATGAACTTGCGTTCGACCTGAACTTTCTTGCCGCGCTTTACCTCGGTCACAGTCTCAGTCGGAACCTGTACGTCTTCAACTGCGTCTGACAGGCCCAGCCGTTCAGCTTCGGAGATGATATTGTCGCGCACCTTGTTCTCGAAACCGGAATAGGCGTGAATGATGTACCAGCGAGCCATTGGTTATTCCCGTGAAAAATTGAACGCGTATCAGGCGAGCGACAAAAGCCACTGCACCACGGCGTTGAAGACTGTGTCGATGCCGAGGAAGAATAGCGAGAGGATCACCATCATGATGAACACGAAGATCGCGGTGCGGATGGTTTCCTCACGCGTTGGCCATACAACCTTGCTGGTTTCGCTGCGAACCTGATTCACAAACTCGGCAGGCGATGTCTTGCGCTTTTTCTCTTCGGCCATGGGTCGAGCCCTTCGTCCTCGATAAATTCTACCCGTCTTTCCGGGAACTGGCTTTCAGGTAGGGTTTCTCGCCGCCCCGAACAAGGTTCGGGAGGGGCTGCTAGCTGATTCCAATGTCGGAAGACGGTTAGGCAGATAGGCGGGGTATCGGGTGAATGCAAGTGGGAGATTCTTTGTGTTTCGCACGCCCTCCGGCGCGCGATTTCCTCGCTCACGCGACCTGAAGGTCGCATCGCTGCGGGCGGGCAGTCGCCCTTTGGGCCGCTTTGCGGCCAAATGATGCCCTGCAAAAACACTAGCATTGTGACGAGTGCCTCTCTAGCGTGCGCGGCTTCTAATCGGGATGCATTGGGGAAGCCACATATGGCAGTTGCAGACACAGCGTCGGTCAGCCTGATCGATCGCGTCACGAATATTTCCGACTTTATCTGGGTGGGCACATGGAACGGGCAGGAAGTTCTGCCCTTCCCGCCGATGACGATTATCCTGCTGGGTGTCGGCCTGTGGATCATGATCGGGTTGAAATTCTATCCGATCCGCAAGCTGGGCAGCGCATTTGCAGGGCTGTTTTCCAGTCGCAAGGGCTCTGGTGAAGGCGAGATTTCGCCCTTTGCAGCGCTTTCTACCGCGCTTTCCGGCCAGGTTGGCACCGGCAATCTGACCGGCGTTGCAACGGCTATTGCGCTGGGCGGCCCCGGTGCAATCTTCTGGATGTGGATCACTGCCCTGTTCGGCATGGCGCTGGCTTTCGCCGAAGGTTCGCTCGCCATCCGGTATCGCGAGACAACCTCTGACGGGGTCAAGCGCGGCGGCCCGATGAGCTACATCATGATGGGCCTAGGCCCCAAATGGACGTGGCTTGCGATCCTGTTCTGCCTGGGCACGCTGTTCTCAGCCATGGTGACCGGCAACACGATTCAGGCCAATGCCGTGGCTGACGGTCTCAACGAACTGTTCGGGATCGAAGAAGCCATGGGCGGGCTGATCGTGGCCGTGCTGGTGTTCATCGTTATCATCGGCGGCATCAAGTCGATCGGTAATGTTGCCGAAAAGGTCGTGCCATTCATGGCGGCGGCTTACATCCTGATGGCGCTGATCGCGCTGATCATCAACTTCGGCGATCTGCCTGAGACCTTCGGCCTGATCTTCCACGGCGCATTCAACCCGCAAGCGGCGACTGGCGGCTTTGTAGGTGCGGCGATCATCCTGGCCATCCGCGCCGGCGTGGCGCGCGGGTTGTTCTCCAACGAAGCGGGGCAAGGCTCGACAGCTATCGCGCACGCCGTGGCGCAAACCAACGATCCCGAGCAGCAAGGCCGCATGGCCATGCTGGGCACTTTCATCGATACCATCGTGATCTGCACCATGACCGCGCTGGTTATCCTGACGGTGCAAGGTGACTTCACCGGAAACGGGGAAGTGGTTGCGCATGCGTGGAATTCGGACCTTGAAGGGTTCGCCATGACCAGCGGGGCATTTGCCGCGGCCTTCCCGTTCGAGTTTGCCTCGGTTCCGATCGGCACGCTGATCGCCAGCGTGGCGCTGATCCTGTTCGTGTTCACCACTCTGCTCACGTGGAGCTATTACGGCGAGCGCGCGATCACTTTCATGTATGACCGCATCCCGGGCTCAACCCGCGGCGGCGAGAAGATCCTGCATATCATCTGGCGCCTGCTGTGGTGCGTGGTGATCTTCATCGGATCGACTCAGGACCTGCAACTGGTCTGGCGTTTGGGCGACATTTCCAATGCGGCGATGGCTCTGCCTAACCTGCTGGCGCTGGCGCTTCTGTCAGGCGTGGTGTTCAAGCTGGCTCAGGGTGACAAGACTGCCGGGAAAGACTTCCACGCGGAAACGCCGGAGGAACCGGAAGAATATTGATCGGGTTCAGCCCGATCCGAAGAAAGCGAAAGGGCCGTCCCACAAGGAGCGGCCCTTTCATTTTGTCGCCGATAGGAAATGGCAGGGGTGACAGGATTCGAACCCGTGGCCCTCGGTTTTGGAGACCGATGCTCTACCAGCTGAGCTACACCCCTGCAGGCGGACGCTGCCCTCTATAGCCAAGCGCAGCGCATGGCAACATCGCAGTTTGCCAAAGCGCACATGCGATCGAATTTGGCGAAGATTGCGATTGTGCTGCTATAAAGCATGCCATGCATTCGCCCTACCCCCCTCCGATTCCGGCCGAGATGCTGCTGCTGGCCTATCGCAGCGGCATTTTCCCGATGGCGGACCGGCGCGATGATCCGGAAGTTTTTTGGGTAGAACCGCGCGAGCGCGCGATCATTCCGCTAAACCAGTTCCACATGTCGCGCAGCCTGAAGAAGGTGCTCACTCGCGACCGCTTCAGCGTTACCATCGATCGCGATTTCGCCAGCGTGATTTCCGCCTGCGCAGAGCCGCGCGAGGACCACCCAGAAAGCTGGATCAGCGAGCGGATCATGGCGAGTTACCGCCAATTGCACGCGCTAGGCCACGCACATTCGATCGAATGCTGGGACGGCGCCGAACTGGTCGGCGGCCTATACGGCGTGAGTTTCGACCAGGTCTTTTGCGGGGAAAGCATGTTCAGCCGCCAGAGTGATGCCAGCAAGGTCGCGCTGTGCTGGCTGGTGGCGCTAATGCGCCGCGCCAATTATCGCTTGCTGGATTGCCAGTTCATGACCGGCCACCTCGCCACCATGGGTGCAGTCGAGATCCCGCAGCAACAATATCTCGAAGGGCTCGCCCGATCGGCCGGAACGCCAGACATGTCATTGCCTGAGGCGTGGCAGGCCGTGATGCGCGAAGCAGGCTCGGACTATTCCTCGCCCGGAAAACTCATCGCGCAATCCTTGACCCAGACATCATAGATCGGGTGCTCGACCACGTTGAGGCTTGGCGAGTTCTTGAACAGCCAGCCTGAGAAGATCTGGCGAAAATCGTCAGACCCGCGATCCTGCACGGAAACCTGCACGAAAGCGCCGGTTTCGCGCTGAAGCTCCCATGGCGCAGTGCGTTCGCACGCTTGCACACGAATCACGATATCGCCGATCCGCTGTGACTGGCCGGGCGAAAGCTCGATATCCTGGCTCGAATTGTTGCGCTTGTTGAGCAAGCCAAGCGTCGCCACCCGCTGTTCCATCGGCGAACCGATGTGTGCTGTATCGGTCGCACCGGTGGGCAATGCGTTGTTCGATTGGGCAAGCTCTTCAGGAACTTCGGTTTCAACCGGTTCCGGCGCCAGCGGGTCTTGCGAACAGGCGGCCACGAGCGCGGCACCGATGGTGATCGGCGCCCATGCAAAGGCAGACCTGATCAGGCCACGCATGTTCAGCCTTCCGGGCTCCATGCCTCATAATCGCCGGTTGCGCTGGCTCGCTTGCCGCCGCGCTCAAGCGCACCCTGCGGGCGATATGCATTTGCAGTGCCGGTGGCGTTGGGCGTGTAATCCACTTCCCAGATCTTGGGCGGCGGCAAGCGACTTTCAGGGACATCATCAAACGCACCGTGCAACCAGCCGTGCCATTCGCTCGGCACCCGGCTGGCGTCATTATTGCCGTTATAGATCACCCAGCGGCGTTCACGTTCGCCTTCCTTGGGTTTGGAGCGGTAATACTTGTTCCCTTGCGCGTCAGTGCCAATGTGTTCGCCCTTGCGCGCGGTGAACAGCATGGTGCCGATGGTCGCGCCATCCCACCAGGTAAAGAGCTTGCTGAAGAATCCCATAGCGAGGCTGCGCTTAGCTCAATGTGCTGCGCGGGCCAAGCGCGAAGAGCGCCTAAGGCAAGCGATATTCCACCAGATCACCCGGCTCGATGCCCAATTCGGCTGACCGCCCGGCGCGCAATTCAAGCACAGCGCTGGCAAGCCCGCTCGAACGCACCGATTCGAGCGAATAGGGCTCGGTATTGGCCGCAATATTCATGATACGGCTGTCTACACCGATAAAAATGATGTCGAGCGAGATCGGAGTGTTCCGCATCCAGAAGCTGCGGACCTGCGGAACCTGTGACGGAAACAGCATGCCTTCATCATCGCCCAGCTCGGTGCGGAACATCAGCCCGCGCGCCTGCGCTTCGGACGTATCCGCCAATTCGACACGGAAAGCATGGCTCGACGCATCGGTAGAGACAGAAAGGTCGATCACTTGCAGGCCTGAAAGCGGATGACGCTCCGCCTGCGCTTCATCAGACTGCGCCGCGGCCCCCTGATCCCCGCTTGCCTGCCCCGACACAGCACTGGCTTCGCCATTGGGCGAACATGCCAGCAATGCAGCTGCAAAGAAAATCGCCAGCGATGATGGCTTCAAAAATTGCATTCGCGCGCTTCCTCTACCCAGCATTCGAGCTCTTCAATGCTTGTGGCATCAATAATCGATCTTGCCACGTCAAATCCATGGCCCGCGCGGATCATTGCGGCAATCTGCTTCTCACGTTTCTTCGGATCGGACCTGTCCAGACTTTCGCCAAATGGCCCGAAACCGCGCTTGCGGGCGAGCATGAAGGCTGCATTGCGGCTCGCATGTTCATCAGGCGCCACCTCGTCGCGCGTCTGTTCACCGATCCCGGCAAAACGCAGCGCCTGGTCAACCCGGCGCGCACCATATCCCTTGCGCAGCAAGCCCGCCGATCGCGTCTTGGCATAGGCTTCGTCATCGACATAGCGCAGATCAACCATCCGCTGGACCAGCCCGGCCACGTCCAATTGGCCAGCCCCCTCATCAACCCCGCGCTCACGGATTTTGCGCTGCAAATAGGCTTCCAGTTTTGCCGATGAAGTCGCAAACCGCGCCAGATATGACAGTGCCAGCTCTTCCAGCCGGGCCGGATCAAGTGGGGCAGATTTGCGTCGATTACGTGACATGATGGTTTGCTTTGGCACGATTTCGCCTTATTCGTGCCACACTCCTTATCAATTGGGAAACTTGGAATGGGTGCGGGCTTGGGGAGATTACCGCATTGGGGACTGAAAATAGCGCAATCTCGCGCCATAAACCACGGGTATCGCTAGAGAAATGACCGACGCCGTCTTACAGCCGACGCCGAATGACTGCCCCTTGCCACGGCGGCGAGCCGATTTCGCGACCTTCAATGAAGCGATCGATTACGCTGCACAAAGCGAAAAAGGGCTGAATTTTCACGATATGCGGGGCACTTTGGTGCGCCCTTATCCCTATTCCGAAATGCGCGAAGACGCATTGCTGATGGCGCGCCGTTTGGTCGCAGCCGGGATCGGCAAGGAAGATCGCATCGCCCTGATCGCAGAAACAGGCGCCGATTTCGCGGCGATGTTCTGTGCTTGCGTCTATGTGGGCGCATGGCCAGTGCCACTGCCGTTGCCGACAACCTTTGGCGGCAAGGAAAGCTATATCGACCAGCTAGTTGTCCAGCTACAAAGCTCTGACCCGAAGCTGCTGCTTTACCCGCAAGAGATTGCCGAGATGGCGAGCGCCGCCGCAGAGCGACAGGGCTGTGACGGGGAATCCTACGAGCAGTTTGCCACCCGCGATGCGCCGGAATGCGAATTGCCAGAGGCTGACCCGGAAGACATTTGCTATCTGCAATATTCCTCCGGTTCGACCCGCTTCCCCACCGGCGTTGCCGTGACGCACCGCGCGCTGCTGCACAATCTCTATGGCCATGCGACATGCATGGACCTGGGCGAGAATGACCGCGTGGTCAGCTGGCTGCCATGGTATCACGACATGGGCCTGGTCGGTTGCTTCCTGTCGCTGATCGCAAACCAGGTGAGCTGCGATTACCTGAAGCCCGATCACTTCGCGCGCCGACCGCTGGCGTGGCTCGACATGATCAGCCGCAATCAAGGCAACACACTCTCTTACTCGCCAACCTTCGGCTATGATATTTGCGCCCGCCGCATTTCCAGCCAGAGCCATGTGTCGGAACGGTTCGACCTGTCGCGCTGGCGGGTTGCCGGCAATGGCGCGGACATGATCCGGCCAGATGTGATGCAAAACTTCGTCAATGCATTCAGCGAGGCGGGTTTCAAGGCCAATGCCTTCACCCCCAGCTATGGCCTGGCAGAGGCTGTGCTCGCCGTAACGGTAATGCCGCCCGGCGAAGGCATCCGCGTAGAGCTGGTCGAGGAAGAGCGCCTGTCCGGTGCCAATCGCGATCTTTCGCGCCCGGCGCGCTACCGCGCGATCGTCAATTGCGGCAAGACCCTGCCTGACATGAAGGTCGAAATCCGCGGCGAGAATGGCGAAGTCAAAACCGATCACCAGATCGGCAAGGTGTGGTGCCACGGGCCCAGCGTCATGCACTCATATTTCCGCAATCCGGAAGCGACGGCGGACTGTCTGGTAGATGACTGGCTCGACACCGGCGACATGGGTTACATGGCAGATGGCTATCTGTTCATCGTTGGCCGCGCCAAGGACATGATCATCATCAATGGCAAGAACCATTGGCCGCAGGATATCGAATGGGCGGTGGAGCAACTGCCCGGCTTCAACCATGGCGATATTGCCGCTTTTGCGCTGGAGCTGGACAATGGCGAAGAAGCGCCAGCTGTGCTGGTTCACTGCCGCGTGTCAGACCCGGAAGAGCGCGTGCGCCTGCGTGACGAGATTTCCGACAAGGTTCGCTCTGTCACCGGAATGAGCTGCGTCGTGGAACTTGTTCCGCCGCGCACCTTGCCCCGCACAAGCAGCGGCAAATTGAGCCGCGCCAAGGCAAAGAAGCTTTATCTGTCAGGCGAAATCGTGCCGCTTGATCTCGCGGCTTAACGCAACAGCCTACTCAACGTCGGCCCATTCGGCCCGCAGCGTGCCCGCACGCCGTTGAGGATTGGCGGATGCGCTGATCCCTGCGTCGGTGAGCAATTGCTGCACGGCGTCGACTTCATCTGGCCGCCCCGTGATCGAAACCGGCATATCCAGCCGCCGCGAGGCCCAGATTATCAGCTGGACAGCGGCAACGCCTGCCTGATCAATCTCGCCATCAGCGAAGGTCACTTCAGGCAAGGGCAAACGCTGAGGGATGATTTCAATCGTCCAGTCAGGCTCGGTCGCGGCAATCCTGAGCTCAAGCTCGCGGTACGTCGCCAGCGTCGCACCATCAAGCGGGCGCGCCCTCACAATCGCGCGGCGGCGCTGGCGATCAATCGTCAGCTCCTCCTCAGGCACACCGGCAACCAGCGACAGGCGCCGCGCAAGCGCTTCTGCACGTTCAAGCGCGGCGGCTTCCTCACGAGCGCGGGCGGCTGAAAGCTGCGCTTGCTCAGCTGCCGAGGCACTGGTGCCGACCTGGTTCTGGATCAATGTCAGTTCGACCGGCTGTCGCAACCGCGTGGACAAGGCACGTTCGATCTCCGCTTCCGCATCTTCGCGCAAATTGGGTGTCAGAACTGTTGTCGTGATCACGATCGGCTCGGACTCGAAATCAATATCGAGCGCGCCGATCAGCGAATTCCGGTCAAATTTTTCCTGAATTTCAGCCCGCACAACGCGCTGGGCATTGGTCTCGAACGCGATCGACTGGAGCGACAGGAACAGCGGGATTGCCAGCGCAACGAACACTGCGATGACAGCAAAATTCTGAAACAGCGTCTGCCGCCCGCTCAGAGCCGTGCGGAAGCCATAAAGCCGCGCCATCCCCCAAGCCGTCAGCGCGATGGTGAGCAGGTTGGTGACATAGAGCAGCAGCGCGCCGGTAAACACCGTCCAGTTCATCGTCGCCAGGCCAAAGCCGACCACAGCCAATGGCGGCATCAAGGCAGTCGCAATGGCCACGCCCACGATCGTGCCTTCGCGGCCGCGGATCATCGCATATGCACCCGCAAGCGCGGAAAACAGCGCTACGCCAAGGTCAAACAGGTTGGGCTTGGTTCGCGCGGCGATTTCCGGCGTAATCGTCTGGATTGGCGAGAAGAACACCACCAGCGCGCAGAGGAAGATCGCCATCACCGTGCCCCAGGCAAGCGAACGCGCCGATTGCTTGATCCAGTTATAATCCCAGATCGCCAGCGCAAATCCCAGCCCCATGATCGGCCCCATCAGTGGAGAGAGCAACATAGCGCCGATCACAACCGCTGGTGAGGAGAGCAACAGACCGAGAATGGCGATGCCGCCTGACATGGCAGTCATGAAAAGGTACCGCTCGGTCAGCCCGCATTCCTCGCGGCGTTTCTCGATCACTGCAGCCTGATCGACGGTGCCGACTACATCCTGCAGCCACCAGCGCCGCCAGCTAAAGACGACGCGCGAGAAATTCGAGCTGGTGCCGGTGCTTTCCGTCGCCTTCAGCTCTGGCGTCGTCGGCTTTGGTTGTGGTGTGTCGTTCAAGTTGAACCCCGTCCCCAATGGATCAATCACTATTCCGTCTAGCCGTTTGCGAATTCAAACGAAAGCATGGACGTTTGAGCGCGTTTGCGCCACAATTCTTGAAGTTTGTGTCTTAGATTACTAATACAGTATGCACAGGCGGTTTTCCGCCACTCCAAGGAGCAGATTTTTCAGCCATGAGCACGCAGGAAACCACCACCAAGACCGCCACCGATTTCGACCTGACTCCGCCTGATCCGGTGCCGACGGTTACTCCTGAGAAAGCCGCCGGGCTGGTTCCGGTCGATCAGGAGAAGAAATCGAAGCTTGACCAGAAGGTTGACAATTTCGTGAGCGAGCTGGTGGCCGAAGATGCCAACTCGCCCGCCTTCGGCGAGAAGGTCGACCAGATCACGCGCATGGGTCAGGAACAGATTCGTGCTGCTGCGGCCATGTCCAACCGGTTCCTTGATCGCCCCGTGCGCGCGATGGACCAGGACAATGGCGTGGGCAATGATCTGATGGAGCTGCGCAAAACGGTCGAGGATCTCGATCCGGGCCGCAAAGGCAAGATGCGCGGGCGTAAGCTGTTCGGGATCATCCCCTTCGGCAACAAGCTGCAGCGTTATTTTGACAGCTACACATCGGCCCAAGGGCACATCCAGGCGATCCTTGAACGGCTCGCCTCCGGCAAGAAAGAGCTGCACGAAGACAATGCAGCGATCGATGTCGAGCGGCAGAAGCTGTGGGAAGCGATGGGCGAGCTGGAGCAGATGATCCACATCGCCAAGACGCTGGACGAACGCCTCGAGCAGAAAGCCAATGAGCTCGACGCGACCGATCCGGCCAAGGCGAAGGCGCTGCGCGAAAGCGCGCTGTTCTATGTCCGCCAGCGCACGCAGGATTTGCTGACGCAGATGGCGGTGAGCGTGCAGGGCTATCTCGCGCTCGATCTGGTCAAGAAGAACAATGTCGAGCTGGTCAAAGGTGTCGATCGCGCCAGCACCACCACCGTTGGCGCGCTGCGTACTGCGGTTACAGTGGCGCAAGCGATGACGAACCAGCGGCTGGTGCTGGGCCAGATCACGTCGCTCAACCAGACCACCAGCGACATCATCGATTCGACCAGCACGCTGCTGCGCGAACAGACCGGCCAGATCCACGAACAGGCCGCCTCCAGCACTATCCCGCTTGAGACGCTGCAGCGCGCTTTCCAGAATATCTATGACACGATGGATGAAGTGGACGATTTCAAGGTGCGTGCGCTGTCCAGCATGAAGCAGACAGTCGAAACGCTCTCTGCCGAGGTCGAGAAAACGAAAGGTTATATCGCGCGCGCTGAAGGGCAGGCCCAGGCGCAAGCAAAAGTCGCATCGTCTGAACCATCTCTGCTGGCACTTGAGAACTGATGGGCGATTCAACCCGGGAATCTGACGCGATCCTGAGCGCGGCGGGCAAGACGCTCCAGGTCCAGCGCGATGGCGGCACGCACCGACCGGCAAAGTCGATCGGTCGCGGTTCGGCTGATGTTCGGCGCAAGAACTGGCTGACCCGTGCCAAATATCTCGCCGGGGCCGTGGTCACAATTCTGGTGTCGGCTTCGGTTGCGGGGCTGATCCTTGACGGGATCGGCTTCACCGGCGTTATGGCCGTTGCCTTCGCGGTGATGGCCGCGGTGTGGTTCTTCTCCAACTACCCCAAAGTCAAAGTGCCCAAGCGCGCCGAGCTCAAGAAAGGCGATGCCAAGCAGATGGTGGCACGCACCGAGCTTTGGCTTGAATCGCAGCGCCCGGCATTGCCACCGCCCGCGGTGCAGATTGTCGACCAGTTGGGCGTGCAGCTCGACGCGCTCGGCTTGCAACTTCAAACGATCGACCAGAACGATCCGGCGATGAACGAAGTGCGCGAGCTGGTGGGCGAATATATCCCTGAAACGATTGACAATTATCAGAAGATTCCCGCCCATTTGCGCGGCGAGAAACATGCCGGGAAAACTGCAGACGAGCGGCTGACTGAAAGCCTTGGCAAGATCAGCGGCGAAGTTGACCGGGTAACGCGGCGCCTTGCCGAAGGCGCGCTTGATGACCTGGCGATCAAGTCACGCTATCTCGATTACCGCTTTGGCGGGCCTGAAGCGCTGGAGGATCACAGCAAATGAGAGTTGCCCTGCCGCATGAATTGGGCCGCGAGGAACTGCGCCGCCGTTTGAATGAGCGCAGCCACGAGATCGCGGATTACCTGCCCGGGAATATGGCGCAGGTCGAAACCGACTGGATCGAAGAAGACGTGATGGCGCTCCATATCACCGCTATGGGCCAGAATATCACAGGGCATATCACAGCCGAAGAAGCGCAAGTGGTCTTCGAAATCAAGCTGCCGGGGATGCTTTCTTTCGTCGAGCCGATGATCGAAAAGGCAATCCGCAAGGACGGCGCCAAGATGCTGGAGCCGCCGAAGTAACGCTCGCTCAAACTACTGGTTTTTCGCCCCGGACAGCTTGCCGACATGCGGCGCGGCATCGCGGCTCGTTACCAGCACCTCGCCTCCGTCGATGACTATGCAGACGCCCTTAAGCCCCAATGCCGACACCCGTGGTCCATCGCTGACAACCAGCGTGTCTGTGCAGTCGACAAGCTCCGAACCCTCCGGCGCGTGATTGCCCTGCGCATCGCGCGCGAGCGCATCGTGCAGGCTCGCCCAATTGCCGATGTCAGACCAGCCCATGCTCGCGGGCACCATCGCCGCGCGTGACGTGTGCTCCATCACCGCATAGTCGATCGACTCGCCGTCGATCGCAGCGAAAGCGGCTGCGTCCGGGTGGAACGCCATGCCGTCCAGGCGGCCCTTGGCAACCGCGTCCTTAACCAGTTGAGCCATTTGTGGGCGGTGCTTGGCAAGTTCATCGAGCAAGGCCCCTGCCCTGAAGGCGAAAATACCGCCGTTCCATGAATGGCTGCCATCCGTCAGGAACTCGAGCGCACGTTCGAGTACGGGTTTTTCGACAAACTGTTCAACGCGATAACCGCTCTCCAGCGCTTCGCCGCGCTTGATATAACCATAGCCGACCTCTGGCCGGTCAGGCGTGATCGCCAGCGACACCAGCCAATCCGCACGCGCAAGCATTGCGGCAGCCTTGGCCGCTTCGACAAAAGCCCGCGTGTCAGCGATAAAGTGGTCACTCGGGCACACCAGCATCACCGCATCCCGATCGAGCCGGGCGGCGGCAAGCGCGATGGCCGGCGCCGTGTTTCTGGCACAAGGTTCGACGATCAGATGCCCCGCATCCAGTCCTTCCGCCTGCTGTTCGATCAGGCTGACATGGTCACCGCCCGCAACAACAATCGGAGCGGCGAATACCGCGCCATCAGATGCGCGCGCCAATGTCTGCTGGAACAGCGTCTGCTCGCCCAAGAGCGGCAGGAATGGCTTGGGGCAAGAACGCCGGCTGCGCGGCCAAAGCCGGGTTCCCCCGCCACCGCAAAGGATCACAGGATGGATCAGGTTCTTGAGGGTTTTTTGCGCCATGCGCATGCCCTAACAAAGCGCCCGCGCGCTTTCCATCGCATTCGCTAACTGGCGCGGCGAAAACGCTGTTCCCACCCGAATTCTGCTTCGATCGGTTGCCCGCGTGCATTGCGAGCCGGTTCAAAGCGGAACCGCGACATGGCCAGCTCACACGTGCGTGCATCGGTGTCTGGCAGCCCGCTTGAGCCGAAAACGCGGCATCTGCGCGGCATGCCATCCCTGCCGACCAGGATCGCGATCTTGACCGAGCGGCCAAAGCGCACTTCACGCCCCCCATCGGGCACCGGATAGTCGCGCGCGGAATTGATCGTGCCGGCAATCTTGACCGGGCCGGTTGCCATGCTTGAGCCTTGCCCGCTGCCTTCATCGCCGCTGCCGGTGCCGGAACCTTCGCCGCTGGCCCCTGTGCCATCGCCGCTCGCGGTCGCGCCTGAAGTTGCGGCGTCACCGGTGCTGGAAGCTTGCGGCAGGTCGCGATCCGGCGAAGGCGTGACCCGCGGCGTAGGCGCGCTGACAGGATCAGGCACCGCCTCTTCGCCCGGATTGCCCGCCATGCCCTCGTCTGGAATGTCCGGCGGATCATCAGGCGGCGCAGTGATCGTGACGGTGAACGCCTCGACGACACCGCGTTCGATTGTGTCAGTGATCTGCGGAGCGAAGGCGCGGGTCAGGCCATAGAGCGCGAGCAGGTGGAACAGCACGATCAGCGCGACCACGCCGGGCTTCAGCTTGCGCCTGCTCTTGAGAAATCCGCTCTCACTCATGCAAAACCCGCTCCTGCATCGCTCACCACGATAGTAAAGCTAAGCGAATCCAGCGCGCAAATGCAAACGGCGGGACCCGAAGGCCCCGCCGCTGCAATGTTCAAGTAAGATCTCTGACTTAGTAGCCGATGATCAGCGACAGGCTGGCTGCACGCGGCGCACCGATCTGAGCAAAGCCGAAGTCATCCAGTGAACCACCAAAGAAGCCGACATAATACTCATCAAAGATGTTGGTCATGTTGAGCTGAACTGCAACGTCACCACCGGTCGGGAATTCGCCGATTGTCCAACGCACATCCAGATCAACCAGGGTGTACGAGCCAACCTTGTCTTCGTTGGTATCGTTCACGAAGCGCGGACCTGTGTGCTTGACCTGCGTGCCGATTTCGAAATCGCCAAAAGCGATTTGGCCGCGTGCACCAAACGAATACTGAGGAGTGCCAGACTCCGACTTGCCTGCTGTCGGCAAGAACACATCGTTGGCATCCTGCACGTCGTCTTTGATCTCGGAGTCGTTGTACGAACCGAAAACGTAGAGGAGTGAGTTACCGGTCGGGCGCCATGCGATCGAGCCGTCAATGCCCCATTTGTCAACTACGCCGAGGTTACGATAAACACGTGCACCTTCACCGTCATTGGCTTCAGGGTCAAAAGCGGTGGCAAGGCGATCATTATACTTGGTGTAGTAAGCACCGAGCTGAGCTTCGATATCGCCGCGCCGAAAACGCAAGCCAAGGTCCCAACTATCCGTTGTTTCAGGAACAGGTTGCGCACCTGGGTCGCTAGCATCCAAAAACAAAGATGCGTAGAGCGGGTCCGTACCTGGTACCGACAGGCCCTTGGCATAGTTAGCGAACACTGAAACATCTGGCGTGAAATCGTAAATGAACCCCACGTTCGGCAACAGTTTATCATACTTATAGGTACGCGACTGCGGCGGTGCCGCATTCGGGTTTGCTGATTCGTACCCTGCCACATCGAAGCCCGGATTTGGACAGTCGACAAAACCACTGATCGAAGTCGTATAGCAGAATTGGTTCAACTCGCGCTCGAAGAACGGTGCACGCAAAGCGAGTTTGGCTGTGAAGTCGCCGAATTCGCCGCGATATTCACCAGATACTTGATGCAGGATCGCGTACGACAAGCGATTACGCTTATTCACTTCAATTCCGTTCACATCGAGTAGCGGGTTGTCGATCGCAAAGACATCGCTGATTTCGCCATTGGCCAGCATGTTCGTGATCTGTCCAGTCTGACGGTGACGAGCTCGGTCCCATGTATATGCCACACGGACACTGTGTTCGTCATTGATGTCGTAGATCAGGTTGGCAACCAAACCATAGCGGTGGGTTTGCGTCTGGCTTGGATCGTTACCTGCCACTTCGTCGTCAAGATCGCCATCGTTGTTTAAGTCGCGGCCAAAATAGTAACCGCCACGAAATGCGCCGGTGTAGTCGGTACCACCAGCAGTGAAGAACGATTCGCGAAGATCGTCCGGGCCGCCGCCGTTTGCTTTAACGTATTGGTAGCTGGGGTCGAAAGTGAAGGTCAACTTGTCGGTAATCGTGAAGAGTGATGCACCGCGGATATTGCCCGTATCTGACGGGTTGTAGCGACGGTAAAACGCTGCGCCGCAGCCACTGCGATCGTTGTAGTCGATAGATTCGCCGGGGCTACCGCTTCCGCCGATGACAACACGTGGATCCACTTGGCATGGGAATTCGCCAGCGCCTTCGTAGATCGAGAAGCGGTCGCGACCGCCTTTGAGATCGAGCAGATCTCTGATGCTCTCTGAACCGGCGAAATTGTTACGGTTGCGGTTGAAGTGACCCGAAATGGCAATGAAATCGCCATTGTCGCCAATGTCTTGCCAAATACGGCCGTTGAACTGGGTCTTGTCGATCTCACCATACGGGTTGTAGGGAACACCGTAAGTTGTGTAGCTAACTGAAGCGAAAACTTTGGTACCTGCGCCTGTAAAATCGCCAGTGTCGACCATCACGAAACCGCGCCCATAAAGCGTATCGCTTGCGCCAGAAGCGAGAACGTCACCGATAGTCATCGTCGCGACGAGGCCAAGCTTGTCGCCTGGCTCACGCGTACGAATATTGATTGTGCCGCCGGTTGCTGACGCAGTCGGGCTGTCCACATCGGTCGTGCCAAGGTTAACGTTAACAGATTCCAGAACTTCCGGGTCGACCTGCTGGTTGGTGTAAAGTGCGTAGTTGCCGGAGTCGTTCAAGGGCAGACCGTCCAGCGTCTGCGAAACGCGGTCGGCGCTAAAGCCACGGATTGTAAACCCACCGCCTGATGAACCCCATGGGTCATTGTTCTGGAAGCTAACGCCCGGAACAAGGTTGACGATGTCATTGACTGTTTGGCCCGGGCGTTGGCGACGGATGATCTCTTCACCGAGTACTTGCTTTGCCTTCGTGGTGTCTGGATTTTCAACACCGCCAACGCCAGCTGTGCGTGCACCTGTCACAACAATCACGTTGTCATCAAAGTCAACCGAGCCAGTCGACTGCGCGGAAGCAGGAACTGCAATTGCGGCTGATATGCCGATCGCAGAAGTCGCCAAAAGATATTTGAGTTTCATGTTTAGGGCCCCTGGTGAGAATGGGATTCGAGGAAATGATTCCCGATACAAAGTCGATAAGCGTGTTGCACTGCGGCAAAAAGTCAGATTCATGACAAATTTGTGAAACGTTTCGCGTGCTGCGCAAATCGCCCGCTCAATGCGGCGTTTGCATGTCCTGAAACCCGCAGAATCCCTTGGACTCGCGGCCCTGTTGCAACAGCGCAACAACGCTTGAGATTCTTGCGATTTTTCCCCGATGGCCGGAAGCTTCAAGCCAGATTTATCTCGCGCAGCCGCTGCTGGAGGAATTCATGGCTGGAAATCGGCTCTGGCGCTTCCGATTCGCGCCCTTCCTCAATGCAACTGTCCAGCGTTTCAATCACATAATCCGGCCGGAAATGCAGGAAGAACGGCATGGAGAAGCGCGATCGCTTGGCCGATTCGCCTTGCGGATTCACCACCCGGTGCGTGGTCGAGCGCAGCTTGCTGTTGGTGAGCCGGTCAAGCATATCGCCGACATTGATCACCAGCGCGCCTTCAGGAACATCGACCGCTTTCCATTCGCCTTGTTTGGTGAGCAGTTCGAGCCCGCCCTCTTCCGCGCCCAGCAGCAAAGTGATGGTGTTGATATCGCCATGTGCCGCGGCCCGGATCGCGCCATCAGGAGCGCCTTCGCCCAGCGGCGGATAATGCAGCAAGCGCATCACGGAATTGCCGTCTTTCACCGTTGGCGCGAAATAGCCGCGATCAAGCCCCAGGTGCAGCGCAATCGCTTCCAGCACACGCGCGCCAGCAGTTTCGAACGCGGAATAAAGCTCGTCAAAAGTCTCCTTGAAGCCTTCGATTTCGCTCGGCCAGATATTGGGCGCCATATATTCGGCAAGCGGATGGCCTTCTGGCAGTGATCGCCCAACGTGCCAGAACTCCTTGAGGTCGATCACCTCGGCATCCTTGGCTTTCTCGGTCCCGAACGGTGTGTAGCCGCGCGCGCCGCCGCCGCCCGATATGTGATAGCTGCGCTTCACATCTTCCGGCAGAGCGAAGAATTCCTTCGACTTGGCTTCGGCGCGATCGATCAGGTCTTGCGGAATGCCGTGATCGCGGATGACGGCAAACCCGAATTCGGAAAAGCTGCGACCGATCTCGTCCGCGATATTCTCTAGCGGCTGGTCGAGCGAAACAGATGCAATGTCAGTCATGGCTCTATCTTAGTATGGCAGGAACAAGCTTGCCAGTGCCGCGCTCATCAGGTTCGCGAGGCTGCCGGCGGCGAGCGCCTTTAGTCCCAGACGCGCGATCACAGGTCTTTGATTTGGCGCAAGGCCGCCTGTCACCGCCATCTGGATCGCGATCGAGCTGAAATTGGCAAATCCGCACAGCGCGAAGGTCACTATTGCGCGGCTCCGGTCAGACAGGGTGGCGGCATCCATCGCGCCCAGCTGGATGAAAGCGACGAACTCGTTAAGCACAACCTTCGTGCCGAACAGCCCGCCAGCAAGCCCCGCCTCTTCCCACGGGATGCCGATCAGGAACATCACCGGCGCAAAGATATAGCCGATGATCTGCTGGAAGCTGAGCTCGGGATAGCCGAACAATCCGCCCACGCCGCCAAGTATACCGTTCGCGAGCGCAACAAGCGCGACAAACACCAGCACCATCGCGCCAACCGCAACCGCCAGCTTCACACCGGTCTGTGTGCCTTGCGCGGCGGCTTCGATCACATTCGCCGGGTGATGGCCTTCCTCAAAGGTCTCAGACACGGCCACAGGATCTGCGTCATGCGCATCATCGCCCTCTTCATCGGGGTAGATGATCTTCGCCATCAGGATGCCCCCCGGTGCCGACATGAATGCCGCAGCGAGCAGGAACGGAACCGCTTCCGAACCAATGAAGCTGGCATAGGCGGCGAGGATTGTGCCGGCGACGCCCGCCATGCCCACACTCATCAGGGTAAAGAGCCGCGCGGGCGGCAATGCCGCAAGATAAGGCCGCACCACTAGCGGGCTTTCAGATTGGCCGACGAAGATATTCGCTGCACTGCCCAGGGCTTCGACCCTGCTGATCCCCGTGATCCAGCCGATCGCACCACCAACCCAGCGCACCAGCCGCTGCATGATCCCCCAGTGATAAAGGATCGCCACCAGCGCAGCGAAGAAGATGATCACAGGCAAGGCTGCAATCACGAAGGTGTTGGCAAAGGGGTTGGCCTCCATCGATCCGAACACCGCTTCGATCCCGACCTTCGAATAGTCGAGCAGCGCGATCACGCCATTGGACAGTCCCTGGATCGCGGAGACACCCCAAGGTGTGCGCAGCACCAGCACAGCCATCACCGCTTGCAGCGCGAAGGCCGCGCCGACAACGCGCAATTTGATCCGTTTCTTTCCGTTCGAAAGCAGGAAAGCGATGCCAAGGATAACAAGAATGCCTGCGAGGCTAACGAGGAATTGCGGCATAAGTCCCCTAAAGATGCCGTGAAAACTGGTTGGCGGCGGGTGTTGCCGTTTATTGCGGCATAGTCAAACCCGCTCAGCGCCGGGGTGCATAAACTCCCACAAGGATTTGCAGCCAGAAGCTTTCCTTTTCCGCCTGCTCGCGCTTAGACATCCTGCATGACAGAGAACGCTGCTCCATCGACAGACCTGCGCATCCCGCGCGCCTTTTTCGTCTATGCGATCCTTTATGGCGGCATGACCGTGCTCGCCGGGGTGGTCGCGTTCAAGCAGGTCCAGCTCTGGCCCAGCAATCTGGCCGTGGAAGCAGGCATCTTTCCGTTCCTGATGCTGGTGGTGATCACCAGCACGATCGCGCAGCTTTACGGGCAGAAGATGGCGAACAGGATGGTGTGGATCGGCTTCATCCCGCTCGCGATTTCAGCCGCGCTGATTTTCCTGGTGCTAGGCTTGCCGCCTTCGCTCGAGATGGTTGAATATCGCGCAGAGGACCTTGCCGCTTTTGAACGGGTGCTGGGCCAGACCCCGCGCATCCTGATGGCGGGCCCTGCGGCATACATCACGTCGCTTCTGCTCAATGTCTGGATCTTCTCCAAACTACGCGGGAATGGCGAAGGCGGTGCAATCAGCCTGATGGTGCGCGGCGCAATCGCTTCCGCCCTGAGCCAGGCGATCGATTCCGTGATCTTCATCACGCTCGCTTTCTACGGCGAGTTCGACATTACCGATCTTCTGATCGGGCAGGTTCTTGCCAAGGTCACGCTCAGCTTTGTGCTGGTGCCGTTCCTGATTACCGGTGGTGTGGCGTTGGCGAAGTGGCTCGATAGCAGGGACTAGCTGGCGCGATAGCTATGCCTCGTGCTATCCGCTAGCTGCACTGATCGAAATGAGGGAAAGGTGGTGAGCCCTGCAGGGGTCGAACCTGCGACCTACTGATTAAAAGTCATAGGGTTTTGCAGACTACCCTAACCTTAGACCCATGCATTCACTCAATTTCTGAATTTTACAACGTCAAATCAGTGCTTTTGGATGAATATTTATCTCCGCTGCACCCCTTTATTCCCCGCCAGGACTCGCTATGTATGTCCGGTTAATGTCCGGTTTAGAGGTGTAAGGGGGTTTCACGTGAGTTTGCAAATCTTCAGACGTGGTCCGGAAAGAATCACTCGTGGCACCATAGGCGCTGCATGGAAGCAGCGGGCGTCTAATCAGCGTACGGTCATCAGCGATGCAGAGTGCAGGGGACTAGCTTTGGTTGTGAACGCCACCAGCATGAGTTGGCGCTTCGACTACAAGCCGCGCGGTTTGAACCCGCTAACGGGCAAGCGTTGGCCTTCGCGATCCATCACCATTGGCAACCCGGAAACCCACTCTCCGGACCAAGCCCGCTCAGAAGCTGGTCGGCTAAAAGGGCAAGCCAAGGCAGGTAAGGACCCCGCCCTTCGAAAGAAGGCTGAACTCGAGTTAGAAGCCCAGAAGCGTAGCCAAACAATGGCCCGCCTGGTTGAAGAGTACGCTATCGCTCTCCCGCAGAGGCAGAAATTTCGGGGCGGGCGCGGAAAGTTATCCCCCCGCGCGGTGGCTGAAGAGCTGGCTCATGTTCATGCCGTCATCAGGGAATTAGATGCAGGGGACAAACCTGTTACAGCAATCTTGCCCAAGGAGATCACGAGGATGATCGCCAGCCTCTCAGATAAGCCAGCTACAGCAAAACATCGCTACGGGGCGCTATCGCGTTTCTTCGATTGGGCTATGGGCGAGGAACTAATCGCCTCAAACCCATGTGAAGGCGTACCAAAAGCAAAACGGCCGCGCCCACCGAATCCCCGGCGCAACTTTCACACACCGCAGCAGCTTGCACAATTGTGGTCGGCCATTGAGCATACTGAAGGGCTGCAGCAGGTCCATCGCGACTTACTTCAGTTCCTGATTGTTGTGCCGTGCAGAAGAAGCGAAGCCACTGGCATGGATTGGCGTGATGTCGACTTAGAAAGCGCGGTTTGGTCACAACCCGGTACACAGACAAAGAACGGCGATCCGCACCGGTTTCACATCCCCCCACTTGCACTCGAGATCTTGCATAGACGCCACCAGAATGCCGGAAGGCCTGATGATGGTCTTGTCTTTCCCGCCCCCCGGTCCCAGCGACCGATAGATACATTTGGCAAGCTCAAAGCAGCCGTTGGCTCCAATTTGCCATCACATTTTGACTGGCGTGTTCACGATCATCGGCGTTCGTTCGTGACAGCTCTTGGAGAGCTGGGCGTAGATGAAGCTCTGTTAGATTCGATCCTCAACCATCGTCAGGCCGCTACACGCGGTGGTGTTCTCGGAGTCTATCAATACGCGCAACGTTGGCCTGAACAGAGAGCCGCGATGAAGGATTGGGATCAACTAATATCCAACGCAATCCGCGGGCACGTGAATAAATGAGTAGGAGACCTCCAAGAGAGCGTCCCGTTGGCATCGCTGCTGTAAGGACACAGGCTGACTTAGATCGCTTAGAGCAAGATAAACAGAATGCGTTTGAAGCCATCGAACAACTGAAGATGGCGGCCCGTCAAATCGATCGACTGAATGGTCCGGAATGCTGGGATCGAGGTATAGCGCGTTCGTGCCTCGAGGCGTGTCTCGCACTATCGCGTGATGTCCTAGATAAAGAAGAACAATCGGGCGAGATAACTATTGTCGATGCGAGCATCGTCTCAACCGTTTTGGGCGATCTGATCGCACATCTTGATGAGTTGGCTGCCGGACGCAGTGACAAGCGGCTCCGCCCAGAACGGGGAGGAGCAAGCCGTACACACGACAATAATGACGCGAATTTCAAGTTGTCTGCTCGGGCGTTTGTCAACGCGTTAAGCACCAAATATCGCGAAGAAGGTCACAATGATTACAGGGCACGCGCTCGCAGGGATGTTGCACGCGAATTCGCTGAAATGGGAATCAGGTTCCACGAGAAAGATATCAGCACAACGCTTCTCGAAAGCTGGGAGAAGCGCCGAAACGACCGCCGCTAACATCAGAGCGACCTCCTCACACTAGGTGCAGAGAATGTGAGCAGATACGTGCGCTAGAGGACGCTGGCATTCAAAAACGGAGCCAGCCATGAACGACGAAATCAAATTATCAAATTTACCCAAGCGGGTCGATCGATTGACGGCCGCGCAGCTCATTACTCAATTATACTTTCCTATCTCTCACCGCACACTGGAAAGGTGGCCGATTGGGTGGCGAGTTGTGAACGGCCGCGCTATCGCAGATGTGGCTGAATTGTTCGCGGAAGCTGAGCGCAGGCTGCATGCCTCGCCTCAAATTATGGGAGGGGCGCGGACATGAGTTCTCTCCAAAAGGACCGCGATACGGCTGGCGTCCAATCTTGCCGCAATTGTGCTTACCTAGCGAAAGGTTGGCGCTTCCCAGAGTGTCATAGGCACGCCCCTCAGCTCTCTATTGAGCGCGCATGCGACGATAACGCGATCGAAACCGTATCCCGCTGGCCGAATGTGTCTTTGAGCGATTGGTGCGGCGAGTTCGCCGCCGAAAAAAAGCGTAGGTGACACTATGGGCCTCGCTGCAGACTATGCCTCTAGTGGGCTGGCACTAGTTTCGATACCAAAGGGAATGAAGGGGCCTCGCTCCCTTGGTTGGAACCGCAAGGAAAACATAGTTTGCGAGCCAGGTGTCGCAAGTCGCCTGACAGGGAATATCGGTCTCGCTCACGCTTATAGTATTCCGACCCCCACCATGGCGCTCGATGTCGATGATATGGTTGGGACGAAGGAATGGTTGGCGGAACGCAGGATTGATCTGGATGCCCTACTCAGTGCTGAAGATAGCGTGCAAATCGATTCTGGAAGGCAGGGACGGGCAAAGCTCCTGTACCGGTTACCGGCTGGTGTGCAGCCAATAAGGACCATACAGATCGAGGACCCTGCAACCGGTGCTATGATTCTCGAGTTCCGCTGCGCGACGAGCGGCGGGCTCACCGTGCAGGACGTGCTGCCACCCTCCATCCACCCTCTTACGGGCAAAGCCTACCAATGGGGCGGAAACGGCGATTGGCGTTCCCTTCCGGAAATCCCTGCAGAACTTCTCGCCGTTTGGCAGGAAAAAGTGAAGAATACTGCGGGGAGGCGTCCGTCCAGTCTCATGACTCAGTCTAAGGCTGTGGATGATTCGCCTCGGCAGCGTGCCCGTGTCGAAGAGGCATTGGAGTTTATCTCCGCAGATTGCTCCTACGAGCAGTACCGCAACGTGGTGTGGGCTATCCTCTCCCTATGTTGGAATGATGCTGAAGACATTGCGCGCCGCTGGTGCGCGACGGCGTCTCATAGGTTCGACGAGGAAAACTTCCAGCAGGTCGTGGCCAGCCACGATGTGTCCCGCACTCAAACAATGGGCACTCTCATCTATCTCGCCCGCGCGGGAGGCTGGAATGGCTAGCGCTTCTGTCACTCCGATTCTGCGGTTGGATCCACTGGTTGAGCTGCAGAAGACCATCGCCCTGATCAAACTCGCCGGAAAGGTTGGGTTTCTTGATTTGGACGAAGTGGATCAGCTCCGTTCTAGGGGGCGCCGCGGAGATCTCAACATTTACTCACAGAAGGATGCAACACTTTTGATGAAGAGGTTTCTCGAAGGCCTTCCGGTTACTTCAGATCCCAAGAAGGTGATTGCCGATTTCCTCGTGAGCCCCAACACCACGGTTTACGATGAGATCGCATTCAGCCCGCTAACTACTCCTCCCACGACCCTAAACCTATGGGTGGGGCCAACGGTGGATTCGGCCCGCGGAAACTGCGCGGTTGTGCTCAGGTACCTGCTGGATGTTGTCTGTGCGGGAGATCGGGCCTGCTACGACTATCTGATCCGCTTTCTCGCCCACATGGTTCAGCGGCCCGAAGAAAAACCGGGCATTATGCCGGTGCTCCTAGGTGGCCAGGGAACTGGGAAAGGGACCTACTTCCAGCTGGTGAAGAAGATCTGGTCACACAGCACGCTGCTTGTCTCGGATGTCAGTCATGTGGTGGGCGGCTACAATGCGGCACTCGAACACACCTACGTGGTATGCATGGATGAGGCGTTTTTCAGCGGCAACCGGCAAGCTGTCGACCGTCTCAAATCCCATGTCACAGAGCCGACGATCACCATCGAAGCAAAATACCAGCCCCGCCGCACAATTCAGTCATACCATCGCTATTTCGCCGCCAGCAACCACGCCCATTTTGCGCAGGTGGACGCGGACGACCGACGCTTTCTATTCCTGCGGATGAGTGACGCCCGCAAAGGTGACTTCGCGTATTGGGACGCGCTCCACGGTGCGATTGATGATCCGGCGGTCATTGCCGCCTTCCTTTTCTGCCTGCAGCGGTACCCGCTCGGCAATTTCAATGTCCGGCAACGCCCTACGACCAGCGAGCACATGGACCAGAAGCTGCGGTCCCTGACCGGGTTCAATCGCTATTGGTATGAGTGCCTGCAAGTGGGGAAACCTACAGGCGCTTACGGACCCGAATGGGAACAGGGTGCGTTCGTCAGCACGGAAGACCTGCAGCGCAGCCTAAACGAATATCAAAAAGGTACGCGGAGGTGGGATCCCCCCCAGGGACGCGACATCAGGACGGCATTAAAGCGCCTCTGCCCCTCGGCAATCGCGCGCCGGAGGATGCGTCACAGCCGCCAAGAACGTGGCTATATTTTGCCATCGTTGCCAGATGCGCGGGCTGAATTCGCTGCCGCGATGGGTGGAGAAGTCGATTGGGACGATTAACTGGGTGTCCTCTAGGGACTTTCCTGGCAAATTTGCCGGCACTTGCCACCATCTATGGCAAGCAAAAACGTCGGATTTCTGAGGGGTTGAGGGGTATTTGCCACCATTGCCACCACTTTCTAAAAAACAGGATGAAAACAGAAATAGAAGAGTTTTCGGAAATTGCTGGCAAACGTGGCAAAACGCACTTCCATGGGTCGGCGAACAATGATTTTGAAGCCCTCGAAAGGGCCGTTGCTCCAATATCAACCTCAGCCAATCAGGTCGTGGAGATACTCCGGACCCGGTGTAACAACGCTTACAAGAAGTCTGTCCCGCGCTCTCGTGCAAGCCACGTACCGCAGACGGCGCTCTGTCTCGTATACGCCGTCTAGTTCGGCTTCGTCTGCTGCGTCAACAACACGCTCATCTAATGGCAGTATGCCCTCATCGCAGGCGATTACAGCTACGGCGCGAAATTCAAGCCCTTGGGCTAGGTGCCTGTTCGCAATTGTGATCTTGGTTTTGTTTGAGCTTTCCGACACCGCTGCCCGAGCACGGTCCACCAATCCGGGAGTACGGACAAAGATGCCGATTTCTTCAGATTTGATTCCATCTTTGAATGCAGCCTCAAGGAAATCACTTACCGCATTCCTTTCTTCGCCTCTTCCGCAAAGATACCTATCTCAGGGGCCGGGCCCTCAAAAGTCGAAACGGTGCCGGACCGTTCATCCTTCAAGCCATCAACATCGCGCAAACGAAGCGGCAGGAGGCGGTCAGCAGCAATGCAAATTTGCTGAGAGATTCGATAACAAACCTTCAACGTTGAAGATCTGCCCCGCATATCCACGCCAAGAGACTTCCAACTATACGGGTGCTGGAAAATTCTCTGTCCCAAATCACCTGTGAAGAAAAGCGCATTGGTTGTCTCTGGTGCGATTGCTGCGAAAAATCGAAGTTCGGCAGTTCCGAGATCCTGTGCTTCATCGAGGATGACATGATTAAAGGGCTTGTTCGTCTTTTCAGACAAATGGCAGGCAAGCTTCGTGAAGACGTCAGTCCAAGTCAGGTAATTCGACCTATTCAGCTTATCGCGAACGCCTTCGAAAAGAGGCCAAAGTTTCTGCCTCTGCTTAAGTCAAAGGCGGCTTTTCCGGCTCGTGCGCTCGATGTTCATGTATTCTTCGGTTGAAGAGACTCCACAGGCGCCAATTACGTTCGACCACTCAGAGACATAAAACCAATCGGAAAAGCCCACGTGTTTAAGTTCGCAAGCGGCTTCGATTACGACGTTGCGAATAACCCTTTCAGAAGCAACCAATGGTCGACCGTCAAAATCAAACTGGAATGGGTCCTCTGCATTCTCGCGGAAAGATGCTGCCGCCACCCACTCCAGCTCGCCGGTCTTTACTACTGACACCGTTTTCTAAAGGAATACGAAAATATACGGTGAACTGTCCTCACACAAACAAAACATCACGCAGATATTCGCACCATCAATTGACAGAAACAATTGCCATCCAATATTCTAAGACCGAATAATTTATGTATTAAACGATTAAAATAAAGACGGCTATCTTTTGTTCATCATCTGTCGACTAATCATATTTACTTGCGCTATTCGAATTCAAAAGGCTCGCAAACCGGTGATAAATTCACGATCTTTCTCACCTTCACAAAGCAGGCCCATTTTGAAAATCAAAATGGGCCTGCTTTGGCTTTGAGTGGCAAGAAGCCGGCGCCATAACGCTTCGATGATCATTGACCGTCCACTTTTAAAGCCTCGAGACCTTAAAGGCTCCGACTCCTTGTGGGAGGGTGGAAGTCTAACAGAAAGTGACGTATGGAAAAATATTCCAGCTGTCGCCAAAGCCGAAATGGATGCAGGCAGTCAATCAAAGATTTTAGTATATAGTTATTGTGACTCGTCGCGCGAGAGCCGATTAAACAAAATATCCGAGATACTCGAAAACTTCGAGGTAATCGAGGCTAGCCAACAAAACATGGATATTTTGTTAGCGCGAAGGAATGAAATCGATATCCTGATAGTGTCAGGTGATGATGTGAGGCGAATAACTTCAAACTTTCTAAATCCAAATTTCAATCTCGTTTATCAAAAGGTTTCCTTCTCAATTTCGAGCGACAATCGACCGAACCGTAGATCTCAGCTTCTTAGACTTGGGTTCGACGATGCCTTTACTTGCAAGACACCAAACGACGAAATTGCCATGCGTATCTTTTCCATGGCGACCAAGGCTTTTCTTTACTCTCTTACTTCTGAGGCAAAATTTGAGCACGAATTTGAGAAATTCTGCTCAAAGAATGTCATTCTTCCGCTTGGCTCAGGCGATCGGAAAAGGCTAAAAACCCTTTACCAGAATATGAATAAGGTTGTGCCATACTCGTCTTTGGCTAATTATGATTTTGCAACTAATTCATATAGCCTTCAATCTCTTAAAGTTCAAATTTCAAAATTAAGAAGAAAACTTGCGCCAGCACAAATTATCGCAGTTCCGTCATCCGGTTACTCTTTGGTTGTCGGAGACCAGTTCATGTAATCAGATGAAAATTGTCGATTTTCAATTTCTGCGTGATCGATTTTTTCAGTGGTCAATATTAGACGCTCTGCTATTAGCTCGCACAAAGATTTAATATACTTCGAAGCGCTGTCCTCCGTGTCGGGGGTGAGTAGTTGGATTTGGTAAACCTGTATTACCGATGTCATTATAAGTTCTTTTGCCTCGAGTAGTTGAGATTTAGGTTCTCTCTTCAAGTCATTTCCTTAAAAAAAGATTTTTGGTACAGTCAAATTCTAATCAGAGACGAGAACGACCGCTGTGTTACGGACAAAGATTCTAATAGAGGAGCGACTTGACGGTCGCCCCGGTTCGGAAGCCAGGAGATTGGTTGAACTTAGCTCCTACCTCGAGGGCATTGAGCACATTTACATTTTCCAAATTACATCGTGGTCCGTATTTTTCGAATCAACTTACGAATTTACGATTGGCGATAAATGTAGAATTTGGTTGCCAGGTTTGAGGTCGGTAAGTGTGATTATATCCCGCCGATCTGGGAATTTGTTTGCCGCGATATTCTCTGAACCTATTGATTCGAAAATCGTAAGAGAGGTGCGCTTCTCAAACTGGACGAACCCAATGGAAAGCACTAGATCAGTAGAGTTGAGGCGGATTTTTCCCACAAGGTCGGCTAATTTGACTTTCTCCTTGTACTTAGCCCTTGGGTGTTCAGTCTTCTTTTGGTTCTTCGTGTTAGTATACTTTGGCAGCAGAGTCTAGATGTCTAGAGATATGGTCGTATTCCACGATTAACCTTCCTTTTAGGTGTCGGTTCCAATTAGATGTAGATGACGTAGCCTAAGGATTGGATCCGGACCGAGTTGTGCTCTGCGACCTGAAAACTTGACCGTTCGCTGTGGGAGTTTTGCCAAAAGCATCCTTAGTTGGACTAATAGTAAAAGTATTTACTGAAGGCAGGCGATGCCAATGCATCGAAATTATCGGGCGGAGCAAGGTGTTCGTGGTGAACCAGGGTAAGGAAGGAGAACGCCTGTGACGGAGATCTACCGAAAGGCAGTGTGCAGTCAGGCGACCTACTGCAGCTAGAAGAAGAGGTAAGCGGGATTAATGCCGTCGGAAATGCGGCCGTCGAAAATGCGGCGGTTGCGTTAACTAGAAGATAAAAACAGTCGATTGAGGAAGATCGTGGCGGACCGGACGCTCGATTGCGAGATGCTGCAGGACGTTATCAATCGGAAGCTCTGAGGCCGGATCGGAAGCGTGAGCTTATTGACGCGGTCCGGCAGGAATGGCAGGCTCCGAGTTTTAGGGCTTGTTTGGCTTTGCAGATTGATCGTTCGACCAATCACTACCAGTCCCGCCGAAGCGTTCCGACCTTTTTGAATAATCGCATCAAGGAGATCGACAAGACGCATTTCCGCTATGGCTATCGGCGCGTGTATTACTTCCTGCGCCCCGATGGTTGGGCTGTGAACATGAGGATGGTGTACAGGCTTTTTGGGGAGTTCGGTCTTCAACTGCACAATAAAATGCACAAACGGCCGGTCAAAGGGAGGCTGAGTGTGGGCCGTGCACCGGCGGTACAGCTGAACGATGCCTGGGCCATGGACTTGTTTCATGATCACCTAGCGACTGGGCTCAAGCTGCGCTTCTTGACGGTTGTCGACAAGTTCGCGCGGTTGTTACCGCTCAACGATCCCCGGTTCAACTACTGTAGTGAGGAAGTGGTCACCACACTGGATCGCGCCTGTCGGAAGATAGCCTATCCCAAAACGATCAGGGTAGACAATGGTAGCGAGTTTATCTCTCGTGAAATGCATTTGCAGGCATACCAACTTGGTGTCGTACTGGACTTCCCCCGCACTGGTAAGCCTACAGACAAGGCGTTCATCGATGCGTTCAACAGCAAGCTGCGCAGCGAGTGTCTGAACGCTCACTTGTTCTTCAGCCTCGAAGGTGCTTGCGAAAAGCTTGAGGCATAGCGTAGACGCTACGACCAAGAGCGACCCCACAGCGCGATCGGGAGTATCCCCGGGATCTTGCTGGCAAACTCAGCCGGTGAAACCAGCCCACCGGATATGAGAAAGGAGTAAAACTCTAGGCTCAAGTGGTCCGACGTTGGGTAGCAGTGTAAAAGTGGGCCTAGACGCTTTCTACATACGTCCACACTCGTATTCTAAATATCTCCAAAATGGTGGTTTATACGGTAGCAGATACGCATCGTTTGTGCGATCGACAGGTTGTGCTTTCGGGCACCCTCCGATGTACCTAATGAATATTTTAAATATCGAAGGTGCAAACCCGTTTGGTTCCTCTTCGGGGTTACTGAAGCCGCCGGGCTCATCTTACCTTGGGTCTGGCGGCACTTTTTGATGTTACTGACTTACGAAACAGTGCTTCCTCAGGTGCCAGTGACGTGACCCCCTGATTTTCCTCCAAGTTCGATTAGAGTCCAGCCTTGAAGGTCGGGTAGACGGCGCCGCGAACGAGGCTTTCATCAGAGCAGCTCATTGCCGTGCTTAAGAACGCGGAGGCGGGCGCGAGGACCACTGACTTCACCCCTCTGAGCGCAGTTTCGGCACAGTCAAAATCTGGTGTTGAAGATCAAAAAAGAGATCAGGTGTGCATCAAGGTAAGCGGTTCGGTTTCTAGATCCCGGGCTCATTGGCAGCGACCCATAGGTGTGTTGAGAAGAGTTTGATGGCTGCGAGGAAATGGTCGGCGCGTTTGTCCATCGTTTGGCCAAGTCTCTGGTGCGCTTGAGTCTTGCGAAGAAACGCTCGACCAGATTGCGGTGTCGGTAGGTCAACGAGCTGAAAGCGAAGCCCCTCTTACGATTGGCCTTGGGCGGGATGTTGGCGGAGTTCCCGCGCGCGCTTCGACCTTGTCGCTAGTGGCGTCGCTGTCAGAGGTCTTATCAGCGCGAATGGGGCTGCCCTCGGGCACAAAGTCGAGCAGGGAACCAGCCTCCTTGCAGTCGCTCCCTTGCCCTTCGGAAAGGTGCAGCTCGATCGGTAGCTCTCGGCCGTCGACTAGCACGTGGATCTTGCTCGTCAGACCGGCCCGAGAACTGCCCATGCAACGATTTGATCCCCCATTTAGGGTAGCAACTTGCTAGAGAACCCTGATCGAGGAACTGTCGATCTTCACCAATTCTCCGTCGAAAACCTACGGAACCGCCGCCCGCACAAGCCGATTTATGAGTTAGCGGTCGAGGTCTCGTGCAATTTCCCAAATTAGTCTCATTATGAACCCTAATATGGCAACCTTTGCGATACCATTTGTGACATAGATCAATATCGTCCAGCGCAAAAATTTATAGGCACAAAGTGATGGACGAAATCAAAGATAAAATTGCTGTTGTGGATCAAAACGACGAAGCGAGATCTGCCCTCTCAAAGCTATTAAAGATGCTGGGTTACGATGTGCTTGAAGCACCGACTGGCGCCGATTTATTGAAAATGATAATCGATTCCAGAGGTATAAACGTTGCTATAATAAATATACATTTGTCCGATTTTGATGGAGTATCTTTAATCAAGGAAATTCGCCACCGCCACAGGTCTAATAAAGAATTATCAATTCTGGTGACCACAGCTGATCCGGATACTACCGAAGTAGTTGAATGCCTTAAAGCAGGGGCAGATGACTACATACACTACCCTCTGAGACTATCGAAAATTTCTCAAAACCTTAATGAAGCAGGAATAAAGAGGAGGAGTTTTACTGGAAATAATGATAGGTTAAAATTTAATTTTGATGCTGAAATAAAGTCAAGAACCATTTCGCATAGTTTAACGGAAAATAATTTAGATTTAAGATCTATTATTAAGTGGCGGAAGAGTCGAGAAGAATATTTCAAATCATTACGCTTTACTGATCCATATTGGGATATCTTGTTGGAATTGACTAACGCTTTTCAGCAAGGCGTTGAATCGCCTCTATTAAGTGTATACGCTGCTTCTAACGTCCCAATGTCAACAGCTGCTCGGTATGTTCAAGCACTTCATGAGAAAGGGCTGGTGACACGATGGGAGGACCCTATGGATAGGCGGCGAATTTGTGTTTCGCTCACTGAAGAGACATTTGAACAAATGCGTGAATGTATGGGACAAATTAATATTGATCTTTGACCTAGGAGGAAAAGCCTCATGGCTTAGACGGTAGGTAGAACGGGCGACCTGCCCCCTGTCAATTGGGCAGTTTCTTATAGAATTCGTTATGCCTCTTCCGAATATCATCTCCGGCAAAACGCAGCGCTGCCAAGCGCAATCGAGGAGGAGCAAGAAACGCTGCAAGAATCCCGCTGCGTACGGCATGCCGGTGTGTCGTTATCACGGAGCTCGGCGGCCAGAGACGATAAAATCTGGCGCCGACCATCCTAACTATAAACATGGCCGAGAGACGATAGAGGCTAAGGAAGAAAGAAGTCGACGGCTCGCTGAATTGCGTGACCTTGAGGCATTAACTTTCTCGCTCGGATTTGCTTCTGGACCTAAATGGCGTGGCAGAAAGCCCAAGGTCCGCTAACAAACCAGTTACGGAATTAAGAGGTTTCCAGCTGCGTGCCCAAAACCAGCCGTGTAGCTCTGAAAATGCTGCTCAAAATGGAATGTCGTCGTCTAGATCATTCCAGGACGATGGAGACGAAGGCAGCGCCCCCTTGGGTAGTGGAAGGTTCGTGACCACAAACAAGTTGAGGATGTCATCCCGGTCCATAAACATTACCTGCGAGCGCTTCGTCGCATCGAGTTTATTGCCAATCCAGTTCCGGGTCTGCTTCGTTATCTCCCCACCAGCGACTATGAAGGCGTGGTCTACCAGCACCCGCCTGCTCATCTCAGGGTCGAATATCTCGTGCCCCAGCATCATCGTGATCTGATTGTGTAGCTCCGCGACGCTGTTCTTGCTCGCCCCCGATGCATCCAACTTACCCTTCTTGGCTTGGATTCCGAAGTAAAGGATGTGGTGTGTCGGGAGCGTGAATTTCATCCACACGTCCTTGCCCTATTCGAGCGCCTTGTCTTTGTGGCCCGCCGCCGTGATGCGGTGGAAGCCCAGCTGTCTAAACAGCGGCAGTAAGGCCTCCTCGATTAATTCGTCTTCAGAGCACTTGTCGAGGTAAACGACTAGCTGGTCGCGCTTCTCTATCTCAAAAAGGGTAAGTGGGCGGTGCGGGTTCGCGGCTTGCGCGATGGTGTTCGTAGCGATGTGACGGAGTTGGCCGACACCATTCTCATCGTAGAACGCCTGCCATCCCTCGCGCGCCAAAACGATATTCAGCGCACCCAATGCCCGCGACCGGTCCGGGTCGTCTTCGGTCGCCTCTCCCCGATCCAGTACCCGCTGAATCACACGTAAGAACGCGTCGGGAGGAACGGAGGCGTTTGCGTGCGGCATTGCCAACACGTCCGCCATTCGCTCGGCTGTCCAAACGGGCCGCGTTTCACCGCGGTGGACGTATTCAAGTTCGCAATCCTCAAAGAACTCGGTGATGTATTTGCTAGACCGATATTGGAAATAATCAGCATCGCCGCAAACGATGCGACCAAGCTCTCGAAGGTTGCGGTTCTTCCATCCCATGGTCGGAACATAACGTGACCTAGTTGCTCTGCCTAGCAATCCCAGGATTGAACATGTGCCCGAAGAACAGGCGCCAGAATCGACCGGCAGTTAGTTAAGCAAATTGCTGCAAATATCGCGGATCCTCCGTCGTCAGCCTTTTCTGAGTAGCTCGCTGAGGCCGGACCATCTGCTTTCCATCCAGTTGCAGACATTCACCTCATCGACAGGCACCAAATTTGAATCCAGCTGATCGAACGCGCAGAATAGTATGTAAGGGGTGTTTGGGTCCCATCTGGCGAGAAAAGGGGGTTCCCGGGGGTGGCGGTGCGCTAGCTAGAAAATCAGGGGTCGGGGTTCTTCGACAGAGAGTAGACGGCGGGTAGCAGACGTGAAATCTGCTTGATTGTCCGGTCAAAGTCCGGTTCAAAATTAACGAAAAGCAGGCTGCTGAGCCTAAACCATTGAAAAGGTGGTGAGCCCTGCTGGGGTCGAACCAGCGACCTACTGATTAAAAGTCAGTTGCTCTACCGACTGAGCTAAGGGCCCACCTGATGCGCAGCGCCGTTCGATAGCCCTGCACGAGGCGCGTCACCTAGGGACAGGGCGCGGCTTGGTCAAGCGCGCATATAGCTGAGCGACCGACAAATTGCTGACCGGGTCGCGCCAGTCCCCGGCAATCGCCTTGGCTGGCTGTAAAACGAACCCGCGCGTCCGGAATTGGGGATGCGGAATGATCAGAGTCGCGCTCGCCCAAATGCCGCCATCCCACAGCACGATATCCAGATCGAGCACGCGCGAAGCCCAGCGCTGGCCGCGCCGCCTGCCGAACACCTGCTCGATACCCTTGAACAGGCCAAGCATGGTTTCCGGCCCACGCTGCGTCTCGACCACGGCGGCGGCATTGGCATACCAACGTTGCGAGGGGCCAACAGGCGCGCTGTCGATCACCGGCGAGATCGCGTGGAACAGCAGCCCGACATCTTCCAGCACTTCCACCGCGGCTTCGATCACCTTGCGCGGCGGCCCGTCGCGCACAGTGCGCATGTTAGAGCCCAGCGCGATCAGGTAGAGATGCGAAGGCTGGCTCAAATGTCCTCGCAGATGCGCCCATAAAGCTGCGGGCGGCGATCACGGAAGAAGCCCATGCCGGCGCGGTGTTTCGCGGCCTGGTCCAGATCGAGCGTCGCAACGAGCACGCCCGATTCTTCCTTGCCAAATTCGCACACCATGTCGCCCCATTCATTGGTGATGAAGCTGTGCCCGTAGAAGGCTTGCTCGCTGCCGGTTTCCAGCTCCTTGCCAATGCGGTTTGCAGCAATCACCGGCATGCAATTGGACACGGAATGCCCCTGCATCGCGCGCTGCCACATGCGGCTGGTGTCTAGATCCGCGTCGTATGGCTCCGAACCTATCGCGGTGGGATAGAACAGCAGCTCCGCGCCCTTCAACGCCATTACCCGCGCGCATTCAGGATACCATTGATCCCAGCAGATACCTACGCCGATCCGCGTGGCTCCCGCACTTGTGGGCACATCCCACACCTTGAAACCGTCATTTCCGGGGCGGAAATAGTACTTTTCCTCATAGCCCGGCCCGTCAGGAATGTGGCTTTTGCGATAGGTGCCCATGATCTCGCCATCAGGCCCGATCATGGCGAGCGTGTTGTAATAATGGTGCCCGTCGCGCTCGAAAAAGCTGGTAGGGATCGCAACCTTCAGCTTCGCTGCAAGCTTGCGCATCGCGATAACAGAAGGATGCTCAAGCGTCGGGCGCGCCAGCGCGAAGAACTCTTCCTCTTCGGTCTTGCAAAAGTAAGGCCCGGAAAAAAGCTCGGGCGGCAGCACGATCTCCGCGCCGCGCGCAGCGGCTTGCTCGACAAGCTCGGATACAGCCGCGATGTTCTCGGCTTCGTCATCCGAAGCAAGCGCAAGCTGAAGGGCGGCAACTGTGATATCTCTCATAGCGCCGCCCCTTAGACCTAGTCCGCCTTCTTGAACAGAAGCGTCATGCGATCGCTTTCGCCGATGTTCTCAAGCTCGGGTCGCTTGGTGCTCCAGTTCGGCTTCATTTCCCACACGCCTTGCGGGTGGTCGGCGGTGTCGCGCGGGTTGGCGTTGATCTCGGAGCTTGCCACCAGTTCATATCCGGTGAGTTCCATCAGCTTGATAACATCTGCCTGGCGCAGATAACCGCGCGCCGGATTAACGTCGTCAAAGCTCGCATCGGCAGGCGCGCGATGCTGGACAATGCCGACCATTCCGTCATCCTTCAGCATCTTGCGCACTTCGCGCATCCAGTTCTGCAACACGCCGCCGTTCCATGCGCCGTGCATGGCGCGGATTATGATTGCACGATCGACCGTGCCGTACATCTCCTCGGGAAACTCGTCGATCTCATAGGCATGAACATCCTTGGCTTCACCGCCGAATTCCGTTGCAAAGTCTTCAGCGAAACGTTCAGGCCAGCTCTTTGCGCGAGCCTCTGATACACGGTCTTCATATTCGACCTCGTCACTATCCCTTGAGAGCGCGATATATTGCCCATCCTGCGCAAGATAGGGCGCGAGGATGCGCGTGTACCAACCGCCGCCTGGCGCGAATTCGGCCACCGTCATGCCTGGTTCGACCTGGAAGAACGCGAGCGTTTCAGCCGGATTGCGATATTGGTCACGCGCGCGATCTTCGTCGCGGCGCTCATGCGCGAGCACTTCGGCAAGGCTTGGCGCATGTGCGTGTTCGCCGTGACCGTCCGCCATGGCAGGAGCGATAGGAGCAGCCAGCGTCAGCGCTGCTGCGGCTAAAAGCAGTTTCTTCATTTAGTCAGTCCCTTTCCCGGAATTCTTCTGCGAGGTTTTCCAACTACAGCCGAAACGATGACAAGTGGCAATGCGTTCCCTATCTGTGGTGACAAAGGAGAACCCGATGAGTGGATTGCAGCAAGCCATTGTCGCAGGCGGATGTTTCTGGTGCACAGAGGCGGTGTTCCGCGATGTCGTGGGCGTTGCCGATGTCGAAAGCGGCTATATCGGCGGCACGACCGAGAACCCCAATTACAAGGAGGTGTGCAGCGGCACCACCGGCCATGCCGAAGCGATCCGGGTGACCTTCGATCCGGCAGTGATCTCGCTGGCTGACATCCTTGACGTGTTCATGGGCACGCATGATCCGACACAATTGAACCGCCAGGGCAACGACATCGGCACACAGTATCGCAGCGCGATCTTCCTGTCCGACGATCTGGACCGCGGTGCCGCCGAAGCCGCGATCGGCCGCTGGAATGCCGAAAACGGCGCAATGGCGGTCACCACCATCGAAGGCCCGGCGACCTGGTATCCGGCCGAGGGCTACCATCAGGAGTATTGGGAAGGCGAAGGCCAAAGAAACCCATATTGCTTGGCGGTGATCCCGCCCAAGCTGCAAAAGCTGCGGAAGAGCTTCGCAGCCAAGGTGAAGACGGACTGATCCAAACGGCGATTCCCTACAGCATGGAACACATGGAACACAGTCCATGGGGCAAAAGATCATCGTGCCCTTTCTGAAGAAATCGGGCGCGAATACATAGGGTTGAGTGGAAAATTCGGGCATTTTCCCGCTTTGCCATGAGAAACGCGCTGTAGGAAAGCCCATATGGCGTCGGCGGGTATCAGCCGGCCTTTCGTCAGCCCATTCAGGCCGGGTCCAGCCGCCATGGTGGGAAGCGGCGATCTGCCCCTGCATGGAACAGGCATAGCCGGTTGCCGGATGGATCGGCGAAACGCGCTTCGCGCCAGTTCCAGCGCTCGTCACGCGGTTCGCTTTCGAATTCTATTCCTGCGCGCTTCAACTCCGCATGCCGTGCGTCGACATCATCGACTTCGAAATAGAGCAAGGTACCGCCCGGTTGATGCTTTTCGTCAAAATGAAGCGAAAGGGTGCTTGAACCCGAAGGCAGCTCAAAGCGCGCATAGCGCCCCGCTGCGAGCACGATCAGCTTCAATCCCAGCTTGCGGTAAAATGCGACCGACGCATCAAAATCGCGCGCGCCGATCGTCACCTGATTCATATCCATAATCATGTCCTTTTCGATAATCCGAATCGTCAGGACATCCTCCATGCAACCTCAAGTCTGGTTGAGGTCAAGCCCGTTCTTGAAAGGCTTGCTCCGCCGGATGGGCACTGTAATCTTCAACTCGATGAACGCACCCAAAGGCCCCGCTTATACCTGTGACCATTCAGTCGCGGAAAACGGCACGGTTTCATTCCAGTGCTCGCGCGATGTTGACGCATGGCCATGGCTCGAACTGGCACCACAGCATCCGGTCGTCATCCAGACGCAGAATTACTGGAGCAGCGTGGGCGCTTCGGCGGCATTGGGAACACTTGAAGAAGGCAAATGGAGCGCGCTGACCTGGACCGACTCGAAACTCGGCGATCGCAGCGCCGAACATACAGCGCGCGGCACATTCACGCGGACGCTGGTGGATGACAAGCTCGCATTCGAGACCAGGCTGTTCGATGATGCTGACAGGTTGATTGTAACGATGCGCGGGCGCGGGGTCGTGTTCCGCAACCGCAACTTCGAAGCATGGCGCGAAGGCGCCAAGCGCGAGCTTGCTGGTGAGGCCGAACAGCCTGCCATTGTTTACGCCCCGCGCGAACTGTTGAACCTGACCCCGGCTGAAACTCCGCTTGTTTCAGAGCTGGATGGCGACCGTGCGTCAGTTCTGATCACCAGGGAGAACGGGCTGATGCCCGCGCACCGCTATTTCAGCGGCTCAGGCGATCACGTGAATGCCCCGCATCTGGCTGAAGTGGCGCGGCAGATCGCAAGCCAGATCAATCAGGGCGCACCGCTGCTTGTCACTGGCGGCGAGATGGACATGTATCGCTATGTCGAGCTGGGCATCGGCTTCAAGGCCACACTGCTTGAGCGTGATGCGAGTTCTGTCACCATGGAGATTATGCAAAGGGATAAATCCTGCGCCCGGCTGAGCATGCAGTGGGAAACCGTTAGCGGCTGATCCAACGTCCCACAAAGAAACCGTCGAGCCCGCCGTGCTGCGGCAGCATGCCCGGATGCGTGCGTAGCCAGCCTTGCTCGGTCGGTTGCAGTCCGGCGGGAAGTTCCTCGACTGTGACAGGATAAGGTTTCAGACCAAGCTTCGCGTCGATCCATTCGGCCTGCGCTTCACCCTCTTCGCGCTCTAGCGAGCACACCGCATAGACCAGCACCCCGCCGGGCTTGAGCCAGCCCGCCGCGCGCGCGAGCAACGCGCGTTGCAGCTCGACCATCTCCCCGATCTGGCGCGGGCCGATCCGGTGCAAGACATCGGGATGGCGGCGGCAAGTGCCGGTAGCGGTGCATGGCGCATCGAGCAGAACCGCGTGGAACTGATGTTTGGGCTGCCAAGTCAGCGCATCGGCACGCAGCGGTGATGCCTTAAGGCCGGTGCGCTGCAAGTTCTCCTTGAGCAGGGCCAGCCGCCGCTTGCTGATATCCAGCGCAGTGACATTCCAGCCGCTGGCCGCCAGTTGCAGAGTCTTGCCACCCGGCGCAGCGCATAGATCGAGCGCGCGCCTTGCCCCCAAGTCGTTGGCGCCTGATCCCAGCAGCCGCGCGGGCAGCGTTGCCGCGAGATCCTGCACCCACCATTGCCCTTCGGCAAAGCCTGCGATCTTTTCGACCGCTTCGCCCCGCGCGAGCCTCAGTTGCCCCGGCGCGAGCGTATCTGCAGAAAGCTGCACCGCCATTCGCCGTGTTTCGCCGGGATCGCGCAGGGTGAGGTCAAGCGGCGGCGGCTCGGCGAGACCGGGCGCGATTTGCGAAGCCATTTCGCCCCACCGCTCGGCTACGCGGTCGGGCAGCGTCGGGACAGCGGGCAGCGATGCTTCCTGCTTCGTCAGCGTCGAAAACACCCCATGCGCCAGCCTGCGCGGGCCGCCTGCAAGCAGCGGCAGGGCAGTCGCAATCACGGCGTGCGGCGGCGTGTCGAGCCTGAGCCATTGCGCCAGCATCATGCGCAGCACCGCGCGCGGCTTGGCATCATCGGGCAAGCGTTGCTTGGTTGCGCTATCGATCAAAGCGTCGAGATCGGTCAGCCAGCGCAGCACTTCATTGGCGATTGCGAGAGCCAAGCCCCTGTCAGCAGGTTTGCGCACTTGCCGAAGCGCGGCATGCTCGGCCTGTTCCAGCGTTTCGCCCCGGCGCAAAACGGCATCGAGCATTTGCAAGGCGGCGCGGCGCGCGTGAATTCCGGAAGGCTGGACCATGGTTCCCGCGCGTTAGGGTCTATTGAAACAATAAGCCAGTGCGCGCATTTAGATTGCATGACGACGAAGAAATCCCCCCGGAAATCCAAAGCCGCAAAGGCCTTCGAAAAGCCGGCGCACTGGACCAATGAGCCGCCGCCCAAGCCAAAGGCAGGCAAGGTGGACGAGAGGCTTTCCCCCACCCGCTATGGCGACTGGGAGAAAGACGGGATCGCGGTGGATTTTTGAAAGTCTTGAGCTCCTGCGAAAGCAGGGGCCCATGCCGATCGGGGTTCCTGCTTTCGCAGGAACTCACAACATCACAAGCTCTTGAACACCACTTTCAGCCCGTCCTTGGGCTTGGGGATTGGCCATGCCTGCCACTCCGGATCATATCCTTCAGCAATTTCAATCGAATAACGCTGCAGCAGCTGAGTCATCAGGATCTTCACTTGCATATAGGCGAAGTGCAGGCCCAGGCACATGTGCGCACCGCCGCCAAACGGCACCCAGGCATATTTGTGCCGCGCTTTCACTTGCTCTGGCGTGAAGCGCATCGGATCAAACTTCTCCGGCTCGGGCCAATACTCTTCCATGTGATGCACATAGTGGATGTTGATTCCCACCATCGCGCCCGCAGGAATGGTGTAGCCGCCATACTCGAAGCTCTTGAGCGCACGGCGCGGCATGGAAGGCACCGGCGGGATCATCCGCAGCGCTTCCTTGAACGCCATTTCAGTCAGCTCCAGCTTGCCCAGATCGTCATAGGATAGCGGGCGCGGCTTGCCATCTGCGTCAGGGCCGCCGGTGACTGCGATGATTTCCTTGCGCAGCTTCTCCTGCCACTCGGGATGCTTCGCGAGCAGGTAGATCAGCGACGTCGCGCTTGACGTGATCGTGTCATGCGCAGCCATCATCAGGAAGTTCATGTGATCGACCACTTCATCGACCGGCAGCAGCGAACCGTCTTCGCGTGTGGCAGTCGCGAATTGGCTGAACATGTCCTGCCCGCCGCCTTCCTTGCGGCGGCGATGCGTTTCCCTGGTGAAATAGTCGACCAGATATTTCCGCCCGTCGACACCCTTCTTCATCATCGTGAAAGGCAGCGGTTTGCGCACCGGCGCGACCGAAGCCTGCACCATGTCGACAAAGGCCTGGTTGATTTTGTCCGCTTCCGGGCCCCAGGGAATGCCGATGAAGCTGTCAGCTGCAAGGTCGAGCGTCAGTTGCTTGATCGCCGGATAGAACTGCATCGGTGTGTCAGCCCAGCCTTCGACCTCTTGCGCGATGCCGCGATTTAGGCTGCCGGAATAATGCCGCATCGGCTCCGGCTTGAAGGCGATCGAAAGCGCGCGCCGGTCAATCCGGTGATGGTCAAAATCCATCAGCATCAGCCCGCGCGGGAACAGCTGATCCAGGATCGGGCCCCAGCCTTGTTCAGAAGAGAAAATCTTCTCGCGATCGAACAGCAGCAGCTCGTTGGCGTCCGGCCCAATCAGAGCGACCTGCCAGCCGCCGAAGGCCTTGCCCTTGTAGACCTTGCCATACTTCGCGACCATTTCCTTCACAAAGGCATGCGGGTTCGCCAGCATGCGGAAGGTATTGCCGACTATCGGCCAGCCCGCTTCGCCCGGAATGTGATCCAGCGCGTCTTCCGGAAGCTTTTCCGTCCAGTGCTTGGGGTGGAATTCCGGCTTTTCTTCAATGGCTTGGGGGGAATCTGCAAGGGTGGCCATCGGGCGATCCTCTAGTCGGGGGCTGCGTTACTTACCTCAATGTAAGTAATTCGCCGCAGCAAATCCAGTTCCGATTGCTCGGAGATGGTCAGATCCAGCCGGAAAGCTCGCGCCGGATGATCGCTTCCAGCATTTCCATGCCTGCTTCCGATGTGTTGAGGCACGAAAGCACGGCATAATGCTCCCCGCCCGCTTCCAGGAATTCATCGCGCCCTTCGATAGCGAGTTCTTCCAGCGTTTCGACGCAATCGGCGGAAAATCCGGGCGCAGTCACGGCAAGCCTTTTCGTGCCCTTTTCGCCTTCAGCGATCAGCGTGGCATCCGTGGCCGGTTCAAGCCATTGCGCGCGGCCAAAACGCGACTGGAACGTTGTCTCGACACGCATGCTCTCGAAGCCGTCCGCCTTCGCCAAGCGCTCGCCCAGCAAGCGCGCGGTCTTGCGGCATTGGCAGTGATAGGGATCACCCAGTTCCAGCGTGCGCAGCGGCATGCCATGAAAACTCAGCAGCAGCACTTCCGGCACGAAATCGAGCGCGCGCAGCTGGCGCAAGGTGTCTGCTTCCAACGCATCGATATAGGCGGGGTCGTCATGATAGGGCGGCAAGGTCCGCAAGGCCGCTTGCCAGCGCGTGTCCGCCAGATGCTCTGCCGCCTTGTCGACCACGGTCGCGGTGGTCGCACCGCTATACTGCGGGTAAAGCGGCGCGAGCAGGATCCGTTCACAGCCTGCATCCTGCAGTGCTTTCAACTCTGCCGGGATCGAGGGTTTGCCGTATCGCATCGCGTAGCGCACGATCACGGCATCGCCCAGCCGCGTTTGCAGTCCCGCCGCCTGGTCTTGCGTGATAACCAGCAAGGGCGAGCCGCGATCCGTCCAGACCTTGGAATAGGCCGCAGCGCTCTTTTTCGGACGGGTGTTGAGGATGATGCCGCGCAGGATCACTTGCCAGATCACCGCCGGGATTTCGATCACGCGCGGGTCCGAAAGGAATTCCTTGAGGTAGCGTTTTACGTCAGCCGGATCAGGCGAATCCGGGGTACCCAGATTGACCACAAGCACGCCAACCTTGCCGCAGTTTACGCGTACATGATTGTCAGGCAGCGAAGGTGGCGCAAGCGTCATAGGCCGCCTGAAAGTAAGGGCAGGCGGCGCAACCGCAAGCCAGTGGCGGAATAAAAGGCATTGGCGATGGCCGGTGCAGCGATCACCGCGCCAAGCTCGCCCGGGTCAAAGGCGGGTGCATCGCTTTCCATGAATGCGACTTCGATTTCCGGACAATCTGACAGTTTCGGCAAGTTGAGCGCGCTCAATTGCTGCGACTGGGGAAGCCCGCCAGCATACTGCGTGCTTGCACCCATCGCTGTTGCCAGGCCGAAAACCAGGCCGCCTTCGATCTGCTGGCGTGCGATATCCAGATTGACGATCCGCCCGATGTCGACTGCCGCGACCAGCCGCGCAACGCGAACGCCGCCTTCGCCCTGCCTTGCCGTCGCAACGCACGCAATGCGTCCTCCGCTCGCGAGATCACCAATCCGGTGGCAAGCAATCCCCTGCCCCTGCCTTTCAATACCTTCCCAGTCCGCCAGACGCGCGGCGCGCTGCAGGCAAGCGGCGAGCCGTGGGTCACCGCCCAGCATCGCCATGCGATAAGGCACCGGATCGCGCCCCGCGCTGGTCGCCACTTCATCGATCAGGCTTTCCGTCGCAAAAGCGGTATAGGTGTGCGCATTGCCGCGCATGCGCGAAACCGGAAGGCCGATCTCGACCGGGATATGGTCAATCGCGACATGCGGAATTGCGTAGGGCGGCATCGCCCCTTCGGTAGCGAGCGCATCCGCTTCGCCTTCGGTGTCGCGGATCGCGGCCCAGCTGGTCTTGTTTTCGAACAGACGCTGGGCAAACTCCAGATTGGCAGGCGGCATGGCAATACGGGTTGCAAGCGCTTCAATCCGTGTGTCCTCGCCTGCGCCAAGCTTGGCGCGCAAGACCAGTGCTGCGGGCGAGCGTGGGCGGCTTGCCAACATTTCCTGCCAGCGTGACCAGACCAGCTGGACCGGGCGGCCAATCTCGCGCGCGATCAGCGCGACTTCGATTGCGTGATCATGCTCAAGCCGCCGGTCAAAGCTTCCGCCAGCGGGCATGGGATAAAGCACCACGTCTTCGACATCGATATCAAGCGCGCGCGCCGCGGCGATACGGGCGCGTTCCGGAGCTTGCGACGCGATCCACAGTTCCAGCCGCCCGTCTTCAAACCGCGCGGTAACACTGCTGGTTTCGATCGTGGCATGGACACCCGGCTCGATGTCATAGCGCAGCTCGATGCTGGCATTTTCCCGCAAGTCCCCGCCATCGCCAGCTTCAGCGATGCGCTCAGCTTCGCCGCTTGCCAGCGCTTCGTCCAGGCGCTGCGTGATTTCATCGCTGCCAGCCAGATGATCGACGCTGAAGCGCGCATTCATGGTATCGAGCGCTTGCTCTGCCGCCCACCAGTTCGTAGCGCACACGGCCAGCCAGCGCTTGCCCTCCACCGCGCCGACAATCCCGCGAATATTGCGCGCATTGAACGGGTTGAACTCGACCAGTTGGGCCTTGTCGACCGGGCCATGGCGGATCGCGGCATAGACCATGCCCGGCAAGCGTACATCGCCAGCGAAAAGATGCGATCCATCGACTTTTGATGGCAGGTCAAGCCGGGGAAAGGCGATTGTCGCACTGGCCTCTGCTTCGCCGGGCAATATCTCGTCCGCATATTGTTCGGGCCGCAAAGGGGCTGGATCTGGCGGATCGAATTCCACCGCTTCCTCGGCCAGTTCGCCAAAACTCAATCGCCTGTCACCATGGCGAATGAAGCCGGATTCGGCTTCGCATTCTTCCCACGAAACATTCCAGCGTTCGGCTGCAGCTTGCGCCAGCATCGCGCGCGCTGCAGCGGCGGCTTCGCGGCAAGGCGCTTCGAAAGCGTCAAGCGACATGCCGTCAGCAGTGGCGTTGAAGCGGTTGTTCTCGGCAAAGCGGCGGGCAAGATATGCGTCGGGCTCGCTCGCCATTTCGGGCGCAAAGGGCATCCACAATGGTGCCCATTTCGCCGCTAATGGCACATTGGCGTAGGTTCCGCTTACGGGAGCGGGTTCCACGGCGATCTGGCGCCAGTCCGCGCCCAGTTCGATAGCGACCAGCTGCGGCAGGATAGTCGATACGCCCTGCCCCATTTCCAGCTGCGGCACGGCCACTGTAACCACGCCATCGGCCGCAATTTTCAGCCAAGCGCCGAAAACCTGCTCATTGGCGCGTGCCGTGAGCGGATTGGGGAAGCTGCGCGGGTAAAGCGACCAGGCAACAAGCAGACCGCCGCCTACGGCTGCCCCGGTCAGCAATCCGCGGCGGGTCACTTCCATGGTCAGGCGCTTTCCCTTGCAAGCCAGTCTGCCACTTTGCGCGCGATCGCGGCGAAAGCCTCTCCTTCCTCGCTGTCGCTTGCAGCCGGTGGCTCGCCGCTGTCGCCTGCTTCGCGGATCGGCAAAGCCAGCGGAATGCGGCCGAGGAAGGGAATCTCGACTTTCTCAGCCATGGCTTCGAAACCGCCCTTGCCGAAAGGATCGGACACTTCGCCGCAATGCGGGCAGGCATATCCGGCCATATTCTCGACCAGTCCGATAACCGGCACCTTGCCCTGTTCGAACAGCTGGCCGGCACGCGCGGCATCGATCAACGCAAGGTCTTGCGGCGTGGAGACCAGGATCGCGCCATCAGGCCGATGTTTTTGCAGCATGGAAAGCTGCACATCGCCTGTGCCCGGTGGCAAGTCGATCAGCAGCAATTCAGTGTCATGCCATTCGGCATCGATCAGCTGCGACAGCGCATTTCCCGCCATCGGCCCGCGCCAGGCCAGCGCCTGCGCAGGCTTCACCAAAAAGCCCATCGACAGCACAGGCACGCCGTGCTTGCTCGCCACCGGCACCAGCTTTTCGCCCACAGCTTCAGGCTTCATGCCTTCCGCAGCGAGCAGCTTGGGCTGCGACGGGCCGTAGATATCGGCATCGACCACGCCCACCTTCACGCCCAGCCTGCGCAAAGCGACTGCCAGATTGGTGGTGAGCGTGGATTTGCCGACACCGCCTTTGCCCGAACCAATGGCAATAATCCGGCGCTTCACACGGTCCGCCATCATCGCCACGCGCACTTCTTTGACGCCGTCTTTCGCTTCCAGCGCCGCGGTGATTTCGCGTTCGGCAGCCTCGCGTTCCCCGGCGGTGAGCCCTGTCGCGTCGAGCACGACAACTGCCCTGTCACTGACCATATTGGCTGACTTTACTCGCGCGGCGATCGCTTCGGGAACCAGATCCAGCAAATCTTGCTTATCCATGGCGCAAGCCCCTAGCACCATTTTCCGGCGTGCAACCCCTGTTTTTCGCCAGAAGGCCACCTATAAGAGACTTATGGACATGTTCGACAGCTTCAGAAAATCGATCGGCCTTGCAATGGCTGGCAAGAAAAGCCCTTGGGGAAGTGGCAGCGGCGGAGGCGATGAGCCCGCAGGAGATGGCGATTCCCCCGGCAGCGAAGGCGGTGATAGTGACGCAGGCAGCGGCAGCGACGGCGGCCCGCGCAATCCGTGGCTTCCCGGCAGCGGTGGAGACGGCAAGCGCCGTTCAGCCAATATCGAAGACATCTTCAAGCATCGCGGGCCAGAAGGTCCGCGCCGCAGAGGCGGCGGCCCGCGCGGGCCAAACTTCCGCTTGCCAGAGCGGCCCGGCGGCAAGAGCTGGCTGCCGCTGATAGGCGCAGCCATTGTCGGCGTGTGGCTGTTCACAACAGGCGTGCACTTCGTCCAGCCGCGCGAGCAAGGGATCGTGACCTGGCTGGGCGGCAAATACTCCAGCACGCTCAATCCGGGGACAAACTTCTCTTTCCCCTGGCCGATCCAGCAAGTGACAGTCGAAAATGTCAGCCAGATCCGCTCGGAAAAGATCCCTGAAGGCAATCAGGAAAAGCTGATTCTGACCGGTGACCAGAACCTGGTCGATCTGAGCTATCTTATCCGCTGGAACATCAAGGATCTGACCGATTTCGAGTTCCAGTTGCAAGAACCGGAAGAAACGGTTCGTGAAGCCGCCGAAGCCGCCATGCGCGCCTCGGTAGCGGAACAGCCGCTCGACCGCGTGCTGTCAGGTGAAGGTCGCGCCGAAATCGAACAGCGCGTGATGACCAGGATGCAAGCCATACTGGATGGCTACCGCGCAGGCATTGCAGTTCAAGGTATCGAAATCGACAAGACTGACCCTCCGGCTCAGGTCATTGATGCCTTTAATGATGTGCTCGCGGCACAGCAGGATGCCGAGCGTGAGATCAATCAGGCGCAGCGCTATGCCCAGCAAATGCTGGCCCGTGCCGAAGGTGATGCTGAAGCATTCAATCAGATTTATGCAGAGTACCGCCTCGCGCCCGAAGTCACGCGCCGCAGGCTCTATTACGAGACAATGGAAAGCGTGCTTTCAAAGACCGACAAGACCATCATCGAAGCAGACGGCGTAACGCCATATCTGCCGCTGCCTGAGGTCCAACGGCGCGCGCGCGAGGCGCAACAGCAAGCCCAGCAGACAGGAGGCCAGTAATGGAAAACATCTGGCAGAACTATAAGGGCGCAGTCATCGCGGCATTGGTCGCGCTGGGCGTTGCCTTCTCGTCGCTGTTTGTTGTGTCTGAAGATCAGCAGGCCGTGATCATCCGAACGGGTGAACCGCAAAAGGTGGTCAACATCTTCCGCCCCAATGTACCGTTTGGCGAGACCAAGGCCGGGCTGTACTGGCGTATTCCGCTGGTCGAGCGGGTGCAGATGGTGGAACGCCGCATCCTTGATCTGGACATGGAACGGCAGGAAGTACTCACCAGCGACCAGCAGCGTTTGCAGGTCGATGCCTATGCCCGTTTCCGCATCATTGATCCGGTCCAGATGATCGAGAATGCAGGCACGGAAGAGAATGTCCGGCTGCAGCTCGCACCGATCCTGACTTCGGTCTTGCGGCAAGAGCTTGGCCGTCGCACCTTTGCTTCGCTGCTGACGGCAGAGCGCGGCACAGCGATGACCAATATCCGTGACACGCTGGACACGCAGGCGCGCCAATATGGGGCGCAAGTGATTGACGTGCAGATCAAGCGCGCTGACTTGCCTGAAGGCACACCGCTGCAGGCTGCATTCACCCGCATGCAGTCTGACCGGCAGGAGGAAGCAGAGACGATCCGCGCGCAAGGCCGCAAGAATGCGCAGATCATCCGCGCCGAAGCCGAAGCGAATGCCGCGTCGACCTATGCCGATGCCTATGGCAAGGACCCTGAATTCTACGATTTCTACCGCGCCATGGAAAGCTATCGCCGCACCTTCGAACAAGGAACGGGCGACAGCTCGATGATCCTTGACCAGGATAGCGAATATTTCCGCCAGTTCCGCGGTCGTCGCTAAGCGGCTGCGGAACAACCGGGAATTGTACGCAATTCCGACGAACGGCTAATGCAGAACTGCCGAATGCATGGCCGTTCAATCGCGGTTAAGTGCGCCTTGGCCCATAAGGCGCAGCTAGATGAGTGCCTCAGGAATGCGCTGCATGCCTGAGCGAAGAATAAACAACGAGAGGACGAAAAGCCTGTGCGTTACGTATACGGACTGACAACTGCATTGCTGGTGGGTGGTGCCACCCTGTCGCTGGCGACCGGATTTCCGGCCGGTGCCCAAGTTGCACAGAATGACGAGGCCGCGATCGAGCGGATCGTGCCGCGCCAGGGCGCGCCTGCAAGCTTTGCTGACCTGACTGCGCAATTGCAGCCGGCGGTGGTCAATATCTCCACCCGCCAACGGATCGAAGTGCAGCAGAACAACCCCTTTGCCGGCACCCCGTTTGCAGATTTCTTCGGGCGGCGCGGCAATAACCAGCAGCAGCAACAGCCGCGATTCCGCGAAGGCCAGTCGCTTGGTTCCGGCTTCATCATTTCCGCTGACGGCTATGTCGTGACCAACAACCACGTTGTCGCGCCGGATAACCGCGCGACGCTGGAAGAGATCACCGTGACCATGCCCGATGGCACTGAATATCAAGCCAGCCTTGTCGGTGCTGACCCGGCATCGGATCTGGCCGTGCTGAAAATCGCAAGCAACCGCACTTTCCCGTTCGTGCAATTCGGCAATTCGGAGGAAGCGCGCGTGGGCGACTGGGTGATTGCGATCGGCAATCCGTTCGGCCTGGGCGGCACGGTAACCAGCGGGATCGTATCCTCCGTGCTGCGCAACACCGGCGGCGGCGCCTATGACCGCTATATCCAGACCGATGCCAGCATCAACCGCGGCAATTCGGGCGGTCCGCTGTTCGACATGCAAGGCAATGTGATCGGCATCAACAATGCGATCATCTCGCCCAATGGCGGCAGCGTGGGGATCGGTTTTGCGATCCCGTCAGAAATCGCCGCGCCCATCGTAGAACAATTGCGCGCCGGTGAAGAAATCGAGCGCGGGTTCCTGGGTGTCAGCATCGTGCCGGTCAGCGATGATCTGGCTGACTCGCTCGGGCTACCGCGCAATCGCGGCGAGTTCGTGCAGACCGTGCAGGAAGATGGTGCAGCAGATCGCGCCGGCATTCGCCCGGGCGATGTGGTGACAGCGATCAACGGCCAACCGGTCACCAATGACCAGACACTGTCGTTCCTGATTGCCAATATTGCGCCCGGCACGCGCATCCCGATCGATCTGATCCGCGATGGCGAGGAACGCCGCGTGACAGCCACAGTTGGCAAGCGCCCGAGCGAGGAAGAACTGCGCCGCCAGCAAATATTCGATCCTGATGCCGAGCCGGAAGAAGCTCCGGAAGAATCGGACGGCACGATCGAAGAGAAACTGGGCCTGCAGGTTCTCGTGCTTACGCCGCAGATCGCCGGGCAACTGGGCGCGGATGCTGACACTGTCGGGTTGGTGATCGGTGCAGTCGATCCCAATGCCGATGCAGCGCGCAAGGGTTTGCGCCGCGGGGATATTATCCTGTCTGCGAACTATCGCCCGGTCGGCGAGCTAGCTGATCTGGAAGCGGTGATCGCCGAAGCGGAAGGCAGCGGCCGTGAAGCTGTGCTGCTGCGTGTGCAGCGCCGCGGCGGTGCGCCGAGCTATATCGCAGTGCGACTTCGCTAAACAAAGGCGAAAACCGGAAATTGGAAGGGCGCTGGAGGGGAACCTCCGGCGCCTTTTCTCTATGACGCGTTAATCGACCCGATCGCGTTCACGCCGCTCACGCGCGGCATCGCTAGGGCGGATCGTACGCGGCATGGGCGGCTCTGGCGGCATGTTCTGCCCGGTCGCGCGCTCAAGAAAGTCATCGCTGGCTGCCTGTCCTGCCTCGCCCGGCGGCACCGGCAATTGCGGCTGCTCACCCTCGATGCCGAACGGGAAGTCGCTGACGCTGCGCTCTGTGCGCCCGGGCTCGACCAGATTGCCCTCTTCATCGATGAAGTAATATTCGTCCGGATCGCCGAACAGATATTCATCGTCAGGCTCGAGCATCCAGCCGGGCAGCTGCACTTCAGTCTCGAATTCCTCCACCGGGCGATCCTTCACCGCTTGGCGCATATAGGCCGAAAAGGCCCGCGCCGGCGCACGCCCGCCTTGAAGCCCGCGCACCGCACGCGCATCATCTCGGCCCATCCACACGCCCGTCGTCACGCCGGATGAAAAGCCGACGAACCAACCGTCCTTGTTGGAGCTGGTCGTGCCGGTCTTGCCCGCGACCGGTCGCCCGATCTGCGCTGCGCGGCCAGTGCCGGTGCTGACTGCGGTCTGCAAAAGATCGGTTATCCCCGCCGCCACATAATCCGGAACCAGCTTGTTGGCGCGCGGGCGTTCGTGACGATAGATTTCCTCACCGCTGGCGGTGGTTACACGGGTTACGCCATAGGGCTCAACCGAGGTACCCTTGGCAGACACCGCGGCAAAGGCGCGGGTCATGTCGATCAGGCGCACTTCGCTGGTGCCCAGTACCATCGCCGGATAGGTCGATATCGGCGACGTGATCCCGAACCGGCGCGCCATGGACGCCACTGTGCCAAAGCCCACTTCATTGCCCAATTGCGCCGCCACGGTGTTGGTCGAATAGGCAAAGGCGGTGCGGATATCGATCTCGCCAGCGAACTCTCCGTTCGAATTGCGCGGGCTCCACCCCTCGATCGTCACCGGCGTATCAACCACCGGATCGTTGGGGGTGTATCCGGCTTCGAGCGCGGCGAGATAGACAAACAGCTTCCAGGCAGAGCCCGGTTGGCGCTGCGCAGCTGTGGCCCGGTTGTAATTGCTTTCTACGTAATCGGTGCCGCCCACCATGGCGAGGATCGCACCGTCACGATCCAGGCTGACGAGCGCACCTTGCGCGCCTTCCGGCGTATTCGCGGCGATCGAACTGGCTGCAGCGGATTGAAGCTCCGGATCCAGCGTGGTCCATACTTCGATCGGCTCGAAGGTTTCCGGCAGCAGCAGATCAAGCTGCGGCAAGACATAGTCCGTGAAATAGCGCGCTGAATTCTGGCCTGTGCGCGTCTTGAGATTGACCGCATCGATATCGACCGAGGCTTGCTGCGCGCTGATATAGCCTTGCTCACGCATCAACCGCAGAACGGTTTGCGCGCGCCCCACCGCGGCATCGACATCGGCGGTTGGCGAATAACGCGAAGGCGCTTTCACCAGCCCGGCGATGATAGCGGCTTCCGCGGTTGAAAGCTCTGTCGCGGGATGGCTGAAGAAATTGCGGCTGGCGCTGTCGATCCCGTAAGCTCCACCGCCGAAATAGACCTTGTTGAGATAGAGTTCGAGGATCTGTTCCTTCGAAAACTTCCACTCCAGCGCCATCGCCAGGATGGCTTCGCGCAATTTGCGGTCAAACGAGCGATTGTTGTTGAGAAACAGGTTTCGGGCGAGCTGCTGCGAAATCGTGGAGGTGCCGCCGATGCGCTTCTCGCTGGTGAAGGATTCGAGGATCGCACCGGTCGTGCGGATCGGATCGACGCCGAAGTGCGAGAAATAGCGGCGATCCTCCACCGCCACCATCGCATCCTTCATCACTTGCGGAATATTGTCATAATCGAGCCATTCGCCAAAGCTCGGCCCCAGTTCGACGATTTCCGACCCGTCGCGCGCGCGCACAACACTCGTCTGGTCAGCTTGTGTCGCCTTGAGCTGGAAATAGCTGGGCAAGCCTTGCACAGCTGATCCAATCGCAACAGCCAGCGCGAGTAGCCCCAGCAGTGCCGCGCCGCCGCCCCAAAGCCCGATCCGCTTGAGCCATAGCCGCCAGCCGCTCGACCACTTGCCGCCGCCCGATTTGCGCTTCCGCGGCTTGCGCGAAGGAGGCATCGCCTTGGGATCGCGCGCAGCAGCGGCGCGGCGGCTGCCACGCTTGTTCTTGTTGATCAGACGATTGCCGCGCTTGGACATATTTGGACTGTAAGAAACCTTGAACCGCTACCCTGCCCATTGACCTGCATAGGCAAGTTGTAACGCCGCGTGAACGGCTGAGACACGGATTTCCTCTGCGGCGATCAGTCTTCGGCGTCGAAATCGAGCGAAGCGGAGTTGATGCAGTAGCGCATGCCGCCTTCTTCGGGCGGCCCATCGGGGAATACATGGCCCAGATGCCCGCCGCATTTCGCGCACAACACCTCTGTGCGGATCATCCCGTAGGATGTATCGCGCCGCTCCTCGACTGTATCCTCGTCTGCCGGACGGGTGAACGCCGGCCAGCCGCAGCCGGAATTGTATTTCGCATCGCTGGCGAAGAGCTTGGTACCGCATCCGGCGCACATATATTCGCCCGCTTCATAGTGCTTGTCATACTTGCCGGTATATGCCCGCTCAGTCCCTGCCTCGCGCAGTACATGATACTGCTCCGGCGTCAGCCTGGCGCGCCATTCTTCATCGCTGAGTGTTTTTGGATCGGTCATCGCAATTTCTCATTTAGTGAGCGGGACGGCGCACGGCAAACTTTACCCATCCACCTTTGCGTAGTGCGCGGGCGGCTGGATCACACCCATTCGCTCGCTCAGCAGCGGGCGGAAGCTGGGGCGGCTCTTGAACACGGCATACCACCCGCGCGTCTGCTCGTGCCCTGCCCAGTCGATCCCGCCAAGGTAGTCCGCGACGGAAATCTGCGCCGCTGCCGCAAGGTCGGCCAGGCTCATTGACGAACCGGCCAACCATGGTCGGTTGTCGATCAGCCAGTCCATATAGTCCAAATGCCCGTGGGCCAGCTTCATCGCTTCGCGCAGCACACGCGAATCCGGTGGCTGGTTCAGAACCAGGCGTTTCTTCATCCGTTCATTGAGCAACGGAGCAGTGACATCATGGTAGAAATTCTCGTCAAACAGCGCCACGAGCCGCCGGATTTCCGCGCGATTGGCCGCTGTGCCGTTGATCATCGGCGACTTGTCGACCGTTTCCTCGAAATACTCCGCGATTGCACGACTATCGCACAGCACAGTCCCGCGCTCTTCATGCACCAGCACCGGGGTGCGGCCCGCAGGGTTCAAATTCCAGAAATAATCGCTGGCTGACCACGGGTCTTCACGATGAAGTTCGTAAGCGACATTCTTCTCGCCCAACAAGAGCCTGATCTTGCGACTGAAGGGGCAGAGAGGGAATTGATAGAAGCGCCACATGCTGGCTTGTTCCATGCCGCATATCGCGCGGCAAATCCACAGCGACCTGATGCGAATTCAGGGTTTTTCAGACCCCCGATGCTTCCAGCATCAAAAGGCAGGCCGGCATCACGGCATCGACCTGATCTTCATCGAGCAAACGCTGCGCTTCGGCAGAGGCCAGTTGCGAAACCTCGTCACGCGATAGCCCGGTGTCATCCATCAACTTGGCCATCGAACGCACGAAGAATTCCTGCCCGCGCGGGTCAAGCACCGGCCATCGCATCGATGCTTCATTGCCATTTGCCTGGCCGAACGAGACCAGCGCAAAAGCCGCCGAGCAGCGCAGCAAGGCCGCGTTTTCCTGCGTCAATTGGACCTGCGGGGCAGGCGCGACGGGCGCCGTCTGGAGCGAGAGAGGCGCAAATGCGAGCGCAGCAGCGAAGGCGAGACTGGTCATGCGCGCAGCCTATAGCAGCGAAGCTGAACGCTTTGCTACCATTGTGCTTGTTGTCGCCGTCAACCTGTCCTAACTCGCTTCGGCAAGACAAGGAGAGATACACATGTTCAGCCATGTAATGGTCGGTTCAAACGATATCGAAGCTTCGAAGAAGTTCTACGACGCAGTGCTTGGCGTGCTCGGCGCAGGAGAGCCGATGCGTGACGAGAAGGAAGACGGGACAGTGCGGCTGTTCTACTTCCACAATGATGGCATTTTCGCGGTTTCAACACCGATCGACGGCCAGCCGGCAACTGCTGGCAACGGTTCAACGGTCGGGTTTGCCTGCAATAGTCTGGAGCAGGTGCAGGCCTTGCATGACGCAGGCGTTGCCAACGGCGGCACCAGCATCGAAGACCCGCCGGGCCCGCGTGCGGGCGGCATGGGCACGCTCAACCTGTGCTATGTGCGCGATCCGTCAGGCAACAAGATCTGCGGGCTTCACCGCGCCGGTTAGACGGGCGAAGCCGCTGTCACCGGCTTAGCTGAAACACTGCAAACTCGGCGCGCCAGTTAGCCCCTGTCGCGCCGATTTGCTTTCCGTTCGAGAAGTACCACGACTGCGCGATCTGTGCGCCCTTTTCGCGCGCCAGCTCGCGGAAATCATCGATCGTCACATGGTGGATATTCTGCGTCTCGTACCAGCTGACCGGTAGCGCGCGCGTTACCGGCATGCGACCGCCGAACATGAGCGCAGCGCGGGTACGCCAGTGAGCGAAATTGGGAAAGCTTACAAAGGCTTGATTGCCAACCCTCAGAAGCTCGTCAAGCATGCGGTCAGGCCGCGTTGCGGTCTGCAGCGTCTGCGATAGTATCGTGTAGTCAAACGCCTTGTCGGGATAGTCTGCAAGATCGCTGTTCGCATCGCCTTGTACCACGGAGAGACCGCGCGCGACGCAGCGCTCCACCTGCGAAGGTTCGATCTCGAGCCCGCGCGCGTCCACCTGTTTGGTGTCGCGCAAGGCGCTGAGCAAGCTGCCATCGCCGCAACCGATATCGAGCACGCGGCTGCTCGCTGCGATATTGTGCGCAATCACGGCGAGGTCAGGGCGCAAGCCGTCAACCATCGATGAATCCCTTCATCACGCGATCGAGCGCAGGGACATCGAGCAGGAAACTGTCATGCCCGAAGGGGGCGCTGAGTTCGACAAAGCTCACCGGCGCGCCCGCGGCATTGAGTGCATGCACGATGTGGCGGCTTTCCGCGGTGGGATAAAGCCAGTCGCTGTCAAAGCTGATCAGGCAAAACCGCGCGCCCTTGCCCATTACATGACCGGCGAAAGCATCAGCCAGCTTGCCGCCATGCTCTTCCGCCAGGTCGAAATAATCCATCGCACGCGTGATATAGAGATAGCTATTGGCATCGAAGCGCTGAGTGAACCCGCTGCCCTGATAGCGCAAATAGCTTTCTACCTGGAAATCCGCATCGAAACCAAAGCTCTTGGCATCACGATCTTGCAACCGTCGCCCGAACTTTTCAGTCAGCCCTTCTTCGGAAAGATAGGTGATATGCGCGGCCATCCGCGCCACGGCCAGCCCATTGTCAGGCGAGCTGTCGGCACCATAGTACTCGCCTTCGCGCCAGTTGGGATCGGCCATGATCGCTTGCCGCCCGACTTCGTGAAAGGCGATGTTCTGCGCTGAATGTCGCGCGGTAGAGGCAATCACCAGAACGCGCTCGGCACGCTCGGGCCAATTCGCCGCCAGGCTCAGCGCCTGCATCCCGCCCATCGACCCGCCGATGACCGTGTGCAAGCGCTCGATACCCAGCCCGTCAAGCAAGCCAACCAGCCCGCGCACCATGTCGCGAATGGTGATGACCGGAAAGCGCATGCCATAAGGCTTGCCGTCACTCGCGAGGCTGGCGGGACCGGTTGAGCCCATGCAGCTGCCGATTACATTCGCGCAGATCACATGGTAGCGATCCGTGTCGATGACCTTGCCCGGGCCAACCACGCGTTCCCACCACCCGAGCTTGCCGGTGATCGGATGGTCGGAAGCGACATATTGATCGCCCGTCAGCGCATGGCAGATCAGGATCGCATTCGACTTGTCAGCCGCCAGTTCGCCATAGGTCTCATAGGCCACTTCCACACCCGAGAGCGCCTGCCCGCTATCGAGCGGCAGGTCTTGCGCAAGCTTGAGGCTGTTCGAGGCGAGCGTGGGTGACATGGGCCGTGTCGATTGGGCTAGAGCGGCGTGCAAGTCAATTGCGCTGTTTTTCGCGCTGTCCATCACCGGCGAAAGGCGTTATGCGCCGCCCCGCTATGACAGATCGCGCGCAAACCCGCCCTGAAGGCAAGCCCTGGATCATGGGCATCCATGCCTATGTGCCGGGCAAGGCCATTGGTGCGGATGGCAAGCAGTTGGTGAAACTATCTGCCAATGAAAATCCGCTCGGCACCAGCGAAGCAACCGCTGCTGCGCGCAAGGCCGTGGCGGACAGTGCGGAATATCCCGATCCTGACGCGCGCGAATTGCGTGCGAAGATCGGTGAAGTGCACGGGGTCGATCCTGCCCGGATCGTTTGCGGCACAGGCTCGGACGAATTGCTCAATCTGGCGGCGCAAGGCTTTGCCGGGCCGGGAGACGAAGTGCTGTTCAGCCGCTTCAGCTTCTCGGTCTATGACATTGCCGCGCGGCGTTGCGGCGCGACCCCGGTGGAAGCGCCGGACAATGACTATGCGACCGATGTCGATGCCTTGCTGGCTGCTGTCACAGACAAGACGCGCGTGGTGTTCCTCGCCAACCCCAACAATCCCACAGGCACATACCTGCCGCGTTCGGAAGTGGCGCGGCTTCACGCCGGATTGCCGAGCGATGTCTTGCTGGTGATCGACCAGGCCTATGGCGAATATCTGGAAGCGGATGAAGACGATGGCGGGCTGGAACTCGCCGCCGCGCATGAAAACGTGCTTGCCACCCGCACATTCTCGAAGATTTACGGGCTAGCCGGCGAACGAATTGGCTGGGCCACCGGCGCACCGCAGCTGATCGATGTGCTGAACCGCATTCGCGGACCTTTCAATGTCACCACCAGCGGGCAAGCCGCAGCGCTTGCGGCTTTGAGCGATCAGGGTTTCGTTGCGCGCAGCCGCGACCACAATGCTGCCGAGCTGGCGCGATTCACCGCTGCGATCGAAGCGCTCGGCAATCACGGATTGCGCCCGATCCCTAGCAAAGCCAATTTCCTGCTGGTGCTGTTCGAAGGTGAAGTCAGCGCGGCGCAAGCGCTCGATGCAATAGGCAAGGCCGGCTACGCCGTGCGCCATCTGCCGGGCCAGGGCCTGCCGCACGCACTGCGCATCACAATCGGCAAGCGCGAGGATATGGACGCAATTGCGGATGTGCTGCGGCAGCTCGTTGGAGGCGTGCCGTGAGCATAGAGAACGTCGCGATCATCGGGCTTGGCCTGCTGGGCGGCTCGATCGGGCTCGCGGTCAAAGAGCATGCGCCGCAGATCGCCACGCGCGGCTATGACGCAAATCCCGATGTTCGCAGGATTGCGGGGGAGCGCGCGCTGGTCGGCACGGTGTGCAACAGCGCGTCTGAAGCCGTGCAGGATGCCGATCTGGTGATCCTGTGTGTCCCGGTCGGTGCGATGAAGGCGGCCGCCTCGGATTTCGCCGATTCCTTGCCCGATCACGCCATCATCAGCGATGTAGGTTCATCCAAGCAAAGCGTTTGCGAAGACCTGGCAGAAGCCCTGCCCAACGCCACCATCATCCCGGCGCACCCTGTTGCGGGGACCGAACAAAGCGGCCCGGAAGCCGGGTTCGCGACACTGTTTGCCAATCGCTGGTGCATTCTCACACCGCCCGCTGGCGCGGATGAGGCTGCTGTCGAAGCGCTGGCCGATTTCTGGCGCAAGCTTGGTTCGCGGATCGAGATCATGGATGCCGAGCATCATGATCTGGTGTTGGCGGTAACCAGCCATATTCCGCACTTGATCGCCTATACTATCGTTGGCACGGCGAGCGACCTTGAAGATGTGACCCGCAGCGAAGTGATCAAATATTCGGCGGGCGGTTTTCGCGATTTCACCCGCATCGCTGCATCTGACCCAACCATGTGGCGCGATGTCTTCCTGCACAACAAGTCGGCTGTGCTGGAGATGCTGGGGCGCTTTACCGAAGACCTCACGGCACTCCAGCGCGCGATCCGTTCAGGCGATGGCGAAACACTGCACGAGCTGTTCAGCCGCACGCGTGCAATCCGCCGCGGGATCATCGAAGAAGGTCAGGATGACGAACGGCCAGACTTTGGCCGCGAACATTGATCCGTTTGGGCTTCAAGCGCCAGCGTTCAGCGCATTGATTGCAGCATGGACGCGGGCTTCCGCCTCGGCACGCGGCAGGCCGGGCGGGATCGTTTCGCCGATCCTGTAAGTGATCCGGCCAGAGCGTTTCCACAAGCGGTGGTAAAGCGGCCCGCTATCGACTGACACCGGCACAACCGGAACCCGCAGCAATTTATAAAGGCCGGCAAACCCTGATTGCAGCTTCGGGCCTTGGCCATGCTGTACGCGGGTCCCCTCTGGAAAGATCACCAGCGGGCGTCCTTCATCCAACCGCTCGCGCGCTTTGGTGACCATTTGCCGCAAGGCACGCGCACCTTCATCCCTTGCCACGGGAATCAAGCCATAGCGGATCGCGGAACGCCCCCATCCGGGGATGGAGAACAATTCGCGCTTCGCAAACACCGCGGGCGCTTCCAGGAACACAGGTGCATCGATCGCTTCGAAGAAACTCTCATGCTTTATCGCGTAAAGCGCCGGGCCTTTGGGCCGCTCACCTTCGACAACAATCTCGATCCCTACGATATTGCGCAAACACCAGCGGTGCCACAAGGCCCAGCGGCGAACCACCGCGCGCAAACGATCGCTGCCGAATGGCAAGGCCAACACAGAGGCCATGACCAGCAAGGAACTGACCCCGTAGAACACGGGATAGTAGATCAGGCTTCGCAGGATTGGCATCAGATGCGCCTCAAGCCTCCACCAGCCCGGTAATGAAGCTGACTACGAACTTGTGATATTCAAGCAGCAAGGTCCCGATCCGCCGCTCGCTTTGCACCGCATCCGGCACCACTGTGACGGTGCTCGGCAAGGTGTGCGACAATTCGTTCGCCACCCGGCGCATGTGCCAGTCACTGGTTACGAGGCGGATCGACCTGATTCCGCGCTCATCCACCCAATTGGCAATCTCGCGCGCATTTCCGCGCGTGTCGACAGCAGAGAAGCCCAGGTCAATGCAGCAGCGCATCTGCCGACGTGATACACCAAATTCTGCCGCGAACTCCTCTGGCCGCACTTCCAGATCAACCCCGCTTACCAGCATCCGGTCAGCCCAGCCTTCGTCCAGCACTTCAATCCCGCGCTGGATCCGCCCGGCCGCGCCTGTCGGCACGATCACCGCATCGGTTTCCACCTCGCCCGCAGGCGCTGGCAGCGTGGCGAAAAACCACACAAATCCCAATGACCAGACAAGGAAGATCGCGGAGAGGAGTCTGAAAATCATAACATGCGCCTTAAGGCCGACATTACAGTGATCCGCGCTGTCAGCATAGCAAGCAATATGCCTGCAACGGGAATTGCAGCGAGGATGATCCAGTCGCGGACGGCAAGATTGCCGCCTGCAACCATGCCTGAATCAAGCGCGGCAAACTGATTGCCGATGAATAGCACAGCCAGCGTGCCAAATGCCAAACCGACTACCCCGCCTAGCAGAGCATCGATGGTAACGGCTCGCTGGAAGATTCGCGCGATCTGCCGATCTGTGCCGCCCAACAAGTGGACAATCTCGACCGTGCGGCGGTGATTGTTGAACGAACTGCGCGCGGCGAGCCACACTGCGCCAGCACTCGTCATCGCCAACAGCACGATCAACGCCAGCGCCAGATATTGCAGCGCGGCCAAGGCATCGTAAACCGGCTTGAGCCAATCGGATTGCGCGTCAACCCGCGCAGTGGGGATATCATCGACCAGCAACGCGTTCAGGCGCGCGACCTCCGCTGTATTTGCCGCGCCGGCAAGCTGGACATCGATCAGGCTGGGAATGGGGATTGATTCCCCGCTCGCGCCGCTGCCAATCCACGGGGCAATCAGCTCTGCCAATTCGTCTGGCGGGACAACGCGCAGGCTGGCCACAGCATCGTCCCCGCGCAACAGCTCGGTTGCCCGCTCGACCTGCGCCGCTCGCCGTTCGCCATTGGCCTCCACAATCTGCACAGTCAGCGCGCTGGAAAGGTCTGCACTCGCGCGGTTGACCAGATTGCCCAGTGCAAGGCCCGCCGCAGCTGCCATCACAGTCAGCGCGATCATGATCGCAATCACCCACGGCATGGGGCCGCTACCGCGCGCACGCGGGACCAGCTTCGCCGCACGTCGCCCGCCGAAAGGCACCAGATCGCGCACCAGCGATCGCCCGATCAATGGAGGCTTGCTCATACGTCATCCTCCCAATCAACGGGCCGTGGTTCCGGCCGTGGCGGGAAACGCAAGGCTCCGGTCGGGTCAAGCAGCCCGCCCTTGTGGATCCGCATGATCAGCGAATCGGGCACCTGGCGCAGCAGGTTGATGTCGTGCGTGGCAACGATCACTGTCGTGCCCAATCGGTTGAGCCGTTCAAACAGCTGCAACAGCTTGACCGCCATATCGGGATCAACGTTGCCTGTCGGCTCGTCTGCAATCAGCAAGGCGGGCCTGCCGATCACTGCACGTGCGATTGCAACGCGTTGCTGTTCGCCGCCAGACATTGTCGCCGGGATCGCATCGATCCGGTGTTCCAGCCCGACCCATTCGAGCATGTCGCGCACCGGCTTCGCCAGGTCGTTCTCGCGCACCCCCGCGACCCTCAGCGGCAGCGCCACATTGTCGAACGCAGAGAGATGCTCGACCAGGCGGAAATCCTGGAACACCACGCCCAGCTTGCGCCTGAAGGCCGGCAATTGCTCGCGCGGCAGCGTGATCATGTCCTTGCCGAACATGCGGATGGCCCCGCGCGAGGGGCGCTGCGCCAGATAAAGCAGCTTCAAAAGGCTGGTCTTGCCTGCCCCGCTTGCACCGGTGAGGAAGTAGAAACGGCCCGGGAAAAGCGTGAATGAAAGATCGCGCAGCACCTCTGGCTCTGTGCCATAGCGCAGCCCGACATTGTCGAATGTCACGATTTCTGCTGCGTGGTCGCTCATCAGGCGGCTCTATCCGAAGGTTCAGGCGGTGCAAGGGCGATCATCGCGCTCGAGGCTATAACGAGGCTTCGGTGTGGAAAAAAGCCGCGTTTCTACAAGCTGCAGCCCTCGCGGACTTGTTGGCGCGGAATCGCCAGCTTACAGCGCTGAATGAGATGATCATCTCCTGTCCCGCCTGTCGCACGCGCTACGTCGTGCCTGACACAGCCATCGGTGTCGATGGGCGCACGGTGCGCTGCGCCAAATGCAAGCATAGCTGGTTTCAGGATGGGCCGGAGCTGGAGCGCCCGCCTGCAGAGGAAGCGCCACCTGTTCCCGCGCCTGAACCAGAACCCGAAACACAGCCGGATGCACCGGATGCGGAGGCAGAGGAACAGTCCTCTCCGCCCGAGCAAGACGCGGCTGCACAAGACGGGCCAGAGCAAGAACCCGCTTCTGATGCCGAACCGCCGCAGCCAAGCGTAAGCCATTGGCGCACGGGTGCAGCGCGGGATGAAGTGGCTGAACCTGCGCCCGGTGACGATGAACGGCCGGAACCGGAATCACCGGTTGAAGAAGAAGCCGCGGCTGAAACTCCACCGGCAGTCGTCGAAGTCGAAGAGACTACCTCATATGAAGAAACCTATGAGGAAGAGGATTATTCGCAGTTCGAGCATGAGCCGCCGTTTCGCGCGCGGCGCAACCCGCTCAAGCTGTGGACTGCGGCTGCGCTGCTGTTCGCGGTTTCCGCAGTCGGCGCGATTTTCGCGGTCAATTACTGGGGCCTGCCCAGCTGGCTGCCGTTTGATCGGCCGGTATTCGGAATGGAGCAGCCGCAATTGCAGCTCGATTTCCCGCCTGAGCAACAGGATCTGCGCACTCTGCCCAACGGCACAGAATATTTCGAAGCCAGCGGCTCTGTCACTAACACTAGCCGCGAAACCACAAGTATTCCGGCCATTCTCATCGTCTTGCGCGACCAGCAGGACCGGATCGTTTACACTTGGGAAGTCGTTCCCCCGCAAAGCGAGATTGCGCCGGGCGAAACGGTCAATATCCGCGAAGCGATCGTCGATGTGCCGCGCTCAGCCCGGTTTGTCGAAATCGGCTGGAAGCCCAACTAGAGCCAATTGCGACCCGGCTTAAGCAAAGTGCTTGCGGAGGCTCGCGCCTGTTGCTAGTGGCGCGCTCCTGTTCGCGAGGGCCCGCTAAGGCCTTCGAACGACTGGGTGCGGTCGTGGCGGAACTGGTAGACGCGCAACGTTGAGGTCGTTGTGGGCTAACGCCCGTGGAAGTTCGAGTCTTCTCGACCGCACCAATACTCTCTCGAATATTTCTCTCGCAGCGAGACCCGAAAGCGTCAGAATTTCGGCTTGCGTTTCTCGACGAATGCACGCGAACCTTCAGCAAAATCCTCGCGCGTGAACGCAGCGGCGAAGATGCCCAGCGTTTCCGAATCGTCTTCGTGCTGGCCATCCAGCACGCGGCGCACAAATCGCTTGTTTTCCACTGCCGAAAAGGTCGAATTGGCCAGGATCTTCTCAATCAGATCATCCGCGCTCTCTGCCAGAAATTCGACCAAGCCGATCCACAGCGCTTCTTCGGCATCGATCAGCTCTGCCGTATAGAGAATACGCTTGGCCTGCCCCGGCCCAACCAGGTCGACCAGCAGCTTCACATCGTGCAGCGGATAGACCAGGCCCAGCTTGCCCGGCGTAATTCCGAACCGTGCGCGCTTGGTGGCAACGCGAATGTCGCAAGCGAGCGCCAGCCCGCACCCGCCGCCAATGCAATCGCCATTGATGAACGCCACTGTCGGCAAGTTCACCCGCGCGAGTTCGCTCTGGACGCGGTTGATCTCTGCCTGATTGGCATCGCGCCAGGCCATGTCGCTGCTGTTGGCCAGCATTTCCTTGATGTCTGCCCCGGCTGAAAACGCGCCTGCGCCTTCTGCCGCGCGCAGCTCAAGCACGCGGATCGCAGGATCATGTTCCGCATCCGCAATCAGAGCGGGAAATGATTCCCACATCGCCATGTTGATCGCGTTGCGCGCTTCAGGCCGGTCGATCAGCAACCGCGCCACAGGCCCGGTTTTCTCGAGTCTCAGATGCATCAGCTCTTCTCCTGATTGGCTTCATCCAGTCCCGGTGCAGCCCGCGGTGCCCAGTCATCGCCCGCGAAACGGATCGACGGCGCAATATGGCGGCCGCCGGTTTCGGCTTCGATCCAGAGCCCGCGCTGCGCCACATGAGGCTGGTCCAATGCCTCGCGAAAGTCCAGCACGGGGGAAAAAGCAACATCCTTGTCGGCAAACCATCGGACCCAGTCATCACGCGTTTTCATGGCGAAAACACCGCGCAGGTAATCAATCAGTTCGCCTTGCTCACCCGCTGGCCGCTCCGCCAGCGGGATGAGGTCCTCCCTCTCCAGCGCGGACAACAAATTGCGCGCGAATTTGAGTTCACGCCCGCCTAGCACAATATGTTTGCCGTCTGACGTCTGGTAGACCTGATAAAACGCAGCCCCACCCAGCGAACGCTGCTGGGCCGAACGCGGCGCTGCCCCGCCGGCAATCGCGCTGCTGGCGGTATGCGCAGACCAGGGCAGCAGGCTGTCGAACATGGCGCAATCAAGATAGGCTCCCTCACCCGTTCGCTCACGCGCGACCAAGGCCATCAGCACGCCGGATAGCGCCGTCAGGCCGACGGCCATGTCGCTCGCGGCAACACCGGGTACCACCGGATTGCCAGCGGCATCATCGTTGACGCTGAGGAAACCCGCCATGGCCTGTACCGCCATGTCATGCGCAGGATGATGGCTCATTTCGCCATGCTGGCCAAATGCCGAGATCGAGCAATAGACGATGTCGGGCTTGATCGCCTTGACGCTGTCATAGTCGAATCCCAACCGCGCCATCACACCGGGGCGGAAGCTCTCGACAAAGACATCAGCCCGCGCGCACAAATCGCGCAGGAGCAGTTTTCCTTCGTCGCTTTTCAGATCAAGCACCAGGCTGCGTTTGCCGCGGTTGAGATTGGCAAACCAGACCGATTGTTCGCTCTCTCCATATTGATCGAATGGTTCCTGCTCGCGCGCGGGATCGCCATGTGCAGGCTCGATCTTGATCACATCGGCCCCGTGATCAGCCATCATCACTGTCATCATCGGACCCGGCAGGAACTGTGTCAGGTCGATCACTGTAATGCCGGATAGTTTGCCCATTGTCTTACCCCGTTTGGTTTCTGCGTTCGAACCAGTCGCCAAAGCGCTGCTGAGCGGGCCTGTCCAGATGCAGGCCCAGCTTGCTGCATCGCGCAGCCTGCCTATCGGCTTTTTGCACAAGGCGCTATCGATTGCTGCTTGGCTGAGCGCGGCGATTGCGCCACCAATGCTTTCTTGGAGAAGGGGGTCGCAATGATCGATACGGTTCAGCTAACCGTTTTGCCGCCGTCACCGCTCTGATCGTCAACCGGCTGGTATTTGGTCAGCGAGAGGGACTGGCGCTAGCGCGATAGCCATCGGGGAAGGAAACGGGGGAATCATGGCCGACGAGCAATCTACCGATCACACGAACAGCACTGCGAAGAGCGACTATTGGCGGGCGAATATCCGGCTGCTGCTGACGCTGATGGCGATCTGGTTCGCAGTCTCGTTCGGCGCGGGGATCCTGCTGCGTGACTGGCTCGACCAGTTTTCGCTGGGTGGCTATCCGCTCGGCTTCTGGTTTGCACAGCAAGGTTCGATCTATGTCTTTATCGCACTGATTTTCTTCTACAATTGGCGCATCCACAAGATCGAACAGCGCTATGACCTCGACGATGACGACGAGGGAGATAGCTGATGGACACGCAGACGCTCATCTATCTTTTCGTCGGGCTAAGCTTCGCGCTTTATATCGGCATTGCCATCTGGAGCCGCGCGGGCTCGACATCCGAATTCTATGTCGCAGGCGGCGGGGTGAACCCGGTGGTGAACGGAATGGCCACCGCCGCTGACTGGATGAGCGCGGCGAGCTTCATCTCCATGGCGGGCCTGATCGCGTTCCTTGGCTATGATGGTTCGGTCTATCTGATGGGCTGGACCGGCGGCTATGTGATGCTCGCGCTGCTGCTGGCACCATACCTGCGCAAGTTTGGCGAGTTCACTGTGCCGGACTTTATCGGCACGCGGTATTATTCGAAGGCTGCACGCGTGGTCGCGGTGATCTGCCTGATCTTCATCAGCTTCACCTATATCGCCGGGCAAATGCGCGGCGTAGGCATCGTGTTCAGCCGCTTTCTGGACGTGCCGATCACCATGGGCGTGATCATCGGCATGGGTATCGTGTTCGTCTATGCTGTGCTGGGCGGAATGAAAGGCATCACTTACACGCAAGTGGCGCAATATTGCGTGCTGATATTCGCTTACATGGTGCCCGCCTTCTTCCTCAGTTTCATGATCACCGGCAATCCGATCCCGCAGCTGGGCCTTGGATCGCAAGTCAGCGATGGCTCAGGTCTATACGTGCTGGAAAAGCTCAATCTGGTGCTGCTCGATCTGGGCTTTAGCGAGTATACCGATGGCTCGAAGAGCATGATTGACGTGTTCTGCATCACGCTGGCGCTGATGGTGGGCACGGCTGGCTTGCCGCATGTGATCGTGCGCTTTTTCACTGTGCCCAAGGCATCCGACGCGCGCAAATCGGCAGGTTGGGCGCTGATTTTCATCGCTCTGCTTTACACCACCGCACCCGCCGTTGGGGCCTTCGCGCGGATCAACTTCATCGATAGCGTCAACGAGACCGAATATTCGCAAGCACCCGAATGGTTCACCAATTGGGAAGCGAATGATCTGATCGCGTGGACGGACAAGAACGGTGACGGTGTGATGCAATACCGCGCCGGTGATGCGTTCGAGGGCGCACCTGTGTTCGCCGACGAAGCCGGTGCTTCAGGCGAGCGGGTCGTCACCAACCAGCGCACGACAACCAGCGAGAACGAAGTCTATGTTGACCGCGACATTATGGTTCTCGCCAACCCCGAGATCGGCAATTTGCCCGGCTGGGTGATTGCACTGGTGGCAGCGGGCGGGCTTGCCGCAGCGCTTTCCACCGCCGCCGGACTGTTGCTGGTCATTTCCAGCTCGGTCAGCCACGATCTGCTCAAGTCTACCTTCAAGCCCGACATATCCGAGAAAGGCGAATTGCGCGCCGCGCGACTTGCCGCAACCGCTGCAATCGTGGTCGCGGGATATCTTGGCATCTATCCGCCCGGATGGGTGGCACAGGTCGTCGCCTTTGCATTCGGCCTTGCAGCTGCCAGCCTGTTCCCGGCGATCTTCATGGGCATCTTTTCAAAGCGGATGAACAAGGAAGGCGCGATTGCCGGTATGGTCGCGGGCCTTGGCTTTACCTTCCTCTACATCGCGTATTTCAAACTTTGGGAGCCTGGCGCGAACAGCGCGGATAACTGGCTGCTGGGCATTTCGCCTGAAGGCATTGGCGTGATCGGCATGCTGCTGAACTTTGCTGTGGCGATTGCTGTAGCGCGAGCGACCAGCAAGCCACCCGCCGAGATTGACGCCTTGGTCGAAAACATACGCGTGCCGCGCGGAGCCGAAGCGCCGCACATGCACTAGGCTTGCCTCGCTAGCGGTTCTGGCGTCCTTCGATCAGGCTATCAACGACGCCGGGATCGGCCAGCGTTGACGTATCGCCCAGCGAGCCGAAGTCATTCTCCGCGATCTTCCTGAGGATACGGCGCATGATCTTGCCGCTGCGCGTCTTGGGCAAGGCAGGCGTCAGGTGAATATGGTCTGGCGTGGCAATCGGGCCGATTTCCTTGCGCACATGCTGGCGCAGTTCTGCGGCCAACTCATCTGATGGCTCAACGTCTGCATTAAGCGTGACATAGCAATAGATGCCCTGCCCCTTGATATCGTGCGGATAGCCGACCACCGCCGCTTCGGAGACCAGCGGGTGCAACACCAGCGCGCTTTCGACTTCAGCGGTGCCCATGCGGTGGCCCGAAACGTTGATAACGTCATCAACCCGGCCGGTGATCCAGTAATATCCGTCTGCATCGCGGCGGCAGCCGTCACCGGTGAAATACTTGCCTTTGTAGGTGCTGAAATAGGTCTGCACGAAGCGATCATGATCGCCATAGACCGTCCGCGCCTGCCCCGGCCAGCTGGCGATCAGGCACAAATTGCCATCCGTCGCACCGTCAAGAACCGCACCCTCATTGTCGACCAGTTGCGGCTGGACTCCGAAGAACGGGCGCCCTGCACTGCCCGGCTTCATGTCATGCGCGCCGGGCAAGGTGGTGATCATGCAGCCGCCGGTTTCGGTCTGCCACCAGGTGTCGATTATCGGGCAGCGCCCCTCGCCCACAGTCTCATGATACCAGCGCCACGCCTCTGGGTTGATCGGCTCACCCACGGTGCCAAGCAGCCGCAAGGATGAGCGATCATGTGCTGTCACGAAATCATCGCCTTCACGCATCAGCGCTCGGATCGCGGTTGGCGCGGTGTAGAAGATATTGACCTTGTGCCTGGCTATGACCTGCCAGAACCGCCCATGGTCGGGATAGTTGGGCACGCCTTCGAACACGATCTGCGTCGCGCCATTCATCAGCGGGCCGTAAACGATATAGCTGTGGCCGGTGACCCAGCCGATATCGGCGCTGCACCAGAACACTTCGCCCGGCTGGTAGTCGAAGATGTAGTTGAATGTGGTGGCCGTCCACACGCCATAGCCGCCCGTGGTATGGAGCACGCCCTTGGGCTTGCCGGTCGAGCCAGAGGTATAGAGGATGAACAGCGGATCTTCCGCGCTCATTTCCTCGCACGGGCAATCAGCATCCGATTTGAGGTCATGATACCAGTGGTCGCGGCCATCGCGCATCGCGACATCCGCGCCGGTATGCTTGACCACCAGCACACCATCGACCTCGACCCCGTCAAGCTGGAGAGCAGCATCGACATTGGCTTTAAGCGGCACGGTCTTGCCGCCGCGCAGGCCGGTATCCGCGGTCACCACAAAGCGGCTGCCGCAATCGGTGATCCGCCCGCCCAGCGCTTCGGGCGAGAAGCCGCCGAATACCACGGAATGGATCGCGCCGATCCGCGCGCAAGCAAGCATCGCCAGCACGCCTTCCACCACCATCGGCATGTAGATCGTCACCCGATCGCCTTTGCTGACACCTAGGGCTTTCAAGGCATTCGCCATCTGCACCACTTCGGCATGCAGCTCGCGATAGGTAAGCGAGCGCCCCGGCGTTGCAGGATCATCCGGCTCGAAGATCAGCGCTGTCGTGTCACCCCGCCCGGCGGCAACATGCCGGTCTACCGCATCATGGCACAGGTTAAGCGTGCCATCGGCGAACCATTTGATGTCAACCGGATCATATGACCACTCACCGCCCTTCGTGGGCACCTTGTTCCAGTCCAGCCGCTGCGCCTGCTCCAGCCAGAAAGCGTCGGGATCTTCGATGCTGCGCGCATACATCGCGTCATATTGCTCAGCAGTGCAATGCGTTGCCCGCTGTGAGGCAGGACGTTTAACGAACTCGCTCGCAGCTCCAGACATCACAGGTTTCCCTCGCTAGTTTTTACGCGCTCAACCATTCGACAGGGCTATGTGCCGTTTCATGTGATGATCGATATTGCCGAATTCGGAATCGAAGATCGTCAAGCGCTTGAAGTAATGGCCGATTGCATATTCATCGGTCATGCCATTGCCGCCGTGAATCTGGATCGCGTCTTGCCCGATATGATGCGCTGCCTGACCCACACGGACCTTGGCAGCCGAAGCGGCCAGCTTGCGCTCGCGCTCGCTTTCATCGAGCTTCAGCGTCGCCAGGTAAGTCATCGAAAGCGCCTGCTCATATTCGGTGTACATGTCGACCATGCGATGCTGCAGCACCTGGAACTTGCCGATCGGCACACCGAATTGCTTGCGCTGGCGCGAATATTCAACCGTCATCGCATGCGCGACCTTCATCGCGCCGCAAGCTTCGGCGCATTGCGCGGCAATCGCTTCATCCGTGACGCGTTCGATCAGCGGCAGGCCCGCACCTTCCTCGCCGATCAGCGCTTCGGCAGGAATGCTGGCATTCTCGAAATAGACTTCGGAAGCACGGCGGCCATCGACTGTCGGATAGTCGCGCGTAACCACGCCAGCTGCATTCTTGTCGACCACGAATACCGAAATGCCTTGCGCGTCGCGGCGATCGCCAGCTGTGCGCGCTGTCACGACCAGATGCGACGCCCAGGGCGCGCCGATCACCACCGCCTTGTGGCCATTCAGCACATAGCCTGAGCCGTCTTTTTTCGCTGTGGTTTCGAGATCGGCCAGATCATAGCGTCCGCGCGGCTCTGCATAGGCAAAGGCATAGGTGCGCTCGCCAGACACGATGCCGCCGATATGCTCTTCCTTTTGCGCTGCTGTGCCAGCGTGCTTGAAGAAACCGCCTGCACATACAACCGTCGGCACGAATGGCTCGACCACCAGGCCTTTGCCAAACTCTTCCATCACAACCATCGCGTCGACCGGGCCGCCGCCAAAGCCGCCGTCTTCCTCGGAAAATGGCATGCCCAGAATGCCCAGCTCTGCCAGCTGCGCCCAGATCTCGGGCCGCCAGCCGCTCTCGCTCGCGACTACGCTGCGGCGCGTTTCCATATCATAGCTCTCGCGCACCAGCCGCGAGAGGCCGTCGCGCACCATTTCCTGTTCTTCGGTGAAGTTGAAATCCACGTATTCTCTCCTGCTCGGCCTGTCTTCGGTTTGGCTTTAAAGGCCGAGGATCATCTTGGTGATGATGTTGCGCTGGATCTCATTCGATCCGCCATAGATCGAGGTCTTGCGCATGTTGAAATAGGTTGCAGCTGAATGCTGCGCATAGTCAGGGCCGATCGGATATTCGTTCGAACCCATGTCTGCCATGCCGTGATAGTATGGCGTGCCGTAGTGGCCGACCGCTTCCAGCGTCAGCTCGGTCAGCCGCTGCTGGATCTCCGTACCCTTGATCTTCAGGATCGAGCTTTCCGGCCCCGGGCCCTTGCCTGCCTGTTCACCGGCAAGCGTGCGCAGCTCAGTGATCTCCAATGCAGACAGGTCAATCTCGAGCTGGCTGACCTTGCGGGCAAAATCGAAGTCGCTCATCAGCGGGGCGCCATCAAGCAGTTCGGATTTGGCGATTTCACGCAAGCGCTCAACCCCGCGCTTCGAACGCGCCACACCGGCAATCCCGCTGCGTTCATGCGCCAGCAGGAACTTGGCATAGGTCCAGCCCTTGTTCTCTTCCCCGACCAGGTTTTCGACCGGCACCCGCACATCGGTGAGCCAGGTTTCATTAACCTCATACCCGCCGTCGATCAGCTTGATCGGGCGCACTTCGACACCGGGCGTTTTCATGTCGACGAGGATGAAGCTGATCCCTTCCTGCGGCTTGGCCGCATCGGGATCGGTCCGGCACAGGAAGAAGCCCCAATCGGCATGCTGCGCCAGTGTGGTCCAGGTTTTCTGGCCGTTGATCACATAGTGGTCGCCATCGCGCACGGCGGTTGTCTTGAGAGAAGCAAGGTCAGAGCCAGCACCCGGTTCCGAATAGCCCTGGCACCACCACACATCGCCGCTGCGAATGCCCGGCAAGTGCTGTTCCTTCTGCGCTTCATTGCCGAAGGTATAGATGACCGGTCCGACCATGGAGACGCCGAAAGGAAGCGGCATGATCGCATTTACCCGCGCATTCTCTTCCGACCATATATAGCGCTGGGTCGGCGTCCAACCAGTGCCGCCATACTCCACCGGCCAAGCTGGCACGGACCAGCCCTTCTTGCCCAGTATCTTGTGCCAGGCGACCATGTCTTCAGGGTCAAGATCATCGCGCAGCCCGTCCGGCGAAATGTCCTTTGGATAGTTTTCGGCAATGAAGGCGCGCACTTCATCGCGAAACGCCATTTCGTCGGGACTGAATTCCAGATTCATCTTGTGAAGCTCCTCTCTCTGATCGCTATTCACACTACACGACTGGCGCTTGCATGAAAGAGCGCGAATCTGCCTCAGAACGATTAGACTCTGCGATCGATCCAGCATAGTTCTGAATCCGGGTCGTCATTCGGGGAGGGAAACCGAAATGAGCATGCCTGAAATAAACATCGCCAAAGCGGAGGACCGGGCGCGCCTGATCCAGACGGCATTGGTCGCTTTCGTCACCGATCCGATGGTGCGCTGGATCAGCGATGGTGCCGCAGCTTTCCTGGAAGCGACAGGCGACTTCTTCGACGCTTTTGGCGGGCGGGCATTCGAGCATGGTTCGGCCTGGACCGCCAATGACGGACAAGCGGTTGCGATGTGGCTTCCGCCCGGTGTCGAACCAGATGGCGAGAAGATGCTGGAAATCCTGCAGAAATTCGCGCCTAAAGAGCGGCTGGAAGACATGTTTGTCGTGTTGGGTCAGATGGAACAATTCCATCCTCATGAAGAGCATTGGTACCTGCCGATCATCGGTTGCGATCCGATGTATCTGGGGCAAGGGCTTGGCGGGATGCTGATGAAAACCGCGCTGGAACGCGTCGATGCAGACGGGCTGCCAGCCTATCTCGAAAGCTCCAACCCGCGCAATGTCAGCCTTTATGAAAGGCATGGCTTTGAAGTGATCGGCGAAATCCAGCACGGCAGCTCGCCCGTCATGCTGCCGATGTATCGCGCAGCAAGATGACAAGCATTCCGATCGATTGGATCACTCGCACAAGGGGGTAAGATGGCGAAAGAAGAGGGACCACCGAAGCTTTGGAACTCGCTTGAGATCGCTAAGATATTCATCGGTGCCTTGACACCGCTGGTGGTGTTTTTCTTCGGCTACCAGCTCAGCCTCAATGACAAGGAGCGGACAGACCGGATCGCGCAGTTTGAACGGGTAACGCAAAAGCGGCTTGATCTGTGGGACGAGATCGCACCCGGGCTCAACGATATCTACTCCTATCTCATGTATGTCGGGGCTTGGCGAGAGCTTGATGCGGAAGAGGTCATCGCGAAGAAGCTGGAAATCGATGAAGTGGTGTATGGCTATCAGCCATTCTTCTCGCAGGAGTTCTTCGAAGCCTATCTCGCTTTCATGGATGCCGCATTCGAAACCCAGACCGGCATTCATGGCGAGATCAGGCCCAGGACGGCTGCGGTTGAGCGCGCTCCGCAAGATGCCGCGCTTGTTTCAGGCGCGGAGAACGCGCAGCAGATTCACGATGCCTATTACAACCTGCTGCATGTGATCTCGCGCGACTTCCGGCTGAAACTGGTCAAACCGCCAGAGCGCCCGAAGACGCCGTTGGAAGTTTTCGAACAGATGGGTGACCCGGACGACGGGATTTAGCGCGACGGCGCGTTCCTGCGATGGACATACCATAGCGCCTGCGCCGGGCGCGCCTTCTGCGTCTGCAAGTCCTTGCCGCCGAATTGCCACATCCACGACTGGCGTGTGTGATAGACCCATGACCATGGTGCGAAGGGATTCACCAGCAATAGCAGCGCGGCAGCGAAGAACTTCCACGCGTTCCAGCGCACGCTGAAATTGCCGAAATGTGCTGAGCTGACGACCGAGCTGTATTGATAATCGATCGTCGTATCGCGCTTGTGCTCAACCGCAAACCATGGCTCGCACAGCCGCTCAAAATCGCCAACGCGCGGATAAAGGCCGGAATAATGTGCGTGGAACGAATAGGCGTGGATCCAGTCGCTCAGCGTCCAGCCGTCCGGCGCGGTGCTGTGCAGCGTGGCTGAAAAGACTTTGCCTGAAGGCGTATCAGGCTTGAGCGCGGCTGACGCGGTCTGGAATACATTGCTGAAAACGCGATTTGCGCGGCTGCGATCGCCCATTTCGTATGACGTGCAGAAGTGCTCGAGCGAACCGATCAGCGTGACCGCATCGAACTTTCCCGTGAGATCAGCTGGCAATTTCCCACGAAAATCATGTACTCTGATGGTCAGGCCGCGCGCTGCGCCAATGCGCTGCTGGTCAGGCGACAGGGTCAGCCCCACCCCGTCGATACCGCGCGAGCGAAGATGCGACAGGAAATCGCCAAGCCCGCATCCCACATCCAGCACCCGCATTCCGGGCTTCAAGCCAAGCAGTTCGATGATCGCTTCGTATTTGTCGATCGTCGCTTGCTCGATCGACTTCGCAAAATCGCCTTCGAACAGCCCTTCGGTCAGGTCTCCGCGCCCTTGCAGGTCAGCGTGATCGCCAAGGAACAGCGTGAACCATTGATAGACGCGCGCAACCCGCTCTGACGATGGGAAAAGCCCGCGATGGAACAGCGTGAAAGCAAGCGCCTCGTGCAACGCCAGGATGCCATATGCGAACAGTGGCAGCCACCAGAATGACAGCTTGAAAGCTATGATCGGCAAGGCAGCCAGGCCAATCATCGTAAGCCAGATTACAGTGCTCAACGGGGTCAGCGTCAGGATCGACCAGAGCTGCGTCAGGCGATTGGGCTTGGCCGAATCTGACGCATCCTGGCTTTCAGGCGCGGCTTTTTGAGCTTGTTCGAGCATTCAGCTGTGGTTCGGCTCGAATTCCGAACGCAAGTTCTTGGGCACCATGCAACCGAACCAGAAATCCTGATCGATCTGCTTGGCCAAGCCGACTTGCGGGTCCGTGTTCAGCAGAATCGTGCCGACAGCAAGATAGATATAGGCAAGGCCCAGATCCTGCGCGAGGCAGGTTCGCTCGCCGCGCCCGAACGGGAAGAACCACGCACTGCCCGGCGGATCGCTGGCACGCAGCTCTGCTGTCCAGCGGCTCGGCTTGAAGCTCTCCGCATCTTCCCAGTGGTCCGCATTGCGATGGGCATAGCGATTGCCGATCAAAAGCGAGGTTTCCGGCGGAACAAGGTAGTCACCTACCGCCGCCGGGTAATCGCCGCGCACATTGCGGGTCCACAGCGAAACCGGTGGAAGCAAGCGCAGCGCTTCGAACACCGCCGCTTGCAGCTCTTCGCATTGCGTGATCGCCTCAGCGCTGGGATTCTCGCCCAAGGCCACCAGAGCATTCACAACCCGCTCTTTCTCAACGTCAGACTTGCACAGAAGGTAAAGCGTTGTCGCTACAGTGGTCGAGCTCGATACGATCCCGCCATAATACATATTGGCGAGTTCGGTGGCGAGCAGGCTGTCATCATGATCACAGCCATTGCGCAGCGAATAGCGCAGCAGGTCTGGCCCATCGGGTTTAGTGTCAGCCCGCGCTTCTTTGACAGCATGCTGGAAATCAGCATGGTTGCGATCCTGCGCCGCACCCGCCTCTTCAGGCAGGCTGTCCAACATGAACGGCACCTTCGACTTCATCCGGTGGTCAAGCGCATCGGCAACTGTGACCCAGTCACGGAAGGTGCTGACTTCGAACTGCGTGCCGTAAAGCATGTTCGAAAACACATCGAACGCCATGTGCAACAGCTCATCATATGTGTGCGTGAATGTCTGCCCGATCCAGCTTGAAACGCGCTCTGAAATGTCCGCCTGCATCTGCGGCAGGACATCAGCCATCCAATTGCCTTGCAGCGCGATCACCATCGGGTTTGCCGCCTTGCGTTCAGCCCAGACGGCGCCCCCGGGCTGCGTGAAAACATCACCCTTGTCAGTCGAGACTGGGCGAAGCGCAGCGGTCGGCGTCTTCTTGTAGAAGTCAGAGCTGTTGGTCACCATGATCTGCGTGATCGCATCGGGATCGCTGACCAGCACGATATCCGAACCGGGCAAATCGACCCGCGATACCGGGCCGATTTCGCGCGCATAACGCAACATGACATCCCATGGCGCTTCGCCATCGACGAAGTCCATCATGTCACCAAGGATCGGCAAACCCTTGGGTGAAGGCATGTCGTCAAGCGACTTGAGCGGTGCAGTGACAGTTTCGGTCATATGTTGATACTCGCAGGAATCTTCGACGGCAGCATGTAAATGTATGCTGCCGAGCGGTTTTTGAGCGTTTCATTCTCGCGTTCGATCATCACTTCGATCTCGCGCAATTTCGCCTGAAACGCGGCGAGCGGCCCTTCAACGATATCCTTTTCCGTGATGATATCCGGATAAGGAAAGCTGTTCGATTTGTATTCGCCAAGATGGGTGTGATGGACCCCGCCAAGCAGTGCGAGGAATTCCGCCTGCAGCTCTCC
>JASBTD010000058.1 GCA_030148605.1 Erythrobacter sp.
TGGCCTTGCGCGCGGCGGGCGAGCAAGTGGGTTGGGCATTCCAGCTGCAAGAACCCGGCGTGGTTGTGTTTCTGCTGGTGCTGGCTGCTGTGATCACTGCCAATTTCGCGGGGCTTTTCGAGCTGCCGTCACTGTCCTTCACGCGCAGCGGGGAGCCTGCTAGCGCCTTTGCGACCGGATTGCTCGCGGCCTTTGCCGCCACGCCGTGCACCGGGCCATTCATGGCGGTGGCATTGGGCGCGGCCTTGCTGCTGCCACCGCTGCCAGCCTTGCTGTTGTTCGCGGCGCTTGGGCTGGGGCTCGCGCTGCCATTTCTCCTGATCGGTTTCGTGCCTGCCCTGCGCCGCATGCTGCCCAAGCCCGGGGCGTGGATGGAGACATTCCGCAAAGCGATGGCGATCCCGATGGGGCTGACGGCGCTGGCGCTGGTGTGGCTGACGCAGCAGCTGGGCGGGCGCGGCTTCGCAATGTTTGCGCTGATCGTAATCTTTGGTGTGATCCTGGCGCTTTATGTCGTGGGCAAGCTGCAACAGCGCGGCAAGATGGCGTGGCCGGCCTTCGGCCTGATCGCGGCGCCATTCGTGATCTTTGGCGCGTTTGCGCTGCCCAATGCCTATGCCGAGCAAGCTTCCAGCAGCACGGAATCGATCCTCGGCCCGCGCATATTCAGCGAACCGGCGCTGGCCGAAGCGCGCGCATCGGGGCAGCCAGTGTTCGTGTGGTTCACCGCCGACTGGTGCGTTACCTGCAAGGTCAATGAAAGCGTTGCGATCGAACGCGAAACCACCAAGGCTGCATTCGAAGCTGCGGGCGTGATCCCCATGGTGGGTGACTGGACGCGGCGCGATGCGGAAATCAGCACTTTCCTGACCGCACAAGGCGCGGCAGGCGTGCCGCTTTACCTGTGGTACGAGCCCGGCGAAGAAGCCGAACAACTGCCGCAAGTGCTGACGCCGGACATGCTTATAGAGCGGGCTGAGCGTCCGCGCTGATTGTGCCGGTGCTTGCCGTTTCGCGGCATTGCTCGATGAATTGAGCGGGCCGCGGGCTGGGGTTTAGCACCAGCCGCCCAGCGCCGGGGATCGTGACCGCAACCTCGCGCGTTCCCGTCAGCACTTCCCAGTCCGCGCTGCCTGCCGCGATCTCTGCAACCCAGATCGACGCGCCATCCGCTTCCGTCGCATCGACCGGGATGCGCGCGACATGGCCGTTGCCGATCAGCGCGGCGAGCGCCCCGGCACCTTCGTCAGCCAGGGCATAGCGCGTCAGGCGGATCATCGGCTGGCCGCCCGATTGAGTGCAGTCCAGTGCGATCAGCGGCGCATTGCCGGGGATGCCATAAATGATCCGGCCCCGCGTCACCGGACTGTCTGACCATAGCGCGCCTTCGGTGTCAGGGCTGTCTATCGGTTCAGATGGCCCTGTTGGCAGCGCGGCATCGCGCGAAGCGATATCCGCATCGGTTGGTGGGGGCTTGCAGGCGCTGGCGGCAAGCGCGCAGAAGAGGATCAAGGGCCAGCGCATCATTCAAACGTCCTTTTCAGCCAGTCGCTGCACAGCTCGACCGCTTGCGGCAGCAGGTCTGGCCGTTCGATGTAATAGTGATCTGCGCCCACGACGTCGTGATATTCCTTGTCGTCATGCCCCACCGCATCGAACAGCCGCTGCGCATGGCTGGGCGTGCAGGCAAGGTCTGCCGTGTTGTTGATCACCAGCACCGGGCACGAAATGCGGCTGGCATTGCCCAGTCCGTCAGCATTTGTGGTGTCATAGCCCCATTGCGAGAGCCAGCTGCGCAATGTGCAGAACCGCGCGAGCCCCACCGGGCCATCGTTGGCCACCTTGGGATCGCCGAGATAGCATTCGTGCGGGCGGCGGTCTGATGGATCCTGCGCCGGGTCGGTCCAGCGCACATCCGCCATGGTGCCATGGACGACAAAGCCGCGTTCGGCATTGGGCTCGCCTGACGCGCGCAACTCCTCCAGCTGGCCTTTCACCCATTCCGTGATCCGCCGGTTGCGGGCGATCTGCGCCTCGCGGAACTTTGCAACGTATTCGTCCGAATAGGGCGGTTGGTTCGGGTTCGCCGGATCATAGATATTGAGTGCCGGATCGCGCTCGAAAGGTTTGCTCTCGTCGAGAATCGAGGGGTCGATCCATTCGGTCAGCGTATGCGCGCGGCTGATATGCGCGGCGAGCAGCATGATCCCGTCAACTGGGGGCAGGTCCATCGCGGTAAGGTCATAGCCATCGCCCGCGGGGGTGTGCGTGATGGTGGGGTTCTCTGCCTGATCTTGATAGAACAGCGACATCGATCCGCCGCCTGACCATCCGCCGAGCACGAACTGCTCATAGCCGAACCGTGCCTTTGCATCCTTCAGCGCATGGCCCAGGTCCGCAATGCATTTCTCCATCACCAGCGCGCTATCATTGCCGCGATAGCGCGGGTTCACATAGAGCACGTCATGCCCGGCACGCGCCAGCGCGGTCACCAGCGGCAGGAACGAACCACCGCCGATGGGATGTGTGAACACGATTGCCCGCTTCGCCGGGGTCTCGCTTGGGGCGATCCGCATGCATTCGACGAACACGATCCCGCCCGCGCCGCCATAAACATCCTTGAAGCGGCTCTCTTCCTTGTAGGCAACGCCATAGGGCTGGCGAATGATCGACATATGCGGCATCCTCTCTTCATGACCGGCGATAGACCGGGTGAGAGGAGATAGGCAATGAGCGCAAATGTGCAGCCCACCGGTATCCACCATCTGGCGGTGATGACGGCCGATATGCAGGCGCAGCTGGAATTCTTCAGTGATGTGCTGGGCGCAAGGCTGGTGGCGATCTTCGACATGCACGGCGTTCCGGGCGGGATACATGCATTTGTCGAGCTTGCTGAAGACTGCCAGTTCAGCCTGGTCCAGCTGCCCGAAACTGCGGCTGTCGAGACTGTGATCGGGCAAACCCATGCCGGCTGGGGCGGGGGCAATGCCGCGCCGGGGACGATGCAGCACTTGGCCTTCAAGGCTGACACACTCGAAGACCTGATCGCGCTGCGTGACCGCATCCGCAGTCGCGGGGTCAATGTCTACGGCCCGATCGATCACGGCATGTGCCAGTCGATCTATTTTGCCGGGCCTGAAAATCTCACGCTGGAGGTGGCATGGTCGGACAGCGCGATCGAGCCCGCGCGCTGGATCGATGCCCGCGCCGCTTCCAAGATCGGGATCGGCGAAGAGGCATTGGCACGGTTTGCCTCTCCCGAAGTGTATTCGGGCGAGGGCGGGGCAGTGCCGCAACCGCCCTACGATCCGGCGAAACCGCATCAGGCGATGGACCCGGATCGCTACAAGCAAGTGCTCAGCCTGCCCGATGAGGTGATCTGGGAAATGGCGAGTTACCCTGAGCCGCCTGTGCCCGCCGCGGCGGAATAGCGCTTCGCTCGTCGGCGCGGGTCGCGCATTGGCCGATCCGCGCTGGAATGGGTGCCGGCTCCATGGCCAAAGGGCATTATGGAGAGACACCAATGATCAGGAAACTCGTTGTCGCCGCCGCTTTGGCGCTTTCTTCAGCACCGCTCGCCGCGCAGGCCGAAGCTGAGGCGGCGGAGCAGGCATCCCCCGCTGTCGAACAGTTGCGCCATGTGATCGGCGAGTGGGATGTCGTCACAACCTTCATCAGGCCCGATGGTAGCGAAGCCGGCAGTTTTGACGGAATTTATGCCTTCGAATGGGTGATGGAAGACAAGATCGTGAAAGGCCTCAGCACCATCCCGCAGTTCAAGATGGCTTCCGGCCTGCTGTTTTACCTGCGCGATTCCACTGGCGAGATCGAGATGGCCTCGGTCGGCCCGGATGGCCATTTATGGGTGATGACTGGCCCGCAAGACAGCGAGACCCGCGTAACGCCGAACACCGATATGCCAGACGGCACCACGCTGATGCTGCGCTTCACGCGCTTCAACGTGAGCGAGGACCGGTTCGAATCGAAGATGGAACGCTCGATCAATGGCGGCGAGACCTGGGTACAGGGCAACCACCAGCTGTTTGTGCGGAAGCGCGAGGCCTAACGCATCTTCCGCTGCGTCTTCCCATAGCGCAGCTTGCGCGTGCCGGGGCGACCTTCGGTTGACTTGCCTTTCACCGGCGCGTGCTTGTCTTCGAGGCCAAGCTCTTCATTCTCCAGCCGACGGATTTCATCGCGCAGGCGGCCTGCCTCTTCGAATTCCAGATCGGCGGCGGCGGCGCGCATGCGCTTCTCTAGGTCTTCGATATAGGAGCGGAGGTTGTGGCCGACGAGGTTGTTCACTTCGTCATCGCCGGTATCGACTGTCACCCCATCCTTGGACGCGGTGTGCGCGACGATATCGGCGATCGCGCGCTTGATCGTTTGCGGGGTGATGCCGTGCTCTTCGTTGAACGCGCGTTGTTTCTCGCGGCGGCGCTCGGTCTCTGCCATCGCGCGTTCCATACTGCCGGTCACGCGATCGGCGTAGAGGATCACGCGGCCATCGACATTGCGCGCGGCGCGCCCGATGGTCTGGATCAGCGAGGTCTCGCTGCGCAGGAAGCCTTCCTTGTCAGCGTCCAAAATGCACACCAGCCCGCATTCGGGGATATCGAGCCCCTCGCGCAGCAGGTTGATGCCGACCAGCACATCGTAGACGCCGAGCCTGAGGTCGCGGATCAGCTCGATACGCTCGAGCGTCTCAACGTCCGAGTGCATGTAGCGCACGCGCACGCCCGCTTCGTGCATGAATTCGGTCAAGTCTTCCGCCATCCGCTTGGTCAGCGTGGTAACAAGCGTGCGATAGCCCTGCTTCGCGGTGGCAAGGCATTCCTGGATGCAATCCTGCACCTGATCCTCGACCGGGCGGATATCGACCGGCGGATCGATCAGGCCGGTGGGGCGAATGACTTGCTCGGCAAACACGCCGCCGGTCTGCTCCAGCTCCCACCCGCCGGGCGTGGCCGAGACGCACACGGTTTGCGGGCGCATCGCGTCCCATTCGTTGAAGCGCAGCGGGCGGTTGTCGATGCAGCTGGGCAGGCGAAAGCCATATTCGGCCAGCGTCAGCTTGCGGCGGTGGTCCCCGCGCGCCATCGCGCCGATCTGCGGCACGGTCTGGTGGCTTTCATCGACGAACAGCAGCGCGTTTTCCGGCAGATATTCGAACAGCGTAGGGGGCGGTTCGCCCGGCAGTCGCCCGGTAAGGAAGCGGCTGTAATTCTCGATCCCTGCGCAGCTGCCGGTCGCGGCGATCATCTCGAGATCGAAATTGGTGCGCTGTTCCAGCCGTTGCGCTTCCAGCAATCGCCCTTCCGCGTGCAGTTCTTCGAGCCGATGCGCGAGCTCGAATTTGATCGCTTCCATCGCCTGCTTCATCGTCGGGCCGGGCGTGACATAGTGCGAATTGGCATAGACCCGCACTGTGTCCAGGCTTGCACCCTTCTTGCCTGTCAGCGGGTCGAATTCGCTGATCTCCTCGATCTCGTCACCGAAGAAGCTGATCCGCCAGGCCATGTCTTCATAGTGCGACGGGAAGATCTCCAGACTGTCACCACGCACGCGAAAGCATCCGCGCGCAAAGGCGGTGTCATTGCGTTTGTATTGCAGCGCCACCAGCTTGCGGATCAGTTCGCGCTGGTCGATCAATTCGTCTTTCTTGATGTCGAAGATCATCGCAGAATAGGTTTCGACCGAGCCGATACCGTAGAGGCACGAAACCGAAGCGACGATGATCACGTCATCGCGTTCGAGCAGCGCACGCGTGGCCGAATGGCGCATCCGGTCAATCGCTTCGTTTACCGAGGACTCCTTCTCGATATAGGTGTCGCTGCGCGGCACATAGGCTTCGGGCTGGTAATAGTCGTAATAGGAGACGAAATATTCGACCGCGTTTTCCGGAAAGAAGCTCTTGAATTCACCATAGAGCTGCGCGGCCAGGATCTTGTTGGGCGCCAGAACGAGCGCGGGCCGCTGCAATTCCTCGATTACCTTGGCCATGGTGAAGGTCTTGCCGCTGCCGGTCACGCCCAGCAGCGTTTGCGTCTGTTCGCCATCCTTGGCCGCCTGCACCAGTTCGGCAATCGCGGTTGGCTGATCACCGGCGGGTTCATAGTCGCTGACAAGCTCGAACCGTTTGCCCGGCATGGACTTTTCCGGCCGGGCAGGGCGATGCGGGGTAAATTCCTCACCAGTTTCGGGTTCTTCCAGCCCGCGTCTGATTACCAGTTCAGCCATGGCGGAACATATGGGGGACAAGGCTGTGAATGGCAACGCTGCATTGGCACCCTATGTCTCTGCTGTTAAGCTCGGGAATTCATTTGAGGAGAGCCGGGATATGCGCAACAGGATGATCTTTGCTTCAATCGCAGCCTTCGGGCTTGCTGCTTGCGGAGGTGCTCAGCAAGACGAAGGCGGTGCCGCTGGCGACTCGTCGATCTCGACAGAAGATGTAGCTGCAATGGCGAAGGCGAATGCCATCAGGCCCGATGCCGGCCAGTATCGGGTAACGATGGAAGTGCTGGAGGTGGACATTCCCGGCGCTCCCGAAGGTGCCGCATCGATGATGCGCAATATGATGGGCGGCCAGACCCATACCTATTGCCTGCGCCAGGAAGATGTCGAAAAAGGTTTCGAGGAAATGGCACGCCAGGGGCAGGAAGGTAGCTGCAGCTTCCAGCGGTTTGATGTCGATGGCGGACGATTCGACGCAGAGATGATCTGCAAGGACAATGGACAAGGCTCCATGACCATGACGATGCAGGGGCAAGGCACCCGGACCAGTTCAGAAGTAGACATGACCATGAAAGGCAATTTGGCAGGCATGGGCGATTCCACCATCCGGATGCGGGCGCAACACGAACGCATCGGCGATTGCTGAAGGGGCCTCGCCGGCAGCTGACAGCAAGATGACAATGCCAGTGAAAGCTTGCTTCACCGCCGGTTCACTGTTTTTGGCCATGTTACAGTTTTATGGCATCGAAAAGTTTCTCCCTTGGCCAGCCGCTTGCGGCGATGGCGGATAGCAAGCTGGCGCGGCGCGTGGCGCTGGCACGCCAGCCCGTGGTTGCGTCGTCCCCACCTCCGCGCAAGAAGTATCTACTCGCCGAAACGATCTATTTGCTCGAACCATTTTTGCGACCCTTTCGCCGCTGCGAGGTTGCCTTGGCCAACCGGCCGCAGATTGTCATGATCCTGCCGGGGTTCGCCACCCATCCTTCGCGCATGCGCTATATGGCGCGGCAGCTTGAGCGGGCCGGGCATAAGACCAAGCGCTGGGGACTTGGTTTCAATCTCGGGCCTACAAGCAATAATGTTGATCTGCTGGAGCGACGGCTTGCAGAAATCCATGACCGCTACGGGCAGCAAGTGGTCCTGCTTGGCTGGAGCCTGGGCGGGCTGTTCGCGCGTGAACTCGCGCATCGCGAGCCGGCCAAGGTTTCAAAGGTCATCACCATGGGCTCGCCTTTCTCCGGCGATCCGCGCTCGAACAATGCCTGGCGGCTGTATCAGTTCGTCACCGGTCACCGCGTTGACGAACCACCTGTAGAGACCGACGTTTCCGCCAAGCCGCCGGTAGAAACGATTGCCCTATGGAGCCCGCGCGACGGCATCGTTGCGCCGCGTGCTGCCTGCGGCAAAATCGACGAACGGGATCGTGCGGTTGCCTTGCGATGCACCCATATGGGCTTTTCCTATTCAACCGAATCCATCGAAGCAGTGCTGACTGAGCTGGACCGCTGAACACAATAGACTGGCGCTTTTAAAGCAAGTGCAAATGCGGATAGGCGTTCCCACTACGGTATAATTGCTTAAACCTGCTCCATTTTGGAGAGTTTTCCAGTAATAATCCCTCGGATAATTGTATTCTCATGAAATGAATGCTCCGAAATGGATTTTGTTCGCCGTGCAAGCGCCGCCAATTGCTGCGCATATTCACAGCATGCAAAAGAAACCAACGCTTCATTTCGTCGACCCCTCAAGCCGCGCAAGAGCAGAGCTGTCGCGGCTCGGGTTTGACCTGGGCTATCATTGCGAAGTTTATAACGGTGTGGAGGAACTGGCAGAGGTTCCTCCGCGATCCGGCATCATTCTCGCGCGGGATGACTCGCCGGGCGGCGGGATCGCGGACATGCTCAACCAGTTGGGCAAGGCCGGGATATGGCTGCCGCTGGTTGCCATGGCAGAGGCGCCCCGCACGGACCGGATTGTGTTGGCGGTGAAAGCCGGCGCGCTGGACTACCTGGCGATACCGCTTGAAGCTGCAACGCTGGACGTGTGCATCACAAGGATCTCAGAAGAAGCCGAAAGTTTCGCTGAAGCACGCAAACGGATGATCGAAGCGCGCGACCGGATCGCCAATCTATCGCATCGCGAACGCGAAGTGCTCGATTGGCTGGCGCAGGGTAGCAGCAACAAGGTGATTGCCCGCCAGCTTGATATCAGCCCGCGCACGGTGGAGATTCACCGCGCCAACATGATGGCAAAACTTGGCGCGAGCCATCCCGCTGATGCAGTGCGATTGCGGCTGGAAGCGCAGTTGAAAGACGAGGCTGCCTGACCGGCGATCAGCGACAGAAGCCACCCCCGCCGATCTCGAGATGCAAATGGTCACGGTGCGCTTCGTTGTAATCCGGGCCCAGCACAGTGCCAAAGCGCTTGCACGCGCTCTCATGCACGATGCGCAGGAATTCGCGTTCTTCGCGCGTGCCTTGCGACCAGTCGCCCAGAACGCTGATCCGTCGCCCGTCTTCGAGCACAAAGGCGCCAATATCGATCGCTTGCGCGGTTGCATGTGCTGAACGGCGCGAGGTGCCCGCAACATTGCGGCAGGAATAGCTGCCCATGGTCTCTATCCGCGCAATCGGAGATCCCAGGATCTGGCGCGCGGCCCGGTCAACCCCGAAGCGCGCCCAGCCCAGGAATGTTTGCGCGGTCTGGCATTCAACCGGGCCAATGTTGCTGATCCCCAGTACAGAGCTGTCACCGCGCACTGCGGAAAGCTGCACCGCGCCGGTTACCGCGCAGCCAGAGCCTTCATAGCGATCGGGCAGAGGTGAAAAGCGCGATCCGGTTTGATGGAGTTCAGCAAGGCATGTTTGCGCCGCCGGGCTCACCGCCACCGGGCGCGGGGCAGATTGCGGTGCGGTGGCGCGGCTTTGCGGCACTGCTCCGCATGCGGCCAATGCGCCGGTTGCCACAGCAAGGATCAGCGATCGTGCGAACATGCGCCCAGTGTGCGCAATCATGGTTAACCAAAGGTAAACGCGAAAGCCATCCGCTCAGTTCGCCAGATGGTGATGGCTGGCTTCACTACTCGGGCAAGGCTTCGTCAACCTGTTCCCACAGCTCGATCTTCACACCATCAGGATCAAGCACCCAGGCAAACTTGCCATACCCTTCGTCAACCGTGTCGAGCACCTTCACCTTGCGCTTCTTCAGCAGTTTCACAAAGCCATCGAGGTCATCAACGCGCAGATTGACCATGAAGCCGCCCTTGCCGGGCTTTACGTATGTATCGTCCTTGAAATGGCTGATCAGCGAATAGGGGTTGGGTTTGGGCTCGTCCGACCAGGCCAGTTGCGGGCCATAGGGGCCATCGATGCCCAGCTTTTCGCGATACCATGCGCGGGTCGCTTCAGGGTCCTTCACAACGTAAAATACGCCGCCAAGGCCAGTCACTCTGGGGCCGGGGTCTGCCGCCATATTACACTCTCCCTTTCAGGTCAGTAGCCCGCAGCAAGTCCATCCTTGCGCATTTCGGTGGCGCCGGTCAGCACGCCGGTTGCGGGATCGCGCGCAATCGCTTCGTACCCGCCGAACATGATGCCGTTGTCGACCACACGGACATTATGTCCCATGGCCTTAAGCGCTTCGACAGTCTCTGCCGGAATGCCCGGCTCGACGAACAGCGTGCCCAGCGGGTCTTGTGACGGGCCGCTGGCTGGCTCGGTCGGTTGGCGGCCGCCATCGTGATTGATCCGTGCCGCATCGCCAGCTTCCTGCAAATTCATGCCATAGTCAGCGATGTTGATCAGCACTTGCACATGCCCCTGTGGCTGCATCCCGCCGCCCATCAGGCCCAGCGTCATGTAGGGCTGGCCATCCTTCTTCACGAAAGCGGGAATGATGGTGTGGAAGGGGCGCTTGCCCGGCGCATAGGCATTGGCGTGGGCAGGGTCGAGACTGAACAACTCGCCGCGATCCTGGAACATGAAGCCCAGCCCGTCGGGCGTCAGACCGCCGCCCATGCCGCGATAGTTTGACTGGATCAGGCTGACCATCAGCCCGTCCCCGTCAACCACGGTAAGATATGTCGTGTCGCCCGGCCCCTCCAGCTTGGGTTCGCCGGGGCCGAATTCAGGCGTGGCACGGGCAGGATCGATCAGTTCGAAACGCGCCTTGCCATACGCCTCGCTCAGCAATTCTGCCGGGAAGGGGGCAAAATCGGGATCTGCATAGAATTTTGCCACATCGGCATAGGCCAGCCGCTTGGCTTCCGTGATATAGTGGATCACTTCCGGGCTGCCGCGTTCCCATTGCGTCAGATCGACGTGTTTGAGGATGTTGACCATTTGCAGCGCGGCAAAACCTTGCGTGTTGGGCGGCAGCTCGCACAATTCGAAACCCTTGCGATACGCGGCGCAGGCAGGCTCGACCCAGTCGCTGCGATGGCTTGCAAAGTCTTCCAGCGTGAAGGCGCTGCCTTGCCGCTGAAGGTAATCGACCATGATTTGCGCGCTTTCGCCTACGTAGAATTCGTCGCGACCGTTTTGTGCGATCCGTTCCAGCGTGTTGGCGAGATCGGGGTTCTTGAATATCTCGCCCGCCTTGGGCGCACCATCAGCGAACCAGGTCGCGCGCGCATTGGTAAAGTCAAACAGATCGGCGCGGCGCTCATATGCGGCAAGTGACCGTGCGTAATACATGCCGATCACCGGCGCGACCGGATGGCCCTTGCGCGCGTAGTCGATTGTCGGCGCCAGAATGTCTGCCATCGGCAGCTTGCCAAAGCGCTGATGCATGGCGAACCAGCCGTCGACTGTGCCCGGGATGGTGATGGGTAGATGGCCGAAGGGAGGAAGGCTGTCAGCGCCGCCCAGCTTCTCTTTCAACTGCTCAAGCGTCTGCCCCTTGGGGCTGCGGCCTGAACCATTGAGGCCATAAAGCTTGCCTGTCTTGGGATCGTAGATGATCGCGAAGATATCGCCGCCGATACCGTTTCCGGTCGGCAGCATCAGGCCGGTCGCCGCATTGGCTGCGATCGCCGCATCAACGGCGTTTCCGCCAGCTTTCAGGATATCGAGCGCAACTTGCGTTGCCAGCGGATGCTCGGTCGCTGCCATGCCGTGCTGCGCATGAACCGGGCTGCGCGACCATGGCGCACCAACCGGACGCCCGCCTGCGCCAATCTGTTCATGAACCGGGCGGGCTTGCTCTGCTGCACCTGTGTGATCGTCTGCCGCTGAAGGAGCCGCCAATGCGAGAGATGCCAGAGCAGCAAGCGAACTACTGGTGCGGTTCATGCAAAATTCTCCGATATCAGGTGCCGACTCAATCCTGCATGGCTTGCTCGGTTCCGGTTACTTTACTCACTATCACAATCGCGATCCATGCGGCGATAAAGCCCGGCACGATTTCATAGAGGCCCTGTCCGCCGATGAAGTCTGTGTTCAGGCCCATCGCAATCCATGCGGCAACTACCGCCGCGCCTGTGACGAGTCCGGCCACGGCACCGGCGCCGGTCATCTTGTCCGATGTCAGTGACAGGATGATCAGCGGACCAAAGGCTGCACCAAAGCCCGCCCATGCGTTGGAGACCAGGCCCAGCACCTGACTGTCAGGATCGCTGGCAATCGCAATTGCGGCCAGCGCGACCAGCGCGACGCAGATCCGCCCGACATTGACGCGTTCTCGCTCGCTCGCCTGCTTGCGCAGGAACAGGCGGTAAAAGTCCTCTGTCAGCGAGCTCGAGGATACCAGCAGCTGAGAGCTGATCGTGCTCATGATCGCCGCCAACAGCGCCGCCAGCAGGAAACCGGTGATCAGCGGATGGAACAGCAGTTCTGCCAGTACGATGAAGATTGTTTCCGGGTCTTCGACCACCAGGCCATTGCGCTCTGCATAGGCGCGTCCGGCAATGCCAAGGCCGATCGCTCCGATCAGCGCAACGCCCATCCAGGTCAGGCCGATGTTGCGTGCCGTCTTCACCTGTTCAATGGTTCGAATGGCCATGAAGCGCACGATGATGTGCGGCTGGCCGAAATAGCCGAGGCCCCATGTTACTGCGCTGACAAAGCCAAGCAACGTCAGGCCTGCGGTCAGGCTGGTGAAGCCGGGGACAGGAACATCGGCAATCGATCCGCCTGCTTCGCCGCCGCTGCCGAACATCACCACCAGCGGCATCAGCACCAGCGCCACAACCATGATGCAGCCTTGGACAAAATCGGTCAGGCTGACGGCCAGAAATCCGCCCACCATGGTATAGGCCAGCACAACCAGCGCAGTGATCCAGATGCCCAGCATATAGTCGCTCATGGCGACATTGGGCAGCAATCCGGCAAAGGCCGTTTCGAACAGCTTGCCCCCGCCGACCAGCCCGGCTGCTGTGTAAACGGTGAAGAAAGCGACGATCACGATTGCGGATACGACCCGCAAAGCGACCGCTCTTTCGGGAAAGCGGTTGGCAAGGAATTCAGGAATGGTCAGCGCATTTCCGCGCGTCTCGGTCTGCTCGCGCAACCGCGGGGCTACCACGATCCAGTTGACGACAGCGCCCAGGAACAAGCCGATGCCGATCCAGGCTTCGACCAGTCCGCTGGCATAAAGCGCACCGGGCAGGCCCAGAAGCAGCCAGCCCGACATGTCTGATGCACCAGCGCTAAGCGCGGCGACTGCCGGGTGTAAATTGCGCCCCGCAAGCAAATATCCCTCTGATGTGTCGGTTGATTTGCGCCAGGCAAACAGGCCGATGGCGATCATCAGGACGAAGTAAAGTGCGAGTGTGATCAGTGTTCCGGTTTCCATATCGCCGGAGCCGCTAACAAATCGCACAGGCAAAGGCCACCGCTGGTGCGGTATTAGCAAGCATTGCTGTCTATGCTGTCAAGCAAGGCCGCCCCTGTTTCACAGGAGCTCAGCAGCGCGCAAGATTGCTACATTCGTGCTGATCAGGCGGCGTCTTTTTTGCGCTTTGCTTTCTTGCGCTCGTGCGGGCAAAGCAGCGCCTTGCGCAGGCGAATGCTCTTCGGCGTCACTTCGACCATTTCATCGTCGTCGATGTAAGCGATCGCTTGCTCCAGGCTCATCCGGCGCGGCGGAGTGAGGCGGATCGCATCATCCTTGCCAGACGAGCGGATATTGGTGAGCTGCTTCGATTTGAGCGGGTTCACTTCCAGATCATCAGGCTTGGCATTCTCGCCGATCACCATGCCTTCATAGACCTTGACCTGGCTGCCAACGAACAGTTCGCCGCGCTCTTCCAGCGCGTTGAGCGCGTAGGCCACGGTTTCGCCGTCCGAGTTTGAAATCAGCACGCCATTGATGCGGCCTTCGATCGGTCCCTTGTAAGGGCCGTATTTCTCGAACAACCGGTTCATGATGCCGGTGCCGCGTGTGTCGGACAGGAATTCGCCGTGATAGCCGATCAGGCCGCGTGAAGGGGCGGAGAAGGTGATCCTTGTCTTGCCCTGGCCCGATGGGCGCATTTCAACCAGCTCGGCTTTGCGGCGCTGCATTTTCTCGACCACTGTGCCCGAGTGCTCGTCATCCACGTCGATCACCACGGTTTCGTAAGGTTCCATGCGCTGGCCGGCTTCTTCGCGGAACAGCACCTTGGGGCGCGAAATGCCCAGTTCGAAGCCTTCGCGGCGCATGGTCTCGATCAGCACGCCCAGCTGCAATTCGCCGCGCCCGGCAACTTCGAAGCTGTCCTTGTCTTCGCTTTCCGTAATGCGAATGGCCACGTTGGTTTCCGCTTCGCGCAGCAAGCGGTCACGGATCATGCGGCTCGTCACCTTGTCGCCTTCGCGTCCAGCGAGCGGAGAATCATTGACAGCAAAACGCATCGCCAGTGTCGGCGGGTCTATAGGTTGTGCGGCGATCGGTTCTTTTACAGCCGGATCGGCGATGGTGTTGGCAACGGTTGCTTTCTCGAGCCCGGCGAGCGCGATGATGTCACCCGCTTGCGCTTCGTCGACCGGCACACGCTCAAGCCCGCGGAAGCTGAGCAGCTTGGTCGCGCGTCCAACTTCGACGACATTGCCATCCATGTCGAGCGCGTGGATCGGGTCGTTGACCTTGAGCCTGCCTGACTGGACGCGGCCCGTCAGCACGCGGCCCATGAAATTGTCACGGTCAAGCAGCGTGGCAAGGAAACTGAACGGCCCGCTTTCATCGAGTTGCGGCGATGAGACATGCGTCACGATCTTTTCGAACAGCGGTGCAAGGCTGCCTTCGCGTGCTTCCTGATCTTCGCTGGCATAGCCATCGCGGCCCGAAGCGTAGAGCACAGGGAAATCGAGCTGCTCGTCATTGGCATCAAGGCTCACGAACAGGTCGAACACTTCGTCCAGCACTTCCTGCGGGCGGCCATCGGGGCGGTCGATCTTGTTGACGACCACGATCGGCTTCAAGCCCAGTGCCAGCGCCTTGCCTGTCACGAACTTGGTCTGCGGCATCGCGCCTTCCGCGGCATCGACCAGCAAGATCACACCGTCGACCATGCTCAGGATCCGCTCGACCTCTGCGCCGAAGTCTGCGTGGCCGGGCGTGTCGACGATGTTGATGCGCGTCATCTCGCCATGGTGGTCCCATTCCACACTGGTGCATTTCGCCAGGATGGTGATCCCGCGCTCTTTCTCCAGATCGCCTGAATCCATCGCGCGTTCTTCGATCCGCTGGTTCTCGCGGAACGTACCGGACTGGCGGAACAATTGGTCGACCAGCGTGGTCTTGCCGTGGTCAACGTGAGCGATAATCGCGATATTGCGAAGCGAGCGGGACATAGGATGCTTTCAGTAAAATGGGGGCAAGGCGCATGCTGCGCCGCACAATTGCGCGCGCCTCTAGCTCAAGCCGGCGTACATAACAAGCGGGTGACGTTACGGAAGGTGTGTCGCGGTCGCCACATGGTTTGATATCGCGAGGAATGTCAGAGCTTCGTTATTGTCTAAACCTAAGTAACGAAGTAATCAGGAAAACAACGCTCGGTGTCCTGGTCTAGTCAAAAGACACCCCCGTACCGGTCGCAAGTGAGAGGAGATTTCATGCGTTCTATTTCATCCGGCAGGTTTGCCGGCTCGACCCGCGTTGCACTGTTTGCTGGTGCCGCGTCCATTGCCCTTGCGCTGCCTTCCGCCGCGTTTGCCCAGGATGCGGGCGATGGCGTTGACGAAAGCGAAGACGATTTCAGCAATGTCATCGTCGTTACCGCGACCAAGCGCGAGCAGACCCTTCAGGAAACGCCGATCTCGGTTTCCGTGACATCAGGCGAAACGCTGGAGCAGGCGCAAATACGCGATGTGCTGGATCTGCAGACTGTCACCCCTTCGCTGCGTGTCAGCCAGCTGCAGAACTCGTCATCGACCACTTTCATCATTCGCGGCTTCGGTAATGGCGACAACAACTTCGGCATCGAGCCATCGGTGGGCGTCTTCATTGACGGTGTGTTCCGCTCGCGCTCAGCCGCATCGCTCAACGACTTGCCGAATGTGCAGCGCATCGAAGTGCTGAACGGCCCGCAATCAACGCTGTTCGGCAAGAACGCCTCAGCGGGCGTTATTTCGGTTGTTACCCGCCCGCCGCAATTCACTTTCGGTGGCTCGGCTGAAGTCAGCTACGGCAATTTCAACGCACTCGTCTTCAAGGGCGATGTGACCGGACCGATCAGCGACAATATCGCATTCTCGATCGACGGCAGCTACAACAGCCGCGACGGTTACGGCACGATCGTGAACCTTGACGAGGAAGTGTCAGAGCGCAACCGCTGGTCTGCACGCGGTCAGTTGCTGATCGAGCCGACCCCTGACCTGAGTGTTCGCCTGATCGGTGACTATTCGCGCTTTGATGAAGCATGCTGCGTCGTCAGCACATTGGTCGCGGGCCCGACCGCAGGCGCGCTTCCAGCTGTCGGCGGTCAGCTCAGCACTGATTTCTTCAGCTACGACATTTTCCTCAACCAGGTTCCGGTCAACGAAACCGACAATTATGGTGTTTCCGGCCAGATCGACTGGGCGACCGGGCCGATTTCAGTGACTTCCATCACCGCCTATCGCAAGCTTGAAAACTTCGTCGATCAGGATGTTGACTTCACAAGTGCTGACATCGTCAGCGAACTTCGCGACCAGCGGGTGAAGACTTTCACGCAGGAACTGCGGGTTTCGTCGGACTTTGACGGCCCCCTCAACTTCCTGCTTGGCGGTTACTATTTCAACGAAAAGATCAAGCAGGACAGCGCGCTGACCACAGGTACGGCTGCACGTGACTTCTTCGAGATTCTCGGACAGTTTGCGACCGGCGATCCGACCTTCAACTTCTCTGACCTTGAATTCCAGGGGCCGACCAGCCCGGGTCTAGGTATCGCACCCGGCGGCATCTTCGCTGCCGGCCCGCTGACCGCAGAAGCCTATTCAATGGACAATGAGTCCTACTCGATCTTCGGCACGGTCGATTTCGAGCCGGTTGAAGGGCTCGTGTTTACTGCGGGCTTCAACTACACCGATGATCAAAAGGACTTTGCACTGAGCGGTCAGGCATTTGATCCCTTGGCCAACATCAACCTTGCCGACGCCTTCATCATTGGTGCGCTGGCGGGTGCAGGTGTCGACGGAACCGATCCTGCACAGGTTGCAGCATTCGCGTCGAACCCGATGACTGCTCCGATCTTCCAGGGCATTCTGGCAGGCGCTGTTGATCCTACAGTCAATCCGCTGATCGGGCTGGCGGGATTCCAGTTCCAGCCGCCTTTCCTTGATACCCCGAATGCGGTCGAAAACGGAAAGACATCGGACGACAAATTCACTTATCTGCTGCGTGCAGCCTACGAAGTGTCGCCTGAAATCAATATCTACGGCAGCTATGCGACCGGCTTCAAGGCAAGCTCGGTCAACCTGTCGCGTGACAGCCGACCGGTGTTTGGCGACTTCATTCCGGCGCCACTGCCCGCGGGTGTTCCATCGGTCATCGGCGGCAGCAATTTCCTTGCTCCGTCTTCGCCGATCCGCGATGCGGGCCTGCCGATCACTAACCTGACCACCGGTTCGCGCTTTGCCGGGCCGGAAAAGGCCGAAGTCTATGAAATCGGTATCAAGGGCCAGTGGGACGGTGTCGGGTTCAACCTCGCACTGTTCGACCAGACCATCAAGGGCTTCCAGAGCTTCCTGTTCACCGGCACAGGCTTCCAGCTCAACAATGCGGGTCAGCAGTCGGTCAAGGGCTTCGAATTCGACACCACGATCAATCCGGCAGACGGATTGGTGCTGACCTTTGCGGTCACCCATCTCGATCCGGTCTATGACAGCTTTGTGTCGAGCCCTGTGGGCGACCTTTCAGGCGCACGCCCGGGCGGCATCCCTGCGTGGAACCTGGCCACCAGTGCCACTTACACGCACGAGTGGGATAGCGGCACGCGGCTTATCAGCCGCCTAGACTACAGCCACGAATCCAACACTGACATCAACAACGGTCTGCCGACCTTTGGGGATGACCCGATCTTCCGCCGGGAGGTGAATCTCGTGAACGGATCGATGACACTGTCACTCAACAACGGCTTCGAAGTCGGTATCTGGGGCCGTAACCTGCTGGATGATGAGTATATCATCACTGTTTTCGATGGCGTTGCGCAGGCGGGCACAGTGTCCGGCTATCCCAGCGCGCCGCGCACTTATGGCGGTGTGGTTCGCTACAAGTTCTGATCGTTCAATTCAGAGCGCCAAATTCAAGGGGGTCGGTGAAAACCGGCCCCTTTTTCTTGATCTTTTAACGATTTGCGCTGATTCTCCCATTCGAAACGCTCTCGGGGGAGGTTTCCAATGGGTAATTACGGTGGGTTTTGGATCAGGGTTGCAGCCTATCTGATCGACACAATTGTGCTGATGGTGGCGCAATGGATGGTGTTTGCTGCCTTTGGCGTATCAGTGTTTGGCGTTACGTCGCTTGACCCTGATGCTGGCGAATTGTTCTCCACCTCGGGCGGCTTGATCGCCTATGCAATCACCACAATCGGCGCGATCCTTTACTTCGTGCAGATGGAAAGCTCTGCCAAGCAAGGCACGCTGGGCAAGATGGCACTGGGCCTGATTGTTACCGATTATAATGGCAACCGGATCACCTGGCTGCGTGCACTGGGGCGCTATTTCGCCAAGATCCTGTCAGGGATCATCTTGCTGATCGGCTACATCATGATCGCGTTCACCGATCGCAAGCAGGGCCTGCACGATCTGATCTGCAGCACGCTGGTGCTCAAGGCTGCGCCCGGTCAAACCGGAGTCGATCCAAGCGTGTTTGACTGATCGAAAGCTGCGCGATCCGCGCGACCTACAACTCTCTTAGCGCGCGGGCGGGCTTCGCTTTCAGCAATGGCAGCGACCCGCCCAGCGCAAAGCCGAGCACCAGCAGCAGCCCGATGCCGAGCACGCTCAGCACTTGAGTCCAGTTCGGCAGCCAGTCGAATTCGAACAATTCGGTAATCACGAACCAGGCCAGGGTAGAGCCCAGCGCGAGTGCGACTATCGCCAGCAGCGCGGCCAGCACGCCGTATTCGGCCAATTGCAGCCCCAGAACCTGCTTCCGGCTGGCTCCCAAAACCCGCAAGACGACGGTGTCATAAGTGCGCGAAGCGCGCGCGGCGGCAATCGCACCCATCAGCACCGCAAGACCGGCAAGCACCGCCACAGAAGCAGCGGCGAGCGTGGCCGCGCCCACCTGCTCCAGGATGGTGCGGGCTTCAGTCAGTACCTGGCCAATCTCGATGACCGAGCTTGACGGGAAGCGTGTGACCATCTGGCGCAGCAGTGCGCCAGACTGGCTGTCATCGCTCAGCTCGATAGTCGCAGCGAGATTATGCGGCGCGTCAGAGATGGCGTTGCTGGAGAAGACCAGTGCATAGTTGAAGCCCATCGTCTCCCAATCGATCACGCGCAGGTTTGCGACGCGCACATCGCGCTCAATCCCTAGCACGCCGATGGTCAGATAATCGCCGACTTTCAGGCCCATTGCGCGCGCTGCGTCTGCTTCGACTGAAACGAGCGGTTCGCCTTCGTAGCCTTCATCCCACCATTCGCCTTCGGTCAGCGAATTTCCGGGTGGCAGCGTGTCTGTGTAGGTGAGGCCTCGTTCGCCGCGCAGCACCCATGCGCCGTCTGAAATTTCCTCCAGATCAGCCACGCGGGTCATGCCGTCTTGCGGGCCAAAGGCAAGCACGGACCCGCGCAGGGCTGGCACGGTGCGGATCGCCGCTTCACTGTCGAGATTGGTTACGAGCTCGCGAAAGTCGGCTTCACCGTCGCGCGGGATATCGAGCACGAAATAGTCTGGCGCCTGTTGGGGCACGCGGCTCTGGATATTGCCGTCAATCGCGCTCTGGATCGCCGCGAGCAGCACGAAGGCTGCCAAGCCAAAGCCGAGCGCAGTTACCAAGGCACCCGTTGGAGCGCCCGGGCGGTGCAGATTGGCGATGGCAGCACGCAGTAACGGGTTCGATGTGCGCGGTGCGCGCTTTGCCGCCAAGCGTATGCCAAATCCGATCAGTGCGAGCGCGATCAAGGCCCCGCCTGCACCCACCAGAAATCCGCCTGACAGCATGGGCTGCGAAGTCGTGAGCAAGGCGAGGGCGCAGATCGCCGCGATCCCGGCTGCCGTCCAGCCCAATGCGCGCCAATCGCGTGCCAGCGGGGAAACCCGCGCGCGCATCAGCGCCATCGCCGGGAAAGCGCGTGCGCGCAGCAAAGGCGTAGCGGCAAATGCAAAGGCGACCAACAAGCCATAGGCACCGGCCAGCATCAGCGGGGCGGGCTCTATCACAAAGCCGCTTTCGACCGGCAGCAAGCCTTGCAGCGCCATGCCCAGCAACGGTGTTACAAGTATGCCAGTGGCCATGCCTGCAAAGCTGCCCACCAGCGCCGCCGCACCGATCTGCATCGCGTAAATGCGCACGATGTCGCCGCTTGATGCGCCCAGCACTTTGAGCGTGGCGATCGAATTGCGCCGCGCGTCGAGATAGCTTGCAACACCGCCGCCAATGCCGATCCCCGCAATCACCAGTGCGGCGAGGCCAACCAGCGTCAGGAAATCGCTCATATTGCGTACGAAACGGTCAGCGCCCGGCGATGCGCGATCACGGTCACGAAAATCGAAGCCCGATTGCGGGAAACGCTCTTCCAGCGCTTCGCGCACCGCATCCGGGTCCTGCCCGCTGTCGAAGGCGACACGGTATTTGCTCTCGTAAAGCGTGCCGGGCGCGATCAGCCCCGCGCGATAGGGCAGCTGCTCGGCTACAATTACTGTGGGGCCAAGCTGGAACCCTTCGGACAGGCGATCGGGCTCGTTTTCGATCACGCCCGCGGCGGTGACATCGCTGGTGCCGACGCGGAATGTCTCGCCTATGGCAATATCGAGCCGGTCCAGCGCGCCCTGGCCCAGCCAGGCCTCGCCCATGGCAGGCGCGCCAACCTCGCGGCCATCCTTCAGCGTCAGCGTGCCATAGAGCGGCCAGTTCGTATCGACTGCCTTTAGCTCGACCGGCGCTGCCGCATCCGGCGTGCTCGCCATGGCTTGCATGCGCGTGCCACCAGAGATGGTTCCATACTCGTTCAGCGCCGCCTTCTCTTCATCGGTCAGGTCGCGCTGCCAGACTTCGACTTCCAGGTCTCCGCCAAGCAATTCCTGCCCGCGCGTATCCAGCTCGCGCTCGATAGCGGCGGTCAACGTACCGATGGCGGCGAGCGCTGCGGTGCCCAGGAAAATGCATACCAGCAGCAGGCGCAGGCCCTTGAAGCGCGCATTGAGATCGCGTCGTGCGATGTGCCAGGCCATGGCCCAGCTCATCCGTGGGGAAGGGACGTTGCTCATGCTGCGGCGCTGGCAGAGGCAGTGTCGGACACGATCACGCCGTCAGCCATGGTGACGATCCGTTCGCACCGTTCCGCCAGTGATCGGTCATGCGTGATCATCAGCAGCGTTGCGCCGGTCTCTGCCCGCCGCTCGAACAGCAGGTCGATGATTTCCTGCCCCGTCGTAGCGTCAAGGTTGCCGGTTGGCTCGTCCGCAAAGATCAGCTCGGGGCGTGGCGCAATGGCGCGCGCGATCGCCACGCGTTGCTGCTCGCCGCCGGAAAGCTGCGTGGGGTAGTGATGCAAGCGGTGGCCAAGCCCGACCGCAGCCAGCTCTTCCTCTGCGCGTGCGGTGGCACCGCTCTTGCCCGCCAGTTCCATCGGCGTCGCGACATTCTCCGCCGCAGTCATGGTCGGAAGCAGGTGAAACGCCTGCAGCACGATGCCGATGCGGCCACGGCGCGCCTGCGCCAGCGCGTCTTCATCCATCACAGTGAAGTCTTCGCCCGCAACAGTCAGCGAACCGCCACTGGCGCGCTCAAGACCGGACAGCACTGCCATCAGCGAGCTCTTGCCGGATCCGGACGCGCCGAGCAGCGCCACGACTTCGCCATCGGCAATGTCGAGGTCGATCCCGCGCAGGATTTCGACCGGCGCAGCATCGCTGCCCAGTGTAAGTGTGAGGTTTCGGGCGGAAATTGCGAGAGAGGGCTTTGTCACAAGGGGTGCATTCGCATAGGGCAGGGGGCCGCACAAGGAGACTCGCAGATGGCAAAAGGCGTTTGGTCGATCATTCTCGCACTCATGCTGGCCGCTTGCGGCGGGGAAGTTCCCGCTGAAAGCCCAGCAGAAACGGGTTCGGATACCAATGCTGCAGAGGTAGCGACGGTTCCCGTAATGGGGCCGGAGCGCGATATTCTGGCCTTCGGCGACAGCCTGTTTGCGGGCTATGGCGTGGGCAAGGAGAACAGCTACCCAGCCAAGCTGGAGGCTGCACTGCGCGCGCGCGGGATCAATGCCGATATCGCCAATGCCGGGATTTCCGGCGATACCAGCACTGCCGGATTACAACGATTGACCTTTACGCTCGACGCGCAGGATGAGAAGCCGGACCTGTTTATCCTCGAGCTGGGTGGGAATGATCTGTTGCGCGGGATCTCGCCCGAGCAGACGCGCGCTAATCTTGCCGCGATGCTGGACGAGCTGAAAGCGCGGGAAATCCCTGCGCTGATCATGGGAATGCGTGCGCCGCCCAATTACGGGCCGGAATATCAGCAGCAATTCGACGCGCTATATGCAGACCTCGCGCGTGAATATGGCGCTGCGCTGATCCCGTTCTGGCTCGAAGCGATCTATCAGGATCCTTCGCTGTTTCAGGATGACCGGATTCATCCTACCGAGGATGGGCTGGAGGAATTGGTGGTTGCTACAATCGATCAAGTGGCTGCGGCTCTGCCGGAAGAGTGAAGGTATGTGATCTCCTGCGAAGGCAGGAGTCCGGGGCAATTGGGTTCCTGCTTTCACAGGAAGTCACATTTGCTCCACTGTTCCCGCGCTAACCCGCCAGACCGCCGCTTCTTCCAGGATGTCCTCGAATGGCGCGGACTCGGTTCCTGTCAGCCACACTTGCGCACGGCCCGCCCGTAAGCGATCAAACAGAGCGGCACGTCGCACAGGATCGAGATGGGCGGCCACCTCGTCCAGCAGGAGCACGCCGGGGCGGCCTTCTGCCGCGAGCCCGGCATGGGCAAGGGTGAGCGCGATCAACATCGCTTTCTGTTCGCCCGTGGAGCACGAGGCGGCGGGCTGACCGCTGCCGGCCATCACCACGTCGAGCTCGTCGCGGTGCGGGCCGGTCAGCGTGCGCCCCGCCGCACGATCACGCCCGCGTGTGCGCGCCAGCTCGGAGCGCAGGTCTTCGCGCTCTGTCGGGCCTCCCGGCAGGTAAGTGAGGTTGGGCTTGGCGAATGGCGCGTCGGGCAAGGCGGTCAGTTCATCCGCAAGCGTGCACACCAGTTCCGCGCGGTTTGCCGTAATCTGAGCGCCATGTTCGGACACTTGCGCTTCGATCGCATCGAGCCAGGTTGCTTCGCGATTCTCTTCCAGCAGCTTGTTGCGCTCGCGCAGCGCGGCTTCATAGCGCGAGACATGGCGGGCATGGGCAGGTTCGATTGCCAGCGCCAGCCGGTCCATATAGCGGCGTCGAGCACCCGCGCTGTCCATGAACAATCCGTCCATCGCCGGGGTCAGCCAGCCGATGGCGAGCCATTCGCTTAAGGATTGGGCGCTAGCCTCTGCACCATTGACGCGCACCAGCCGCCTGCCGGGGCGTTCCGGCTCGACGAATGTGCCGATCCGTGCGCTTTCGTGACTCTGCTCGATCAGGCTCGCGCCGATCTGGAAACCGCCGCCACCATCGGGGCCGGGAAGTTCGCTGAGTTGTGCACGGCGCAATCCGCGGCCCGGTGACAACAGGGATAGCGCTTCAAGGATATTGGTCTTGCCTGCGCCATTCTCGCCATAGAGCAGGTTGAGCTGGGCAGTGCCGCGCAGCTCGGTCTGGCGGTGGTTGCGAAAGTGCGAAAGGGCGATGCGGTCAAGCGCCATAAGTGGTTTTAGCGCTTAGCATTTCGCGGCTGTTTGGCCATCTTGCAGGGATGCGAAATCACCGATCCTGATAGTTGGTGAAAAAGCCCAACCTTTCGGATTGATGAACGAGCAGTTCATGAAGGAATGTTCAGAAAACCGCAGAATTCTGCCATTTTTCGAAACTGGCACACCTCCTGCAATGTTGTTGGCATCCGGCGAAATGGTTCGCCAAAGCAAGATTAAAACAGGAGTAAGACCAAATGTTCTTCAACGCTGAAATGTCAAACAAGCTCTTCGCAGCAGTTACCTCGCTCGTTCTTTCCGCCGCTGTCATGGCTGCAACGATCGTTCCGGCAAGCCCGGCTCTGTTCGCTTAATCCCTTCAACCACCCTCACTAAGGAGTAATGCAATGTTCCCCCGTTCAGATATCGGCAACAGGCTGTTCGCTGCTGTCTTTTCCTTCGCAGTCACTGGCGTGATGCTGGCAACTGTGATTGACTATGCTACACCTCTCTCAGGAGTTGTTGCATGACCCAGCTTGATCCAAAACCCGCCGGTGGCCCGCCAAGTGGCGGCTTTCACCTCGACAAGCCTAATGGCAAAGTCTTTGGTGTTTGCTCGGGCATCGGCAATTATTTCGGGATCGACCCGCTGATCGTTCGCCTGGGCTTCGTGCTTGGCACGCTGATCGGTTTCGGCAGCTTCATCCTGATCTACCTCGCGATCGCGCTGATCGCGGATTGAGAGGCGTGGCAACCATGAGCTGACCCGGTTTTAGGGCAGTCACGCCTTCACATCATGACAAAACCGGGAGGGGCCACTTGGCCCCTCTTTTGATTCTTATCTTTTGTCATTGCGAGCCGCAGGCGAAGCAATCCAGATTCCAACGCTTCTACTGGCGACAAGGCTGGTTGGTGGATTGCCGCGTCGCCGCTTGCGCGTCTCCTCGCAATGACGAGAAGCTTCACAACCCAACCATTAAATCACATCGCGCTGATACCACCATCAAGCTTGAGCTCGGCACCGGTCATGAAGCGGCTTTCATCGCTGGCGAGATAGACCACCGCATTGGCGATGTCATTTGGCTCACCCACGAATTTGAGCGGGATCTGCCGCGCCAATTTGTCCATCAACACCTGCTTGTCGAGATTATGGTGCTTGGCCGTCCCATCAAGGATCGGCGTATCGACGAACGTCGGGTGCACCGAATTGCAGCGGATCTGCATATTGTTTTTCGCGCAATGGAGTGCGATCGATTTCGACATCATCCAAACGGCAGCCTTTGATGCGTTATAGGCAGGCATGGTGTCGCTGGCGATCAGGCCAGCGATGCTCGAAATATTGACGATAGAACCCGGCGCATGTTCGCGCATCAGCGGCAAGGCTGCTTGGCAGCCGTGGAAAATGCCATTTACATTGATGTCAAAGCATCGCTGCCAGTCTTCGAACTTGCAGGTCTCGATATTGCCGGCAACGCCGATCCCCGCATTGTTGACCAACACATTGAGCCCGCCCAGGTGCTCGCGCGCGGCCTCAACCGCCGCGTCCCACTGCGCGCGGTCTGTCACGTCGTGCTGGATCGCGAAAGCTGTGCCTGCGCCCAGATCGGCATTGATCGCGTCAGCAGTTTCCTGCGCACCGGCACCGTTGATGTCGGTCAGCAGGACACGCGCGCCTTCCTCTGCCAGCCTGCGCCCATGCGCAGCGCCCAGGCCTTGCGCGCCGCCGGTTACCAACGCGAGCTTGCCCGCACATCTTCCTGCCATTGTTATTCTCCCTTGAGCATATTTGCACCGATCAGCAGCAGCAATCGCACGTCGATCCCGCAGCCTTCGGCTCGCTTGCTCTCAATAAACTGTTCCAGCTCGCTCAGCGCAACCCTGTGAACGGTGATGTTCTCGCCTTCTACGCCGCCACCCGGGCCGGTTTGGGTCAGATCGCAAGCTTGCACTAGCGTAAAGCTCTCGCTCACCATTCCGGGTGAGGAGAAAAAATTTCCGCGATTTATCAGGCGACCTGCGCGATAACCGGTCTCTTCCTCCAATTCGCGGCCCGCAGCCGCCAGCGGATCATCCTTCTCGCCGTCGTCGTGATCGCCGATCAACCCGGCTGGGAGCTCGATGCAATTCTGCCCTAGCGGAACGCGATATTGCTCAACCAGCAGGACGTGCCCGTCTTCAACGGCCAAGATGACTGCCGCCTTGATGCCTCTGCTTCGCGAAACATATTCCCAGCGGCCACGGGTCTTTGCCGTGATGAATTTGCCCTGCCATTCGATGCGTTCTGGCTTATTGGCATCGGGATCCATTCGCATACTCCGTTCGTGCCGAGCCTGTCGAAGCACGTGGTTTTTGGCGCCCGCCCTTCGACAAGCTCAGGGCGAACGAATTTGGTATCGACACACCAGATCACACTTCGATCAAGCGGTCTGGCAACTCGTTCTGGTCATCTTCATCGCGCGGGAAGTGTTCGGACAGAACCGCGCCGACATCGCGCACGCCCGCCGCCAGCCCTTCCGCAACGCAGCCACGTTTGATCTGCTCCAGCATGTCAGCCATTGCATCGCCCCAAACTTCAGCCGGGACCTTCACAGCGATCGGCTCATCAGCGACGATTTCCGCGCGGTGTTCGCGCATGGAGAGATAAATCAGCACGCCGGTGCGGCCATGCGTGCGGCGTTCGGCCCCAACCTTGAAATGCTTGATCGCCGCGTCATGCGCACGGGCAGTCTTGAGCGGGCCGGGGATAAGCGCGAATTTGAGCGGGTCCCACAGTTGAATGAGCCACATCACGGCAAAGGCGATAAGTCCTAATGCGATGGTCATGCTGGCGAGCTCGCCATCAGACCATTCGTGCATCCAGCCGCCGAACAACGGACCAACGACCAGATCGTCCCAGCGGTCCTTGAACCAATCCGGGAAGAGCGCGAACAGGCTCATCGCGGTGAATCCGGCCACCGCGCTCCAAAGCAATGTCACATCGCCATAGCTGTCAGACCGGTCAGCCAGCACGGTCACGATCTCGCCTGAGGTCGCCAGTTCTGCCGCGCTCACGGCATCAGAGACGATCTTGTGCTGATCAGGTGTCAGATAACGTCCCATACCTTACCACCCCCCGGAGGCGCCGCCGCCCCCGAAACTGCCGCCGCCGCCGGAAAAGCCTCCGCCGCCGAAACCACCGCCAAAGCCGCCGCTGCCCCCGCCGCCCCAGTCGTCACCGCCCGAAAGCGCGCCGCGCACAATCGCGCTGCCCACTTCCCACAGGATGATATCGCCCACGGTGTCACCGAAGTCGCGACCACGGCCTTTGTAGCGTCGGCGCCTGCGGCGGCCGCGCAACATCGGCAGGATGAAAAAGAAGAAGATGATCGCCAACCAGATCAACGCCCCTACAGGGAACCCGCTCTCTCCTTCGCGCGACTGTGCGGCATCGGTCAGAACCTGGCGTGCCTGATCCTCAGGCAGCTGAAGCTGGGTGATTATCGCGTCGGTGCCAGCAATAATCCCGCCTGGCATATCGCCCTCGCGGAAGCGCGGCAGGATCGCGTTCTGGATAATCAGCGCGGAATAGGCATCGGTGAGATAGCCTTCGAGCCCATAGCCGACTTCGATCCGAACCTTGCGTTCATTGGGCGCGACGATCAGCAGCGCACCATCATTGCGCTCCGCGTCACCGATGCCCCATTCGCGGCCCAGCTGGTAGCCATAGTCAGCGATGTCATAGCCCTGCAGGTCGGGTAATGTGACCACGACCAGCTGACGCTGCGATTGCTGCTCAAGTGCTTCCAGCTTTTGCGTCAGTTCGGCTTCAGTTCCCGCATCGATGATGTCGGCTTCGTCGACCACGCGCCCTGACAGCGCAGGAAAATCCTGCGCTGCAAGAGGTGTGGTCATAATCGCCGCGAAGGCGGCAAGGGTGAGCGCCAGCGCGCGCATTACCGAGCTCAATTGCCCGATGTCATGTCGATTTCAGGCGCGACTTCTGCCCCTTCTGTTACCGATGTGTAAGGCTCCAGCGGCTCGGCACCGTGGATGATGTTCGCGCCGATAGTGTCCGGGAAGGTCCGGATAGTCGTGTTATACTGGCGCACGGCTTCATTGTAGTCGCGGATAGCCACTGCGATGCGGTTTTCCGTCCCTTCGAGCTGGCTTTGCAGCGCCAGATAGTTCTGGTTTGACTGGATTTGCGGATAGGCTTCAAAGCTTGCAAGCAAGCGCCCCAGGCCCTGGCCCAGCTGGCCTTGTGCAGCGGCAAATTCCTGCATCTTGGCGGCATCGCCCAGATCGTCTGCGGAAATGTTGATGCTGGTCGCGCGGGCGCGTGCCTCGGTCACTTCAGTCAGGATCGCACGCTCGTTTTCAGCGGCACCTTGCGTCACTTCGACAAGGTTGGGGATCAGGTTTGCCCGGCGCTGGAATTGTGCCTCTACATCGGCCCATTTGGCCTTGGCGTTTTCTTCAGCGGCAGGAACCGAATTGATCCCGCAGGCAGACAGGCTGAGCGCCAGACCGGCAGCGATCGCGAGATTACGGGCAGCAGAAATCAGTTTCATCAAAAACCCCTTAAACAGGATGCACCGCACGAGTGCATGGACACGTGTGTTACCAAGATAGGTCAGTCTTGTGGAAATTCAAGCACTGCCAAGACTTGGCAAGTGCCTGTCATAATGCAACAAACCCTGCATTCTTCGGGGAAAGAGGACTAGGGCATGCTTTCGGAATTCAAGGAATTCATTGCCAAGGGCAATGTGATGCAACTGGCAGTCGCGGTGATCATCGGCGGCGCTTTTGCGACGATCGTCAAATCGATGACCGACGAGATTATAATGCCGGTGGTGGGCGCGATTTTCGGGAATGTTGATTTCAGCGACAAATACTTTGTGTTGAGCGGCGATGTGGAAGCCGGGATGACTCTGGACGCTGCGCGAGAGGCGGGGGCCAATGTCCTTGCCTGGGGCAGCTTCGTGTCGGCGGTGATCAATTTCCTGATTCTGGCCTTCATCATTTTCCTGCTGGTCCGCTACACGATGAAAGTGATGGCCCAGTTCGAGAAGAAGGAAGAGGAAGCACCGGCCGAACCCGCAGGTCCCAGCGAAATCGACTTGCTTGTCGAGATCAGGGATGCGCTGAAGAAGTAAATGCCGCTGGCGTAAATGCGTGCCAGAACCACATACACTTCACATTAAGCGGGCGGGGCCTATATAGGTCTCGCCCGTTTTTGCGGGCTATGGCGATAAATTGCGGCGTGCAATAGGCACAACGGACCCGGGGGCAGTACCCGGCGGCTCCACCATAAAGCCCTGATAAAAGGGCATTCTGACGGGGCCGAACCAGGATCGACGTGTGTTGAAAGACGTTGTTTTCGCTCGGGCTGAGTACCCCGTAAAACTGTTCAAAACACACAAGTGCCAATGATAATGAAGCACTCGCTATTGCTGCGTAATTTTAAGGCCTAACGGCCTGAATTTACAAAGCTAAAGCGCGGTTGGACCCACCGGGCAACAGAAGCGGATACCGGGGGCCCGGGGCGGGCCTAGCAACAGAACCGCCCCACCTTCGATGGTTCGAAGGCGCGGCGTGGCCACAGGTTTGGCCGTCCTCGCCCCGAAAACAAGAAGGCGGGGCCTAGCAACAGAATCTCCCCACTTTCCCTATTTGAGCGAGTCAAGGATCGTGTGCAGCTCTGCGCGAAGTTCTTGCACCGACATCCTGCCTTCCCGATGTAGCAGCTGGTTCGACGTCAGCCCTTCGACCATGGCCATCACCATTAGTGCATGCGCCCCCGCACCGGGCGAGAGGCTTTCCAGCCATTCGCTCGTCTGCTTCCTGAACGCGCGTCGCACCACAGCCAATTGCGCGGCAACATCTTGATCGCGGTGCGCAATCAGAAAGAGCTCCAGCCGCGCCGCAGTGAAGACCGCTTCTTGCCCCGTCCATGTCTCGATAATCGCAGCCAGGCGATCGGCAGCGTCTTCGACAGATACCGAGCCGGCCTGTGACGTTCCCTGAGACGCGCGCTCCAGTTGCGCCAGATCATGTTCGGTCAGGAATTGGCAGACCGCCCCGATCAATGCGCCACGCGTGCGAAAGTGATTGCTGGTCGAGCCTTCGGGAAGGCCGGCGTGCCGATCGACCGCGCGGTGCGTGAGGCCCGCTCCCCCTTTTTCGCCCAGAACTTCCACGGCTGCTCGGGCAATCTCCCGCGCTCTTTCCGACATAGCTTGCTTACCCATGTGCTCGGACTACTACAAATGTAGTTGACGATGCAAGAGTGTTCCTTCATACAACTACAAATGTAGTAAACGACTCGCTGCAAAGGCGGCTGGTCAAAGAAGGAGGCTTCGATGGCTCAGATGCCAAGTTTGAAATCCGCGCGCGAATTCCTGTCACACAAGGGTTTGCTGGCCCTGTTCGGCGGGATCTATCTTGTCTCGCAAGTGATCATTGCCGTCACAATCCATCCGTTGGTGACCGAGCGGATGATTGGCTTGCAGGTGACCGGCTTCACGCCAGCCGATTATCTCGCAACCTTCGCCGCATGGGAAGCCGAGGGCGTCATGGGCTTCTATCACGGGCATTTGATCTTCGATGATATCCACTGGGTCTGGTACGCGATCTTTCTCAGCGTGGCTCTGGCGATGAGCCTGGATGCGGCAAAGTTGTCCGATCGCTGGAATATCGTGCTCACATTCCCGCTGATCGCGGGGATCTGTGACTGGTTCGAGAACGGGCTGCAGCACATGTTCCTGAGCGGTGAGGGCTACCAGATGGTGATGCAGCCGCTCACCGCGATCAGCACCATGGCCTCGATCATCAAATGGATATTCGCTTTCGGTGCGATCTTCCTGATCCTGGGCATCCAGTTGTCGCGTCTGGGCTCGATGGACTGATCAACATGCGGCGGGATATCACCTTCCTGTCTGGCGCAATGCGCTGCGCGGCATGGCTTTATGCGAGCGAGGCCGCGCCATCCGCCACCTGCATCGTGATGGCGCACGGCTTTGGCGGCACGCGGCATTACGGGCTCGATGCCTATGCCAGTGCGTTTCAGGCTGCGGGCCATGACGTGCTGTTGTTCGACTATCGCCACTTCGGCGAAAGCGAGGGCAGCCCGCGCGGGCTGCTGAAGGTTGGCCTGCAGCATGAAGACTGGCGTGCGGCCATCGCGCATGCCCGCTCGCTCGGATACCGGCATATCGTCTTGTGGGGCTCCTCCTTTGCTGGTGGGCATGTGCTGCACATCGCTACGGAGTACGACGATCTTGCCGGGGTGATTGCGCAGGTGCCACATATCAGCGGGCTGGCGACCGCGCTGGCCGTTCCTGTCGGGAAGCTCCCACGCGTTGCGGCGGCGGTTGTGGCCGACGCTCTCCTGAACCTCTTCGGCAAGCGCTACATGATCAAGGCGTTCGCCCCTGCTGGTGAATTCGGTGCCATGTCCACTCCCGGTGCTTATGATGCGCTAGTGGCGATGCTGCCCGGCCCAGAATGGCGCGACTATTTCGACGAGCACAACAGTGTCACGGCGCTGAGCCTTCTCGAAACGCTGCGCTATTCGCCCGGCAAGCGCGCTGCGCAGATCAAATGCCCTGTGCTGCTGCAAGCCGGACGGGGGGATCGAACCACACCGTTCGAACCTGCACGCCGCGCCGCCGAGAAAATCCCCGATTGCGAGTTCCGCGCGCATGAGTGCGACCATTTCGACGTCTATCTTGGCGGGTGCTTCGAAGCGGTGGTGGCTGAGCAGATCGACTTTCTTCAACGCCGCATTCCGGAGAACGCCCCATGAGCTACACTATCCGCACCCAAATCGAGATTGACGCGCCGGTTGAGCGCATCTGGGATATCCTGGTCGATCTGGACCGCTACCACGAGTGGAATCCGTTCATCACCAATGCAAAGGGCCGGATCGC
>JASBTD010000001.1 GCA_030148605.1 Erythrobacter sp.
ACTGCAAGTCCGATCCAACACCCGGTTCGGTCATTGCAATCGCGCTAACAAGCTCGCCGCTTACCAGCTTGGGCAGGTATTTCTTCTTCTGCTCCTCGGTGCCGTGGCGCACGAGGTAAGGCAGGATCACTGTGTTGTGCAGTGAAGCGGCAAAGCCTTCGACACCGTGTTTGGCCTGCTGGTCGATCACCACCAGATCGTGGCGGAAATCCCCGCCATGGCCACCATACTCTTCCGGCACAGAAACGCCGAGCAGACCGGCTGCACCGGCTTCATGCCAGAATTCACGCTCCACCTGGCCATCTTCGCGCCATTTCTGGATCCGCTTCTCCGGCGCATGTTGCTGGTAGAATTTGCCCACCGCATCGGCGAAGATCGCGATTTCCTCGTCTTCCATGAACTCGGGCTGGGGAACATTGAGTACGGACATTTCCTATTTCCCCTTCCAGTTGGGCTTACGCTTTTCGGCAAAGGCGGCTGCGCCTTCGCGTGCGTCTTCCGATGTGAATACCGGGCCCAGCGCCTTGGCCTGACGCGCATAGCGCTCTTCCATCGGCCAACCGCGTGATTCCTTCATGATCTTCTTCGAGATGCGCACAGCCAATGGGCCGTTCTCGGCAATCTTGGCAGCAAGCGCTTTCGCACCTTCCAATGCAGAACCTTCGACCACCTGATTGATCAGCCCCAGGCTTTCCGCACGCTCGGCGCCCATGAAATCGCCTGTCAGTGCCAGTTCCATTGCCACGCGTTCGGGGATCTGGTCCGGCAGCATCATCACGCCGCCAGCGGCAGCGACGAGGCCGCGCTTCACTTCGGGAATACCGAATTTCGCATCCTTGTTGGCGACCACCAGATCGCAAGCGATCATCAGCTCAAGCCCGCCCGCAAGCGCATAGCCTTCGACTGCAGCGATCAGCGGCTTTTGCGGTGGTGCTTCGACCACGCCGCCAAAGCCCCGGCCTTCAACGGTCGGGCGTTCGCCGCGCAGGAAACCCTTCAGGTCCATGCCGGAACAGAACGTGCCACCTGCGCCGGTCAGGATACCGACTCGCAGCGAGTCGTCCGAATCCAGCCGGTCCATGGCCGCGGCAATCCCTTCAGCCGCCGCCTTGGTCATGGCGTTTTTTGCTTCAGGACGGTTGATGGTGACGATCAGGATGCCGTTGTCTTCCTGTGTCAGGACTTCTTCGCTCATGCGCGCTCTCTCCTCTAAAGCTCTTGGCCTATCACTTTTTGGCATTTCGAAATGCAACTGAAATCTTGTGCGAGTGGTGCAGGGGGTTTACGGAAACGTCAACCGCATTTTCGCTAATCGAGAGGAATTGGCCATGGGCGAAGCATATATCATCGACGCTGTCCGCACACCGCGCGGTATCGGCAAGCAAGGCAAGGGTGCTTTGGCAGCCGAACATCCGCAGCATCTGGCAGCAACCGTGCTGAAGGCGATTGCAGAGCGCAATCATCTCGACACTTCGACAGTCGATGACGTGATCTGGTCAGTCTCCACGCAAGACGGGATGCAGGCGGGCGACATGGGCCGCATGGCCGCGCTCGATGCAGGCTATGACATCACCTCCAGCGGCACCACTCTGGACCGTTTTTGCGGGGGCGGGATCACTTCTGTGAACCTGGCTGCTGCGCAGGTGATGAGCGGCATGGAAGACTGCATCGTTGCTGGCGGAACGGAAATGATGAGCCTGACCGCTGCGATGTCGAAAGAGAAAATGCAGGCCGGGATCAAGCCGCCGATGATGGGCAGCTATAACGAGCGACTGCAGAAGGTGCATCCGCAAAGCCACCAGGGAATTTGCGGTGATGCCATCGCCAGCATGGAAGGCTTCACTCGCGAGGAACTGGACGAAGTCGGCTATCGTAGCCAGCAACGCGCTGCTGAAGCGATTGCGGAAGGGCGCTTTGCCAAGTCAGTGATCCCTGTGGTGGATGACGAAGGCAATGTGATCCTGGACCATGACGAATATCCGCGTCCGCAAACAACACTGGAAGGCCTCGCGCAGCTGGAGCCTGCCTTCACCAAGATCGCAGACGTTCCGCTCGACGCGAGTGGCACGACTTTCCGCGGGCTGATCAACCAGAAATATCCGGATCTCGAGATCAAGAATTTTCACCACGCAGGTAACAGCTCTGGCGTGGTTGATGGCGCTGCGGCTGTGCTGGTGACAAACAAGGACTATGCGCAGAAGAACGGCCTCAAACCGCGCGCACGGATCGTTGCGACAGCCAATATGGGCGATGATCCCACGCTGATGCTCAATGCGCCGGTGCCGGCAGCCAAGAAAGTGCTGGAGAAGGCGGGAATGTCGATCGACGACATCGACCTGTTCGAAATCAACGAAGCCTTTGCGGTTGTTGCAGCGAAATTCGTACGCGACCTCGGGCTCAGCTGGGACAAGGTCAATGTAAACGGCGGCTCGATTGCGCTGGGCCATCCGATCGGTGCAACCGGCTCAATCCTGATCGGCACCATCATCGACGAGCTGGAGCGCCGCGGTGGCCGCTATGGCCTCGTTACCATGTGCGCGGCTGGCGGCATGGCCCCGGCGATCATCGTCGAGCGGGTCGAAGATTTCGTCGACTGAGGAGCGCAGCATGATAGCTGACAACACGCCCGTCATCATCGGGGTAGGGCAGTATTCGGAACGCGTTGGCGAGCCGGGATATGAAGCGCTGTCCTATATGGATCTTGGCGGGCGGGCGTTGGCAGCGGCCATTGCAGATACTGGCGCGAAACAGCCGGTTGCGCTTGAGATCGACACGCTGGCAGCAATCCGTGCGTTCGAAATGTCCCGGGCTGATCGCAACCCGCCATTCGGCGCGCCGGATAATGTCCCGGGCGCACTGGCAAAGCGCGTGGGTGCGGCACCCGAACATCTGATCCTGTCGCC
>JASBTD010000004.1 GCA_030148605.1 Erythrobacter sp.
ATCACCGATGGCGAAATACTGGCCAACGACACGGATGAAGGTGCGCAGGTGACACCCACTGGCTGGAAGACCTTGAGCTGGAAGATCGACCCGCGCACGCAGGCGGCTCCAACCGCTCTGATCAATCTTTCAAACTAGCCGAGCCGAGCCACGGCTGACGCAGCGAAAAACCCCGCCGGCACTATGCCGACGGGGCTTCGCTTATCTTTGGCGGCTTGCTGACCGCCGCAAGCATTAGCGGCTTCGATTGGTTAGTTCACCGCATCCTTCAGGCCCTTGCCGGCCTTGAACTTGGGCTGGTTCGATGCCTTGATGGTCATCGGCTCGCCGGTGCGCGGGTTGCGGCCGGTCGACGCCTTGCGCTTCGCGACCGAGAAAGTTCCGAAGCCGACCAGCCGAACTTCGTCACCGCCAGACAGTGCCTTTGTGATGGTATCGAACACACCTTCAACCGCGCTCGAAGCATCACTCTTGGACAGGCCGCTGGCATCGGCAACCGCGCTGATCAGATCGTTTTTATTCATTCTGGAAAACCCCTGTGTCTCGGATTCAATATTTGATCGGATGGTCCCCTCTCCGAAAGCGCGCAAATTGAGACGTTTTTGACCGACGTGTCAAAGCCAAATCGGGCGGAAATGCGTGGTTTTCGAAGAATTATGGAGCATTTGCGGCGAACTGTGCCGCTATGGTGCAATACGCCTGTTCGATCGCGGCGAAAGAGGGTTGCCAGTCGCGCTCAGCCAGCGACAAGGCCACGCCGAGTCGCTGCACTGCACCATCGCTGGCTGGCTCAATGCGCGGTCGGTGCGCCTTCTCCGCTGGCTTGGGAAGGTGCGGGCTGGCTCGCCAGATCATCCGCCTCGGTCCACTCGATTTCCTCAAGCTTGTCGGTCAGCGCTTGCTCAAGCACCTGGTCAACATGGCTGACCGGGATGATCTCCAGCCCTTCCTTCACATTGTCAGGGATCTCAGCCAGGTCCTTCACATTCTCTTCCGGGATCAGGACTGTCTTGATCCCCCCGCGCAGTGCCGCGAGCAGTTTTTCCTTGAGCCCGCCAATCGCCAGCACACGCCCACGCAGCGTGACTTCGCCTGTCATCGCAATGTCTGGCCGCACGGCAATCCCGGTGAGCGCGGACACGATCGACGTGACCATGCCGATGCCTGCGCTCGGTCCGTCCTTCGGCACCGCGCCTTCGGGCAAGTGGATATGGATATTGCGGCGCTGGAAGATCGAAGGCTTGATGCCATAGGCAGGCGCGCGCGCTTTCACGAAGCTCAGCGCCGCTGCGATACTCTCGCTCATAACATCGCCAAGCTTGCCGGTTGACTTGATCTCACCCTTGCCCGGAGTTGTCACGCTTTCGATGGTCAGCAATTCGCCGCCCACCGAAGTCCAGGCTAGGCCCGTTACCGCGCCCACTTGCGCCTCTTCCTCCGAAACGCCGTGCTTGAACTTGCGTACCCCGGCAAAGTCGCCAAGGTTGTCAGGCGTGATGGTGATGCTGGTAGCTTCCTGCTCCAGGATCTTGCGCAGGGTCTTACGCGCCAACCGCGCGATCTCGCGCTCCAACGTACGTACGCCCGCCTCCCGCGTGTAATAACGGATCAGATCACGCAAGCCGTCTTCGGTCAGCTCGAACTCGCCATCCTTCAAACCATGCGCTTCAACCTGCTTGGGCAGCAGGTGCCGCTTCGCAATCTCTACCTTCTCGTCTTCGGTGTAGCCTTCCAGCCGGATGATTTCCATCCGGTCGAGCAGAGGCTGAGGCAGGTTTAGACTGTTTGCCGTCGTCACGAACATGACGTCCGACAGGTCAAGGTCGAGCTCGAGATAGTGATCCTGGAACTTGCTGTTCTGCTCAGGGTCGAGCACTTCGAGCAGCGCCGACGCGGGATCGCCGCGGAAATCCTGCCCCAGCTTGTCGATCTCATCGAGCAGGAACAGCGGATTGGCCGATTCTGCCTTTTTCAGATTGCTGACGATCTTGCCAGGCATCGAGCCGATATAGGTGCGGCGGTGGCCGCGAATTTCGGCTTCATCGCGCACGCCGCCCAATGACTGGCGCACAAACTTGCGGCCTGTCGCCTTCGCGAGCGATTTGCCAAGCGAGGTCTTGCCCACGCCGGGCGGGCCAACCAGGCACAGGATCGGGCCTTTAAGCTTGTTGGTGCGCGCTTGCACGGCAAGATATTCGATGATCCGGTCCTTGACCTTCTCAAGGCCGTAGTGATCGGCATCCAGCACTTCCTGTGCTTTGGCGATATCTTTCTTCAAGCGGCTCTTCTTGCCCCATGGCAAGCCCAGCAAAACATCGAGGTAGTTGCGGATGACGGTCGCTTCCGCACTCATCGGCTGCATGCTCTTGAGCTTCTTCAGCTCCGCCTTCGCCTTGGCGCGTGCCTCCTTCGACAGCTTGGTCTTCTCGATCTTCTCTGTCAGTTCAGCGATTTCATCGGTGTCGTCATCGTCACCGCCGCCCAGCTCGCTCTGGATCGCCTTCAGCTGTTCGTTGAGGTAATATTCGCGCTGGGTCTTCTCCATCTGCCGCTTCACCCGGCCGCGGATCTTGCGCTCGACCTGCAGCACCGAAAGCTCGCCTTCCATGAAGGACATGACCATTTCCAACCGCTTGAGCGGGCTCGGCTCTGTCAGCAGCGATTGCTTGTCGGAAACCTTGGCGCTGATTGCAGCGGCAATCGTGTCAGCCAGTTCGCCAGCATCATCGACATCGCTAACGTCGGTTGCGGCATCATCGCCCAGCTTCTTGTTCAGCTTGGCGTATTCGCCGAACTGCTCGACCACCTGGCGCATCAGGGCGGTCACTTCGCTGCCCGACACTGTCTCGACTTCGAGCAGTTCGATTTCAGCCATCACGTGGTTTTCGTGGTTCTCGAATTCCGCAAGGCGAGCCCGAGCCTTGCCTTCAACCAGCACGCGAACAGTGCCATCCGGCAGTTTGAGCAACTGCAAGACCTGCGCAACGACCCCAATGTCATAAAGATCGTCGCGCTCAGGATCGTCACAACCCGGCTCCAACTGGGCGAGCAGGAAAATATCCTTGCTCGATTCCATCGCTACTTCGAGCGCTGCAACAGATTTGTCTCGCCCTACGAAGAGCGGCACGACCATGCCGGGAAAAACGACGATGTCGCGCAAGGGAAGAAGAGGGAATTTCTGTGTCATATCCAATCGTGGCGGCCATTGGGGCTACGCCTTGCGCTAGATATGGGTAGCCATGGCGCGGCTCGCAATGGGCCGACCGATCGCAACTGTGGATGCACTTGCCAACCGCTGTTCCGAGAGGCCGAATTAGCTTGCCGCTGAGCTCTCCCCGCCTTTGCTTGAGAGGATCTCAAGGCACTTTTCGCGGCTCGTTTGAGTTTCGCGGGTATCAACCGAAACGAACACTTTGCCGCGCTTGATCTGGCGATCATAAAATTCGGCAGAAACCCCGTCGACATCATGGTCTGTCAGCATCTTGGCGATGGCACCACCGGTTGCCCCGATAATGCCGCTGACAGATGCGACTGAGGTGATCGCTGACGATGCCAGGGCACCTGCGGCGGCAACCGGACCTACCCCCGGCACAAGCAGGACCGCCAAGCCCAGCATAGCCCCTGCAACGCCGCCACTCGCTACCGCTCCGGTGACACTCAGCGTGCTGTGACCTTCCGGCCATTCCGAGCCGAGATCGCTGAAGTGGCTGGCGCGCGCCAGCATTGAGACCGCATTGGGCTCCACACCAGCAACGTGCAGCGCGTCAATGGCGTCTTCAGCAGCTTCCAGATCAGCAAAGATTGCAGTGACGACGAAACCCTTGGCCGCTTGCTCGCGTGCGCAAGCTTCCTGAAAGGCATGCGCGAAGGTCTCACGATCTGCTTCGGACTGCAGCACCACTCTGAGGCCAGAGCTTTCATGCAGCTTCTGAACGCTCGGCGTTTCCACCGGCAGGAAAAGCGTGCGCAGCAACATATTGGTGGTGGTCGGGCGCAAGCGCTGGTTCGTGCCGCGATTGATCCATTCCACGCGGATCGGGCGCGGGTGATCTTCCGGCAGATAATTCACTGCCGCAAGTTCCTCTGCCTTGATCACATATGCGTGTGTGGGGGTTCCGCTCACATCTAACTTTCGAGCTTACACTGAATCCAAGCTAACCGATCTAGTGTTGATTAGTTGCGGAAACCTGGATCGATCCGGTCAAGCTTGCGCAGCAATGCCGGCCAAGCGAGACCATTGGCAATCATCCCGATGCCCGCAGCCGGAGTTTACGCCTTGACCTTTTCAGGCGTGCCTTGCGGCGGATTGTGCAGGCCATCCCGGCCAGCGGACAGCATTTTCACTTGCGCGTCACACGCACGCTCAAGGAAATAGAGCCGCAGGAAGCACTCACCCACCGTCTTGCCGATCGCCAGCGTGCCGTGGTTGCGCAGGATCATGACGTGTTTGTCGCCCATATCCTCGACCAGCCGCTCGCGCTCCTCAAGGTCCGTCGCGATGCCTTCATACTCGTGATAGGCGATATCGTGCCGCGCAATCATGCCCGTCTGCGTATGCTCCATCAGCCCATCGGCCATGGCGCTGACCGCCTGGCCAGCGGGCGTATGCAAATGCATCACCGCATGCGCATCCTCGCAGTTCATGTGCAAGGCAGAATGGATCGTGAAACCCGCCGGATTGACCGGATGCGGTGTGTTGATGACCGGTTGGCCTTCGACGTCAATCTTGACCAGCGAAGACGCGGTAATCTCTTCAAACATCATGTCATATGGATTGATCAGGAAGTGATGCTCCGGCCCCGGAACGCGCGCGGAAAGATGCGTGAAAATCAGGTCATCCCAGCCATACAGCGCGACCAAACGGTACGCCGCAGCCAGATCGACCCGCACCGCCCATTCCTCGTCGCTCACTTGCGCACGGATATCCGCGTCAGAGCCGGTGCCAGCGTCATTCATCAAGGTTGCCATCTCAATCTCTCCGATATTCTTTGCGCGACCTTATAACACAGTTGCGCGTCAGCCCATCCCTGGCAAATTGAAACCCGGCGGCAAGCCCATCCCGCCCTGGATTTTCTTCATTTCCTCAGCAGAGACGCGATCCGCCTTGTCGCGCGCATCGTTGAACGCGGCAGTCACAAGATCTTCCACCATCTGCTTTTCTTCAGGCTTCATCAGGCTTTCATCGATCATGACACCCAGAATGCGCCCTTTGGCGCTGGCGCGAACTTTCACCAAGCCGCCGCCAGACTGGCCTTCCACCTCAATCGCATCGAGTTTGGCCTGCATGTCATTCATCTGCGTCTGGATCGTTTCAGCCGCTTTTTGCGCGGCCTGGATCATTTCTTCCATCGATTTCATGGGGGATTACCTACTCCATCTCTTACCGCCGGCTTGTGCGACATTGTCTTGCTCGCTCAGCAATTCAGCATCGGGGAATGCTTCGAATGTCGCTTTGACCAGCGGGTGTTGTTTGATCTGCTCTTCGCGTTCCAGTTTGGCGGCTGCTTCCTGTTCGCGCAAGGTTGGCGCAGCATCGCCCTGCCCTTGTTGGACCTGCCACCGCGTTCCGGTGATCCGGAACAGGCAATCGCGCAGTTCTGCGCCCGGATCTTCGCCCAGCCCATCCTTGATCGCATAGACCAGTTTGCCTTCGCTGAGATCAATTACGCGAATCCAGTCACGCATGATTTGCGCGATGCGGAGCTGTCCCGCATCATCGACCTTCTGGACAAGAGCGGCCCAATCCAGCGATTGCGCAGGCGCTTGGGACGTTTCGCCGGATGAGCTACTGGCCGGAGCAGCGCTTGGCGCGATGCCTTTCTCTGCCAGTTCTTCCAGCTTCTTTGACAGTTTGCCGGGATCGGGCAGGTCTGCCGCATGGAGCACACGCAACAGGGCCATTTGCGCCGAAACCAGCGGGTCAGGTGCCTGACGAACTTCCTCATGCCCTTTCAGCAGCAATTGCCACAAGCGGTGCAACTGAGCTGCTGAAAGCCGCTGCGCAAAATCGCCGAGTGCAGCGCGCTCCTCTGCCGTCGGCGCATCAGCCTCGCCGCCTGACACCTGAGCGAGAGTGATCCGGTGCGTCAGATCCATCAGCGCGCGCATCAGAGCGAGCGGTTCGACACCGAGCGCATATTGCTCGTCAATCGCCGACAGCAAAGCCTTGGCATCGCCGGCGAGCATATGTCCCAGCAGGCGTCGCTGCGCGCTCTTGTCAGCCAGGCCCAGCATATCGCGAACATTGGCCGCCGTTACCCTGCCATCAGTATCCATGTCCGCATGGGCAATCGCCTGGTCAAGGATCGACAAGCCATCGCGCGCCGAACCTTCCGCGGCTGCGGCGATGATATGCAGCGCTTCCTCTTCAGCAGTGACGCCTTCCTTCTCGCAAACCATGGCCAAGTGGCTTTGCAGCAGATCTGCAGGGATCCGGCGCAAGTCAAAGCGCTGCGTGCGGCTGAGCACGGTTACCGGAAGTTTCTCAACTTCTGTCGTCGCAAACAGGAATTTCACATGCGCGGGCGGCTCTTCCAATGTCTTGAGCAGCGCGTTGAACGCATTGCGCGACAGCATGTGAACTTCATCGATAATGTAGATCTTGTAGCGCGCGGAAACGGCGGAATAGCGCACCGCTTCGATGATCTCGCGCACATCGTCGACGCCGGTGTGGCTCGCCGCGTCCATCTCGATCACATCGATATGGCGACCTTCGGCGATGGCGGTGCACGGTTCACACTGGCCGCACGGGTTGATAGTGGGGCCGCCCTGCCCGTCTGGCCCGACGCAATTGAGCGCCTTGGCAATCAGCCGCGCGGTCGAAGTCTTGCCGACCCCGCGCACTCCGGTCATCAAAAAGGCATGCGCCAGCCGGTCGCGCTCGATTGCATTGGCAAGCGTGCGCACCATCGCCTCTTGCCCGATCAGTTCGCTGAAAGTTTGCGGGCGGTATTTGCGCGCAAGCACTCGATAGGGCTGATTGGGTTCAGATGGAGCGAGCGCAGCTGGTGGCGCTGCAGGTTCGGCAGTTGGTTCAGGCGCGGGCTCGGGATCACCGAACATGGAGTTCTGCCCGGCCGCCTCAAGCTCTTCAGCCGTCGGCTTGGCCTCTTCCTGCTCCTGTTCCCACGGCGGAGTGTCGTTGCTTTCCGGTGAATCACCCATGCATCACTTGCTACGCTCTGACGCAGTGTTTGTCATCGCGGCGTTGTGCAGAATATAAGGAAAAAGGAGCCGCGCGTTCTATCGAGAAGCGGCACCGGCCCACTCTCCCTCCCAACCACCTGATAGGGTTGTCCTGCATTAGCGGGTGGTTGGGAGGGGGAGATGGGCTGGCACAGCGCAATCAAAAAAGGAGCCGGCCGACCCGCTGCCATCCACCTGGGCTGCTTCCTTCCGGACCTGACCCGGTGAGCGGACGCGAACGTCCGACCGACTCCCGGGCGGGCATATGGCGAGATTTCGGGTGGTTTTCAAGTCACTCGCCATTGCGAGCGCAAGCGAAGCAATTCAATGTCAGAACATGGATTGCTGCGTCGCCCTCTCAGGTTCCTCACTACGACTAAAGCTTACCTGAAATTATCGGCGTAGGCCTGAATCTTCAGTGCCTTTGGCGGGGTCGCGTGAACGCGTGCGGTGATCCCGTATTTCTCCGCATAAGCCTTGGCAGCCTCTTTGGTCGGGAATTTGAGCGAAACCTGCGCCTGCGTATCGCCGCTGCCGGTCCAGCCCATTAGCGGATCGGGCCTGCGTGCTTCGGACTGCTCGAATTCGAGCACCCATGTGTCGATCTTCGCCTTGCCGGACTGCATAGCGCTTTTGGGCTGTTGGTAGATGCGTGCTGCCATAGTGCGAAGCGCTCTAGTTCAACTCGCGCCACGATTGAAGGCGTTTTTGGTTTTGAGGCTGGGTTTTTCCACCCACGGCTCGTCGGGCCAACGATGTTTGGGATAACGCCCCTTCATATCCTTCTTCACATCCGCCCAGCTGCCGCGCCAGAAACCGGGCAAATCGCGCGTGGACTGGATCGGGCGACCAGCCGGGCTGGTGAGTTTCAACAGCAAAGGCGTGTTGCCGATCATCGGGTGCGTATCGAGACCAAACAGCGCTTGCACACGCACTTCAACACTGGGTGCATCTTCCCCGGCATAGTCGATCGCGTGTTGGGTTCCGGCGGGCGAAGTGAATTCTCGCGGTGCGGCATTGTCGAGCCGCTGGCGTGCATCCCAATCAAGCTGGGTCAATATGGCATCCACCAGTTTGCCGCGCGGCAGATCGAGATCGCGCCGTCCCTTCAGCAAGGGTCGTAACCAAAGCTCGGCATTGTCTCGCAAGCTGTCCAGATTCAGTGCGTCAATCTGCGCGAATTTACCCCGCGCCAGCAGGTCTTGCGGGGCATGTTGTCCCAAGCTTTCCAACGCCTTTTCCACGAGTTTATCCACAAGTGCATCGGGGTTTGGATCGGGGTCTGGACCACTTGCCAGAGTAATCGCGCCAAGCCTGCGCTCCAGTCGCGCCTCAACGCGTTTTTCTTCATTATTCCAGTTGATTACTGAACGCTTCTCGATCAAATGCTGAAGGCGTTTCTCGACATCTTCGGCGTCCAATTCCGCCGCCGCCGTGATCCGCGCACCCTTCGCCTGGCCTTGCGCATCGCCAATCACCAACCACTCTGCCCGGGCGAGAGGTGAGGCAGGATCGAGCTGAAAACCCCGCCCACCTGCCGAAAGCCATTGCTCTCCAGCACTGTCGCGCCGCTTGGCCACAAAATCTGGCCTCGCCTTCGCCAGGAATAGTGCAGGATTGATGGGGTCGTTCTCTGCCCCGGAAACTAGCCTTTGCGCAGCATTCGCCCACCGCGCAGCGAGCTTGCGCGCGGCCTCTGCGCGCGCACCATGTTCGCCGCTCCATCGATCCAGCCGCTGGAGCAAATCTTCGCCAAGCCCACCCAGACCGCGCTCTTGAAGCAGCAACACCAGTTTTGCGGCATCCCCAGCTTGCGAAGCCTCTGCACCGAATAGTACCGCTGCAGCAGATGCCGGGTCCATCGGCAGTGACGCGATCTGATTGCCCTGCGGCGTGATTCGCCCCTCGCCATCGAGTGCGCCCAGCTTTTGCAGCGCATCACGTGCAGCGGCGACTGCTGCCTGAGGGGGCGGATCGAGCCACGCCAGCGAGGCCGGATCATTGGTGCCCCATCTTGCGAGATTAAGCATCAACGGCGCCAAATCCGCAGTCTCGATTTCTGGCGGATCGAATTCTGGTCTTCCCGCATGTCCATGTTTGTCCCACAGGCGATACGCCACGCCCGGGCCTTGCCGTGCGGCACGCCCAGCCCTTTGCGCAGCGGCAGCCTGGCTCGCCCGGCGCGTGACCAGATGCGTAGTGCCTGCCGCCTTGTCGAATTCCGCATGGCGCGCCAGCCCGCTATCGACCACCACGGAAACGCCATCGAGCGTAAGCGAGGTCTCCGCAATCGCAGTTGCCAGCACGATCCGCCTTCGCCCGTCCCGATCTCGCCGGATCGCGGCGCGCTGCTGCGCTGGCTGGACCTGGCCGTGCAATGGCAGGACCGGCGCATCGGGCAATCTGGACTCCACCCGTTCGCGTGTGCGCTCGATCTCGCCAACACCGGGGAGGAAAGCCAGAATATCACCGTCCTTCTCACGCCATGCCTGAACTATGGCATCTGCCATCGCATCTTCGATCCGCACGTCTGGCCGCGCGCCGAGCCATTCGATCTGCAACGGGAAAGCGCGCCCTTCGCTTTCGATCACCGGCGCATCATCGCCGATCAATTTGGCAAAGCGCGCACCATCAATTGTCGCGCTCATCACCAGCACGCGCAGATCGTCGCGCAGCACTGCGCGGCTTTCCAGCGCCAGCGCTAGCCCCAGATCGCTGTCGAGGTGGCGCTCATGCGCTTCATCGAACAACACAGCTGACACACCCTGTAGCTCCGGGTCTTCTACGATGCGGTTGACGAAGATGGCTTCGGTGACGACCAGGATACGTGTCTTGGAAGAGGTCTTGCTGTCGAGACGGGTCAGGTAACCCACTGTCTCGCCCGGCTTTTCACCAAGCATTTCGGCCATCCGCTCTGCAGCTGCGCGCGCAGCAACCCGGCGCGGAGATGTCAGGATGATCTGCCCCTTGCACCAGTCCTGATCGAGCAAGGCCGGTGCAACAGCCGTCGTTTTCCCGGCCCCCGGAGGCGCAACCAGCACCGCTGCGCCGCGCGCATCCAGTGCACGCAGCAACTCCGGCAATACCTCATGAATTGGAAGCTTGGTGCTCAATATCCCCGTGCGACTGCGAACATCGCCGCTTCCGCCATGGCCGTACGTGCCTTGCTCTCAGGGAAGATCGAAATGGCATCGATCGCGCGCTGGGCAAAGTGGCGGGCGCGCTCGCGCGTGTCCTCAACCGCATTGTGCCGCGCCATCAGTTCGCGCGCATGCACAAGGTCTTCATCCGAACTGCGATGGCCCATGATCGCATCTTTCCAGAACTTGCGCTCGCCTTCATCACCGCGCGCATAAGCCAGGATCACCGGCAAGGTCATCTTGCCTTCGCGGAAATCGTCGCCCTGGTCCTTGCCCATCTGCGCGGCATCGGAATCATAGTCGATCGCGTCATCCACCAGCTGGAAAGCAACACCCAGATTACGGCCATAGTCTTCCAACGCGCGCTCCTGCTCTTCACCGCATTCGGCAACGACCGCGCTGATCTGACTCGCTGCCGCGAAAAGCGCTGCAGTCTTCGCGCCGATGATATGGAGATAGCGCTCTTCACTGGTTTCGATCTGGCGCTGCGCGGTCAGCTGGTTGACTTCGCCTTCTGCAATCACTGCACTGGCATGGCTCAAGATACGCAGCACCTTCAGGCTGCCATCCTCGGTCATCAGTTCGAACGCACGGCTGAAGAGAAAATCGCCTACCAGAACCGTTGCCGGATTGCCGAAGATGATGTTTGCCGCTGCCTTACCGCGCCGCAGCTCGCTGCCATCGACCACATCATCATGCAGCAAGGTTGCCGTGTGAATGAATTCAACCGCCGCAGCGAGCTTGTGATGCCGCGTGCCCTCATATCCCACCAGCGAAGCACCGGCGAGCGTAAGCATCGGGCGCAGGCGTTTGCCGCCGCCGGAAATCAGATGGCCTGCAAGCCGGGGAATGAGCGGGATCTCGCTCTGCATCCGGTCAAGGATAACCTGATTGACCGCGTTCATGCCCGACGCCGTCAGCGACAGCATCGGTTCAAGCGAAGGCTGCTTGCGCGGTAACGGGACGACCTCTGCACTCATGCTGGCGCACATGGAGCGCCGCTGGCGGCTTGGCAAGCGCAGATTTGCTGCTAGCTATGCAAGCGATGTCCAATCAAACGCAACCTCCCGCCGCCGAAGATCCGGTCCTTGCCGCTTACCGCAAGAGCATCGACAATATCGATGCCGCGCTGATTCACATGCTGGCAGAGCGATTTCGCATCACGCAAGCTGTTGGTGAATACAAGGCCAAGGTCACGCTACCGCCGGCTGACCCCGCGCGCGAACAGCGCCAGATCGAAAGGCTGCGCAAGCTGTCTGAAGAGGCGGACCTTGATCCAGAATTCAGCGAGAAATTCCTGCGCTTCATCATCGATGAAGTGATCCGTCATCACGAGAAGGCACGCGGCTAAAGCTGTTTGGCTAGCGCTGGCGGCAATGTCCGGACCATGGCTTGAAAAGTGGTCGTACTGCGCGCCCAGCATAAGACTAGCGCCAGCAAACCGCTTGCCAGGAACAGCCATGCTGCTTCGCGCACATAGACGCCCAGCGTCGTGGCCAAAGTCCACCATGTCGATCCAGGTTCGCCAAGCTCTGCAAGATGCCGCCTGATCGGGAATATGAACATCGCCAGGATTGCGAGATATGGTAGGCTTCGCAACAGCGAGGATGTGGACTTGCTCGCGACAACCAGCAGGGCCGGTAGCACCATCAACAAATAGATCAGCCGGTAAGCCACATTTTGCGTGACGAGGTAAGACGCCGTGATCAACAGCGCCCCGCTAAGCAGGAATGCGAGCTCTGTAGTCTCCAGAAAAGCGCTTCGGCGCCTTCCTTTCGCTTTGAATAGCGCCACCCAGCAAGGATCACGAGAGCGGAAAAGAGCCATTTGAACACGTCCGCCTGCGCGCGGTCGAACAATCCCAGCGTGCTAAACAGAGCCGCTGCGTTCTCTGTTCCATAAGTGTAAGTAAATGCGGAGATGTTCCAAACGTTGGCCAAAGCTGCAGGCCATTCGTCAAGCCAGACAAGTGCACTTCCCACTGCGATGCCAACAGCCGCGAACGCGATCCAAAGCAGCTTGCTTGGCTCTTCTTTCAGCGCCAGCAAAAGCACAGCAGCTGGAAAGTATTTGAGCACCCCGGCAAGCGCGAAGGTGCCATAGGCAAACAGCCTTGCGCGATCCCCGTGGCACCACACCCATGTGCCGATTGCGACGATGGCAAACAGCAGCAGCTCGTTATTGCCGGAATTGACCGCCCAACCGACCGGCGGCGAAATTGCGGCAAGCGTCAGGATCAACGCATGCGCAAGTGAACTCGGCTGGGCCAACAGCCACAGCGACGCAAGAAACGCGACGATAAACACAATTGCCACGCCTGTCGTCCAACCTGCATAAGTTACCGGGAGCATCGCACCCAATTTCCAAATCGGCGGATAGACCAGTTGCCGCTCAAGGGGATCGCAGGGATTCTCAATGTAGGTATCAATGCCCAACCGTTCGCATTCAAGCGCGCTTGCGACTCCGCCCGCGTCGAGAAAAGGCGGGCTGTGGAACTGCACCATCCAAAGTTCGAGCAGCCCACGATAGATCGGCGGTGCGAGATGGAACAGCACAACCATCGCCAGAACGGCAATCAGCGGCACGGTTGCCGGAAGATGTCGCCATGCCCGCTGCACCTATGCTCCCGTCGCAGCCTGATCGAATAATTTATGATCGCTCACGCCATTATGCGCAATCCGCAGCTGATTCCAACTGGCGGCTTGCAAGGAATAACGTCGCGATCTTTGTGGAGACTTAGGGCAATACCCCTAGGTCAGGCTTAGCCATCGTTTTCCCATGATCGCCTAGGCCGGTGCGATGGCACAGGCACAACGCCATCATCAACTGATCCACGAGGCTCGACGCTCTGTATCGCGGCTGCGCGTAAACCTGCCGGCGCGGATTATCCTGCTTGACCGGACGATCCCCTGTGTATTGGAAAATGTGTCGCAATTGGGCGCACGGCTTATGGTCGAAAAGCCACCCAAGCTAGGCGAGTTTGGCATAATGCAGTGCGAGATGCTTGACTGCTACTTCGACATTGTGTGGCAAAGTGGGCGCCGGATCGGGGTCGCTTTTGACCAACCGATAGAACAGAGCGTGCTGATTGCCCTGCGCGAGTTCAATGACACGTTTTCAGAGCGCCAGCGCAACGAGATAAAAGCGCTGGCACGCAGCTGGGTAACCGGCGAGCTTGATTGACTGAATTTGAAGCCAGCAACTTGCGCGGCTTATTTCGAGCCGGTTTCCTCCAGCATTGCCGCACGTGGAAGCGAAAGGTGCACCAACAGCCCGCCCAAGTCTTCGCTTTCACCTAGCTCGACGGAGCCGCCGTAGATTTCAGCCACATCGCGCACAATTGCGAGGCCCAGGCCCGTGCCCGGCTTATCCGTGTCGAGCCGCGCCCCACGCGAGAATATCTCGCCGCGTTTCTCTTCGGGAATGCCCGCTCCGTCATCTTCGACCCAGATCGAACACTTGGCCGCATCAGGCTCAACATCAACCGTTACAAACACGCTACCGCCGCCATATTTCGCGGCATTCTCGATCAGATTGCCAAGTATCTCGTCCAGATCCTGGCGTTCGACTGCAACGGTCGCTTCGCGGTTCCCGGCAATATCAAAGCGCACTTGCGGATACAGCCGCTCGATCGCGCGCCGGACAGCTTCGGCACTTTCGCATACCGGAGTGCGCGCCCGCCCGACAGCGCGCCTTCCAACTGCGCGCGCCCGCGCCAAATGATGGTCGACATGGCGGCGCATGGTGCGCGCTTCGCGGATTACAGTTTCTGCCAGATCGGGGGCATGCGCGGTCGCGGCATTGTTCACCACTGTCAGCGGAGTCTTGAGCGCATGCGCCAGATTGCCAGCGTGCGTGCGCGCCTCTTCTGCCTGACGTTCGGAATGTTCGAGCAGCTCGTTGAGCTCTTGCACCAGCGGTTCAACTTCGGCCGGAAGCGGTTCCTCGATCCGGTTCGCCCCGGTGCTTCGCAGCTTCTGGATTGCTGCCCTCACCCGGCGCAACGGTGAAAGGCCATAGCGGATTTGGAACAATGCCATGCCGAAGAGGCCCAAGCCCAGCACGGCAAAACTCCATGCCAGGATTGCGCGGATTTCAGCGATCTGACCGTCAAGCTCGGCGGTGGCTGAAGCAACTGCAAAGGTCCAGCTTGTATCGCTGCCGGGCAGGATCACTGTGCGCTCGACCATCCGCAGCGGCTCGCCTACGAACTGGTCTGAATTGTAGAAATGCGCTTCATTGTCGAAATGATCAGCGCGCAAGGTTAGCGTGCGATCCCACAGGCTACGCGAGGCCCACGGCTCAAACCCCTCGCCCGTGATCTGCCAATAAAGACCGCTATTGGGCTCAAGGAAGCGCTGGTCACCCAGTGTGCGATAGAAAAACACTTCGCCATCCGGCCCGATCTCAGCAGAAGCGATCATCGCCGTCATCATGTATTCAAGCTGTTCGTCAAAATTGCGCGTGACGAGATTGGCCAGCGTACGGTCAAGCGCCACGCCACCCAGCAACAGCAAAACGGCAATCCAGCCAGCCGCGATCAGCGCCATGCGGCGCGCCAGGCTGCCCTGGCGATCTATGCCAGGCGCTGCTTCAGGCGCATCAGCCGCGTGGTGCGTCGGCGGGGTCGTCGAGACTGTATCCAAGGCCACGGATCGTTGTGATGACTTCTGCGCCAAGCTTCTTGCGAATGCGGGTTACGAAAACCTCGATCGTGTTCGAATCGCGATCGAAGTCCTGATCGTAAATATGCTCGATCAGTTCGGTCCGGCTGACCACCTTGCCCTTGTGGTGCATGAGGTAGCTCAATAGCTTGTATTCCTGCGCGGTCAGCTTGACCGGTTCGCCAGCCAGTGTGACGCGGCCTGACCGTGTATCCAGCCGGACATCGCCAGCGGTAAGCTCGGCAGATGTGTTGCCTGATGCGCGGCGGATCAAAGCCCGCAGCCGTGCAATGAGCTCTTCGGTCTGGAACGGTTTCGCGAGATAATCATCGGCGCCCGCGTCAAGGCCGGCCACCTTGTCTGACCAGCTATCGCGCGCGGTGAGCACCAGTACAGGAAAATCCCGGCCTTCCTTGCGCCACATGCCCAGCACAGTCAGCCCGTCAATCTCTGGCAGGCCCAGGTCCAGGATCACGGCATCGTAATCCTCTGTACTGCCCAGAAAGTGGCCGTCTTCACCGTCTGTGGAAAGGTCCACCGCATAACCGTTTTGCTCAAGCGTTGACTTGAGCTGTTGGCCCAATGTGGGCTCATCTTCGACGATCAGAATGCGCATATGTCCCCGCTGGTCGTGTATCTGATGGTGAGATTGTGTTGGGCTTTTGCGTCACTGCCGTCAAGCAGTGCAACGCGATATCAAGGCGCTAACGCGACCGGCGAATTATGCGCCCGGTGGTCGCGTCGACATCGACATAGGTCACGCGGCCATCCTTGATGAATTTCAAGCGATAGGCGCGCGCCGTCGCATCATAGGATGGCCCGAGATACTCGCTCCCCCGCATTTGCGGCAGCACACGACGCTCGATCTCGCGCAGCGACAGCACATTGCCCGCGCGCATTTCCTTGCGCGCTTCGCCCTGATCGCTGCGCGCCTGCATTTCACCGGCTGTCGCAGGCGCGGCAAGGCCTGCGATGGCAATCGCGATTGGAGCTGCAAGGATGGCAATCCGTTTCATAGTGGCTGTTTGCCTAAACATGCTGCATTGAACAAGGTGTGAATACGCCGTCTGATCCGCGTTCAGGAACCGTGGCCGGGATCAGCGCTGACCATCTCGTATTTCACAGTGATCGAAACGCCTGAACTGACCATGCCGGGCTGAACAGGGGCTGCGCTGACCTGAATCGAATCTTCCGCAAGGCTGCGCTTCATCGGCACCGGCCCGCTACCCATCAGCGTTTCGTTGATTTCAAGCAGCTTGATATCGTCAAACCCCGCCATATTGGCATAGGCCATGGCGCGTTGCTTGCCGCGCTCCATCGCGCGCGTGCGTGCTTGCTCCAAGGCAGCCGCATCGTCTTCAACAGTGAAATGCGGTCCACTAAGGTCAGTCGCGCCCGCTTCAACCAAGGCATCAAGCACTTCACCCACGCGTTCGATCTCGCGCAGCTTTACCGAGACGCGGTTCGACACCTGGTAGCCGCGAAACACCTGGCGCTGGTTGGTGCGATCATAGTCATAGCGCGCATTCAGGTTGATGCCCGATGTCTGGATGTCTTTCTCCTCCACCCCTTGCGCTTTGATCTCTTCGATCACCCGGCGCATCTCGCGCGAATTGGCGCGCAGCGCTTCAGTGGCGCTAGGCGCTTCAGTCGTCACCCCGGCACTGATCGTTGCCATGTCAGGCTCAAGCTCGACTGATTCCTCGATATTGAGCTCGACCACAGGACCGCTGGCCTGAATTTCCACATTGGCCGCATGCGCAGCTGGCGATGCCAGGACAAGGCTTGAAGCCAGCGATGCGGCGAGAATCTGTTTCATCATGGAAAACCTCCTGCGGCAGTAATTGAGCGAGACCAGATGGCTGCGGCGTGAATGCTTCGGTTTGCAAGCAGTCAGCTGCGCGTTATGGCCACTGTAACAGGGAGAGCATGATAATGCTGAGAAAATTCGTTGCAGTTTGCGCCGCAGGCTTGTTCGCCGTCAGCCAGCCAGTGCTGGCTCAGATGGAGCGCGTGCCCGATCGTGCACCGGGTGAAGGCGAAGGGCCTTACGCGACGCTGCTGATCCAGGGCGCAACCATGATCGATGGCACCGGCGCCCCGCCCGAAGGGCCGGTCGATATATTGATCGAAGGCAACCGCATCAGCCGCATCATGCGCGGCGGCGGTGACATGCCGGCTGACCGCAAGATTGACGCACGCGGGATGTATGTGCTGCCCGGTTTTGTCGATGTGCATGGACACAATGGCGATCCGCAGAAGGCACCGCAGCCGTCTTATGGCTTCAAGCTGTGGCTGGCGCATGGGGTCACTAGCGTGCGCGGTGTCGGGTTCGGCTTTGGCCCCAACGATCGCTCGATCGATCAGAAACGCCGCAGCGCAGCCAACACCATCACAGCCCCTCGCCTGTTCGCCTATGCTGTGCCGGGAGATATCTGGCCCAACGGACCGGTTCGCAATCCCGCTCAAGGCCGCGAGTGGGTCCGCTGGATCAAGGCGCGCGGATATGACGGGGTCAAGTTCTTCAACATGGAAGATCCAGCGACGTTTGCAGCCATCAATGACGAGGCGGAGAAGCAGGGCCTCGGCACTGTGGCACATCTGGGTCAACGCGGAGTGGCACAGGTGAATGCGCGCAAGGCCATCGAGCTTGGCCTCGACGGCGTCACCCATTTCTACGGCCATTTCGAAAGCCTGCTCGATCAGAGCCGCCTTCCTCAATATCCGACCGACTATAACTATCTCGACGAGCAATCCCGCTTTGCCTGGGTTGCGCGACTGGCGGATCAGGTGGGCGATCCCGGCAGCGAGGAGTGGGACGAATATATCCAGTTCATGGTCGACAGCGGCGTTACGCTGAGCCCCACCTTCAACATCTACTCGGCCAGTCGCGATGTGATGAAAGCACGCAATCTGGAATGGCACGAGCAATACACTCTGCCGCAGCTGATGCGCTTCTATTCGCCCAGCCTGACCAATCACGGCAGCTATTACCATGACTGGACCAGCGAAGATGAGGTTGCGTGGCGCAATTTCTATCGCAAGTGGTTTGATCTGACGCGCGAATTCAAGGATCGCGGCGGGCGTGTGACCGCTGGCTCTGACCCGGGCTATATCTATCAGACATGGGGTTTCGCCTATATCGGCGAGCTGGAAATGCTGCGCGAAGCGGGGCTGACTCCGCTCGAAGTGATTCAGGCCGCCACAATCAATGGCGCGCGCGAGATCTACGACCCCAAGGGCGGAGAGCCGCCAATTGGCTCGATCAAGGAAGGCAAGCTGGCAGATCTTGTGATCGTGCCGGAAAATCCGCTGGCAAACCTGAAAGTGCTCTATGGCACTGGTCACACGCGGCTGAACCGTTCGAGCAATAGCCTCGAAACGGTCGGCGGCGTGCGTTGGACGATCAAGGACGGGATTGTGTTTGACGCGCCGAAGCTGCTCGAAAGCGTGGCGCAGATGGTTGAGGCAGAAAAGCTGCGGCACAACGCAATCGCGGCTGAATAGCTGCACCATCTTGCAGGCCGCCGCGCCCTCGCCTAACGCGCGCGCTCTATGGCGCAACCACCGATCCTCTCCTGGGAAGGCCTTGGCCTGCAGCAAGGCGGCCGATGGCTGCTGGGCGGGCCGGATCGCGAGCAGATTGACCTGCATATCGGCCCGCGCGACCGGTTGGCGCTGATCGGGCGCAATGGCGCAGGCAAGACCACGCTATTCCGCCTGATCGATGACCGGATCGAAGCTGACCGCGGGCAACGCAAGGTCAAGCCCGGCACGCGGATCGTGTTCCTTGAGCAGGAACCTGACTTCAGCGCTTGTGACACGCTGATGGACTTTGCCCTCAGTGGTGCGCACCCGCCAGCCGAACACGAGGTGGAATCGATCGCCGGGCAGCTCGGCATCGATATGTCGACGCCTGCCGCAACCGCGAGTGGCGGTGAGAAGCGTCGCGCAGCGATCGCGAAAGCTCTGGCGCAAGAGCCGGACCTGTTGTTGATGGACGAGCCAACCAATCACTTGGACCTGAGCGCGATCGACTGGCTCGAAGACTGGCTGACCCGATACAAGGGCGCGTTCGTGGTTATCAGCCATGACCGGACATTCCTCAAACGCCTGACCAGTGCGACGCTTTGGCTCGACCGCGGGATCATCCGGCGCAAGGAAGTGGGCTTTGGCGGATATGAGGCATGGGAGGAGCAGGTCTATGCCGAGGAAGCGCGTGCAGCAGAAAAGCTTGATGCCAAGCTGAAGATCGAAGCGCACTGGCTTGAGCGCGGGGTAACCGCGCGTCGCAAGCGCAACCAGGGGCGGCTCGAGAAGCTGTGGCAAATGCGCGCGCAACGCGCCGCGATGATCAGCAGGAGCGGCAGCGCCAAGCTGAAGCTCGCCAGCGATGAGGAATTCAAGTCCAAGTCTGTGATCGTGGCCGACAAGGTCAGCAAGAGCTTTGGCGAGAACCGCGTGATCCGCGACTTCTCGCTGCGGATACAGCGTGGCGACCGGATCGGTGTCGTTGGCGCAAATGGAGCCGGCAAGACCACGCTGCTGAAGCTGCTGACCGGCGAAATGCAGCCTGACAGCGGCACAATCACGATCTCGAAGAAACTTTCCGGCGTGATGATCGACCAGCAGCGCAGCCTGCTCGCAGCCGATCTGACTGTGCGGCAAGTGCTGGCGGAAGGCGGCGACTGGCTGGATGTGCGCGGCAATCGCAAGCATGTGCAGGCTTACCTGAAAGACTTTCTGTTCGATCCCAAGATCGTCGATACCAAAGTTGGCACTCTGTCTGGCGGTGAACGCAGCCGGTTGCTGCTCGCACGCGAATTCGCCCGCACGGCCAATTTGCTGGTGCTCGATGAGCCGACCAACGACCTTGATCTGGAAACGCTCGACCTGCTGCAGGAAGTGATTGCCGACTTCGACGGTACGGTGCTGATTGTCAGCCACGACCGCGACTTCCTCGATCGCACGGTCACCATCACGCTCGGCCTCGACGGGTCAGGCAAAGTCGATGTTATCGCGGGCGGCTATGAGGATTGGGAGCGCAAGCGGCGCGAACCGGTTGCTACGAAAGCGAAGGCTCCATCGGCAGACAAGAAGTTGGCTCCGGCCCCGGCGCAATCTCCGCAGCCGCCCAAGGCGGACAAGTTGTCGTACAAAGACCAGCGGGACTACGAATTGCTCCCCGCTCGGATCGAAGAGCTGGAAGCAGCCATCGCGAAGGGTGAAGCGATCCTGTCCGATCCTGAGCTTTACACGAAAGACCCGCAGAAATTCGCCACCATCAGCAAGGGGCTGGAAAATGCCCGCGCTGAGAAAGACGCAGCTGAAGAGCGTTGGCTGGAACTGGCGGAGCGCGCGGAAGGCTGATTTCCAACAGAATGGAACAGTTGGAACACAGTCCAGAGCCATAATTCGCAGTCACCCGATCCGATAAAAATCCGCCACCCGGTCCAGCGCGAGCTTGAGCACCAGCTTGCCGCTGCGCACGGGCCAGCCAAGCTCCTTTTCCGCATGGGACAGGTTCTCACCCGCGCATACGACACGCCACAGGATGTCCTGCAGACCATTCCCGGCCTCTCGCAGCGCGCCATGAAAACGATCTTTTGCCGCGATCTGTCGCTCTGTCGCATTGAGCCCCAAATCGCCGGTGGACTTCACCCGCACCGGCTCCCAGCGCATCGTCACGCTGGCGCTCAGTTGCGCGCGCTCATAATCATCGCGCAAGCGGTTGCCGGCATCGAACAGGCGATCATCCAGATGGCCCCGCGCATGCAGCCAGCTGAGCGGCGATTCTGCCAGATTGACTGTTACCGTTCGGCGTTTGCCGCGCGCGCCAGAGCCGCGAACCGGTCCTTCTTCAGTCAATTCCCGCTCTGCCAATCGCCGCCGCATACCCGCTTCTCCTGTTGATGAATTGCGCAGCGCACTTGGCAAATTGGATGGTCTGTAGGAAAGAAGAAACCGATTTGGTTATTAAGCGCGGGAGAGCAGCCATGATCAATCGCATCCGGGATATTCGCAAGAGCAAGGGGCTGACGCTCGCCGAACTGGCAGAGGCCTGCACCCCGCCCACGACCCCGCAAACCATCGGCAGGCTAGAGACGGGGATGCGCAATCTCTCGCTCAAATGGATGGAGCGCATTGCCGCCGCGCTTGAAGTCGATGCGGAAATGCTGGTCCGATCGGAAAAAACACCCGCACCGATGGTGATCGCCAGCCTGCGCGCATCAGGCCCTGAGGCACTGACCAAACCGCGCGAAGCCTTGCTGCCCAGCGATATCGCCGGTGAAGGCACGCTTGCCGTGCTGAGCGTAGACGAGAGCGTTGGCGAATTCCGCCCCGGAGATCTGCTGTGGCTGCGCCAGCTTGACCCGGCAGACGCGCCACATGCGATCAATCGCGACGTGCTGGTGCCCCGCCCCGGCGGGCGCTTTGCCTTCGGTCGGTTGATCGATCGTCAGGGCGAGCTGGTCGGCATCCTGCCGCCCGGTAGCCGGCAGAAGCAGCAAGTGGTCGACAACCCGCCATGGATTGCCGTGGCCGAAATGCTGGTCCGCAAGCTTTAGGCCCGCAGGTCAGACTTCGCCGCGGGCTTTCTTTTCCTGCAAGTCAGCCGTGCTTTCCTGAGGTACGAAGCTGTCTGAAGTCACGCCCATCCACACCAGCAAAGGCGCGGCCATATAGACCGAGCTATAGGTGCCGATGAAGATACCCAGGGTAATCGCAGCAACAAGGCCGAACAGGCTTTCAGGGCCGAACAGCAACAGCGGGACCAGCGCGACCAGCAGCGTCAGCGAGGTCATCACCGTGCGTGCCAGAGTCTCGTTCACGGAAAGATCGAGCAAATCCGTGAGGTCCATCTTGCGATATTTTTTCAGGTTTTCGCGGATACGATCATAGACAACGATTGTATCGTTGAGCGAGTAACCGATAATCGCCAGAATCGCGGCGATAATCTGCAAGCTGAACTCCAGCTGGAACAGCGCGAACATGCCAAGCGTGACGGACACGTCATGGAAAAGAGCGAACAGGCCGCCGACACCAAACTGCCATTCGAACCGGATCCAGATGTAAAGCGCCACTGCAAGCATCGCTGCGACCAGCGCCAAAACGGCATCATTGCGGAATTCGCCAGCCACCTTGCCTGACACCGTTTCGTTGCCGTCACGGCGGACATTGGGATATTCGGCTTCGATCGTTTCGATCACTGTATTGCCGATTTCCGTAGCTGCGCCAGGTGTAGCATCGGCTTCCGCCGGCAAAGGCACGCGGATCGACACCGAATTGGGCGCACCGAATTCCTGCACCACGGGCGTGCCATAGCCTAGATTGGTCACCAACTCGCGCAGCGCGGGAACCGGAGCCTCGTCGCGCTGCTCGAATGTCAGGCGCACTTCCTGACCACCGGCGAAGTCCACGCCGTAGTTGATGCCCTTGGTCACAACCAGGGCCCAGCTCGCGGCGATCAGCAGCAGGCTGACAACAAAGAACGGCAAGCGCCATTTGAGGAACTTGATGTTGGTATCGTCGGGGACGAGCTTGAGAAGTCGCATCGTTCCTACCCCTTACAGACTGAGATCGCTCGGCCGCGCCTTGCGCAACCAGCCGGCAACCCACATGCGGGTCAGCACGACAGCGGTGAAAACACTGGTGAAAAGGCCGATCACAAGCACAACGGCAAAGCCGCGCACCGGGCCAGAGCCGAACAGGAACAGCAGCACACCGGCAATGAAATTGGTGACGTTCGCGTCATAAATCGCACGGCTGGCTTCCTTATAGCCATTCTCGACCGCGGCGACGACGCGCCGACCGCGTTTTCGCTCTTCGCGAATGCGTTCGTTGATCAGCACGTTGGCGTCCACTGCCGCACCCACAGTCAGAACAAAGCCGGCGATACCGGGCAGTGTCAGCGTGGTGTTAAGCCCCGCCATGATGCCGAGAATGATCAGCACGTTGAACAGAAGCGCAACCGTCGCATAGATGCCAAAGCGGCCATAGCTTGCGATCATCAGCGCGATCACAGCGACTGAACCGATCAGCATCGCCAGCAAGCCGCGCTTGATCGAATCCGCACCCAGTTCCGCGCTGACCGTGCGCTCCTCGATCACAGTCAAATCGACCGGCAAAGCGCCCGAACGCAGCGAAATTGCAAGGTTATTGGCAGTCTCGGTCGTGAAACTGCCCGAGATTTGCGCGCTGCCGCCCAGGATCGGTTCGTTAATATTCGGCGCAGATAACACCTTTCCGTCGAGGATGATCGCGAATGGGCGATTGACGTTTTCTGTCGTCAACCGCGCAAAGCGCGCACCGCCTTGTTGGTCGAACTGGATATTGACCACAGGCTCGTTCGTCTGCGGGTCAAAGCCTTGCTGCGCATTGGTCAGGCTGTCTCCGCGAATGCCGCCCAGCCGGCGCACCGCCAGCGAAGTACCTTCAAACGGCGTGCCTTCGGCATAAGGAAAGATTTCCGAACCCAGTGGCGCGATCCCTTCCGCCACGTCGCTTGGCAATGCGCTCTGGTCGACCAGCTTGAATTCCAGCTTGGCGGTCTGGCCCAGCAGCTCCTTGAGCTGATCCGGGTCTTGCAGACCGGGCACTTGCACCACGATGCGGGTATCGCCCTGACGGATAATCGTCGGCTCGCGCGTGCCAAGCGCATCGATACGCTTGCGGACAACCTCTGTCGCGCTGTCCATCGCCTGCGAAACAGCTGTTTCCAACCCATCCTCAGTCGGAGTGAGAACCATGCGCTGCCCGTCTTCAACGGTAAGGTCCCATTCGCGCACCAAGCCATTGCCGCTCATTACCGGCAGCAGGATCTCGCGCGCGCGGTCCATATCCGCCGGATTATCGAGCATGAAGCTGAGCTGGCCAGTCGCGGTCGACACATCGCCGATGCGGATGCGGTTTTCCGGTGTCGATCTACGCATCAATGTGCGGACCGATTCTTCCATGTTTTCCAGCCGCTGCGCTGCCACCTGCGAAGGATTGGCTTCAAGCAGGATGTGGCTGCCGCCAGCAAGGTCGAGACCAAGGTTGATCTCTGGGTCAGGCAGGAAGTCAGGCCAGTCAAAGCCGCTGTTTGACGTAAGCGAAGGTATCGCCAGCGCGGTTGCAGCCAACGTCAGGCCCCACAGCCAGACCTTCTTCCAAAGGGGGAAATCGAGCATCAGCCAAGCATCCGTTCGTATCGTTGCCGCGTCAGTCGTTCGCTGCGCTGCCACCCGGCGGGATGATATCGCCGATGGTCGATTTGACCGCCTTCACGCGGACGCCTTGAGCAAGTTCCAGCTCGGCATAGGTGTCATCCACCTTGATCACCTTGCCAACCAGGCCACCGGCGGTAACCACCTGGTCGCCCTTCTTCATCGCTTCGACCTTTTGCTGGTGTTCCTTTTGCCGCTTCATCTGCGGGCGGATGATAAGGAACCAGAAGATCGCGATCATGCCGATAATCGGCAACCACTGGATCCAGGCGGGCGGTGCTTCGGCACTGGCCGCGACAGCAAGAATTTCGAGCATTGTGTGATGCCTGTCAGACTAGAATTGCAACTGTTCCGGGTAGGTTCCGCGCACGCTGCGAGCGCGCCCTTCGTCTCCCCGTTTCTCGGTAAGTGGGCGCGGTTAGCAGCATTGCAAGCGCCCCGCAATTGCGCGCTGGCAAACTGTGGCGCACGATCCACACTGCGCATCGCGGCTTGCCAGCCTCAATGCGCCGCCCTATAGGGCCGCCCTCCACTGGTTTCGGGATGTAGCGCAGCCTGGTAGCGCACCATACTGGGGGTGTGGGGGTCGCTGGTTCGAATCCAGTCATCCCGACCAGTGGTTTTCCCTCAAGATGCTGACTTGCACCTGCCTGCGCCGCGCCCTAACCCGCGTGGCTGAGGAGAATTCTGGCATGAGCGTGCACACCCCCCTACCCCGAATGCGCAGCTGGCTGTTCGCGCCGGGTGATAGCGAGCGCAAGATGACGAAGGCGAGCGAAAGCGCCGCCGATATCGTGCTGCTCGATCTGGAGGATTCGGTCACGCCGGAAAACAAGCCTGCCGCGCGCAAGGGGGTCGCGGAATTCATCAAGACGCGGGAAGACAAGCACCGCATCTGGGTGCGGATCAATCCGCTTTCCTCAGGCGAGACGACGCATGACCTTGAGGCAATTATGGGTTCTGCCCCGGGCGGGCTTTTCCTGCCCAAGGCGGAAGGGCGCGAAGACGTTGAAACGCTCGACATGCGGCTGAGCGAACATGAAGCGGCGCATGGCCTGCGGGTCGGCTCGACCCATGTCGCGGCGCTGGTTACGGAAACGCCCAAGGCAATGTTTCATTGCGGCGACTATGCCGGCTCGCCGCGACTCGTGGCCATGAGCTGGGGCGCGGAGGACCTTTCCTCTGCTCTCGGCGCACGCGTGCAGCATCGCCCGGACGGCTCTTACATGCCGATGTATGAGCTGGCGCGGAACCTGTGCCTGCTGGGCGCGGTTGCGGCCAACTGCGCGCCGATCGAAACTGTAATGCCGGAATTCCGCGATCTCGATAAGCTGCGCGAGCGCGCGTTGATGGTGCGCAGCCAGGGCTATCGCGGGATGCTGGCGATCCACCCGGCGCAGGTCGATGTGATCAACGAAGCTTTCACCCCCAGCGCTGACGAGATCGCGCACGCCCGCGCCATTGTTCAGGCATTCGCCGATAATCCCGGCGCGGGAACGGTGGGGCTGGATGGGCAAATGCTCGACCGCCCGCATCTGGCATTGGCGCAACGCCTGCTTGCAGAGGCCGGCGAGAACGGCTGATTTTCCTACAGTAACCTATTTGGTTATTTCTCCAGCGAATCACTTTGCAGGAGCATGACCCATGGCTTTACTCGACGCGCTGATCGGCCCGCTCGCTTCGATCATCGACAAGATCATTCCGGACAAGGAAGCCCGCGCCAAAGCCAAGCTTGAGCTGCTCAAGCTCGAAGGCACGCAGGAAATGCAAATGGTCGAAGCGCGGCTTCAAGCCATCGTTGCCGAGGCCAATTCGCAAGACCCGTGGACCAGTCGCGCCCGCCCCAGCTTTCTCTATGTGATGTATGCGATGATCCTGTGGGCGTTGCCGATGGGCGTGCTCGCCGCGTTCAATCCTTCTGCGGCGCGCGATATCGCCAGCGGCATGAACGCCTATCTGGGTGGCCTGCCCGAACCGCTCTATGCGCTGTTCGGCACCGGCTACCTTGGCTACACCGCCGCGCGCCAATGGGGCAAAGTCAAAGGTGTTGACCGGTAATCGCGCCTTGGTGCGCAGACATGGTTAACGCGCCCCTCATTTTAGTGACTGGACTCTCGCTCCGTTAGCTGGTCTGAGCCGCGCAAGACCCGGAAAAATCCGGGCGTTCGGAGAGGTCGCATCGATGGAATTCCTGTTTAGTCCAGTCCGCCATTTTCGGCGGGTCCACAATTTGCAGCGCCAATTGCGGCGCATCCAGGCAACAACGACCCGCGCGGCAGGCTTTACCTTGCTCTGCCCGGCAGGAAATCGACAGACCACCGGCTGACACACTAGCCCACACCTCAGAGCTTTTGCTTCCTTAAGCCGCGCATCGCCGCTAACCAGCGGCGCATGACTGCTGCTTCCAACACGATCTACGTCCTCAACGGGCCGAACCTGAACCTGCTCGGGCTGCGCGAGCCGGAGATCTACGGCTCTGACACGCTCGATGATATTGCGGGCATGCTGGAAGATCGCGCCCGCGAACTGGGCTTAACCATCGACATGCGCCAGACCAACCACGAAGGCATGCTGGTCGACTGGTTGCATGAGGCGCAGGCCGAGGGCGCTCGCGCCGTCCTGCTGAATGCAGCCGCCTACACCCACACATCGATCGCGCTGCTTGACGCGATCAAGGCAATCACAACGCCGGTGGTGGAAGTGCACCTGTCTGACCCGACCACGCGCGAAGAGTTTCGTCACACCTCCTACGTAGGCATGGCAGCCGCAAAATGCGTGCAGGGACACGGGGCCAAGAGCTATCTGATCGCGCTGGAAGCGGTCGCTAACGGGGAAGTCTGATCGCCTTCGTGCGCCCAAGCCTTCACAAAAAAGTCACACTGCGCCTCTTGCCAGCCACAATTCGCGCGAATAGTCACGCCTGCAACCAAAGTTTGAGGGGCAACAATGGCCGATAACAAGACAAGCGCTGGTCGCAAATCCGGCATGAACGTCGATACCAAGCTCGTGCGCGAGCTCGCAGAACTGCTTAATGAGACCGGGCTGACAGAGATCGAAGTCGAAGACGATGATCGCAAGATCCGCGTCGCGCGCGGCGGTGTTGTTGCCGCAGCCGCCCCTGCGCCCGTAGCAGCCCCTGCCGCCGCACCAGCAGCTGCGCCCGCCGCTGCTGCTCCTGCTGCAGAGGAAAGCGCACCCGCAGATCACGCCAATGCGCTGAAATCGCCAATGGTCGGCACCGCCTATCTCGCGCCGGAACCGGGCGCGGATGATTTCATCAGCGTGGGTGACAGCGTGAAGGAAGGTGACACGCTGCTGATCGTTGAAGCGATGAAAGTTATGAACCCGATCACTGCCGACAAATCCGGCACGATCAAGGCGATCCTGGTCGAGAACGCGCAGCCGGTCGAATTTGACCAGCCACTCGTCGTTATCGGCTAAGGTTAAGTCATGAGCATCAAACGCATCCTTATCGCCAATCGCGGCGAAATCGCGCTGCGCATCCATCGCGCCGCGCATGAAATGGGGATCGAGACCGTTGCAGTGCACTCCACTGCTGACGCAGACGCGATGCATGTCCGGCTCGCCGATCAAGCGGTCTGTATCGGCCCGCCCGCAGCGACTGAAAGCTATCTCAACATAGCCAATATCATCTCGGCGGCGGAATGTGCGCATTGTGACGCAATCCACCCAGGCTACGGCTTCCTGTCAGAGAATGCGAAGTTCGCGGAAATCGTCGAAGCGCATGACATCGCATGGATCGGGCCGAAGCCCGAACATATCCGCACCATGGGTGACAAGGTTGCCGCCAAGCAGACCGCAGGCGAACTGGGCCTGCCGCTTGTGCCCGGCAGCGATGGCGCGGTTTCCGACCCCGAAGAAGCGAAGAAGATCGCCAAGGAAATCGGCTATCCCGTGATCATCAAGGCCGCATCCGGTGGCGGTGGCCGGGGCATGAAAGTCTGCGACAGCGAAGACAAGCTTGAAACGCTGATGAAGCAGGCAGGCAGCGAAGCAAAGGCCGCCTTCGGTGATGCCACGGTCTATATCGAGAAATATCTCGGCAATCCGCGCCACATCGAATTCCAGGTGTTCGGCGATGGCAAAGGCAATGCGATCCATCTGGGTGAGCGCGACTGCTCGCTCCAGCGTCGCCACCAGAAAGTGCTCGAAGAAGCGCCCTCGCCCGTCATCAGCCATGACGAACGCATGCGCATGGGCGAAGTCTGCTCCAAGGCGATGCGCGACATGGGCTATCGCGGCGCAGGCACGATCGAATTCCTGTGGGAAGGTGGCGAATTCTATTTCATCGAAATGAACACCCGCCTGCAGGTCGAGCACCCGGTTACCGAAGCGATCACCGGTGTTGATCTGGTGCGCGAACAGATCCGCATTGCTGCGGGCAAGCCACTCTCGGTCGCGCAGGAAGATCTCGAGTTTAACGGCCATGCGATCGAATGCCGGATCAATGCGGAAGACCCGTTCACCTTTGCCCCCTCACCCGGCAAGGTGACCTATTACCACCCGGCAGGCGGCATGCATGTGCGCGTCGATTCCGGGCTTTACGCAGGCTATTCGATCCCGCCCTATTACGACAGCATGATCGCCAAGCTGATTGTCTATGGCCGCAACCGCGAAGGCTGCATCATGCGCCTGCGCCGCGCGTTGGAAGAAATGGTGGTCGAAGGGGTGAAGACCAATATCCCCCTGCATCAGGAATTGCTGCGGCAAGACGATGTGCTGAACGGTGATTACTCGATCAAATGGCTGGAGGAATGGCTAGCCAAACGCGAGGCTTAAGCGCCTCCCGTCCAGACCCTTGCCAGCTTGACAGCGGCGCGTCGCGGCCTAACCCTTTCGCCGTCAATCCCAAGTTGAGTGGTTGCTTGGGAGCCGAGGGGGGTAGTCCATGCGTGCGTTCCAATTTGCAATAGCAGCTGCAGCAGCGGTTTCGATCACCACGGCAGCTTTTGCCCGTCCGGCTGAGCCCGCCGATGTGGTCAAGGCCGCGAATGTCTCCCAGCCCGATCTGTCGCCTGACGGAACGCGGGTTGCCTATACCGTTCGCACAGCCGACCTAGAGGAAGACACAAACACCAGCCACATCTGGATCGCCGCAACAGATGGCTCGAGCGAATACCAGCTGACCGGGCGCGAAGGCGAAAGCGAGACCAGCCCGCAGTTCAGCCCCGACGGCAAGTGGCTCGGCTTCCTTTCCTCACGCGGCAAGGGCGAGGATATCCCGACCCGCCTGTGGCTGCTCCCGCTGGCTGGCGGGGAAGCGCGCGCCATCGAAGGCGTCAAAGGCTTCGTCAGCGATTACGCCTGGTCGCCCGATGGCACCAAGCTGGCGCTGATCGTAAAGGACCCCAAGCCCGAACCAAAGGACGAAAAGACCAAGGACAGGCCGCAGCCGATCGTGATTGATCGGCTCGCGTTCAAGCGCGACTATGAAGGCTTTCTCGACAATCGCCGCGAGCGGTTGTGGCTTTACGACCTCGGCTCCGGCTCGCTCACGCGCCTGACTGATGGTGATTTCGACGAGAGCAGCCCGGCTTTCTCGCCCGATGGCAGCGAAGTTGCTTTTGTGTCGAAACGCGGGCCCGATCCTGACCGCACCGACAATAGCGACATCTTCGTCGCCGATCTGGCCACGCCGGGCGATGCCCCGCGCCAGCTTACCACCTATGAAGGCGCTGATTATCAACCGGCCTGGAGCCCTGACGGTGAAAGCATCGCTTATCTGCGCGGCGGTGCGCTGGAGAAAATCTGGTATGCAGTAAGCACGCTGGCTGTGATCGATGCCGATGGCGGCACGCCAAATGTGCTGACGCCCGATCTCGACCGCAATGTTTTCGATCCGGTGTGGAACGAAGACGGCAGTGCGGTGCGCGTGATGGTGGAAGATGACGGTCGCGAATATCTTGCCCGCGTCACGATCGGTCAGCAGGGCATCGAGACTCTGGCAAAGGGTGATTTCGTGCTCGACGCGCCCAGCGCGATGCAATCCGGCAAGATGGCACTGACCAAGTCCGACAATTTCACACCTGCCGAAGTTTATGTGTTTGCCGATGGCGAGCTGACCAAGGTGAGCAAGCGCAATGACGAATGGCTGGCTGGCCTCGAGTTCGGATCTTTCCAGCGCACTGCATTCGCCAGCGCCGATGGCACCGAGGTCCATGGCTTCATTTACCTGCCGCCCGGCTACACGCCCGGCCACGCCTATCCCGCAGTGCTCAATCTGCACGGCGGACCCGCTTCGCAGTTTGGCCATTCATGGGATGACGAGATCCTGTGGCAATTGCTGTCAGGCAAAGTCGTGATCACGCCCAACCCGCGCGGCAGCACCGGTCGCGGGGAAGCTTTCGCCATGGCGGGGCACGGCGCATGGGGCGCACTTGATGTGCAGAATGTACTCGCCGCCGTTGATGATGCCGTTGCCAAAGGGATCGCCGATCCCGATCGGCTTGCCGTTAGCGGCTGGTCCTATGGCGGCATGCTGACCAATTATGTAATAGCCAGCGATACCCGATTCAAAGCCGCGGTTAGCGGGGCATCGATTTCGAACATCATCACCGGCTTCGGCCATGACCAGTATATCCGCGAGTATCTCTACGAGATTGGCACGCCGTGGGAGAACCTCGAAGGCTGGATGGCAATCAGCTATCCATTTTTCGAAAACCAGCGCATTGTTACGCCAACGTTATTCATGGTGGGCGAAGAGGATGTGAATGTGCCAGCCATCGCCAGCGAACAGATGTATCAGGCGCTAAAAGTGCGCGGCATCGATACGCAGCTTGTGCTCTATCCCGGCGAATATCACGGCTTTACCCGTCCGAGCTTCCGGCTTGACCGGATCAAGCGCTGGAACGCGTGGATAGACAAGTATCTGGCTAACTAACGGGGAAGTAGCGCAATTCCCGCGACTTCAGTCATTCCAGCGGCACGCCCGGTTCGTGCTTGGCAGTGCGGATCGTCAGCGAAGTTTTCACGCTTTCCACATTAGGTGCCGGCGTGAGCTTGCTGGTCAGGAATTCCTGAAAGCTCTGCAGGTCGCGGCTGACAACTTTCAGGATAAAGTCGATTTCGCCATTGAGCATATGCACTTCGCGCACTTCAGGCAGCTCGCGCATCGCCTCTTCAAATTCGCGTAGCGCGCTTTCCGCTTGGCTCTTCAGGCTCACCATCGCGAAAACCGTGATCGCAAAACCCAGCTTCGAAGCGTCAAGCTCGGCGTGATAGCCTTTGATCACGCCTTCCTCTTCCAGCCCGCGCACGCGGCGCAAACACGGCGGCGCGGTAAGCCCCACACGCTGGGCCAGCTCGACATTTGTCACGCGCCCTTCGCTTTGCAATTCAGCCAGCAAGCGGCGATCGATTTCGTCAAGACTGGCCATTCATACGCCTCGCTTCCAAACTAGGTCCGAATCGGAACATTCTGAAACCTTAGCCCCCTTTCAAGCGGGTCAAAGCTAATATTATTAGTCCTGCCAGCAATTGTCCCGCTTTGCAACGCATCGAGAAAGACGCTCCGCAAGCCAATCTTATTGCTGATAGGGAACACTCGGCGTGGAGTGTCTGCGCCCGCTATCCTGCGCGATTCGCGCTTTGCTGGAGCTGTGTTGAACTGCGATGTTCTTTGATGACCGCCTTGCCACTGTGTTGCGCCATCGCGCCACCAGCGAGCGAGGTGCGCGCACGCAGTTCCGCCAGCTGCTCGACCTGTTGGGCAATCGCAAATACGGGCGCGATGACAGCCTGCTTGCCGCAGCATGGTTAAGGCTGGGTGCATTGGGCGAGCAGATCCCGGCTGCCGATCGTGCGCGGATGATCAGCGAACCGGGCTGGCGCTTTCGCAACCCGCAACTGGCCGCACATCTGGCAGAGGACGAGCCTGAAGTCGTTTCCGCCGCGCTCTCGCGCGCAGACCTGAGCGAAGAAGACTGGACCGCGCTGATCCCGCGTCTGCCGATCCGCGCGCGTGGCTTCCTGCGCTTACGGCGCGATTTGCCGCAGCGCGCCGAAGCGCTGTTGGAACGGTTGGGTATCCACGATCGCGGCTTGCCCGATCCCACGCAGCAGGGCCTGTCTGCGGATGGCGAGACGCAAGACGCAGCGGTGGATGACGATATTCTTGAGCTAGAGCAGGAAGAGGAACCGGAAGTTGAGCTTCCCGACCCTGCGCCAGAACCGGTTGAACCTGCCGCAGCCCGGCGTCGCTCAACACCTCCCCGCCCTGGCACCAGCGAGGAAAAGTCGGAAATCGCCGCGCTGGTCGAGCGCATCGCGCAGTTTCGCCGCGACAATGTCAGCGAACCGGTCAGCGACCTTTCTCCGCGCTTGCCGCTGGGCGAACGCACTGAAGCACCGGAATTCGAAGTCATGGGCTTCGGCTTCTCCAGCGATGCCAGCGGCAGGATTGACTGGGCCGACCCCGAAGTGGCGCCGATGGTGATCGGCCACACACTGTTTGACCGGCGCTCTGCCGAAAGCGGATTGGTGCTGGGCTCGCTCGCCCATGCCGTGGCGCAGCAGCAACCGATCGAAGGGCTGACGCGCACGCTGGAGGGCGCACCGGCTATTCGCGGCGAATGGATTGTCGACGCGCATCCGCGCTTCTCACGCAGCGGGGGGCGCTTTCATGGCTATGTCGGGCGTTTCCGTCGTCCGTTTGACCCGGCCAAGGCCAGCGGTGTTTCCAGCGAAGCCGATCGCATGCGGCAACTGCTGCATGAATTGCGCACGCCGGTGAACGCTGTGCAGGGTTTTGCCGAGCTGATCCATCAGCAGCTATATGGCCCGGTGCCGAATGCCTACCGCGCGCTCGCCGCCAGCATTGCCGGAGACGCTGCGAGCATCCTGGCGGGTTTTGACGAGCTTGAGCGGCTGGCCAAACTGGAAAGCGGTGCGATCTCCGTCAGCGGTGGCAAGACCGATCTGATCGAACTGGTGCAGCGCATGACCAATCAGCTCAATCAGGTGCTTGCCCCGCGCATGGCGGGCTTTGATCTGGAGCCAGGCTCTCAGCGCGGTGCCTGGGTGGAGATTGACAGCGAAGAGGCTGAAGGCTTGCATTGGCGCGTGTTGGCAACGCTGGCGGGTACAGCGACTGCAGGCGAAGTCTTGCTGGCAGAGATCGAGACCGATCAGGATCGCGCGCATTTATGGTGCCAGATCCCGGCCCAGCTGATCGCTGAAGACGATATTTTCGCCGCAGAAGTAATGCCCTCTGCCAATGGCCTAAGCTCGGGGCTGTTTGGTGCGGGCTTCAGCCTGCGGCTGGCGCGGGCCGAAGCGCGCGGGGCCGGGGGTGATCTCGAACAGATGGAGGAACGGTTGCGGCTTTCCCTGCCGCTGGCCGCCGTGGCGCATGGCCCCGGGAGTAACCGCGAAGATAGCGGAACCGATTCTGTGGCTGATGCCGTCGACCCCGCGGAAAGCACCGCGCCGGGACAATAATTCACATCGCATGCGCAAGCCGCTTGTTTCTCGCGAACTTGCAATGTAGGGGCCTTCGCGCATCGCACGTATGCTGCATGGGCCTGTAGCTCAGTTGGTTAGAGCTGGCCGCTCATAACGGCTAGGTCGCGGGTTCGAGTCCTGCCGGGCCCACCAGCTACGGCGAGACCTTTGCTCGCAGCGATGCACGAAATCGGTCGGGGAGTGGCGCAGCCTGGTAGCGCACCTGTTTTGGGTACAGGGGGTCGCTGGTTCGAATCCAGTCTCCCCGACCAGATTTCCGTGACGCACGAATGTCTGGGAGACATTCGTGGCCGGAAATCTCCCAACCGCAAGGGCGGGAGGAAATAAGGAGCGAGCCTTATCTCCAACACCGCCAACCCCTCTCTAGACACCCCAAGAATTGAAAAGGGCGCGATCTGGGCGATCGCAATTCCGGCCATGCTGACCAATGTCGCCACCGCGCTGATCGGTATCGGCGATATGTGGATCGTCGGGCGGCTGGAAGATGCGGCGACACAGGGCGCGGTCGATGTCGGTGCGCGGCTGTTCGCAGTGCTCTTCACTGTCATGAATTTCCTCAAGACCGGCACCACCGGAATGGTGGCGCAGGCCGGCACGCGCGGTGGGTCAAACGGGGGCGAGGCCGCACAAGCGCAATTGCTCGCACGCGGGATCATGGTGGGCGGCGCGATCGCATTGCTGCTGATCACGTTCAAGCCGGTCCTGATGCCGCTGTTCCTGAGTGCATTGGGCGCTGACGGCGAAGTGCTTGCTGCGGCCAATATCTATGCCGAGATTCGTTACTGGACCGCGCCGGGGGTGATGTTCAATCTCGCATTGATCGGTTTTCTTGTCGGGCGGCGACAGATGACCGCGGTTCTCGTGATCGAAGTCATCTACAATGTGCTCAATGTTGCATTGGGCCTTTGGCTGGCGTTGCAGCTTGAATGGGGCATCGCCGGGATCGGCTGGTCAAGTTTCATCGCGGAATATGCCAAGCTCGCGATCCTGATCACGCTGGTATGGCGCGGCACCGCCGGCCGCGCGCTGATTGCGGCTTTGCTGGATCGCGCACTGCTTAGTTGGAGCGCGCTCCGCCCCTTCCTCAGCGTCAACCGCGACCTGTTCCTGCGCACATTGGTGCTGACGGTCGCGCTGGCTGCGATCACCCGCTTGAGCGCCGAACGCGGTGCGGAAGTGCTGGCCGCCAACGGCATTATCTATCAGCTTTTCATTTTTACCGCCTTGCTGCTCGACGGGTTCGAGAATTCGGCACAAGTACTCAATGGCGAGCGGGCGGGCGCAAGGGACCGGGCCGGATTTGCCGCCTACACGCGCGCAATCCTGTGGCGCGGGCTTGGCGCGGCGGCGCTTGTGGCAGCGCTGTTTGCGATCCTGGGTGATCCGATCCTGGCCAGCTTTGCCGCGACAGATAGCGTCGCACGCATCGCGCAATCACAAGCGATCTGGCTGGTGATCATCCCCTTCGCCGGGGTTGCCAGCTTTGTATTCGATGGCGTGTTCGTGGGCGCAAGCTGGACCCGCGCGATGCTGATCTCGATGGTCGGGGCAAGCGCTGTCTATGCCCTCGCCCTCTGGCTTACCTGGCCCTTGGGGAACGCGGGGCTATGGGGCAGCTTCGTGCTATTCCTGCTTGCCCGCGCAGGCTTGCAGGCGGCGCTGATGCCGCGCCTCATGGACAAGAGCTTTGCCGCTGAAGCGACATAATCCGGGAGCTAGGCACTCAGGCGCGCGACAGATTCCATTTGCATCCGGAGGTTTTCAAACGCCGCGCGGGCAGGCCCGATCATACGGGCCTTCTCCCAATTCTCGAGGTCAGGTGCGCTCATTGCTTCCCCGAACAGGTGACCTTGCAGCGTCAGGCATCCCACATCCCTAAGGAAGTCTAGCTGCTCGCGCGTCTCGATGCCTTCAGCCACGATCTCATGGCCGAGCGCGTCTGCCATGCTGACGATGGCGTGAATGATCGCTTCGGATTTGCTGTTGCGCCCGATCTCTGCGATCAGCGAGCGGTCAATCTTCAGGATATCGCACGGCAGCTGAGCCAACTGCGACAGGTTTGAAAAGCCGGTTCCGAAATCGTCGATTGAAACCTTCACCCCTGCTTCCTGCAAACGGCGCAAGCGACGGCGCGTTTCGACAAAGTCAGACATCACCATGCTTTCGGTGATCTCGACTTCGATGAGTTCGGGGTCGACGCGGTGGTGATCGAGTACTTTCAGCACCTCGGAAACCAGTTGCGGGCGCTCGAATTGTGCAGCGGAGACATTGATGGACACCGGCAAGTCAAAGTCACGTTCCATCCATTCACGCACTTGCTTGGCGGCAAGGTGAAGCACGCAATTGCCCAAGTCGGGCATCAAACCGCGCTTTTCAGCCAGTTCGATGAATTCGGTTGGCAGCAGACAGCCGCGTTCGGGATGCTGCCACCGCGCAAGCGCTTCAACGCTGCGCAAGCGAAAATCCATTGCATCCACTTTTGGCTGGAAATGGAGCACAAACTCATCGCGCTCGATCGCTCGCCTAAGATCGGCTTCCGCCCGCGCTTCCTCGACCGCGATGTCACGCAAATGGCTGTTAAAGAACTGCATGCGGCCTTTACCGGCTTTCTTGGCGGCATACATGGCAAGGTCGGCGAAAGAGAGCAGCTCCTCATGGTCTGTCGTATCAAACGGAGTGCGCGCGACACCAATACTGGCTCCCAGGCTAACTTCAGTGCCTTTGATCATGAAGGTATCGCTCACTGACTCAATGATCTGGCGCGAGCGCCGCAAGATCTCGAGCCGGTCCATCTGCTTCGGGATCAGAGCGAAGAATTCATCTCCGGAAAAACGAGCGAACACCAGCGATTCTGGACAGGTGGCGCGCAACTCGCCGAATGTCGTGGTACAATTGTCGATCTGGTCACGGGTCAGATTGAATCCGCGTTCGATCATGCGGTCGCTGACCTTTCTCAGCAACTCATCGCCTGCTTCATGGCCAAGCGTATCATTGACCTGCTTGAACCCGTCCAGATCGATGAAGATCAAGGTCGCCTCAGACCTGTTCTCTCTCATCACGGACAGAGCATGGTTCATAACTGCGCGGTTGGGCAGGCGCGTAACCGGATCGGTGTATGCCAGGATATTCATCCGCAGGATGTTCTGGTTGAGCCGTCCAATCATCGCCCGGAAGCTGTCAGCAAGCTCCCCGAGTTCGCAAGCTTCATCAATATCGATCGGGCGCGTCATATCTCCGGAAATGACGGCTTGGGTGCTGTCGCGCAGCGCCCGGATCATGTCCGAAAGCCTGTTCGCAGCAAGATAGGTGACTGTGGTGGGGACCACGCTCAGCATCAAGGCGTATGCGTATGGTCCAAGGAGAGCAGGACTTGCGTCCTCGCCAATCAGGAATTTGAAGGCCCCCCAGAAAACGATAGACGTAACCATCAGCGACATCAGAGCGAAACGATTGGGAATGGAATTGAGGCCTTTGCCTCTCGTCCGCCAAAGCCACTCCATCGTGGCCGAAGCAAAGCCGCGCGATTGCCGCGATTGCGGATATGGTTCCATGATTCCAGACGTCCCGACAGTTCTTTTCTTGCGATCGGAGCAAACACAGACGCCGCGCCGATCGTGCAAATGGTAATAGACGACGAAACAGTAAGATACCTTTGGGAAACATCCTTCCGCATCAATGAAGGATGTAGGTTAATTCCTTAATCGACCTTAGTCGGATGAAACACTCCACAGCCGCCAGCATCGAGATCTGAAAAGGGCCGCGCTCCCAGCTGAGAGCGCGGCCCCGATCAATTGGCTTGAGCCAGTTATTAGAAGGTGATGCCCGCTTCGACACCCCAGATGCGCGGTTCATTGACCATCGCGGTAAGGTTGTTGAAGTCGATACCCGACACAGCCGACACATCATTGGTGATGTTCCGGCCAAAGAAGGCGATGTCATAGCGATCGGTGCGGTAACCGAAACGCAGGCCGCCTTCGAGCATCGAATCATCGCTGAACTCGACTGATTCATACAGGAAGAACTGCACCTTCGAGCGATAGGCCCAGTCAGTGAAGAGGTAG
>JASBTD010000010.1 GCA_030148605.1 Erythrobacter sp.
TTGGAGCGGGGCGAGTGGGTAATCTCTGATCGCTTTGTCGATTCAAGCCGCGCCTATCAGGGCGGAGCAGGCGAATTGGGCGATGCAACCATCGTCGCGCTGCATGAGATTGGCAGCGGCGGATTGCGGCCGGACCTGACCATCCTGCTCCAGGCCAGCGAAGATGCGGTGGCAGAGCGGTTGCGCGAACGCGACGGAGACAATTCCGATGCGATCGGAGGCCGCGATGCAGACTATCACCGGGCCGTCGCGCAAGCCTTCCGCCGTTTTGCAGAGGCTGATCCGCAAGGCTTCGCTGTGATCGATGCCAGCGGCGATCCCGACGCCGTGCATGGCCGGATTATGGAAGCGTTGGCGCCACTCATCAGGGGTGATGCGCAATGAACTGGCCCAATCACGATGCCGCATGGCGCGAATGGCGCGAAGCCATGGCCGGTTCGCGCATGCATCATGCCTGGATCCTGTCAGGCAAGATCGGCCTGGGAAAGCACGACTTCGCGCTGGCCGCTGCGCGCGAGGTGGTTGCGGAAGAGGGGATTCCCCAACCGGCCGGCGATCATCCTGACATCATCGTCCTGTCCAAGCCGCCCAAGGATGACAAGGAGGAAAAGAAGCGCGACGAAGGCAAGCCTTACGAGACAAAGCGCAATATTTCAGTGGCGCAAGTTCGCGCGATGCAACAGCGGCTCAATACCCGGCCAACGCTTGGCTCGCGGCGCGCAATCATTATCGATCCGGCTGACGATATGGAGCGCGGGGCCTCGAATGCGCTGCTCAAAAGCCTTGAAGAGCCGCCCAGGGGCACATTCTTCATCCTGGTAACGCATCGCGCCGCCGGGCTGTTGCCGACAATCAGGTCACGTTGCCGCATGGTGCGTTTCGCCAACCTTGATGATCAGGCAATTGGCCAGCATCTGGCCGAGGAATATGCCGGTTCAGATCCCGCAAAGCGCGAAATGGCGGTCGCGATGGCATCGGGGTCACTCGGGGCAGCGCGCAGCTTTATCGAGCAGGACATGGCTTCGATAGCCCGCGCGATGCGGGAACTGGTCAGCAAGGGCGATCCCGGTTTTGCGACGCGCGGCAAGCTTGTCGAGGCGATTGGCGCAAGGCCTGACCGTGAAAGGCTGCGACTGGTTCTGGAGCTTGCGCGCGCCACGCTGGCACAATCGCTCGCCGATGCAGAGCCGGCGCAGAGACTGGCATTTGCCGACACGCATGAGGAGCTGGTGCGCCTCAGCGCGCAGATTGCGACCTACAATTACGATACCGGATTGCTCGCCGGTGAAATAGCTGGCTTGCTTGCACGCGCCGGCAGCGCTAGCGAGCCGGCCCATGGCTGAACCATTCTATATCACCACTGCCATCAACTATCCCAATGGCAGGCCGCATATCGGGCATGCCTATGAAGGGATCGCGACCGATGTAATGGCGCGTTTCCAGCGCTTGATGGGCCGTGACGTACGCTTCGTCACCGGCACTGACGAGCATGGCCTGAAGATGGATCAGACTGCGCGCAACATGGGCCGCAAGACGATCGATCTGGCTAACGAAATGTCGGGCTATTTCCGTGAAATGGCGGACAGGCTCAACCTGTCATACGACGAATTCGTCCGCACGACAGAGCCGCGCCATCATGCCGCCAGCATCGAGCTGTGGAAGCGGATGGAAGCCAATGGCGACCTTTACCTTGATCGCTATGAAGGCTGGTATTCGGTCCGCGATGAGGCTTTCTACGATGAAAGCGAGCTGGTTGAAGGCGAGGGGGGCGAAAAGCTTTCGCCGCAAGGCACGCCGGTTGAATGGACCGCCGAAGAAACATGGTTCTTCCGCCTGTCGAATTACCAGGACAGATTGCTCGCGCTCTATCGCGACAATCCCGATTTCATCCGCCCGGAAAGCCGCCGCAACGAAGTGATGCGCTTTGTCGAAGGCGGGCTCAAGGATTTGAGCGTCTCGCGCACCAGCTTTGACTGGGGCGTGCCGGTGCCGGACAGCGAAGGCCATGTGATGTATGTCTGGGTTGACGCGCTGACGACTTACATGACGGGCGTGGGCTTCCCAGATGCCGAGGGCGAGCTGTTCCAGCGTTATTGGCCCGCGAATATCCATATGATCGGCAAGGACATCGTGCGGTTCCACACGGTCTATTGGCCGGCCTTCCTGATGAGCGCGGGCCTGCCTTTGCCCAAACAGGTGTTTGGCCATGGCTTCCTGCTGGCGCGGGGCGGCGAAAAGATGAGCAAGAGCGCGGGCAATGTGGTCGATCCCATGGCGCTCGCCGAGCAGTTCGGAGTCGACAATCTGCGCTATTTCTTCCTGCGCGAAATCGCATTTGGTCAGGATGGGAGCTATTCGCCTGAAGCGATCGTCAATCGTGCCAATGCGGAGCTAGCGAACAGTTTCGGCAATCTTGCGCAGCGCACTTTGTCGATGATCCATAAGAATATGGACGGAAAGCTGGAGAGGTTTGATCCCTGCCCAGATGACTTTGCGTTGCTGGAAACAGTGCGTGAAGCATGCGCTACCAAGCTTCCGCAAGCGTTCGAGCGCCTGTCATTCTCGACGGGCATCGAGGACTGGATCAAGGCGGTCTACGCCTGCAACCAGTATGTCGACGAGCAAGCGCCTTGGGCGCTGCGCAAGACCGATTTCGAACGGATGAAAGTCGTTCTTCAAACGCTTTTCATGGCCTTGCGTGATCTTGCCATCGCGATTCAGCCCGTCGTGCCGGAAAAGGCGGCGGCCGTGTTGGACCAGCTTGGCATTCCTGATGGTGAGCGCAATTACACTGACCTTGCTGATACCGAATGGTATATGCGCCTTGTCGAAAGCGGATTTACCGTCGCCAAACCAACGCCGATCTTCCCCCGTCTGGAATTGCCAGAGGAAGAAAGCGCCGCCTGATGCTCGTCGATAGCCACTGCCATCTCGAGTATAAGGGGCTGGTCGACGACCAAGCCGCGGTACTCGCGCGGGCACGCGAAGCTGGGGTAGGGCAATTCCTCAACATCTCCACCCGTCGCAGCGAGTGGGAACAGGTTGTCGGCACGGCCGAGCGCGAGCCGGATGTCTGGGCCAGCGTTGGCATACACCCGCATGAAGCTGACCAGCACGCCGATCTGGGCCGCGATGCCTTGATCGAAGCGAGCGAAAATCCGCGCGTTATCGGCATCGGCGAGACGGGGCTCGACTATTATTACGACAATTCCGAGCGTGCGACGCAGCGCGACCTGTTCCGCATGCATATCGGCGTTGCGCGCGAGACCGGCTTGCCTTTGATCATTCACACCCGCGACGCGGAAGAGGATACACTTGATATCCTGCAAGATGAGCTGGGGAAGGGAGCCTTCCCCGCTCTGATCCATTGCTTCACCGCCTCGGCAGAATTCAGCAAACGCGTGCTGGAAATGGGTCTCAGCATCTCGTTGTCCGGCATTGTGACTTTCAAGAACGCCACAGAACTGCAGGAGATTGCGAAAGAAATCCCGCAAGACAGGCTCTTGGTCGAAACCGACAGCCCGTTCCTGGCACCGGTGCCGCATCGCGGCAAGCCATGTGAACCCGCCTTTGTCGCCAATACCGCGCAATTCGTGGCCGATTTGCGCGGCGAAGACGTGAGCGAGCTGGCCGAATATACGACAGCCAATTTTAAACGCTTGTTCAGCAAGGCAAAATTTTGAAACTGATCATGCTCGGCTCTGGCACGTCGACCGGTGTTCCGCGGGTCGGCAATGATTGGGGTGACTGCGATCCCAAAGAGCCGCGCAACCGGCGCACGCGCGTCTCGATCATTGTTGAAAGCAATGATGGCAGCCGGTTGCTGGTCGATACCTCGACCGACTTGCGCCAACAGCTGCTCAACAACGGGATTGATCGCCTCGACGGGGTGTTCTGGACGCATGACCACGCCGATCATTGCCACGGTATCGATGATTTGCGTGTGCTCAGATACGGGCGTGGCGGGCCAATCCCCGGGTTTGCCGGCAAGGATACCGCCTATCGGCTGCGCCAGCGCTTTGGCTATGTCTTCGCCGGACAGGAAGGCTATCCAACGATCGCGTCGCTTGAAACGCTCGACCGCTTGCGCATGCATGCGGGCTTTGCGGTAGAATGGTGCCAGATGCCGCATGGCCCCGGCGAGACAACCGGATTTCGCTTCGAATCTGACGGAAAGAGCATCGCTTATGCCACTGATTATAGTGCTATAACGGAAGATATGGTGGATCTCTATAGCGAGGTCGACATTCTGGTGAGTGATTGTCTGCGGCGAGAACCGCATCCCACGCATGCCAATCTGGCGATGGCGCTCGAGCTTGCCGACAGAGCGAATGTTGGCACATTGGTGCTCAGTCACTTGGACAAGAGCATGGATTACGCCACATTAGAGGCCGATACGCCAGACAATGTGGTTGTCGGCTATGACGGGCTGGAGATCGTTGCATGAACGAATACGAGATTGTCCGGATCGTGTCGCTGGTCGGCTTTCTAATCCTGGCTTTGAGCGCATTGGCTGCACATCGCCTGAATTTCGGAAAAGCGGTGCGTATGGGTCTGATCTGGATAGCGATTTTCTTCGCAGTCGCGCTTCTTTTCAGCATAGTGGGGCCGGCTGCATGAGCGAAAGAGCCACCCCAACGTCGCATGATATTTAACATAATATATATTATCATTCCAATATATCGAGCTCAAGATCGGCCCAATGCCCCCTGAAATCACTCGCCTCCTCGAAATCATGGCCCGGTTGCGTGATCCGGAAACAGGATGCGACTGGGATCTGGCGCAGAACTTCCGAACTATCGCGCCATATACGATCGAAGAAGCCTATGAAGTCGCCGATGCCATAGAGCGCGGTAACATGACCGAGTTGAAGGAAGAACTCGGCGATCTCTTGCTGCAAGTCGTGTTCCATGCCCGCATGGCCGAAGAAGCCGGTGAATTCGCCTTAGATGACGTGGCAAAGTCGATCTCTGACAAAATGGAAGCTCGCCACCCGCACATTTTCGGTGATGAATCGGGCAGCATGGGCGAAGCGCGCTGGGAAGCCTTGAAAGCCAAGGAGCGCGACAACAAAGGCGCGGAAAGCGCCCTTGATGGTGTCGCCAGCGCTTTGCCAGCCTTGATGCGCGCGCAAAAGCTCCAGAAACGCGCCGCCA
>JASBTD010000022.1 GCA_030148605.1 Erythrobacter sp.
GCCTCCACTTCGCTGCCATCCGAATTGAAGATACGCATGCGGAAGTCCGCATCATCGCCTTTGCAATTCTCGAGCAGGATCAGCTGGTCACAGCCAACACCCTTGCGCCGGTCAGCAATCGCTGCGGCGGTGCGGCTTGTCATTTCCGGCAAGGCTTCGGATCGCCCGTCAAGGACGACGAAATCATTGCCAAGGCCATGCATCTTGGTGAAGGCGATACGCATTGCGCTGCGCGATCTATGCGCGCGAGCGCTTGCCGTCCAGTATTTCGCGTGATTTCGTGGGTTGCTGGCTCGCTTGAGCCCTAGGCGTGGCGCTTTGTGTCTTCACTGTCAACTGCCTGCTGACCGGTTTCATCCGGCGCGACAGCCACAATCAGCTTGCCCTTTTCGCGCAATCGCTCAGCAACCTGTTCTGAAGGTTCGGGACGACCGTAGAGATAGCCTTGACCCTTCAGCTTGCCCATTTCGCGCAATACCTTGAGGATTTTCTCGTTCTCTATCCCTTCAGCGGTGATCGGCATTTCAAGCCCGCTGCCAAGCGAGACAATGGCATCTACGATCTTGGTGTTGTCACCATTCTGCAGTTCGCGCACGAAGCTGCGGTCGATCTTGATGCGGTCAAAGGGCAGTGTGCGCAATTGCGACAGGCTGGAATATCCCGTCCCGAAATCGTCTAGGCTCACCTGCACGCCCTGATTGCGCAGGCTCTCTATCAGCGAGCGCACCATGCCGATATTCTCGTGCAGGCAGGTTTCCGTCACTTCGATTTCCAACCTGTGCGCGGGGAAATTATTCTCGACTAGCAGGCGCAGCAGTCGCTGAGCAAACCACGGGTCACGCAATTGCACAGGCGAGATATTGACTGACAGCGTCAGCTCGGGATCCCATTGCCGCGCGTCCTGGAACGCCTGCGACATGAGTTGTTCACTCATCTCGCCGATTACGCCAATTTCTTCAGCGATCGGGATGAATATTTCTGGATTGACGAGGCCGAGCTCGGGCGATTGCCAGCGTGCGAGCATTTCGAAACCGACGATTTCGCCTGTGTCGAGGTCGATCTGCTGTTCGTAGAAGGGCACGAATTCACCCTTGCGAACGCCGCGGCGGATCCCCGCTTCCAGCTCGTTGCGGAAGCGCAGTTCGCTTTCCATATTCGGCTCGAACCAGAAGTAGCGGTTCTTCCCGTTCTTCTTCGCATGATACATCGCGATGTCCGCGTGGTGCATCAGCGTTTCACCGTCAGCAACCTCTCCCGCCTTTCCATTGGCATCGTGGTCGGAAGCGATGCCGATCGATATGGTGCTGTCGATCACGGTTCCGTCAACTTCGATGCGAGCGCAAACAGCATCGAATAGCTTGGCGACCAGTTCATCGATCCGTTCCGTCTCGCCAGGAAGGTAAGATATCGCAAAGGCAAACTCGTCGCCCCCTAAACGCGCGAGGGGGATGTCATGCGGCAGGCATTTCCTGAGCCGGTTGGCGAGTTCAGTAAGAACACGGTCGCCGATACCATGCCCGTTCATGTCATTGACTTGCTTGAAGTTATCGAGGTCAATCATGACAAACGCAACAGCCTTGCCATGCGCATTGCTTAACCGGCGCAGCTCGTCAGTAGCCTGCTCCATGCTTCTGCGGTTGAGGCAGTCTGTCAGCGGATCAAGCTCTGCCAGTTTGCGCGCAATCTCTTCCGCCTTGCGACGCTCTGTGATCTCACTTGTGAGTTCACGATAGCGACGCCAGCCAAAAATGATCAGCGCGATGTTGAGCAGCATGGCATTGACCAGCAGATGGTCCGGCCCGCTGCCGTTGCCGATGATCGAGCGAACGACTTTTGGCAGCACGGAACCGCCCGTTGCAACGAACAGGATGATCGCAGCTGCAGCAATGCCCAGCGCGACCAGATCGCGCTCTGCCTTGCCAAACCGTTTGTTTGCTTCTTGCTCTGTCACGTTCTGGTCAGATCGGGCCTATCCGGCACCACCCCCTGTTTGCGCTGAATGCCGCTATGCCCGATTACGCTAAATTTTGAGTTAATCCTGTGGCATTGGCTGGGACTGGCGCGGGCGGTTGCTGCTCGCTAGGGAGTGGCAAAATTCGATCCAAAGGAGCTGACAATTGCCGCGTTACTGGTTGATGAAGTCCGAACCGTTCAAATACAGCTGGGATGATCTTGTCGCAGAAGGTGAGGGCACCTGGGACGGGGTTCGCAATCACCGCGCGAAGAATAATCTGGCTGCGATGAAAGTAGGCGAAGAATCATTCTTCTACCATTCACGCGAAGGGCTGGAGATTGTCGGTGTCATGACGATCTCGGTCGACGGGATCATGGACCCGACTGATCCGGAACAGAAATGGGCAGCGGTAAAAGTGAAGCCCAAGTCCAAGCTGAATCAGCCCGTCACGCTCAAGCAGATCAAGGCCGAGCCCAGGCTCGCCGATTGCGAGCTGATCCGGCTGGGCCGCCTGTCAGTGGCCGAACTGACCAAGGATGAGTGGGACACGATTCTTGAAATGGGCGGCGGCCTTTCCGGCAGCGTCTGACGCTCCGAACGCGGTCGGGTAGGCTCCGTTCTGCCAGACCAGATATCCACAGGTGAGCATGAACAGGGATGCTTAATGTCCCGTGCTGCGACAGGACGGATTCCTGCCGCGCGTAATGGTTAGAATTGGGTTAAGACGCAGCTATGCGAAGGAACCTAGTCTTGACCGACGAGCAAGCGCGGCACCCGTTTCGGGCTTTGCTGCCCGCTCATGTTCGCAGCAATGAGTACGAATCTCCGGCTGAAGTGCTGTGGAAGCTTACCCGCGAGGATGTGCGCGGCTTTGCGACCGTCTATTTCGCGACTTTTGCCGCGGTGCTGGTCTTTATCGCTTAAGCCGGGCCGGTCGCTTGCTCTGCGCGATAGAGCCGCAGGCCCAGCCAGGCTGAAACCACACACATGGCTGCACTCAGCAGCAATTGTTCAACTACCGGGACGCCAATCGCGCTCAGCGCCATGGCGACCAGTGACCCGCCGACCATCGCGCCTGAGTTGACGATATTGTTCGCAGCAATCGTGCGCGCGGTCTGATCGGCCGGGCTGCGCGTGGTAAGGAAGGCATAAAGCGGCACCACAAACATCCCGCCCGCTACGGCAATGCCCAACAGGCTGAGCATGATGACGCTTGCCAGCGGCCAGGCGAGGAATTCTGCAACGTTCATCAACTCGCTCGGTTCGTAGGACTGCCACAACCGGCACACGAAATAGAACGCGACGACGAACATCCCCATCACGATTACGGAGACTGGCGCGTATCGGGCGGAAACGCGCCCTTTCAGCAGCGCGTTGATCGAAACCGATCCGATCGCGATGTCGATCGAGAATACGACCAGGAACAGACTGGCGACTTCCTTGGATGCCATCAGTGTGTTTTTGGCGAGCGGCGGGAACTGGATGAACAGAACCGCCCCGATGGTCCAGAAGAAGCTGATCGCGATGATGGCATAGAAAATCTGCCGGTCATGCATGGTCCGTTTGATCAATGCGATCGACGCGCGGATGATATGCCAGTCGAGCTTTTCAACCTCGCCCTGAGCCGGGGCGGCGGGAACCTGGCGGCTGGTCAGATATCCGATCACTGAGGTGACAATGATCCCGCCTGCGGCCCATTCGACCGGGATCCAGCCGGCCAGGATTGTTCCGGCAAGGATCGCGATATATGTGCCTGCTTCGACCAATCCGGTGCCGGCCAGCACTTCGTCTTTCTTCAGATGCTGCGGCAGGATGGCGTATTTGATCGGGCCAAGGAATGTCGATTGCACCCCGGTCAGGAACAGTGCGAGCAGCAGCAGCGGGATCGCCAGGCTTTCGACTGCAATACCGCGCCAGGCGAGACAAAGCCCGCTCGCGCCGATCACCATCAAGCCGATTTCGCAGGCTTTGACCGTGCGGATGATCTTTGCCTTGTCGCGCATATCCGCCAATTGCCCCGCCAGCGCAGACAGCACGAAGAACGGCAGGATAAACAGGGCAGAAGCGACCGCGCTGAACATGCCTTCCGCGCTTTCGTCGCTGTAGACGCTGTAGACCACGAACAGCACCATCGCGGTCTTGTAGAGATTGTCATTGAAGGCGTTGAGCAGCTGCGTGCAAAACAAGGGCAGGAAGCGCCGCTGGCGCAGCAGATGCATCGAAACCGTCATTCAATCAGCCCTGCTGCCTCTCCATGCGCCAAACCGTAGGGGCGCGCGCAGCGGTGAACAAGCCTTACGCAATATCTTTTGCCCGATGCGGCTTCGCGCTAGAGATCGGGGCAAGATGCTGACCGTACCCAACATGCTCACGCTTTCGCGGATTGTCGCAGTGCCGCTGCTGGCGTTCCTTTTGTGGTGGCCAGATTGGGAACTGGGCTATTTGCTGGCATTCGGGCTTTACTGCCTGATGGGCATCACCGACTATTTTGACGGCTACCTCGCGCGGTCGAGCGGCGCGGTCTCGAAATTGGGCATCTTCCTTGATCCGATTGCAGACAAGATCATGGTGGCGGCGGTAATCCTGGTGCTGACCGCGCAAGGTATCCTGCGCGGCCCCTATGTCGGTGACATGCATGTGATCGCCGGGCTGATCATACTGGTGCGCGAGATTGCGGTGTCGGGCCTGCGCGAATTCCTGGGTGGGTTGCAAGTCTCCGTGCCGGTCACACAGCTGGCGAAATGGAAGACCACCTTCCAACTGGTGGCGCTTGGTGCACTGATACTTGGCGGCGGGCTACCCAATTGGACCGTGGAAGTGGGCGGCATTATTGCCAATGTGCCTCATACAGTCGGTCTCACCACGCTGTGGGCTGCTGCCATCCTGACCTTGATGACCGGCTGGGACTATTTGCGCGTCGGCCTGAAGCACATGGACTGAACACGTCCTTTCGCCGCTCATTCACTTACCGCTCGTCGCGATTCACCTCGTGAAACCACATTCCCGTGAAACCAAATGGCGCCTTCACTCGTATTATAGTTAACGAGTCCGAAGGTCGTATTATGTCCGGTTTTCCGTTGGATGCGGCACTTTTTGCCGCGCCCATAAACTTATTCGAAAGTATTACGGGGTAAACAAGCCCCCATGAGCGCAACACTTTCCACTCTGCTTGCCGCCTTTCTCAAGATTGGCTGGGTCGCCCTGATCTTCAATGAAGTGCGCGGGGCAATCCTTGCTGTGCCGGTGCTTTACGGCATGTATCAGGCGGGTGGTTCGTGGATGGCGATCTGGATCGGTTTCTGCTCGCTGGTAGGGATCGCGCTGTCAGTGATCCTGCCGTTGATTGCTGCGAGGAAGATCCAGAAATTCGCTGACGAGAAAGTGTTCAAGGTAGCGAAAGAGCCGGCACTCGCACACGCGAACTGAGGCTGACGCGTGGCTTAACCCGCGCGCAATTCCTCCGCCAATAATCGAAATTCCTCCGCCCGCGGGCTGTTCTTGCGCCAGATCAGCGCGATCTCGCGCTTGGCGTTCTTCGCCTTCAGCGGGCGCGCGACTACGTCTGTTCCGTTAAGAATGCCCGCTTCCAGCGCCATTTCCGGCAGCATGGTCAGCCCCAGATCGTTGTTCACCATCTGCACCAGCGTGTGGAGCGAGGTGCCGATCATCGTTGCTGACGCCCGCAATTCAGGCCTGTTGCAGGCGGCCAGCGCGTGCTCCTTCAGGCAATGCCCGTCTTCCAGCAGCAACAAGCGGCCCCCGGAAGCCATGGTGTCGATCATCGCCGGGGGAATGCTGTCAGGCGGGTCGCGCGGGTCATCCTTGGGAAAGGCGACATAGAGCCTGTCATCGGCGATATGCTCCATCTCCACTTCACCGGTGGCAAAGGGCAGCGCGAGCAGCACGCAATCCACCCGCCCATGGTGCAGCGATTCGACCGCATCCTGGCTGGTTTCCTCGCGCAGCAGCAGCTTGAGTTCGGGCCGCTCCTTGCGCAAGCGCGGCAATATGCGCGGCAGCATGAAGGGGGCGATGGTCGGGATCACACTCATGCGCATAGTGCCGGCAAGCGGCTTGCCAGAGGCTTGCACGAGGTCGGACAGTTCCTCTGCTTCGCGCAGCAAGCGATGGGCCTTGGCCACCACCTGTTCACCCAGGCTGGTGAAGCGCACAACGCGGCGGCTGCGCTCTACCAGAGTCACGCCGAGCAGCGATTCCAGCTCGCGAATCCCGGCTGACAGGGTGGACTGCGAGACGTAGCAACTCTCCGCCGCACGCCCGAAATGCCCATGCTCATGCAGCGCAACCAGATATTGCAGCTGTTTGATAGTGGGGAGGTAGGTGGACATCAGAGTGCTCTTACCGCCTCAATCCCACAGCGCAAAGTCCTACAGGATGGAACACATGGAACACTGTCTATGGGTGAAAAACGCCATTGCGTGAATGTCGGGCCCCGAAGTGTTAACCTTGAGTGATGGTAGTGTGACACTGTGGCGGGTGCGGAGAGGTACTGGTGTGCGGGCATGACACGGTGTCTAGCCCTCAGCGCAGCAAGTAGGAAAGCGAAACGCAACCCTATTCAACCCCGCATCCGGGCTGAAAAGCGAAATTGATTAATGTCCGAATGTGGGTGGGGAGCGGACCTTGATTCAGGCTCTTTTAGTCTAACGCGACAGCAGAATTTGCCTGATCGCGGTTTCCAGCATCAGGTCATGGCGCTCGCCGACCGGATTGGGAGCAATGATGAATTCGGGAACCACTCCACTTGCCTTTTCCGATCCTGACGGGCGAACCATGTAAGCCTTTGGATAGACGATGCTGGCGCCGGAATTAGGCAGACTGAAGCTTTCAACCGCGCCATAAGTGGTCGGAACGTCGGCCGTTTCCTCACCCATGATGGTCGCAATGCCCAAGTCCTGCATCAGCGCCGCAATTACGGCTGCGTTCGAATAGCTGTGGCGGTTCACGAGCACCCATACCCGACCGCCAAAGGCATTGTCGGCGATGGGTTGCGTTTCAGGCAGTTCGAGCGAAACCAATTCACCCTCTTCGGCATCAGCTACCGCCGCTGCTATTCGGCCGGCAATCGTGTCCAGATCGCGAGGTCGATCAGCCCACACGGCCTTAGTGTTTGGGCCGGCCCTGACTTCGTATCGCGATGCATAGCGATAAGGGGCGTCCACCAGCCGGGCGATGATGAGATCGGAGAAGCTGGTATCACCGCCGCTATTGTCACGAAGGTCGATTATCAGGTCTTGCGCCCCGCTTTTGGCCATTGCCGTAAAAGCTTCGTTGACGAAGGCGCGGAACGGTTCGATCGTGTAGGCCTCGCCATCTTCGCCGCGTTCGCTCTCGGTGGCCGAAAATGGCCCGGGCTGAAGATAGAAGACACCATTGCCTAGTTCGCGATGGATACGCGCACCTGCTTTCCGATCAGCCTGTGGCAATGCGCGGGCATCCTGTAGGGCGTACATCTCGCCAAAAGTCACAGCGACGACGCGTTGTGAACCGGGTTGCCCACTGGGAGCAACGTAGTCGACCAGAAGGTCATCGACCGGGCCGAAGATTAGATAGAGGTAGGCGGGCATCCCCATTTCGATCTGCGAGCGCAGCAAGCGCCGGGTATCGGCGGAGACGACCTCTCTTGCGCGGCTTTCGAATTCCGCTACCGGCATGCCCCCGAGCGCCATGATCCGCGAACCGGGTGGCAGGGCATCGCCTTCGCCCGTCCAATTGTCGGTGATCATCCTTTCGCCGCGGTAGACGATGGAGAGCGGAATGATTGTCCCGCCATTGCCGATATGGGCAAAAACATCGACCAAGGCAGCTTCGGTTTTCGCATGGCCGATATTTCCGAAAGCCATCGCGTCCTGCAGCATCAAATGGAATTCGGCGCGCGGCACCGGTCCATCTATGCCGGCCAGCAATTCCTGCAGATGGGCGTCGTACTCGGCCTTGCTGCGCCGAGCGAACAGATTGACGTGCTCTTGCTGTAGCCTGGCATACAACGTCTCGAGGTCTTCCCTGGCCTCTTGCTCAGTATAGCAATTGGCGCAGTCATCCGCCGATTGTGCATGTGCAGATGTGAACATTGCGAGAAAAAGCAACGCGAGAAATTTGCGGGCAAATCGAAAAATCATCGGGGGCGCATAGCAAGACCCGCCCAATGGTCAACCGAAGGCGACACCATCTCCCGACCAGTTCCCCCTGAGTCCGCAACTGGGTCGATTGCGGACATTCGTCGATTACATGCGAAGCACGTCGTCAGCCGGGCGGAAAGTCAGGCCTGAGTCGCAATGACGATCGAGTAGCGCCCTCACTCAGCCGCCAGCGCTTCTTCCATGCTGGCTTGCATGTCGTCGATATGCGTCATCGCAAGCTTTCCGTCCTTCACAGCGAACGCTAGCTTGCCTTCGACCAGCTCGAGCGCGTCACGCCCGAATACTTCGTAACGCCATCCTTCGAGCACCGGCAATTCGCGGACCCCGGCGGCCAGCGCTTCCATCTCGTCAGCCTTGGTCAGCAAGCGTGCGGCAACATCGATTTCGCGCGCGCGGATTTTCAGGAGAAGTTTCAGCAAGTCGGCGACCAGCGCGCCTTCCTTGCCCAGCGGTGCGCCGCGTTTCATCTTCTCCGGCATCTCGCTCTTGTGAAGCGGTTCAGCCTTCTCCAGCACCTTCATCAAGCGCTTGCCAATGTCATTGTCACGCCAGGCTGAAGAGAGCCCGCGCACTTTGGCGAGGTCTGCCTGCTGCTTGGGCGGATGGCTGGCGATATCTGCCAAGGTTTCGTCGCGCATGATCCGGCCGCGCGGGATATTCTTGTGCTGTGCTTCGCCTTCGCGCCACGCAGCGAGCGCCTTGAGCCGCCCGAGTACTTGCGGATTGCGGCC
>JASBTD010000026.1 GCA_030148605.1 Erythrobacter sp.
GAGCGGCGGAAGCAGATCGAGCCAGTCCTGCTCGGTCGCGTCGCCATCCTTCCATTCCGCCCACAGCGCGCCCGCCAATGCAGGCGAATAGGACATGTCGGCCCATTGCGTGAAATTGACCGCTGCGTGCTGGGCACTGGCAGTGAACATGATCATCGCCAGCACTTGCGACAGGGTTGCGGTGTCCTGGATCTTCGGGAAGCCAACAATGCCGCCTTCGCCAAGCGGTGCCGCAAGAGCCTTTGCCCATTCGGCAAGCTCGGCATCGTATTTGAGCGAATCCTCGTCGTAATAATATTCGACATAAGACGCAGCCCAATCGCTGATCGCGTCCCACACGCGTAGCGCATCATCGCGATAGGGATAGTCAGTCAGCTTGCCGCCTTGCGTGACCTTGCGCCGCTCGAAATCAGCGGGCGGCATTGCCGCCATGAAATCATATTCCGATACCGCACGCCCCGCCAATTCGATCATCGATTCCAGCGTTCCGCCGAAGGAAAGGTCAATCACTCCGCCCGGAGCGAGCATCGAATGCGCCGCCGAATTGTTGATCGCCAGCGTGCCTTCGAAATGCGGTAGCAGCAGCTTGTAGAGCGGATGCCGATCTGAAAGATTGCGCATGGTGGCAAGCGCAGCGGCTTCCATAATCAGATGCGTTTGACCCAGATGGCACACCAGCTCGTGGTGGTTTGCATCCGCCACCTGCACCGCGGTCTTGGCCTTTTGCCAGCTCCAGCCTTTGCCCGGCGTCGTGATCGCGAACTTCTGTGGATCCTGCCCCACCTGGATCGCAATCGCGCGCAAGGTGCCGCTGCCCGGAGGCACTCCAAAAAGCCCGATCGGTGCAGGCGTATATTTCCGCTCGCCCATGATCGGATTGGTGTTGTCCTTAACCGTCTCGCCTATCAGCCAGTAGTCGAGGATGAACAGGCGGCCTTCTTTCAAGGCAGCGGCCAAGGTATCACCCGGCTCGGCAGTGCGAGCATAATGCTCTTCAGTGACCGGGAATTTCGCCGGAATCTCGTCGATTCCCGCCAGCAACATGGGATTCTGTCCTGCGACTCGCATTTGCGCGAACCAGGCATCATCCTGCCAGGTGTCCATCACCGGCGGCCGTTCGATCTCGCGATAAAGCTCATCATAGGAAGCGATCGACTCCGGCCGGCCATGAGGAGTCAGTGGCGACATCCACGGGCTCTTGGCCGTCGGGTCATCGTGCTGCGTGATATGCTGCCCGCGCAAGACCCGGCGCATCAGCGTGTGGCTGGCATCCAGGCCCAAATGCTCGACCAAGTCGCCAATTTGTTCAAAGCTTGCCGCTATACCTTTGAAAAGGCTTGGCAAGGTGATCCCCTTCTTAAGCGCAGAGGTGAACGCGCCTTCGACGATTTCTTCTTCCTCGACGATCCGGTTGGCGATCACATTCGCAAGAATATTCTTGAGCGGAATCAGCGTCCGCACTGTCCATTCCTTGCTTGGTGTGGCTTCTTCAGGGACTTCTTCCGCCATCGGCACGCCGGGCACGATGTTAAAGGATATCCGGTATCGCTCCCGCGCGATATGAAGCGCACGAACACGTTCGGCTGCGTCCGGATCTTTCTGCGGCAGTGTTGCTGTTTCCCCCATTTGATGAAGTCTGTCACCACTCGAGGGTATGGTCAACAAAGGCTGAACGTCGCTGTCTCAGATCGGGAACAAATCGGTTGGGCCTTGCTCACTTGCTCGCTATACCTTCTGAGCATGGGCGGCGTCTTCATATCCTATGCGCGGAGCGACGAGCTCAAGGCGAGCGCGCTTACGGATCGCTTGCGCGCGCTCGGCTATGCCGTTTGGCGCGACGACCAGCTGCCCGGGCATCGCGCCTATGCCGATGTGATCGAAGAACAGCTCAAGGCCGCCGACGCGGTTGTTGTTCTGTGGTCAGCCTCTGCTGCGAAGTCACAGTGGGTGCGTGCGGAGGCCGATGCTGCAAGGCAAGAGGGGAAACTGGTCCAGCTGACGCTTGACGGATCGGCCCCACCAATGCCGTTCAACCAGATCCATTGCATCGATTTTGACGGCTGGACCGGCGGCGATACGGCATCCTGGAAGATCTTCTCCAAGACGCTGACTGAACTGGCAGACGCGAAACAGACGGCGCAGCCGATTGCCGCGCCAAAGCAGGCGCGCCGCCGCCAGCACAATCAGGCCAGCATCGCGATCCTTCCGTTCAAGGATATGGGAGGGGGAGCAGGCGATGAAATCTTCGCGGATGGCATTGTCGAAGAACTCGCAATGGTCTTGTCGAGCTTCCACACGCTTTTCGTTTTAGGTGCATCGACCAGCCGCATGTTTCGGGGGAGCGCCTTGCCGATCCCC
>JASBTD010000027.1 GCA_030148605.1 Erythrobacter sp.
AAGCCATATATACGCGCGGATTAGCGCGCAGTTCGATATGATAAGTCCGCCGGTCGGTGTTGATGACGAGGTTGGTCGTGATGTCAGGCCGGGTTGGTTTGACGAGAATATGGACGCGCTGCGTGTCACCTGCCCCGCTCAGCGTATCGCCAATCATCCAGCGCACCGTGTCGCCTGCGGCAACTGGACCTGGGCCAACCAGTTTCTCGCCTTCCTGCAGCGCGATATCGGTTACCTGCCCCGGCTTGGCATAGATCTGGAACAGCGCTCCTTCGCTATAGGCGTAGCGCTGGATCGCGTTCTCGAAGCCGGCATCCTCGGGCTGGATACGGGCAGCAGCATTCGCCGCTCCCACTTGCGTTTCGGGGCCAGACGCAGGGGAGCGGCGCGCGGCGTGGGGGACGCGCCGCGATTCGGGATCGAATTGCTCAGGTAATTGGACCGTGGTGACCGGGCGCAGTTGCACCAGTGCGGACAGCGCGACCTGCAGCGCCGAAGTCGCCGGTATCGGTGTTGCTGAAGCGGGAGACGCAAGCACCAGCGAAGCGGCGCCGAGCAGACCGACGGCGCTGCTGCGAGAATAGACATGTGAGCGGGACATCAGCCAAGCTCCTTTGACCAGTTGATGGAAGTGACGAAGATTCCGAGCGGGTTCTTGGTGAGCGCGTCTGGATTGGTTGGCGGCTGGACTGCGATGCCGAGGATCGCAGTCCAGCGGTTCGTTTCGGTGAGCGCGCCGTCGCGATAGCGTCGTTCGACCCAGGCGACCCGAAAACTTCTCGGAGAGGCGCGAATTACACTGGTGACATCGACCGCTACCTGTTCGCGTCCTATTGAAGCGAAGGGATCATTGCTGCGGGCATAGTCGTTGAGCGCCAGCGCGCCCTTGTCGCTCGCAAAGTCATAGGCTCTCAGCCAGTTCTCGCGCACAACGATTGCGTCGTCGGGAATTGCGCGGACATGCTCGATGAAGCGGGCGAGATGGAAAGCGATCTGCGGATCGGTGGGCGCAAATTCGGAATTGGCCGGGGCAACGCTGCGCGCTTCGCCGAGCTTGTCGACTTCGACCACCCAGGGAACGATCGTACCGCGTGCATTCTGCCAGATAAGGCCGCCGGTCAGCGCGGCGGAGAGGCCAAGCGCCCCGAAAAATGCGTAACGCCAGTTCCTCGCCTGGACGCGAGCCGAACCGATGCGCTCGTCCCAGACCTGTGCGGCACGCTGGTATGGTGTTTCGGGTTGCGGCGTCTTGCCGTATCTGATCGAGGGGCGTTTGAACATCTAAGGCTCATTCCTTCTTTTTGGTGTCGATAGAAGCACCCGCCCCGTGGCCATCACCGGCACGAACGGTGTGTGCAGCGAGCGAAGCCGAATGGCCGAGTGTCTGACGCTGCTTCATGGATCTGGCCCAGGCAGGCGGGCCGCTTGCGGATGCAGGATCAGTCGGCGTTGTGCCGGGAGCTGGCACGATGCGCCCGCCCATGTTGCCGACCGAGGCACGCGCACCTTCGCGAAAATTGCTTTTCGCACCGTCGGCCGCCTTGCGCAGCGGCGACATCATCGCGCCACCTGCGGCGCGGCCGACACCGGCCATGCCGCCTGCGACCGCCGCACCCCCGCTCTTGCCGGCCGAGCCTGTGGCATAGGCCATGCTCGCCCCGCCCGCTACGCGTGAAGTCCCCTGCGCGACAGTTGAAGCTGCACTGGCGACAGCACCACCGGCGAGCTTGGCTCCGGCGATCCCGCCAACAGCCGCACCACCTGCCAAGAGTGCCGTGCCAGCCGCCGCCCCGGCGCCAAGTTGCGGCCCGCCTGCGACAATGCCGTTGGCGATTCCAGGACCGAAGATTCCTAGGCCCAGCAAAGTCAGGCTGGCGAGTACAATGGCAAGCGCGTCTTCAATCGTCGGCTCGCCGGGTATCGCACTGGTGAACTCGGCGAACAGGGTCGAGCCTATGCCGATGATGACCGCAAGCACCAGCACCTTGATGCCGCTGGAGATCACATTGCCGAGCACGCGTTCGGCGAGGAATGCGGTCTTGCCGAACAGGCCAAAGGGAATGAGGACGAAACCCGCCAAGGTCGTCAGTTTGAACTCGATCAGGGTGACGAACAGCTGGATGGAGAGAATGAAGAAGGCGATGATGACAATCGCCCAGGCGACGAGCAGGATGATGATCTGCAGAAAATTCTCGAAGAAGCCGACATAGCCCATCAGATCGGCAATCGATTCGAGGAGCGGCCAGGCGGCATCGATGCCGACCTGCGCCACCCTTCCCGGCAGCAACAGATCGCCTGCGCCGAGCCCCGAGCCACTCGCCTTCAGGCCTAGCCCGGCAAAGCTGTTGAA
>JASBTD010000032.1 GCA_030148605.1 Erythrobacter sp.
AGTGCTGGCGGCGAAAGCGCTCGACGCGGTTGAAACTGCAAAAGAGGTCGAGGAAAAAGGCGAAGAAGAAGTCGCCAAGCGCAGCCGCAAGACCACCAGCTGGTGGGAAAAGGCCGGCAAGGCGGGGATCAAGGCCGCGGCCGGATCACTGGTATCCATCGGCGTTGCCGCGGCGATGGGCAAGAAATCCAGCGCTGATCCGGTCCGCACCGGTGCCAACGCCTTTGTCCGCAATGTGCTCGGCAGCTTGATGCGTTAAAGCGGCAGCCTGATCTCGGCGCGCAGCCCGCCTCCGGGGCGATTGACGAGCACAAGCTCGCCGCCATGCTGAAGCGCGATTGCGCGGGCAAGCGTCAGCCCCAGGCCGGCACCGCCCGTCTGCCGGTTGCGGCTGGCTTCGCCGCGCTGGAAAGGTTCGAGCATGGCTTCGATCTGTTGCACCGGGATGCCGGGGCCCTCATCTTCGATTGTGATCGCAACCATGCCCTGGCTTTCAGCCGCGCTGACTCTGGCCGCCTTGCCATAGCGCAAGGCATTGTCGATCAGATTGCGCACAGCACGGCGCAGCAGGCTGGCTCTGATCGGCAAGGGGACGCGCGCCAGTTCGCCAAGTTCGACCGGCTGTTCCAGGTCTTCATATTCCTCGACTACCGAAGCGACCAGAGCGGCAATATCGGTGCGCTCTGCGGCCTCGCCAGGCCGGCCGATTCGCGCCAGCTCAAGGATATCGTCGAGCGTGCGTGTGATGTCTTCGATGCTTTGCGCCATGCGCAAACGCTGCGTTTCATCGGTCACGCTTTCTATTCGCACGCGAAGCGCGGCGAGCGGCGTTTTCAGATCGTGCCCGATCGCACCGAGCATCACATCCTTTTCATCCAGCATCGACGCAATGCGTTTCTCCATTGCATTATGCGCAGCGATCAGGCGGCGCATGTCTTGCGGGCCGCTTTCAGCGAGCTGGATCGCCTGATCGGGGCTTTTGGAGAAGTCACTGACACGGGTAGTCAGTTCGGCGAGCGGCCGTGTGATCCGCCTGAGAACCAGAAAGAGCAGCGCAAACAGAACCGCAAATGTCACTAGGGTCTGGAAGATGATGGTCCGGATAGCCCCGTCAGGTCGCCGTGGCAGAGGCTGGCGGATGATATCCCATCCTTCGCCGTCATCGCGCTCGATACCCGCAACAATCAGCTGACGGCTTGACCATTCGCGCGTGCCCAAGCGTTCCTGCATCCGCGGCATGCGGGCAAGCGCCGGATCGTCACCTGCCCGGCGCACAGTCACGACAATGGATTTGGGGGTTACTCCCTGCTCCGCCAGCGTGGCGCGCAAAGCCTCTTCAAATCGCGCAACCCGCGCTTCTCCGGCAAGCACGGGCGAGCTTGGCGAGTTTGTGATCCGGCCTTTTCCGAACCGGAGAAACCGCCGTGGGTCCCCTCGTTCTCGCCGCAATTCAGCCGATTGGGCCTCTTGGCGCTCGGCTCGAAATGCTTCGCGCAGAGCCCGACGTTCGGCAGCGCGCTCTTCAGCCGATATGAACTTCAAGGCTATCTGATTGATCGCCACTTCATCGCGGCGTTGCTCGGCTGCGCGATACAGCAGCACGCCAGAAATGGCCTGACCAACCAACAGGCCAAGTGCCAGCACCAGCATCACCTGGCCCAGCAGGCTTTTGGGAAGCAGCCGCACGGTCAGTGAACCTTCGAACTGCTGCGCACAACGTCGGCAGCAAACCGGTATCCGCCGCCGCGCACGGTCAGGATCAGCTGCGGGTTGCTTCGATCGCTTTCGATCTTGCCGCGCAGCCGGCTGACCTGATTGTCGACCGCGCGGTCGAACAGATGCGCCTCGCGGCCCTGCACCATGTCCAGCAATCGATCGCGATCCAGCACTTCGCGCGGATGATCGAGGAATGCGCGCAGCATGCGGAATTCCGCAGTGGAAATGGGGACCAGCGTACCTTGCGGGTCGGTCAGGCGGCGCTTGAGCGGATCGAGCTGCCAGCCTTCGAACCGGTATGTCGCTTCATCACCTGAGTCGTTTGCTGGCGACTGTGCGGCGCGGCGCAAGACTGTGCGGATACGCGCGACGAGCTCGCGCGGTTCGAACGGTTTGACGACATAGTCGTCAGCTCCCATTTCGAGCCCGATGATGCGATCCATCGCTTCACCGCGGGCCGTGAGCAGGATCACCGGAATCTGCCTGGTCTCCACAAGATGGCGGGTGAGCGATAATCCGTCTTCACCCGGCATCATGATGTCCAGCAGGACAAGATCGGGCTGCTCCCTGGCAATTGCGCTGCGGGCCAAAGCGGCGCTTTCCGCTTCTGCCACACGAAACCCCTGGCCAGTGAGATACTCGGCCAGAGGTTCGCGCAGGGTCGGCTCGTCATCGACAAGCAGCAAGCTGGTGACGGGGTCTTGCGTCATGCGAAGCTTATTGCCCAGCTTGGCAGCATGCTCAACCAAGCAGCTTAATTGCTGCCTTTTTCGCTGCGGCGTTGCTGCATTCGCTCTTTCATTGCAGCGCGCGCAGCCTGGCGTTCTTCCGCGGAGATCGTGCCGGAACCGTCTGTATCCGCGCGGTTGAAACGCGCTTCGGTCGCTGCATCGAATTCCGCCCGTGTCACGATCTTGTCGCCATTCGCGTCGGCCCGGCGCAGCATCGCCATGCCATGGCCGGGACCGCGACGGCCTTTGCGCATCTTGTCGCCGCGCTCTGCCATGCGGCCGCGCCGCGCTTCATGTGCGGCCTGCATTTCTGCTTCTGAAAGACTGCCGCTGCCGTCTGTGTCAGCGCTTTCGAACATACGCTCATGGCGCGCACCGCTGCGCTGCTTGCGCTCTGCCTTGCGGGCTTCATGCGCGGCCTGCATTTCTTCCTGGCTTACTTCGCCATCACCGTCAGCATCCATCTTGGCGAAACGGGCGGCGTGCCGCGCGGTGCGGTCGGCCTCGTCGATCTGGCCATTGCCATCGGCGTCTGCGCGTTCGAACATCTTGGCGGCATGCGCGCGGGCCTCAGCCAGCGTCACTTCTCCGTCGCCATCTGCATCAGGGCCGCGTTTGCCTCCGTGGTGACCGGCCAAGGCCAGCGATGAGGTCGCAAGCGCAGCGGCGGCCAGCGTCAGGTTAATCTTCTTCATGTCAGCTACTCCTAAAACAATCCTGTGGGAGCTGCAGAAGGCAAATCCGCCTCCAGGGGGAAGAGGGCGATGCCGTCGCGGTATTCGCGCGGCCACCTCCTGCAGCTCTCATGACTGTTTTACAGCTGACTATGTCGCAGAATTATGCCGCGCGACCGGCAAATTGTCGCAGATTGTATCGCGATTTCCCGCTGGTTCACCTGCGTGCAAGATCGATCACGCGTCTGCCATCAGGAACGCGTTGAGCTTGTTGCCATCGGGATCACGGAAATATCCGGCATAGAAAACCTTGCCATTCTCATCGGGCTCACCGCGCGGGCCAGGCGCGCCTTCGTCGCTGCCGCCATGCGCCATGGCGATATCATAGAGCCGGTGAACCTGCTCTTTGCTATCAGCCTGTATCGCCACCATAGTGCCATTGCCGACACTCGCCTCCTTGCCATCAAACGGCTTGGTGGCGGCAATACCTGCGCCGCCATCCCATGTGCCCCAAGCAATGAATGTGTCGAAATCCATCATCCGCCCGACGCCCATTTCAGCGGCGATTGCGTCATAGAACTTGGCGGCGCGTGGCAGGTCGTTCGTGCCAAGCGTTACATATCCGATCATCGTCTTGTCTCCCGTGCACGCCGCGCCAATCGCGACTCGCAATAAGGGAACATTACGTGAACATTTATGTTCCTACAAGTTCAAAGCGGCGCGCAATGGCGTTCAAGCCAGGCGAGATCATCACCGGCCATTTGCGGGCTCAGGATGCCCCACACTTTCGCGTGGTAATCATTCCACCATGCAATTTCGTAATCCGTCAGCATGCTCTTCTCGACCAGCGTGCGATCGATCGGAACGAAGGTAAGGCATTCAAAGCCCAGATAATCGTCTTCCGCACCATCGATCTGGCGCTGCTCTGTCAGCACCAGGTTTTCGATCCGGATGCCGAATTCGCCAGCCTTATAGTAACCCGGCTCGTTCGACAGGATCATGCCGGCGAACAATTCCTGATCCGCCCCGGCTTGCCCGCTGCCCAGCTTCGCAATGCGCTGAGGCCCTTCATGAACAGATAGGAAACTGCCCACGCCATGGCCGGTGCCATGCGCATAATCGACGCCTGCTTCCCACAGATACTGCCGCGCAAAGGCATCGAGCTGCCCGCCGCAGGTTCCCTGCGGGAAGATCGCCCGATCGATCTGGATGTGTCCTTTAAGCACGCGGGTGAAGCGGTCTTTCATTTCCGCGCTCGGCTCGCCCGGGCCAACCCAGACAGTGCGTGTAATGTCAGTCGTTCCGGCCGGGTACTGACCGCCTGAATCGACCAGATAGATCGAGCTTGGCGGGATCGGGATATTGCTGTCTTCATCAACCTTGTAATGCGGTAGTGCGGCATGGCCTGCGGCAGCTGAGATCGTGTCGAAGCTGATATCCTTGAGATTGCCCAGCTCCTGCCGGAATTCGAGCAGCTTTGCCGCCGCTGCCAATTCGTCGACTTCGCCCGAAGGCGCGGTCTCCTCGATCCAGCGCAGGAAGCGGCTGACTGCTGCCCCGTCGCGCGCTTGCGCGTCGCGGTGCCCCTGCTGCTCGACGGGGTTCTTGATCGCGCGGGGAAGGATGGTGGGATCGCGTTCGAAGTTTACCTTTGCGCCGCCTGCTTCCAGCACCTGCGCGATCGCAGCGACACCATAATTGGGGTCAACCGCCACGTGCTTGCCCTGCATCGCGCCAAGTGCGGCAGGAAACTCGCTGCGTGCGCGGATCGTCACTGCATTGCCCAGATGCTGTGTCAGTTCCGGAGTCACTTTTTCAGGTGCGATAAACAGCTCTGCCGTGCCATCGGCATGCGCGATGACATAGCTGAGCGCGACCGGCGTGTGGTCGACATCGCTGCCGCGGATATTGAGCAGCCAAGCGACTGAATCGAGCGCGGAGACCACTGACGCATCGTAACCTTCGGTGTTCAGCCAATCGGCGATTTCCGCCCGCTTGTCAGCAGAGGAGCGGCCCGCATGCTCGTCTGCCTGTACCAGCGCCACGGCCCCCGATGGCTCCGGCTGGTCCTGCCACACGGCATCGATCGGATTGCCATTGACCGGAACCAGAGTGGCGCCGATCTTGGCCATCTGCTTCTCGATCATATTCACCCAGCCGCGGCTATGCAGCCATGCATCGTAACCGATCCGTGCACCTTTGCCGGCATTGGCGGCGATCCAGCCGCCGATCGTGTCTTTGGGTACAGAGCGATATTCGAACAGCTTCTCATCCACCTGATCGCGCACCTGCACGGTATAGCGCCCGTCAACAAATATCGCTGCTGCATCGGCCAGAACTGCCGCGCTGCCTGCACTGCCGCCAAATCCCGTCAGCCACGCCAGCCGCTGGGCATAGGCGCCCACGTATTCGCTCATGTGCTCGTCGGAAATGGGAATGACGAAGCCATCGAGGCCGTCCGCCGCAAGCTGCTTGCGCAGCGCGTCGAGCCGGCTTTCCTGGGTGTGCATCAACATCGTTCTTGTCCTGGATCAGATTGCCCGCCTTGCGGGTGCCATGCGGGGATCATAGATGCGTGGCATGGCAGATACCACCCTGAGCGCCACCGCGCCGCTTTC
>JASBTD010000037.1 GCA_030148605.1 Erythrobacter sp.
CTGCGTGATATTCGCTGCAGGCGGCGCGTAAACCACCACGTCGGGTGTCAGGACAAGCTGGATCTGCTGCTGCTGGACCACCTGTTCAAGCGACGCGCGATACTGCGCAAGGATCTGCTCGACGGCATAAACGCGGGCGGCCTCTACCTGGTTGGAAAGCTGCGCGACTTCCTGCTCGATCGCCTGCAGGCGCTGGGCCTGCGACGAGTTCTGTGCCGCTTGCTGTTCGGCTTCATCTAGCTGGTTATCATTGTTGGTGTCGAGCTGCTGCAGCAAGGTCTGGCTTTCCTGCTGGCGCGCCTGAATCGTGTCGATCTGCGGCTTATACGTCGTCGCGATCTGCTGATATGCAGTGCCAAACGCATTGGTGTTGATCACCACTGCAGGCAGATTCACCGTTGCGATGTTGCCCTGAACCTGCGCGGTAGCAGGGGCAGCGACTGCAACGGCGGTCGAGATGCTTGCAGCCGCAAGCAAAGTGCTGAAAAGTTTCATTAGAATTGAGTTCCTACGTTAAACGTGAAGCGTTTTGTATCGTCGCCCTCTTCCTTGCTCAGGACATGGGCGAAGTCGATCCGGAACGGACCGAAGGGTGAATTCCAGTTTACCCCGATGCCAACCGACATGCGGGGTTTAGCGGAATCACCAAGGAAAATCTCGCGGAAGCGGCTTCCCTGGATAATATTGGGCACATTCTGCGTGACGCCATCTGCGGCGACCGGATTGGTGGTCAGCCGCGTGCTGCTGGTTCCATCGCCATTGTCGACAATCTCGAAGAACAAAAGCTCGCCATCAGCATTGCGCTGCTGGATGCCATTGGGATTGTCTTGCAGAATCGGGCGAGTCACAGCGAACAGCGCACCCACATCGAAGAAGATCGAAGGCCTAAGGCCCAGTTCGCGGGCACCCGACCCAAGCGGAATTTCAAGCTCCGCCCGGCCCAGGTAATAGGCCTTGCCGCCCAATGCATCATCCACCACTCGGTCGCGATCGGTGATCGCCACCGGATTGCCATCGGCATCGTCGATATATTGCTGGCGAAGCACACGCGGACCGACCCCGCGAATGTCGAACCCGCGGAATTGTGGCTCGCCAAGGAAGAAGCGATCAGTCAAAAGTACGCCATCAACTCCAGGCCCCTTCGAACCTTCGAGCGAGTTGATCGCGCCGCCTTCCGCCGAGACCGAGAAAATAAAGCCTGCGCCCACTGGCCAGTATTTGGCGCCACGGCCTCGTACGCGCACATATTTGACTGATCCGCCCAGGCCGGCAACCTCAGTGGTCAATGAAACGTTGCTTCCGCGCGTCGGTCGCAAACGGCTATCGAGCGAGTTGTGTGCGATGGTAAGGCCAACGATCGAACTTGTCCGCTTGCCCACCGCATCACAAAGGAAACGACCGGCGAACAATGGTTCGCATGTGCGAATGCCGTCGCCGTCGAAATCTGAAAAGAAGATATCACGATCAAGCGTGATGTCGTCAAAATTCAACGTGTAGCTACCGATCAAAGAAACGAATTCTGTCAGTGGAACGCCCGCGCGCAGAGAGAAGCCTGTCGTCGCCTGTTCAAACGTCCGATTGCGATCGCGGCTACGGAAATTGAAACTGTTGAATTCCCGCCGGAAGATATCGATCCCTGCGGAAATATTCCGGTCAAACAGATAAGGCTCAGTGAAACTGATCGATGCAGACCGGCTGAAGCGTGACCAGTTCACACTAAGCCCAACCGTCTGACCACGACCGCGGAAATTGCGCTGACGCACCGACGCGGCAAGGATGAAGCGTTCGAGCGACGAGAAACCGGCAGACAGCTGCAATTCGCCGGTTGGCTGTTCCTCGACATTGGCTTCGAGCACGATCCGATCTGGCTGGCTGCCTTCGGTTTGCGTGACTTCGAAATTCTCCTGGAAATATCCCAGCGAATTGATGCGCGCAGTTGTCCGGTTGACCTGCAGCGAGTTGAACGCGTCACCTTCAGCGATACGGAATTCGCGCCGCACCACCTTGTCTTGCGTCAGAGTGTTGCCGTTGACATCCACCCGCTCGACATAGACCCGCGGCGCTTCGCGGATCACGAAATTGACGCTCATGGTCAGGTCTTCGCGGCTGCGATCGAAACGCGGTTGAACGTCTGCGAATGCATAGCCGAAGGTGCCGGCCAATTCGGTGATCTGCTCAACCGTATCTTCGACCAGCTTGGCATCGTACCAGTCACCGGAATTCATCGGCAGGTTCTGCGTCATCCGGTCGCTGTCGAAATCGCGCAGCTGGCTCTCAACGGTCACATCGCCGAATTTGTAGCGCTCACCTTCTTCCACCACATAAGTGATGATGAAGTCTTCCTTGTCAGGCGTAAGTTCGGCCACCGCAGAAACCACGCGGAAATCGGCATAGCCTTCAGTCAAGTAGAACTGACGCAGCTTCTGCTGGTCAAACGCCAGCCGGTCAGGGTCATAGCTGGTGTTCGAACTGAAGAAGCGATGCCAGCGCGCCTGCTTGGTCACCATTTCACTGCGCAGATCGCCGTCTGAGAACTGCTCGTTGCCAATGATATTGATCTGGCGGACCTTTGACTTGGGCCCTTCGCTGATCTCGAACACGATATCGACACGGTTCTGCGGCAGCTGCACCATCTTTGGCTCGACAGTGGCGGCAAACCGGCCCTGTCGCTTGTACAGCTCGATAATGCGTGCCACGTCGGCGCGCACCTTGGACCGGGTAAATATCTGCCGCGGCGAAAGCTTGATTTCCGGGAGGATCTTGTCGTTTTTGAGGCGACGATTGCCTTCCAGAATGATGCGGTTGATGACGGGGTTTTCCGTCACTGTGATCACCACATTCCCGGCATCGTTGCGGATCGAGAAGTTCGAGAACAGTTCGGTCGCGCCAAGGTCCTTCAGCGCGCCGTCAGCGGCCACCGATGTGTATTCCTGCCCAACCCGCAAGCGAATATAGCTGAGGATGGTTTGCGGCTCGAGGCGCTCGGCCCCGACAACGCTGATCGATCGGATCGTGTTATCGACCGGCTCCACTTCGGGTGCCGCGGGTTCAGCGGTTTCCTGCGCCTCTTCACTCGCAGTCTCCTGCGCGAGGGCGACCTGCGGCAAGCCGGCCAGCATAGTCGTGCCCAGCAACAGCGCAGCCAGCTGACTGGCCGGTTTCGCTTGGCCAGCACCTGCCTTCAAACGTCCACTCATATTCGCAAGATTCCCGTCTAACCCTATACCTTCAAGTGCCGCCCCCGGGCCCCGTACGTTCAGGCGCGGCGATTACCCAGCCGCCTCTGCCCGATGACGGGTTCGCAATCAAGCGGGAGAACCCGCCATCTGCCGCCCTACAGTGTCCTGTCCCCGACTAACTCCCGAAAATCGGCAGCGAGACGATGTCATTCACCGTGACGACCACCATCAGCATAAGCACAAGAGCCATGCCAGTGCGGTACGCCCATTCCTGGCCGCGCGGACCCACCGGCTTCCGGCGGACAGCTTCTGCCGCGTAGAATGCCAGGTGCCCACCGTCGAGAGCGGGGATTGGCAGGAGGTTAATGAATGCCAAGTTAATTGAGATCAGCGCTGCGAAACTCACCAGAGCGAGCGGGCCCAAGCTCAGCTGCTCGCCAGAATATTTGGCGATCTTGATCGGGCCACCAAGCTCCTTGATCGAACGGTCACCCAGCACGATCTGCTGCAGGCCGGTGACCATCATCTTCATCAGACCGATGCTTTGATCGAAGGCCAGCACCACCGCTTCGATTGGCCCGACCGGGATAATCTCCGGATCTTGCGAGTAGACACCCAGGCGCCCGACGCGCGATTCATTGCCGAAACGATCAGTCTCGATGCTCTCGCCGATTGTGACCGGCAGCATTTGCTCGTCGCCATCACGCAGGAATGTGATTTCGATTTCGCGCCCGGGGTACATCATCACCAGCGGGCCGATATCGGCAAATTGTTCGATCTCTTGACCATCGATTGCTGTGATCAGATCGCCTTGCTCAAGGCCTGCGTCACGCGCTGCGGACACTTCCGCAAACCGCCCGATTTCATTGTGCGCTTCGATCTTGCCATATGCGAGGTTGAACGAAGCAAAGATCGCCACTGCAACAATCAGGTTGGTGGCTGGGCCAGCAAAGACAATCAGCGCTCGCTTCCACAGCGCTTTGCACTGGAACGTGTCGTCGTCGGCAGGCGCATTGGGATCAGCAATACTTGCCGGGTTCATATCGCCTTTGAACTGGACATATCCGCCAAGCGGGATCGCGGCGAGTTTCCATCGCGTGCCGCGCCTGTCAGTCCAGCCGGCAAGTTCCTTGCCGAAGCCGATCGAGAAAGCATCTGCTTTCACCCCGAACCAGCGCCCGACAAGGTAATGACCTAGCTCATGCACCGTAACCAACGGCCCCAGCACAAGCAGGAAACCGACGATCCACATCCAGACTGGTGGCGATTCAAACAATTAGGCGTGCTCCAAAATCTCGCGTGCAGCCGCACGAGCCTCTCGATCAACGTTAAGAACGTCATCGAGGCATTGCGGCGCTGGCGCGCTATAACGGTTTAGTGTGTTTTCCACCACTACGGTAATATCCATGAACCCGATCTGACCGGCCAGAAATGCTGCAACAGCCACTTCATTGGCTGCATTGAGCGTGGCCGGCGCCCCTGCCCCCGCTTCGATCGCTTCTCGCGCCAGGCGGGTTGCAGGGAAACGTTGTTCATCCGGCGCGAAGAAGCTCAGCTCACCTATTGCCGCAAGATCGAGCGGGGCCATCGGCGTCTCCATCCGCTTGGGCCAAGCAAGGCAAGAGGCGATTGGCACGCGCATATCCGAAGGGCCAAGCTGCGCCAGCGTGGACCGATCGCGATATTCGACCATAGAATGGATCACGCTTTGCGGGTGGACCACGATTTTCAAGCGCTCTAGCCCCACAGGGAACAAATGATGCGCTTCGATATATTCGAGCCCCTTGTTCATCATCGTCGCGCTATCCACGCTGATCTTCGCACCCATGCTCCAGTTGGGATGCGCGATAGCCTGCGCGGGGGTAGCAACCTTGAGCTCTTCCAAGGTCCACGTCCGCAGCGGTCCGCCGCTTGCAGTCAGTGTGATCCGCGCGACATCCTCAATCCGGTTGCCCTGCAGACACTGAAAGATGGCGTTGTGCTCGCTATCGACCGGAAGCAGTGTCGCGCCATGTTTCGCGACTGCTGCCGTCATGACGTCGCCGGCGGAAACGAGCGCTTCCTTGTTCGCCAGCGCGACAATCCCGCCGCGGGTAATCGCAGACATAACCGGGGCGAGGCCCGCACAACCGACAATCGCGGCAACAGTAATGTCGACCGGGCGCGCAGCCGCTTCGCATAAAGCCTCGCGGCCACCCGCCGCTTCAATGCCTGTGCCTGCCAATGCATCACGAAGCTGGGGCAGGCAGCCTTCGTCGCTTACCACTGCCAGCCTCGCATCGAATTCGCGAGCAAACCGGGCAAGTTTGTCGACGCTGCCATTGGCGGTAAGGACTTCGACCTGCCAGTCCTCAGGATTGCGACGGATCAGATCAAGCGTCTGCTCTCCGACAGAACCCGTTGCGCCAAGGATGGAGATCGAACGGGTCATGGGTGCGCCACAAACCACAGGAAAAGCGTAACGATAGCGACTGGAAGCAAGCCATCCACGCGGTCAAACACGCCCCCATGCCCCGGAATAAGGTTTGACGAGTCTTTCACGCCAGCACGGCGTTTGAGCCAGCTTTCGAAGAAATCGCCCGATTGCGCGATTACCGCCAAGGCAGCGCCGATACCCAGTGCAACAAGGCCCATCGGCGAAAAGGCGCGGTCGCCAACATTCGAGTAGAAGAACGCCAGCGATACGAGCGCGGCGGCCAACATGCCGCCGCCCAAGCCTGCCCAGGTCTTGGACGGGCTGATTTTCGGCGCGATCTTGGGTCCGCCGATCGAACGACCACTGAAATAGGCCCCGACATCGGTTGCAATAACGATCGCCAGCGCGCCAATCACCACTTCGATCGGAAGAATAACGAGCGCGTAGGCAGCTGTCGCGATATATGCTCCGCCCAGGAACAGCGCGACCAAGCGTGCGCCTTTGCCTTCGAACGCGAACATCACCAGCCTACCGAACTCGCTCACGCACACGACTGCAATGATCAATGCAAACAGGTCAAACCAAACCCCGCCCAGCCACAATGCCGTGCCAGCAACCGCCAGCATCACCACTGCCGAGGCAAACCGCACCGGCAGGTCAGAATTCTTCTGAGAAGTTTCAACGTCCGCCAAAGCGCCGCTCCCGCCTCGCAAAATCATCAAGGGCTGTCTCTAGCATCTCCGGCGTAAAATCGGGCCATAGCGTGTCGACGAAAAGCATCTCTGCATAAGCCGATTGCCATAGCAGGAAGTTCGACAGGCGAATCTCTCCGCTGGTGCGGATCAACAGGTCAAGCGGTGGCAAGTCATTGGTGTCGAGGTTCGCTGCAATACTCGCTTCGTTCACATCGCCAATCGCCGCCGCTTTCGCCGCGGCGCGCGCAATCTCCTGCTGCGAGCCGTAATTGAGCGCCACAGCGACGGTGTGTGAACCCTGGCTGGTTTTCTCCAGCGCATCTTCGAGCATTTCTACAATATCGGGCGCAAGTGATTGCCAGTCGCCAATAATCTTCAAGCGGACCTTGTTGTCGATGAACTGCTGCAAGTCCGATTTGATGAATTTACGCATCAGGTTCATCAGATCATCGACTTCGTCTTCGCTGCGCTTCCAGTTCTCCGACGAAAATGCATAAAGCGTCAGGCAATCGAGACCTGAGCCGTCCAGGCTGCGCACCAGCTTGCGAACGGCCTCTACGCCGCGCTGGTGCCCGACCGAGCGTGGCAATCCGCGCTTTTTCGCCCAACGGCCATTGCCGTCCATGATAATGGCGACGTGGCGCGCGCGAGCCGCATCTTGAGAGGGCGTATCGCCCATCTGTCCCCTCCGGCTACCCCAACCTCACTGAGTCAGGATTTCCTGTTCCTTCTTCGCCGCAGCCTCGTCTGTTTCAGCAACATATTTGTCAGTCAGCTTCTGGACCTCGTCTTCGTGGCGCTTGCGCTCGTCTTCCGAAATGTCCTTCTTCTTCTCGTCGGCCTTCAGTGCTTCCATCCCGTCACGGCGCACATTGCGAATCGCGATCTTGGCCTTTTCCGCATATTGGCCAGCCAGCTTGGCCAGTTCCTTGCGGCGTTCTTCCGTCAAATCGGGGATAGGCAAGCGAATGGTCTGGCCATCAATCATGGGATTGAGGCCCAGATTGGCATGCGCAATGCCTTTCTCGACTGCGATCACATTCGACTTGTCCCACACCTGCACGCTCAACATGCGCGGTTCCGGCGCGGATACAGTGGCAACCTGTGCCAATGGCATCATCGCGCCGTAGACCTCGCACACCACCGGATCGAGCAGGCTGGTGTTCGCGCGGCCTGTGCGCAAGCCGCCAAGATCGCCCTTCAGCGATTCCACGGCGCCTTTCATCCGGCGTTCGATATCTGCCTTGTCATATTGCGGCATGGTTCAGGCTTCCTCTTGTACGATTGTCTGCACGCCGTTCCCTTCGAGCACGCGGGCAACATTGCCCTTTTCGCGGATCGAGAAGACGACGATGGGAATGGTGTTTTCGCGGCAGAGCGCCACGGCGGTAGCGTCCATAACCTTGAGATTGTCGGACAACACCTGATCATAGCTGATCGTGTCGAAACGCTTGGCATCGGGGTTATGCTTGGGATCGCTGTCATACACCCCGTCAACGCTGGTGCCTTTGAGCAAGGCGTCGCAATTCATTTCGGCTGCGCGCAAGGCCGCGCCGGTATCCGTCGTGAAGAAGGGATTGCCGGTACCGGCGGCAAAGATAACGATCCGGCCCTTCTGCAAATGGCGCTCCGCTCGGCGGCGGATATAGGGTTCGCATACCGAGGACATCGGGATCGCGCTCTGCACCCGTGTCTGAACCCCTGCCTGCTCAAGCGCGTTCTGCATCGCCAGCGCGTTCATCACCGTCGCCAACATGCCCATGTAGTCACCGGTGGTGCGGTCCAGCCCCTTGGCAGCGCCCGCAACCCCGCGAAAGATATTGCCGCCGCCGATAACGAGACAGATCTCCAGTCCGGTGTCCTTGGCAGCTTTTACTTCCTCGGCCAGTCGCGCGACATATTCAGGATCAATACCGTATTCCTGATTGCCCATCAGCACCTCGCCCGAAAGCTTCAGGAGAATGCGTTTGTATGCCTTGTCGTTCATGGGCGATCAGAATCCGGTCAGTATTGAGTTGCGAGGTCTTTAACGGCCTTGATTGCCCCTGCCAAGCACAGCGCCGAATAGAAAACGGCCGCCGAACCATAAGGTCCAGCGGCCGCCTTGAATTATTCAGCTGCTAAAGATTAGCCGCCGACTGCAGCTGCAACCTCTGCAGCGAAGTCGCTTTCTTCCTTCTCGATGCCTTCACCGAGCTGGAAGCGGACATAATCGACAAGCTTGATCGAGCCGCCGTTTTCCTTTGCTGTACGTGCGACAACATCTTCAACCGAAGTCTTGTTGTCCATCACGAACATCTGGCTGAGCAGCGCGTTTTCCTTTGCAAACTTGTTGATTGCGCCTTCGACCATCTTTTCCTGAACGTTTTCAGGCTTGCCGCTTTCAGCAGCCTTTTCAGCAGCGATGGCACGCTCGCGCGCGATCACTTCCGGATCGAGACCTTCAGCGTTCAGAGCTTGCGGGAACATCGAAGCAATGTGCATGGCCAGCTGTTTACCGAACGGCTCAAGCACATCTGCGCCAAGGTCGCTTTCCAAGGCAACCAGCACGCCAATCTTGCCCAGGCCTTCAGCGGCGGCATTGTGCACGTAAGAAACGATCGCGCCTTGTGACACAGTCACACTTTGCATGCGGCGAACCTGCTGGTTTTCACCGATGGTCGCGACATTGTCAGTCAGCTTGTCAGCCACAGTGCCGCCATCGGGATATGCAGCCGCCTTCAGCGCGTCTACGTCATCACTGCCAACAGAAAGCGCGACCTGCGTGGTCTTGCGCACGAAGTCCTGGAACTTGTCATTCTTGGCAACAAAGTCTGTCTCCGAGTTCACTTCAACGGCCACGCCCTTGGTGCCTTCGACAGCAACGCCAACAAGGCCTTCAGCAGCAGTGCGGCTCGACTTCTTCTGAGCAGTGGCGAGACCCTTGGCACGCAGTGCGTCGACTGCGGCTTCGATATCGCCATTTGCTTCTTCCAGTGCCTTCTTCGCGTCCATCATGCCCGCGCCAGTCTTTTCGCGCAGGGCCTTCACATCAGCGGCAGAAAATGCAGCCATGGTGATTTCCTTTTCAATATCGTCTGTGTGCGCCGCACTCCACCTGAATGCGGGATCACGGCGCGCTAGGGGTATCAGGTGACGCGCCAGTGACGCGCCAGCTGAAAAAGATGCTTAAGCAGTGGCTTCCGCCGGCGGCTGTTCCATCGCGCCGATGTCTTCGCCGCTGTCCGCAACCGCGCCGCCGCGACCTGCGACCGCAGCCGCAGCAATCGCTTCGCAATAAAGGCGAACCGCACGCGCCGCGTCGTCATTGCCCGGAACCGGGAATGCGATGCCGCTTGGATCGACATTGGTGTCGAGCACAGCGATCACCGGAATGCCCAGAACGGCAGCTTCCTTGATCGCGAGATCTTCCTTGTTCGCGTCAATCACGAACATTACGTCCGGAACGCCGCCCATGTCTCGGATACCGCCAAGCGACAGCTCAAGCTTGTCACGCTCGCGGGTCAGCTGGAGAACTTCCTTCTTGGTGAAGCCGGAAGTGTCGCCTGAAAGCTGCTCTTCAAGCGTCTTCAAACGCTTGATCGACTGGCTGATCGTCTTCCAGTTGGTGAGCATGCCGCCCAGCCAGCGGTGATTGACGAAATGCTGGCCGCTTGAACGAGCTGCCTGTGCGATCGGCTCTTGCGCCTGGCGCTTGGTGCCAACGAACAGAACCTTGCCGCCTGCGCGAACAGTCTGTTCGACAAAGTCGAGCGCGCGCGCGAACAGCGGTACAGTCTGCGACAGGTCAATGATGTGAACACCGTTGCGGGCGCCGAAGATATACGGCTTCATCCGCGGGTTCCAGCGGTGGGTCTGGTGGCCAAAGTGTGCCCCGGCCTCGATCAATTGCTGCATGGTGACGGTAGGAGCCGCCATAAGTAAATTCCTTTCCGGTTATGCCTCTGGCAAGCTGGAACCTGTTTTGCGGTATCTCCCGCGTCAGGCACCGGTATGTGTGCTCACCATGTGGATTTGCTCGCTAACGAAACACGGGAATCGCATTCCGGCTCGCGAACGCCGCGCGCATTAGCTGTCCGAATGCAAAGAATCCAGCCCGTTCTTCGAAAAATCGCGCAGCAGGCGCATTTCCCGCTTGACACTTAGAACAAATAAAGAACATAAGAAGCGGAACAAACACGGTACATCGCTGATGCCACGGGCGCATAGACCCGTCAAGCCAAGCGATACGAGAAGGAGTCGGAAGAATGCTGAGCTTTGTGTTGATCGCCCTTTTTGTGAGTGTCGCTATCGCTGCCGGTGTGTCGCTCGCTGACAGCGCGTTGAAATTGCGCAATGCATGGAACCGCGCCAGGCAAGAACTTGCCGGTGCAAACAGCAGTTCGGTGTCACAGAGCGAGGGTGCAGTGGTGATGCTCCGCCTTCACAAGCCGAAGACAGTCCCGCTGCCCGGCGTCAGGTCGCTTGCCGCTGCCGCTTGATCCTGCCGTATTTGAGCAAAGCCCACGGCATCAAGGTCAGGTAGATCACGCAGATCCCGGCGAGCGTCCACCACGGTTCCTGCAGTAGTGCGCCAAATGCGAGCGCGAACAGCGCGATCACTTCCAAGCGTATGCTGCGCCGTGGCTTGATCGACTTCCAGCTGAATGTGGCGATGTTCGAAATCATCATGGCACCTACCGCTGCCAGCCAGACCGCGACGAACACAGGGTTGCGAAACTCCGGCAGGTCAGTCGCCATCCAGAGATAGAATGGTAGGAACGCCAGCCCCGCCCCAACTGGTGCAGGAACGCCCGTCAGGAATCCAGCGAGCTTGTGTGGCTGCTCGTCAGTATCGATCTGGGCGTTTAACCGCGCCAGTCGCAGCGCCGCACAGATCGCAAAGGCCAATGAAGCGAACCAGCCAAGCCGTGGCAAGTCCTGGATCGACCAGAGATACAATACCAGCGCTGGCGCGACGCCGAAGGAAATCGAATCCGCAAGGCTGTCCAGCTCCGCGCCAAAGCGCGATTGGGCATTGAGCAAACGTGCGATCCGCCCGTCGATCCCGTCCAGCAGGCCGGCAAGCACGATTGCATAGACCGCCAGGTGCCAATCCCCCGAGATCGCAAAGCGTATGCCGGTTAGCCCGGCCGCCAAAGCCGCGGCAGTGATCGCATTGGGCAAGAGCGCGCGCAAGGACAGGCCGCGCGAACCCACGCCAGGCTGGGAAAGTCCTTCTTCGCCTTCCTCAGACTTTGGCCCGACGCGCGGCGTATCGCTCACTGCGCAATGCCTTCAAGCAGCTTCTGCGTGCCTAGCTCTGCCAGGATAGTCTCTCCGGCGATGATTTTCTGACCCATCAGCACCTTCGGATCGGTTCCGGCTGGGAGGTAAACATCAACCCGACTGCCAAAACGGATCAGGCCTACCCGCTGGCCACTCGCAACAATATCGCCCGGCTTTACGAAGGGAACAATGCGGCGCGCCACCAGTCCTGCAATCTGCGTGAAACCGATCTTCACGCCATCCTGCCGCTCGATCAGGAAATGCTGCCGCTCGTTCTCTTCGCTGGCTTTGTCGAGATCGGCATTCATGAATTTGCCGGGAATGTAGACGAGGCGCTCTATCGTGCCGCTGATCGGCGCGCGGTTGATATGAACATCGAACACGCTCATGAAAATCGAGATTCGGGTCACTGGCCCGTCCGGCAGGCCCGGCGCGCCCGAACCATCGTCAACCCGCAGTTCAGCGGGCGGCTCACACTCTGTTATCAGCGAAACAAGCCCGTCCGCAGGCGCAACGATCACATTGTCACCTTGCGGCACTACCCGTTCAGGATCGCGGAAAAACGCGAATACACCCGCCGATAAAAGCAACATCGGCCAGCCGATAATCTCCCAGTCGAGCAGCAGCAGCGGGATCAGGCTGAGCCCTACCGCGATGATTCCGAACTTGCGTCCTTCGGGGTGGATCGGCGGCCAGCTCCAGCTGACATTGCCGCGACCCTTATTGTCTAGAATTTCTCCGGCCATGAGGCGCATCTAGGGCTTGGCGACTGCCCCCGCAAGCCACATCGGCGTTTCGCTCAAGCCACCTTGCGCACAAAAACCGTCCCCGCCGAGTAACCGGCGCCGAAGCTGCAGATCAGCCCGGTATCTCCCACTGCAAGGTCTTCGCTGTGCTTGTGGAAGGCGATGATCGAACCCGCGCTCGAAGTATTGGCATAGGTATCCAGTACGGTCGGGCTTTCGTCCTCATTGGCTTCGTGGCCAAGAACCTTGTGCGAAATCAGCCGGTTCATGCCCGCATTGGCCTGATGCAGCCACAAGCGACGCAACGTTTGCGGGTCAATCTCAAGCCGCTCTGCTTCGTCGATGATCATCTGCGCAACCATCGGCACGACTTCCTTGAATACCTTGCGCCCTTCCTGGACGAAAAGCTTGTCTGCCTTACCATCACCTTCCGGATGTGCACGATTGAGGAAGCCGAAATTGTTGCGAATATTGTTCGAGAACACCGTCTTCAGCTTGGTGCCGAGAATGTCCCAGTGCTCCGCTGGAGCGATCGCTTCGTCTTCCACCAGCACGGCTGTCGCCACGTCACCAAAGATAAAGTGACTGTCCCGGTCACGCCAGTTGAGGTGTCCCGAAGTAATCTCCGGGCTCACAACCAGCACGCTCTTCGCATTGCCGGCACGAATGTAGTCAGCCGCGGTCTGGATCCCGAAGGTCGCTGACGAGCACGCGACATTCATGTCAAAGCCGAAGCCTTCGATACCCAATGCTTCCTGTATCTCGATCGCCATGGCCGGATAGGGCCGCTGCATGTTCGAAGCCGCGCAAAGCACCGCGTCGACATCCTTTGCATCGCGACCTGCCAGCTCCAAGGCCTGGCGCGCAGCCTTCACGCCTATCTCTGCCATGATCGACAGCTCGTCATTGCTGCGTTCTTCCCAGCGTGGTGACATCACATCCGGATCAAGCACTGGCTCTTTCGCCATCACGTGGCGCGCCTTGATCCCGCTTGCCTTCTCGATGAACTCGACGGAGCTGGGCTGCAGAGCATCAATTTCGCCCGCCGCTATCGCATCGGCATTTCTGGAATTGAAGCGTTCAACATATTCGTTGAAGCTGGCGACCAGCTCTTCATTGGTGATGACGTCTTCCGGCGTAAACAGTCCGGTGGACGAGATGACGGGCTTGTTTGTCATGTTCATGGCGGGGGTGGTTAATCCCGCTGCACCGCTTGGGCAAGGGCTGTTGAGCGAGGGCCGCTGCCCAATGCGAGGAAGTGGTGGCAGGGCTTGATTCGAACCGCTAAAATAACGCTTTGATATCAATTCTATTCTTGGAACAAAGGCAGACCTTACCCCACACTCTCCCCCACACTTTCGTTCATTTAACGGTGGTTCGGTTCAGCGTTTTGATCGAAAAGCTGAATAAATGGGCGATCCGCAGCGCACCTGACCGCAACATAATTGCACGGTTTGACACTGTCCAATTTCGAGTTAGCAGCTCGGTCAGTTCAATGCCCGATGCCGCTCAACCAACCTATGCAAACTGGCTGTAGTGATACGTGTAGCCTTGCCAATCTTGATGGTTTCGAGTTCGCCATTTGAGATCAGCTCGTAGAGCTTTGTGCGTCCGACACCAATCATGCGGGCAGCGTCATTCACCCGGACGCAGATCGGCTCGACAGATTGTTGGCCGCTCACTCCGCCGGTTCCTCTTCACGATAGTGAGCGGGATCGGCGATCCAGCGATTGATTGCTGACTCGTGCCAGCCCGCGCCGTGGATACTGATCTTAACCTGCGACGGGAAGGTGCCCTCGGCGATCTTGCGGTAGATGGTGGAACGGGAAAGACCGGTGCGGTCGAGCACGGTCTTCAAGCGAATGATGCGTTCGGTATTGGACATTGGGCGTTCTCATTATTGATACTGACAGCCCCTCTACGGAACATAATGAGAACTTTTTGGTGCAACGCAAGGGTCAGTCTGAGCTAGAATTCGAGCAAATCTTCAACGATTTGCATGATTTGAAACGGCTATGGACGGTCCGAAACCTTTAGGGACAAACTGCTCAACAGTTGTCGGTTCAGAAAATTTTCGCGCCCAGCGCGAATTAGCGACCGACGAGCGCGAAGTTGCGACGGCAAGGACGTATTTCCGCGCCAGCGGCACCAGAATCTGCGCGAATCGAGTTAAGAATGCGCTGCTATCCCAATCCTTGCTGATTTCCCGATTTGCATGGGGCTAAAGAATTTTCTGCTGTCGAACCTGGCCGCCCGCAATGACTGAAACTGGGCCGAATTGCCGACTGTCCGATTTTAGCTTTGTCAGATCGTCAAGCAGGCATTCGGCTAACGACCCATTTGCCGACGCTAATCGCCAATCAGCGGAATACCCTCTGCTTATTGGTCTTGGCGCCATATTCAGGTGGCAAAATGTCCTTCTCTTCGGGCGACGGCCGAGCCCGTTAAGTATCGCTCAAATTGCGCTGCATTGCGGCTAGGGTAGATTTGAACGTTTCCAAATCCTCGTCCTCTATTCTCGTGAGCAGGCGCGCATAAACCTGGTCCGCTTCGACTCGCATTTTGGGAAGTAGATCTATTGCAGCGGGTTTGAGGTGCACCTGCCACACGCGCCGGTCGTTTTTGGCGCTGCGCCGTTCGACCAAGCCCAATTCTTCCAGCCGGTCGATCGCTTGCCCTATGCTTGCCCGCTCCAGTTCCAATTCGCTGGCCAGTTCGGATTGGGTCATGCCGGGTGTGCGGTAGAGATAGGCCAACGCGCGCCACTGGGTTCGGGTAAGTCCGAACTGTTCGACCGAGGTGTCGAAGGTGCGACGCAAGCGCCTCGTCAGTTCTTCCAAAAGAAAAACCAACCGGTCTTGATCGGTCAGGAATGCCGCTGCCTTTTCGTCGGCATCATTGTCGAGCTTGGTTGCCATGCAGAGCACCTTAACACAACATCGATTTAAATAAAGTCATTTACTGTAAAGCAATTTACAATATAGTGGCTTGCGACATGGAGAGCGTGACCACCAAAATCGAGGGATCGGGAGGACTCTCCCTTGCCGCTGAAGTGGTCGGTGACGACAGCGCGATGCCCGTCTTACTCGCCCATGGCGGTGGGCAAACACGCCGCGCGTGGAAGCGCGTGACCGGTGATCTGGCCACGGCTGGCTACCACGCAATCGCGATCGATATGCGCGGTCATGGCGACAGCGATTGGGCTGCGAGCGGAGCATACGACATTCGCGACTTCGCTTCCGATCTTGTAGCGATTGCATCAGGCATGGAATGCAAACCAGCACTCGTTGGTGCTTCGCTGGGGGGACTGGCCGGGATCATTGCCGAGGGTTATCTCGCGCCAGACACTTTCGCTTCCCTGACCCTTGTAGACATTGCCCCGCGCATGGAGCCGGGCGGCGTGATGCGTGTGGTCGGTTTCATGGCACAGCATGTCGATACCGGCTTTTCTTCACCTGAAGAAGCGGCGGGAATCATCGCGAGCTACATGCCGCATCGCCGCAAGCGCGGGGCTGGAGAGGGACTGCGGCGCTACCTGCGCAAAAAGGATGATGGCCGCTACTACTGGCACTGGGACCCGGCCTTTATCCGTAACATCATGACCACGAAGCGAAGCGATCCGGCTCATCAGGATCGGCAATTCGATGCGCTGAGCGATGCGGCCAGTCGGCTTTCGTTACCAGTGCATCTCATTCGCGGCGGATCAAGCGATCTGGTTTCCGAAGAGGCGGTGGCGCATTTGTGCGACCTGGTGCCGCACACCGAATATTCCGACATAGCAAATGCCACGCACATGGTGGTGGGTGATGCCAACGATGCCTTTTCGGCAGCAATCCTCGATTTCCTGACCCGCCACCACCCACCCCAAGGTGTGCCATCATGAGCAAGGAACGAGGTCCTATCGATCGCCAGCGCCTCGACGAGCTGTTGCGGATTGCGCCATTTCATCAGTGGCTCGGCCTGACGGTAAAGTCGTGTTCGGACGAACAAATTGAGCTTGAAATGCCTTGGCGTGAAGAGATCGTCTCTAACCCGATGATCGGTTCGGCTCATGGCGGCGTGCTGGCATCGCTGATTGACCTCACAGGGCTCTACACATTGCTGTCGCAAGGTGTGACAGCGAAGGCGACAGCCGACCTGCGCGTTGATTATCATCGCCCGGCGACTTCTGGGCCCCTCATTGTGACGGGTCAGGTGGTCAAGGTCGGAAGGCAAATCTCGGTTGCCGAAAGCCGGATAGTCGGACCGGACGGCAAAATAATCGCCAGCGGCAGGGGTGCCTACATATGTTAGCGCGCGCCACTCTAACGGCTTTCTGTCTGGCTCTTGCTGCGTGCTCCGGTGGCGTAGCTGAAAACGAGGCCGAGCAAGAAATTCAGTCTGGCCCGCGCAAAGTTCGGACAATGGTCGTCGAACCCGAATTGCTCGCCGAGCCAGTGAAAGCATTCGGCACCATTGCGGCAAAGCAAAGCAGCTCGATCGGAGCGCTAACAGAAGGGCCGGTTGAGCGCATTTTCGTCAAGGTTGGCGACAGGGTATCGCGTGGCCAACCACTCTTTCGCATCCGCCAGGCCGACTACCATCGGCGTGTCGCCGAGGCGCAGGCTGCCGTCGATCTCGCTAACGCCCAAGCGATCGAGGCAGAACGGCGCTACGAGCGCGTTATTGCGCTTGCACCAAGAGGTTTCGTATCAAAAGCGCAGGTCGATGCGGTCGAAACGGAACTTGCCGTCGCGCGAGCGCAGAAAACACAGGCTTTGGCCGCGCTTGGCACCGCGCAGCAAGCTTTGTCCGATACAATTACGCGAGCGCCTTACGATGGAGTTGTCACCGCTCGTCTCGTCGATGAAGGGGTCTACCTCAACAACCGTTTTTCGATGGGTGGTCAATCAGCGGCGCTCCAATTGCAGGAACTTGGAACAGTCGCCGCCATCGTGAACGCGCCGCAGGAATATGTTGATGCCTTCCGGCGGAATATGCCCGCCCGCGTCTATATTGAAGGGTTCAATGAGCCGTTCGATAGCATAGTCTATATCATCAACGACCGGGTCGACCCTGAAAGCCGGATGGTCGAATTGCGGCTGCCGATTGAAAATCCAAATTATCGCATCAGCTCCGGTCTGGCGGCTCGTGCAGAAATAGACGTTCCACCCGTTTCAGCGATAATCCTCCCTCGAACTACAATTCTTGGAGATAGTGCGGCTGCGCACGTTTTCGTTGTTGCTGGCGGGAAGGCACGGCGGCGTGAAGTCACATTCGAGAGTGTCGACCTTGATCGGGTGCGCATTCTTTCAGGCTTGGCAGTAAGGGACGAGGTGGTCCTCGATCCGCCTTCGAACTTGCGTGATGGCGAACCAGTTGAGCCACGCCGAATGAGTAACGCAAACTGATATGTGGCTCGCGGACGTATCGATCCGGCGCCCGGTTTTCGCGACGATGTTGATTGCATCGCTCGTCGTTTTGGGGTTCGTCTCATTTAACCGGCTGGGTGTCGACCTATTTCCAGATGTAGAGTTTCCATACGTTTCCGTGACGACTGCACTTCCTGGCGCCTCGCCCGGAACTGTGGAGAGCGAAGTTACCGACATCATTGAGGAACAGCTCAACACGATTGCGGGATTGCGCCAGATGCGGTCGACCAGTGCCGAGGGCGTGAGCATCGTCAATCTCGAATTCGAACTCGAGGAAGATGCCGATCTGAAAGCGCAGGAAGTGCGCGACAAGATGTCGCGACTTGGAGCCGATCTGCCAGCTGATTCCGAGCCGCCGGTGATAGAAAAGGTCGATCCCGATGCTGCGCCTATTCTCTCGGTTCTCATGTCGGGCGACATGCCCGTTCGCGATCTTACCGCTTTCGCAGACGAGGAAGTTAAGGAGCGTTTGCAGCGCGTCCCCGGCGTCGGTTCGGTCGAGCTGGTCGGCGGACGCAAGCGGGAAATGCGTATCTGGCTCGATGCACCAGCAATGCGCGCTCGCGGAGTGACGGCGGATGACGTACTCGGCGCGATTCAGCGCGAGAACACCGAATTACCCGGTGGGCGTTTGGTCACCGAGGGGCGCGCACGCCAATTCGGCATTCGCATACTCGCCGAAGCAGAAAGCGCGGCAGAATTCGCGGCAATACCCATCGCCTATCGACCCAATGGCCAAACCGTGCGGATCGGCGACGTCGGAAGGGTCGAAGACTCGATTGAAGACGAGGCCAGTTATGCTCAGCTCGATGGTGAACCAGGCGTCGTTCTTGAGGTCCGCAAACAAAGCGGTGAGAATACCGTCGCCGTGGCCGAACAAATCCGCGCTGAAATAGAAGGCCTTCGAACTTCAGCTCCCGACGGCGTCAATTTCGTCATCGCGCGCGACACGTCCCGCTTTATCGAACAGGCCATTGGAGACGTGCTGTTCGACCTCTTTATCGCGGTGGTTCTGGTGATCGCCGTGACTTTCCTTTTCCTTCTCAGTTGGCGCGCAACGATCATCGTATTGCTGGCAATTCCGACTTCGATAGTCGCAACCTTTATTGCCTTTGCGGCGTTCGATTTCACGATCAACATGGTCACTTTGTTAGCGCTGACGGTCGCTATCGGCCTGCTGGTCGATGACGCGATCGTCGTCGTCGAAGCAGTTCAAAATGATGTCGAAGAAGGTGCTGACGCAACTGAAGCGGCTCATACAGCCACCAAGCGGGTTGCCTTGGCGGTTCTGGCAGGCACCTTTGCGACTTTGGCGGTGTTCGTGCCGATCGCGTTCATGGAAGGGATCGTTGGCCGATTTTTCTTTCAATACGGTCTTGCCATCGTGTTCTCCGTCAGCGTCTCGATGCTGGTTGCCTTCACGCTTACACCCGCGCTTTCGGCCCGGTTGCTGCGTCCCGAAGAAAAGGAGAGTGGCTGGCTCGCGCGGATCGAAGAATTCCACGTTGGGATGCGACAACGCTATGAAAGGCTCGTATCCTGGGCGATCCGACGCCGCTACCTTGTGCTAGGCGGCGCGCTTGCCAGCGTATTCGTCGGGGTCTTTTTCGCTGCGCTCGTGCCCAGCACATTCATGTCCACCACGGACCGCTCGGAATTTCTCGCCACGGTCAAGCTGCCTCTCGGCACCGGGATAGCCGGGGCAAAGGATGCAGCGCAGCAGGTGGAAACTGCCTTGCGCGAAAATCCCGAAGTCGAGCTCGTCTTTGTCAGTGCGGGCAGCGGGACCAATCCAAAGACCAACGAGCTCGATATCTATGTCGGCCTTTCGCCCAAACGGTCGCGCGACGCGACGCAAGACGACATAATGACCTTCGCACGCGAGGCAGCACTCGAAGGTGTCCCGACGGCAAGCCAAGTTGCGGTGGAGGAAGTTCCGTGGGTTTCGGGCGCAGGGGTCGGACAGACCGCGATAGAACTGATCATCACTGGGCCGGACACCGCCACCATCAATACCTATGCGCAATGGCTTGAAGGTGAACTGTCCGCGCGATCCGATTTCGTGGACGTGCGCTCCACCTACGAGGGCGGCAGGCCTGAGTTGCAGATCGCGCTCGACCGTGATCGGGCGGCGGACCTCGGTATTTCTGCGCGCAATCTCGCCGCAGCTTCGCGGACACTGGTAGGCGGGAGCGATGCCGGAACATTCGAGACCGGCGGACGCCGCTACGACGTCCGGGTTCGATTGGAGGAAAGTGGGCGACAGCAACTGAGCGACATCGAGGCGCTGCCACTCAGGACAGGCCAAGGCAGCCTAGTGGATCTGGCGGCAATTGCCGACATCGATGTCACGCTGAGCGCTGCAGAGATCGAACGCATTGATCGCTCGCGCCAGATTTCCGTGCTCGCCAATACCGCGCCCGGTGTGCCGTTGAGCGTTGCCGTTGCAGATGTAGAGGAACTACTTGCCGCCAACCCACCGCCAGCTGGACTGTCTACCCAAATGGAAGGCACAGCGCGCCGCCTCGCAGAAACGAGCGAGGCCATTATCTTTGCCTTCATCTTGGCGATTATCGCACTCTACATCGTCCTCGCAAGCCAGTTTAACAGCTTCGGGCAACCCATCATCATAATGCTCACCGCGCCATTATCCTTCTCCGGCGCGTATTTCATCATGTGGGCAGCGGGTCAGGAAATGAGCTTGTTTGCGCAAATCGGCATGATTGCGCTTATGGGTATCGTGATGAAAAACGGCATCCTGCTTGTCGATCGCGCCAACCAGTTCCGCGATTCTGGCAAAGATGCTGCTGCGGCCATGCGCGATGCCGCGCCGGAACGGCTGCGACCAGTCCTCATGACCGCGCTGGCTGCCGTTTTCGGCATGATGCCCGTCGCATTGGCACAGTCAGACGCTGCGGAATGGAGAAACCCCATGGGATTCATCATTATCGGCGGTCTCACGACATCTACCTTCCTGACATTGTTGGTGATACCCGCAGCTTATGCGGCAGCCTCGGATTTACGGAACGTCGTGACCAATTTCCGATCTCCGTTTTTGCAGAGACCAGCGTAGAACGGAGCGCTGGCTTCGTCTTTGCCAGTTTTTGTAATCGGCCCGCGGTCGAAAAGGTATTGTCCGCTTTCCCCCCAGAAGCGGACGCCAGCTCAGTCGAAGCCAGCGCCCCTCTCCACTCAGATTTCGGTCTTCTCTGCAAGCGTGAGAGCGTCTTCTATATCGACGCCTAGGTATCGAACCGTGTTCTCGATCTTGGAGTGACCAAGCAGAATTTGGATCGCTCGGATGTTGCCTGTGGCCTTGTAGATGATCGAGGCCTTCGTTCGACGAAGCGAATGCGTCCCATATTCCTCCCGACGCAGGCCAATCGCTTCAACCCACTCATCGACAAGCCGAGCGTATTGTCGGGTGCTCAAATGACGTGAGTGATCCACTCGGCTTGGAAAGATGAAGTCCTCGACATCACCTCCTCTCAGTTCCAGCCAGGCAAACAGACTTGCACGCGCATCTGACGCAATCTCGAACTGAACTGGCCGCCCGGTCTTTCGCTGAGTGATCGTCGCTCGCGTTCTGATTTCTGGACCACTAACGAGATCGCCGATCTTCAGCTCGACAAGGTCACAGCCTCGCAACTTGCTATCGATCGCCAAATCAAACAGCGCTCGATCTCGAATTCGTTCTTCACGATCTAGGAAGAAACGGATCGCCCAAATCTGCTTTTGATTGAAAGGGCGCTTTGGACCGATCTTCGCTCCGAAGTTCCAAGGCACACGGTTTTGGTAAGCTGGGTCAAAGTGTGAATACGTCATCGTCATTCTCCTTGGCCGGAATGGCCTCAGAGAACGTCCGCTTTCGGGTGCTAAGATCTCGAATGGCTACGTCTTCGATTAGGGCGCAAAGCTGACGCAAGCAATCGACTCCAATTTGCAGAGATTGGAGCCGCTCTCCTCTGCCGATCAGCCTGATTGCTCCGCCTCAAACGCCCGCTTCCCTTTCCGCCGGAAGAGCACCAGCGCCTGCGCGCCATCCGGCCCGCGCAGCTTGGCGGCAACGGAAAGGAATGCGCCGTAAAGCGCGGCGCGGTCATCATCGGTCAGCTCGACCAGATCGGCCTTGGCGACCAGGCCGCCCAGCTCGATCAGTTGCCGCGTCCGCTCGCGTCGTTTGACCTGCCATTCGCGCATGTCGGTTCGTGCCTTTGCTCCCTCAAGCCGATGCCGCGCCGCCGTCGAGCGACAGATTGCCTTCCGGCTGCTGGCGAGGTCCGCTCGCAACGTTGCGTGACTTGCCCTGAAAGAAGGCCGCGCCGCGCTTGCGCCAGCCCTCCCCGATTGCCTTGTCGGTATTGGCGGCAGCGTCGAGCAGCGCGCCAGCCAGGACTTCGGCATCGAGCGCGTCCGCTCCGGTTGCTGTGACCAGCGTACCGAGGTCGCGCACGCGGCGTTCCTTCAACTGTTTGGCCTTGTCGGCCAGAGCCTTCAGTTCCGAATCAAAATCGCGGGGTTTGCGCATGGGGTGCCTCCATCGTTGGTGTGATGGAGCCATGATAGTCTCTGAGCTTTCCCAATGCAGTAAGGTCGCCGGGACAGTGTGATACCGCCTAGTCCCGATCAGGATTTTATCGTGAGAGGGCGCGCTTATACGTCGTGCCGACGTGCGGTTTGGCGTGTAACTGGATTGCCGTCATGGCAATCTTTCATTTCAGCGCAAAGGTCATCGGACGGTCAAGTGGACGCAGTGTCGTTGCGGCGGCGGCCTATCGTGCTGGCGAGCGATTGCACGATGAGCGGATCGACAGGACCCATGATTTCACCAACAAGGCGGGCGTCCTTCATTCCGGAGTGATGCTGCCTAAAGGCGCGCCCGAAGCCTTCGCCGACCGGGCCACTTTGTGGAACGCGGTCGAGGCCGCCGAAAAGCGCAAGGATGCCCAGCTATCCCGCGAGGTCGAATTCGCCCTGCCCCGCGAGCTGTCGAAGAAAGACAACGTCAAGCTGGCGCGCGAATTCGTGAAGGCCGAGTTCGTCGAGAAAGGCATGATCGCCGATCTCAATGTCCATTGGGATATCGGCGAAGACGGCAAGGCCAAGCCCCACGCCCATGTCATGCTGACGATGCGGGAAGTCACCAAGAACGGCTTCGGCGCAAAGGTTCGCGACTGGAACAGGACCGCGCAGATCGAACAATGGCGCGAGCGCTGGGCCAATCATGTCAACCGCGCGCTGGCGGAACGCGACATCGATGCGCGGATCGATCATCGCAGCTTGGAAGCGCAAGGCATCGCGCTGGAACCGCAGGACAAGATCGGTCCTGCTGCCTCGCGCATTGGCGGACGCGGGCTAGAAGCCGAGCGGATCGAGGAACACCGCGCGATTGCGCAGCGCAACGGCGAGCGGGTCATCGCGAACCCCGCGCTCGCGTTGGATGCAATCACGCACCAGCAGGCGACCTTCACCAAGCGCGATCTTGCCGCATTTGTTCACCGGCATAGCGACGGCAAGGAGCAGTTCGATGCTGCCTACAATGCGGTGCGCGCATCGCCCGATTTGATCTCCTTGGGTAAGGACGGACGCAGGCAGGACCGCTTCACTTCGCGCGCGATGATCAAGACCGAACAGCGCCTGCATAGTGCCGCCGACGCAATGGCGCAAAGCACGGGCCATGCGGTCAATGACATTCAGCGTAACGCCGCATTCGCGAGCGCTTCAAAGCGCGGCCTGGTCCTGTCCCGTGAGCAGAAATTCGCCTTCGAGCATGTCACCAATAGCAAGGGTCTTGCCGTTGTCGTCGGCTATGCCGGAACTGGCAAAAGCGCGATGCTGGGCGTGGCGCGCAAGGCTTGGGAAAGCGCGGGCTATTCCGTGCGTGGTGCAGCGCTCTCCGGCATTGCTGCCGAAGGTCTGGAAAACGGCTCCGGCATCGCTTCGCGCACCATCGCCAGCCTTGAGCATCAATGGGGCAAGGGACGCGAACAGCTCACTTCGCGCGACATGCTAGTCATTGATGAGGCTGGCATGGTCGGCACGCGCCAGATGGAGCGCGTGCTGTCCCATGCCGCCAGGGCCGGTGCGAAGGTGGTCCTGGTCGGCGACCAGCAGCAGCTTCAGGCCATCGAAGCAGGCGCGGCATTCCGGGCGATCCACGAGCGCCACGGCGGGGTCGAGATCACCGAGGTCCGCCGCCAGCTTTCCGATTGGCAGCAGGATGCGACCAGGCACCTCGCCACGGGCGGAACGGGCGAAGCTATCCGGACCTACGAAGAGCGCGGCATGGTCCATGCCGCCGACACCCGCGAAACGGCTCGCACGGCGCTGATCGAACGGTGGAATCAGGGACGCCAGAACAGCCCCGACGACAGCCGGATCATCCTCACCCACACCAATGACGAGGTGCGCGAGCTGAACCACATGGCGCGCGGGAAGATGCGCGAGGCTGGCGCGCTTGGGGCCGATGCAAAGATAACGGCATCGCGTGGCGAGCGGCAATTTGCATCGGGCGACCGCATCATTTTCCTGCGCAATGAGCGCGGGCTCGGGGTCAAGAACGGCACGCTGGGCACGGTCGCAATGGCCAGCGCACAGAGCTTGGCCGTGCGCACCGATGATGGCCGCGACATTGCCTTCGACACCAAGGACTATGCCCATATCGATCATGGCTACGCCGCCACGATCCACAAGGCGCAGGGAATGACAGTGGACCGCGCGCATGTGCTCGCCACTCCCGGCATGGACAGCCATTCCGCCTATGTCGCCATGTCGCGCCATCGCGTTGGGCTGGCGCTGCACCATGGCCGAGATGACTTTGCGGACCAGTCGAAACTTGTCCGCACGCTAAGCCGCGAGCGCGGGAAGGACATGGCGGGCGACTACAAACCCGAACAGGCGTTCGCCGAACTGCGCGGCATCAGCTTCCGTGAACGGATCGTGGAGATGGTGCGGAAGGTGCCGGAGAAGGCCAGGTCCATTTTCGGAAACTTCCGTCCGCAGGCCCGACAGCTCGAAGCACTTCCGGCACAAACCAACACGCAGAACGACCAGCGCCGCGCGGTCGAACGCTACGCCCGTGCGCTTGGTGATATCGGCACGAAGCAGGCCCAGGGCTTACCCGTTCTGCCGCACCAGAAAGACGCGCTAGAGAAGGCAGGAAAGGCGCTAGAAGCCATCCGGCCCCATGCCGCCGCCGATCTCGCCAAGGCGCTTGATCGCCGTCCTGAGCTGATCCCCGAGGCCGCTAGCGGGCGCAGCCAGGATACCATGCGCGCCATGCAGCATGAAGCCGCAGTGCGCACCGATCCGGCGTTGCGATCCGAACGCTTTGTCAGCGACTGGCAAGGGCTGAGCACGGCGCGCAAACAGCTTGAGCAGCAGGGTGACCGGGCAGGAGATGCCCGCGTGTCCGCGAAGCTGTCCGAGCTGGCGAAGGGGCTTGAACGCGATCCGCAAGTCGAAGGCCTGCTGCGCGGCAAGGCGCGCGAACTCGGCATCGATCCGAAGCCCGAACGCAGCATCGCAAACGAACTCACCGCAACCCTTACCCGCGAACGCGCCCGCGCTTTCGACATGGGCATTTAGGAGATACGACATGGAAGACGATCCCATCGAAGAAGTGCGACTGGACCTCGAAGTCGAAGAACCGCACTCGCCGCAGCCTGAGTCAGAAGCCCTGGCGGAAACCGATCCGGCAACTGAAGCCTTCGCCCGCCTCGAAGGCGAAATGGCAATGGTGCGACATACCGTCCAGAATATGGCCAGGGAACGCGCCGACATCGTGATCCCGGACTACACCGCCACGCTTGGCCAGATGGCCGATCAGTTGGCGCAGGTCTCCAAGACGTTGGGTGCAATTGGTGACAAGCCTGCCATCGAGCTGGCGCCGGAAGACATCGCGGTTCAGATCAAGCGCGCCTCGCTCGATATGCTGCGCGATGCCAGCGACCTGTTCCGGCACGGACGCAAAGACCTAGACACTGCAACCGGTCGGCTCGCTGCAATTGTCGGGCGAGTCCGCACCGAGGACGAACAGAGGCGCCAGACATGGCGCTTTGCAGCCATGGGGCTGGCTGCCGGTATCTTGCTCTGGTCAATCCTGCCCGGCACTATCGCTCGCGCCATGCCCGAAAGCTGGCAGTGGCCCGAGAGTATGGCTCGCAAGGCTGTGGGTGAACCAACTATCTTAGAGGCGGGAATGCGGTTGATTCGGTCACAGAATCCAGAGGGCTTCGAAGAGCTAATGGCAACCCACAGAATACTAAACGCGAACCGCGAAGCCTTGGAACACTGCAGTGAGCGTGCAGAAAACGCGAATGATGCTGTTAGTTGCCATATTCAGATTGGAAAATGAATATGTCAGAGCTGAAAGTTAATGGCTCAGCTCTACATCGCTATGGATACGCGGTCTGATTCTTACTTTTTTGTAGCGAGTCTTGCCGACCTTATTGAACCGCCGAACCAACACGTCTTCTGCTACAACAGTTTGTTGGCCACTCGATTGGATTAACCCCGTGATGCTCCATTCGTCACTCATGCGGTAAAGAACCTCAGGGTCGACAATCTCCAAAACATGAAGAAGCTTCGGAACGGAACCCGGATCAGCGCGATATGCATTCACTGCTTCAGCGCGCTGCAAATGCAGATTCAGCAATCCTTCCACCAAATCCCGAACGTCAGGATCATTTTCGTTTGCGGCGAGCCTCTCCAATTCAGCCTTGGCATCAGGCAGCCAAGAAATCGCTTTAGCCAATAATTCGCGATCGCTCTTTGAGGCTGTGCCGTAGCGAGTGGCTATCATCGGCAAAGCTTCCGCATGTCGTCGCCGACATTCAATACACATCAACCGGAAAGCAATTTCGCTATCCTGCCCATGATCTTTGGATGGGAGATTGCTCAGCATTGCTTGAAGGGCGGATGCTCCGAGCTTTCGAGAGCTGGGGACCAGGTAGCGTTGACGTTTGGGCGTTTCCAGCCACGCCTGTTCGAATGCTTGCTCAGCTTTCGAAAGGTTGATGCGAGCCAATGCCTCGATCATATTCGGTAGCTCACTGGTCAGCATTTGGGGTGGCGCAAATGCACGATCCAGCACTATGTCCTCAATCTCCTGATGCCCGCGTTCTAAATATGGATCGATTATGCGTTCGCCGAAGAACGATGGTCGACGCATGAAGGGTTCAGCAGCTTCAAGCAATTCTTCAGATACATCGTCTTGTCGGAGGCGGATCGCGAGCACCTCCATATCTGTCGAATTCCAGCTGTTTCTTGTAGTTAGCTCCATCAAGAATTTGTCCAATTCTGCTCTCGCCGGTGTGCCTCGCTCCTGCAAAAGAACGTTGCACGCGGCCAGATGGCCCTCTGAGTCCTTCTCCTTCCGGAATCTTGGGAGTGCCCGCTCAAGCAGAAGCGGATCCTTGACGTCGTAATGCACAGCAAGATTAATCGCTCGCGCCTCAAGGTCACCCCCGACCTCCGACATTCGGACGCAATCTAACAGAGCGTAGGCATCTTCGACGTAGCCGAGATCGTCGAACAACTCGACGCCAAGTGACCGCTCCACCTCGCTGCTTGCGCTTAGCAAAGCCAACATGCGTGAATACCATTTATGAGGCTCTATGCTGACGAGAGCTCGCCAGATCGGTTTTCGCATCTGCTGGGAATAATCCGATGACCAATCCAGAGCCATCTGCTCGAGCCGATCAATGACCGAAGGTGTAGGCGAAAAAATTGCAGAACCAACTCCATACCCACGAGCTTCGACCGGTCCGTCAAGCAAGTTCAAAACATACGTTTCAAAGTCGGCACCATCAATACGAAGCAAGACGCTCCACATTTTTTCGGCAAGCGGATTCCGAGCGCCTTGAGCGTGGGCTTCCAATCGAATGCGCAATTCGCTTGCCAAGCGACTTCCATGAAATGACCGGAAGGAGTTTCCGGTACTGGGCCGAATTTTGCTGCTACCAAGTACTCCCAGCAAGATACGTATGATGCGCTCGTCGCCACCGCCTTCTTGAACCATTTCCGCAGCTAGACATCGCAAGAGAATTGCAACGGTTTCGGACCCGACGCCTGTCGGTTCTGCTGCCCAAAGTGAAGCCAGCATGCAGCCCGTCGGATCGATGTGCATGAGCCATTGGTCTATGAGATTGCGTCCACGGTCTGGCGAGTGATCCAGGACGCGTTGAAGCCAGAGGCCAGCATGCGGTGCATATTTCAAGACCGGTTTGCTCGCAATAATATCCAAGGCTGCGGACGGGTCGATCATCGCGAGGGCGACCAGAGCGTCGGGTCCGCCATGAGAACCAGCTTCGATCTGTTCGACGAGGAAGGGAATTTTGGTTTTATCCTCGGTTCGCCGAATAAATCCGATGATCTGGGTGTGATCGTCAGAGCTCATGTGCGCGAGCAGGTGGTTTGATACCAATGACCACGTCTGCTCATCAGGAACCGGTGAGACTTCGCGCAAGAGGCTGCTCGCAATGCCAAGCTCTTTTGGGTCAGTTGTGGAGAGAATCTTGTTCTCTAACCAGTGAGGGTCTAGAAGACATAGGCAAAGGGCAGCGTCGCGAAAAATCTCGAATTCTGAAAACTTGCGCTGCTCCGACCCAAGCGTTCGGTAGGCTTCCACCAACCCTTCCCAGACCCTTTCGCGCTGACCTTCCAAGGGCCATCTATTTCCTAATAGGAGCAGCAATCTCCAAGCGTTCTCATCGCCCTTTGACAGCCTCTGAATAATTGATGCCTTCTCGGTATCTGTTAGCGTCAAGGCACGGATAGCTGCGGCAATATTTCCGATATGCCCGCATTCGCCTTCATCGTCTGTCAATAGGTCTGCACGCGCAAGCAGGCCTTCGACAATACCCGAACCAAGCGTTGGGCAGAGATCGCGATAAAAACTGTGAGATGATCGGTGAAGCCGATCTTCCTCTAGTAACGCCATGAGTTCGCCTAGCTTGTCTGCCGGGACGCCTTCAGGGATTGCCAGCCACAAAACGTCCATCATCAAGAAGCCCAATCCATGGAGGCGATTGCGGTCTTCGGGAGAATCGTTTTGAAGTTCTTCGATAGACTTGGCGATTTCGTCCACCGCAGCACTCGGTCGCGAAAGCCTCTCCGCCAACCATTCCGCAATCGCCCAAGTTAGCAGTCGATCATGTGCAAAACGCCATTTACCAGACAGATGTTCGAGCCACCCAGACGATGCCAGTTTGCCAAGCTGTTCATCTGTAAAGCTAAGCGCAAGGACCTCTGAGTCCGTTGCCTCTCTTGACCCCTTCTCGACCATTTTTTCGGCCAAAGCCTTAAGGCGAGCGCCCGCAGCCTGGCCCGCTTTTTGTCGTGCTCTTTCCCAGAATTTATTCAGGACAAGATATTCGTTTGAAGGATTCCACTTGTCGCTCTCAATCGCCAATTGGGCGTAGATGCCGCAAAGGACCGGATGACGAAGCATCCGTCGGATCGAAGAGGGAACTGCACCCGCATTTACCCCCCTTCTACTCAGGGCTTCGAAAAGCTCCGAGACCCCAAATTCCCCGATTTGAAATGGCTCGATGCCAATCTCGCGAAAAACCTCAGCATCAGCTTCCGGCGGAACTTCCGCTATAGCGCGAATGCCCTCACCTATTCCGCTCTGGTAGAATAGCTGTTTGAGTTCCTCAGGGTTTTGACATCCTTCCCAGAGTACGAGAACATTAGAAGCGTCGTCACCATGGCGGCGACGCCACAGCCTTCCGAGCGCAGGTGGTTCGATCGGACTCTCGTGATCAAGCGCTTCGATTGCGATCAAGCGCTTCAACTCACGTTCCAGTTCGGACCGATCAGAGGCACGAATGAGCACCGCAGGTTGGCGATTTTCAAGTGCCTCTTGAGCTAGCCGGTAAAGAGCCCAACTCTTGCCGTTTCCTGACGATCCCGAAACTAGCTCCAGGTGAGTAGTTGTCGATGCCGGAAGCGGCGCGCGCACGTCAAATGCAGGATCGTACTGACGAGCGGTCAACGCAGTTTCAAGCGCTAACCTGAGCGTCTCTTGCGCATCGGTAAGGCTGGCCAGACCCAAAATCTCTTCAATCGCTTTCCCTGAAACAACGCAATCGTTCTGCCGAGCGCGCTTCATCAGGTTGCCAGTCAATTGGTCCAGCTTCGTTTCAAGCTGGTTGCCGTATGGCAGCCTTGGAAACAGTTGGCTCGCCAATTTGGTAGAGATTTCGTTTTCGTCGATAGGCTCAGCGACCAGCAAGCGGCTCGCAAAAACACGGAACGACTGGTCAAATCCACTGTCGCTTCCCGTTTGTTCAATGAAGACTCTTAGACATGAACTTCTTGCGCGTTGAAAATTTTTCTCGACCGCCGCTGTTGGTGTTCCGCCAGACGCGAGAGTTGAACTGAGCTCAGCTGCGGGCTTCGTCAATCTCTGAGTGCTTTGCAATTCGTATCGATCGCAAACCTGTTCGCAGTGCGCGCCAAACAGGTCAGGCAATACCGCATCCGCAAATGTGCCAAGATCTATTGGCCGGTTGCGAAGTTTGAATTGAATGGCGTGTCGCTCATCTCCCTCAATGATCGCATCACTTCCGGAATTAGGTTCTAGAATTACTTGGATGGAGTTGATCGTATTAGCGGAGGGCTTCAGTTCAATCCGTGCTTCAAGTAGGCGTGTCGCCGTCGCCTGCAATTGATACAGGAAGCCCAATATTGCCGCGCTTCCGCCATGCGGGCTGGAATCTGGATTTCCGGTCAACGAGCTAAGTCCTTCTGCCGGAATTGAAGAGTCTGACCATGAGTCACCTCAAAAAGTGCTTCGGCTTCCCTACACAGAACCCCATTGGAACGCTCTAGCAGATTCGCAGTGCCATCATTCTGCCCTGCAAGAACCGGTTCAAATTTGAAGCCGGTTGGCGAGCCGTTGCTGAAAAGGAAAGCCTTCACCATATTGGCTCGTGATGGCCGAAAGCACCGAAACTCCACTAAACCCAATTCCTTCGCCGCGCGAAATGATGCGGCAGAAGCGACCATATTTATTCTCTGATAGCGAAATTGACCGATCGACGGCGTTCCCTCGTGCAAGTTTCGAGTATCATCTGGAAACGCTAACTGCCCGCAAACAAGAGTTTGAATTCGAGGACTTTTGCCGAAAGCTGGCAGAGAAAGAACTTTGCCCCAACCTCACAATCCAAACCGGACCTACAGGGGGCGGTGATGGAAAAACCGACGCCGAAACATATCCTGTAGCCGCAGAGATTGCAGAGCGATGGTGGGTGGGCAATCCATCAGCAGGCAGGGAGCGATGGGCTTTCGCATTCAGCGCGAAAAAAGACTGGAAGGCAAAGCTAAAATCCGACGTGAAAAAGATCGCTGGCACAGGACGCGAATATGATCTTGTCTATTTCATAACGAACCAGTTTGCTGCCGATAAAGATAAGGCAAAGCTACAAGATCAGCTTTCCGAAGAATACCCATTTCGAGTTGTCATTCTTGATCGCAGTTGGATCGTCGCGAAAGTATATGAAAATGGACACCTGGGCATGGCGATCTCGGCCCTAGCCATCGAAGGCGCTCAATCAGATACGATCCTGAAATTCGGACCAAGGGATGCTGCCAGGTCGGCTGAGCTGACTGAATTGGATAAGCAAACATCCGACTCAGAACGATATGTCGGCGCTCGATTTCAATTGGCGTCTGATTGTTTCCGGTCTGCCATTCTAGCGCGGGGGCTGGAAAGACCCCAGGCTGAAGTTGAGGCTCGTTTCGAGCAAGCAATACGGATTGCAGATGAGCTGGGCACCACTTCCCAAGCCATGCGATTCAGATATCACTACGCTTGGACAGCCTTTTGGTGGTTCGAGGATTTGCCCAAATTCTTGAAGTTGTACGACGAAGTAGAAGAGAGGCTTGCGGGGACTGAACAAAGCTCCGAAGCTAAACATCTCCATACCCTCTATTCCCTTACGGTTGCCTCGATCAGCAATGGGAGGCTGGAACCCGAAAGCGTTGATACTGCCGAAAAGAGGCGCGCCTTGGTCGCTATCCTAGAGCCTTTGGCAAAGAATGAAGCGCGTCCAAACAATGCCTTGGAAGCGAAGACCTATCTGACACTCATCAAAACCCATGATGCAATGCAAGGGGAAGCAACCGACGCTCTTGACGAGTGCTGGACTGATTTTTCAGAAATTTTGAAAGCATCAGAAACCCTAGGCTCTTACCCGGTCGATCTACTCGAAAGCGTCTTAGGTGAGCTTGGCAACGTCGTTGATAGCCCTGCCTTTGATAACCTATTTGCAGAACTGACCGATGTGATTGGGCAAAGGCGCAGCCACGGTGCGGCAGGTCAGGCCAATATCAAGCGCGCATTTCAGAAGCTCGAGCTCGAAAACCCGTATGAGGCTATTCGTTGGTTTGGGCGAGCGGAAGAGTTATTACTGAAGCGGGAATACCGCGAGGAATTGACCGAAGCCTTGCTGGGAAGCGGCAGTGCCTACAGCGTTGTTGGTTTGCGATGGGCGGCGAGGAATCGTGCATTGGTTGCGCTTGATCATGCGATGATGGACTTTCGCGAAGATGGAGACATTGACTGGCTAGCATGGATTGCCGTGAAGCAGTTGGCTTGGGCCGAGCTGCGGTTGGGTCGTGTGCCGCAGGCTCTAGCAACGCTGATGCTGGCAAAATTCATTCTTGCGGCATTGCAACCTGAGGGCGAGATTGCAGATCAAGTTGAAGACGACCTGATATCTATCGAGGTTGCTTTTGGCTTGCTCCTTCTGAATCTCGATGTCGGGCAACTTGGGGCCATTTCGAAACTTCACGACAGTTTTGAAGAATACGATCTTGTCATTCCGGGAATGGCGACCCTGTTCACTTTGGGTCAGAACCAAGCTCTGGTCGAAGAAGGTTATTGCCCAGAGGGGCAGACAGAGAAGGACCTTAGCGACTTTCTACAGAGTTGGATCAATGTGCCAGGTGGCGACCAGATGCCGAGCGAAACGATGTTACTGGATCAAGCCGACGTTGAATTTCAGTCGAATGTCCTTGGCTGCAACATCCGGGTCAAATCACACACCGATCCGGTATCGGTAGGCATTGCTGAGACCATACTCGGCAGCCTTGAGAGCTTGATGGCCACAAGTGATGAAAGTGACGTTCTACCGCATAAAGAGAAGTTTCGGATTGTAGTGCTGCCCGATGGTGAGCCTGATTCCATTCCCAGTCATCGCTTGGTCGAGGACAAAGGAGCGTCGTATATCGAAATTTCTCACTCGCCTGACTTTCACCAAGACAGTGCAGATAAGATGCAGCGATACCGCGACTGGTTGCAGGAGCTTGTTGTCGAGATAGTCTGCCGCTTTGCGATTGTGCGAGACATTGAAGGATGGATGTCAAAGATCGCTGCAGACGAGCGCGGTTTCTCCAGAGCTTTCACATTCAGCGACATGCTGACTGTCAATTTCAATGTGTTTGGCGCCAAACCACCGGTTCGGATTGGCGATCATATTACGAGCGGTTCTCGTGTATTTACCCCATTGAGGGAAGCGCCTCTGATCCAAAAAGAAAAGCTCATAGGTGGAGCCCAGCCGCTTAAGCATGGAAAAGGGCCGATCCCGGCTGCCTTCGCAAAACCGGAGGAATTAAAGCACACAGACCGGAGCGTCCTTTCTCCCATCGAATTGGATTTATGGGACAAAGCTGGCTGGCACGGGACAGCATTTATGGGCTACGATGGAATGCCAGGGCCAATTTTGGCGCTGCACTTTCGAGATGCAGATGCCTCCCGACGTATCTTTGAGGATTGGATCTCTCGATGGGGACGCGAAGGCAGCGACGAGAATCTGCGGATCTCGATCATAACGGGAGTCTCGGTCAAGCACCCCTTCGCATATTCGATGCACATTGGACCGGTCTATCGAACAAGAGATGAGCGAAGCGGAATTACGTTCACAACGTTGTCACGCTATATGCGACTGGACGCTTCTACGCCGGATAACTTGAATGGCTTCCTGAGCGCATATCAGAAGGCAGGAACGTTTGCCTTCGCGCCTGCGGTAGCGGTTCCCGGGAAGCCATTCCCTGTTCCAATGCTTGATTTGATCCAACCAAGGCGTCGATTGGAAGTTCGCCCTGCGTGGACGATAGATGAGAACGATCCCGATATGTCGGTCATACAGGACGATGATGATCCGTTCATCCCCGACGGTCAGACGACCCACCGGTGCGGCGAGCAATCGCTAAGATGAGGGAGTTTCGATCCGGCAAGGCCTGACCTGATGGGCCAAAGAGATTAGGCAGCACCCTTCCGTTGGTCACCTATCTGCTGTGGGGCCTCAAGCCCGGAGCAATAGCCTCCCCAAGCCTCCATCAGCTTCACCCGAGCGCCCGGATTATCCGGAGTGCCCAAATATGTCGTGCGGCGGTAGGCTGCCTGTACAGCGTCAGGCGTCTTGTGCGCCAGTGCCGCTTCGACGACCGCGTTGGGGAAACCCTCGTTGGCCGCCCAGTCGGTAAAGCTGGAGCGGAAACCGTGGACGTGAAAAGGCTCCTGCATGTCGCGCATAACCTTGAGCAGCGTCATGTTGGACATGGCTTTCCCTGTCATGCCGGGGAAAACCACTTCGGCTCCCTCCATCTGCATTGCTTCCGCTTTCACAAGCACCGCCATCGCCGCTTCTGAAAGCGGCACGATGTGCGCCCTGCTGCGCTTCATATGCTCGGCTGGGATTGTCCAAAGGCGCTGGTCGAGATCAAACTCGTCCCATTTCGCAAGGCGGACCTCCTGCGAACGGACGCCCGTCAGGATGAGGAGGTCCAGCGCAAGACGCGAATAGGATGGCTTACGGCGCAGCGCGGTCAGGAATGATGGAACGGCGACGTATGGCATTGCTTTGCGGTTTGCCGGTTTCTTGACCTGTCGCGGCAGCCCTCGCCCAGCTTTCAGGCTGCTGTTGCCCGATGGAGCCTCCGTAGAGCGCCAGCCCTTTGCATGGGAGTAATCGAGCACGGCGCAAATGCGATTGCGGACCTGGCGAGCGGTTTCAGGGATTTCCTGCCAGATCGGCGTAAGGACCGAAATAATGTCGGCAGCGGTGATCCCACCGGTCGTCATATCGCCCAGCTTCGGGAAGGCGTAATTCTCCAGACTGGCAAGCCATTGGCGTCCGTAGACATCGCTCTTCCAACCTGCCTCATTCTCCGAGTGGTATTGGGTGGCAGCTTCGCGGAAGGTGACTTTGGCGGCTTCCTCGTCCTTGCGCTCAGTCAGCACGTCGCGCTTCTCAACCTTTACGGCTTTTCGCAGCTCCGCCGCCTTGGCGCGCGCTTCAGCAAGCGTCACCAGCTTCGCACTACCAAGACCAATGTCTTGTCGTTTGCCATCGCGTTGGAGACGCAAGAGCCAGGAAGCCGCTCCAGTTTTTCCAACTTTCAGGAAAAGACCGTCACCGTCCTGATAGGTGCCTTGATTCGCCAAAGCGGCCTTGACCGCCACCGCCGTAAGTTTGCCCATTCTCGTTCCCCACATTTCTGGAGGCCAATTGAGAGAGCCGCAGTGTGGGGAAGCCTACTTTCTTCCCCACACCTTCCCCACACTCACTGCCGGTTGCAGGCAAACAACAGCGAACAGGGGCGGTCCTCAGAAGGCAGAATACCCTTGGTTTTCCGCGATTTCTAGGGCTTTTCGGGGATGTTGTGAGAAAGGGTAGTGGTGGACAGGGCTGGATTCGAACCAGCGTACGCTTGCGCGGGCAGATTTACAGTCTGCTGCCTTTAACCACTCGGCCACCTGTCCACACCATTCCAGCGGAAATATACGGGCCGCACAGGCGGCTCCGCTTGCCGAGAGGCGCCCCTTTGGCGAAGCAGCGCTTGCCTGTCAATGGGGCTACTGGCAGGGGACTGCTGACAGATCAGTTTGCGGAGAACGGCAATGGCCAAAGGCGAGCGCAAACGCGCGCTCAGAGGACGGGCAGGACGAATGAAGGGCGGGCGCGGTTCAGGTCGCGCAACGTCCGGTCACGTGCGGCTGTGGGGTCGTCATGCAGTGGAGGCTGCGCTCAAGAATCCGGCCCGCAACCATCGCAAGTTGTGGGCGACCCGCGAAGGCATCGAATCATTGGACGGCGAATTGTCGCCCGATTTCCCCGTGGAATATGCCGATGTGCAGGATCTGGCGCGGCTAGTCGCAAAGGACGCCCCGCACCAAGGGTTGGTGCTGGAATGCGAGCCTCTGGAGGATCGTTTCCTGGATGAATTTGCCGGCGCCGATGCCGAGCACCCGATTGTTGTGCTCGACCAGGTGACCGATCCGCACAACGTCGGTGCGATCTTGCGTTCAGCGGCTGCCTTCGGCGCGGCTGCGATCATCACGCAGGACCGGCATGCCCCGCCCGAGTCGGGTGTAGTGGCAAAGTCTGCGTCCGGCGCGCTGGAGGTCGTGCCATGGGTGCGTGTCGTCAACCTCGCTCGCGCGCTCGATGAGCTGGCTGAGGCAGGATATTGGCGCATCGGGCTGACCGGGCATGCAGAGGCCACGCTTGCGGACGCGCTGCCCGCAGGGCCGGTAGAATTGGTGCTGGGCGCAGAAGGTGCCGGAATGCGGCACAATATCGAAGCACATTGTGACGCGCTGGCGAAGCTGCCGATCACCCGCGCAGTCGAAAGTCTGAATGTTAGCAATGCCGCAGCAATTGCACTCTATGCTGTAGCCACAAGAAACGGCTGATTGACCGGAGGAAAGACCAATGAACGCCCCTTCCCGCATTCGTAGCGCTGCTGTTGCAGTGCTGGCATCAATGTCGTTGCTGCTCACCGGATGTTTCGTTTCTCCGGGCAAGTTCGAGTCACAACTGGTGCTGAAGAAGGATGGCACTTTCAGCTTCGCTTATGATGGCGAGATTTTCTTCCTGGGCCTCAGCAAGCTGGCGCAGATGGGCACGGCGAGCGAGGAGTTCGAAGCCGAAACCTGTTACGATGACAATTTCGAGGTGCGCGAATGCAGCGATGCCGAACTTGCCGAACAGCGCGCGGAGTGGGACGCACAAGCTGGACAGCGAGCCGAAAAGGCGCAGAAGGATGCCAGGGAAATGGCTGCGCTGATGGGCGGCATCGACCCGACCGATCCCGAGGCGAGCGAGGAACTGCGCAAGCTCTTGTTGCGGCACGAAGGCTGGAAAAGCGTCGAAGACAAAGGCGACGGCTTGTTTGAAGTGAGTTATGCGATCGAAGGCAACCTCACCCACGACATGATCTTCCCGGTGATCGACGGCTTTGCTTCAGCCAATGTTTTCGTCCAGGCGATCCGCCGCAAGGGCAAGGTTGTGCGGGTCAACGCGCCCGGCTTCTCGGCAGAAAACAGCAGCAACCCCATGGGCTCGATGATGGGCGGGATGGCTGGACTGGCCAATCTAGGCAATATGTCGAACAAAGCCGATGACGGTGGCGAAATGCCGGATATTCCGCCGCTTGATGGCAGTTTCCGTATCATCACCGATGGCGAAATACTGGCCAACGACACGGATGAAGGTGCGCAGGTGACACCCACTGGCTGGAAGACCTTGAGCTGGAAGATCGACCCGCGCACGCAGGCGGCTCCAACCGCTCTGATCAATCTTTCAAACTAGCCG
>JASBTD010000040.1 GCA_030148605.1 Erythrobacter sp.
TTGCGCGATTTCGGGCGAGGACTTCACGACCACAATTTCGGAGCCGCTTGCGCTACGGTTTGTCGAGGAAGGCAGTATCGACCCCGCATTGTCCGAAGATGAAGACATAGAGATCGAGCTTTCCGCGGACGAGCTCGACGAGATCGAATATTCAGGCGACAGCTTTGATCTGGGCGAAGCGATTGCGCAATCGCTTGGCCTTGCGATCGATCCCTATGCCGAAGGCCCCAATGCCGATGCTGCGCGCAATAAGGCCGGGATCACAAGCGACGAGGAACAGGCGCCGTCAGGCCCGTTGGCGGAAGCCTTGAAAGCGCTGAAGAAGGATTGAGCCGCGACCTGCTGGTCCGATCAGAACGGAATATCGTCATCCAGATCGTCGTAGTTAGAGCCGCCGCCCTGGCCGCCTGAACCACCGCCCTGATTGCCGCCGCCGCCGAAGCCTCCGCCGCCTTGGCCGCCACCGCCGCCATAGCCACCCCCAGAACCGCCGCCGCCGCCGCCAGCACCGTCCAGCATGGTCAGCGTGCCGTCAAAGCCGCGCAGCACCACTTCGGTGGTGTAACGATCCTGGCCGTTCTGATCCTGCCACTTGCGGGTCTGCAACTTGCCTTCAACGTAAACCTTGCTGCCTTTCTTGAGGTAGCGTTCGACCACGTTGACGAGCCCTTCAGAGAAGATCGCGACATTGTGCCATTCGGTGCGTTCCTGCCGCTCGCCGGTGTTGCGGTCCTTCCAGGTCTCGCTTGTCGCGATGCGCAGATTGGCGACCTTGCCGCCGTTCTGGAAGCTGCGGATTTCCGGATCGGCCCCCAGATTTCCGATCAGCATTACCTTGTTGAGTGACCCGGCCATTCGTCTCTTCCTTCGCTATAATCCCAGCGCAACAGCGCTCCAATAAGTGATTCCCGCGAAGGTGTAGGCCAGCGCGAACAAATACCCAACCATGAAGGCAGGCCATTTCCACCCGTTTGTCTCTCTGCGCGCGACTGCGATGGTGGAAATGCACTGCGGCGCAAATACGAACCACGCGAGGAATGCCAGGGCCGTGGGCAGCCCCCACAGCTCAGCCACCTTGCCGCGCAATGCCTCAAGCGTCTGGTCTTCGTCTTCCGCGTCAACGGCGTAGGTGGTCGCCAATGACGAGACGGCCACTTCGCGTGCGGCCATCGCAGGCACCAGCGCCAGTGTCATTTCGCGATTGAAACCGATCGGTTCGAAGGCTGGCTGCATGGCGTTGGCGATTTGGCCGGCAAAGCTGGCATCGACCTGGCTTTCGCCCGGATCCGCCTTGGGAAAAGTAAGCAGCAGCCACAAGACTATCGTTGCGGCGAAAATGATCGTGCCCGCACGGCGCAGGAACACCCAGGCGCGTTGCCACAAACCGATCATCAGATCCTTGAAGATCGGCCATTGGTAACGCGGCAGTTCCATGATGAAACCGCTTGCCTTGCCGCGTGTCACCGTCCGGCGAAGCAGCAGGGCAGCCGCCATCGCGCCCAATATCCCTGCGACATAGAGCCCGAACAGCACCAGCCCTTGCAGCCCGATGAAGGGCGCAACCTGCGTGTTGGGAATGACAGCACCGATAATCACCAGATAGACCGGCAAGCGCGCGGAACAGGTCATCAGCGGAGCGATCAGGATGGTTGTGAGCCGATCTTTCGGATCGGCGATGCTGCGGGTCGCCATGATGCCCGGAATGGCGCAGGCGAAGCTGGAAAGCAGCGGGATGAAGCTGCGGCCTGACAGGCCGACACTTGCCATCATGCGGTCCATCAGGAAGGCGGCACGCGCCATATAGCCCGATGCTTCCATCACCAGGATACAGAAGAACACCATCACGATCTGCGGCAGGAACACGACCACCGATCCTACGCCTGCGATCACCCCCTCGGTAATGAGGTCGCGCACAAACCCAGCGGGCAACGCCGCGCGCACCCAATCGCCGACCGCCCCGGCCCCCGCATCCAGCGCATCGGCAAAAGGTGTCGCCCAGGCAAAGACTGCCTGAAACACGATGAACAAGAGCCCGAACAGGATCACCGGGCCAATCCAGGGGTTGAGCAAGACGCGGTCCAGCTCGCTATTGATCCGGTGCCTTGCGCTCTCGCTTATGACCGCCGCCTTGGCGATATTGCGTGCCGCAAGCCGCCGCTCCTGCAATGTGAGGTGCCCAATGCGGCGTTCATCCGCGTGCCCGGCCGCGTCAACACGCGCATCGCCGATCGCGCTCATCAGTGCGTCGAGCCCGCGCCTGCGCACCGCAACCGTTGGCACCACAGGCACGCCCAGCGCATGGCTGAGAGCGTCAGGATCAAGCACCAGCCCGTCACGCTCGGCAAGGTCGAACATGTTGAGCGCAACCACGGTGGGCTGGCCTTGCGCAATCACTTCCTGCGCGAACACGAGGTGCTGTTCGAGGTTGGAAGCATCGAGCACGATCACGATAATGTCGGGCCTGGCTTCACCGTGGAATTCACCCAACACCACGCGCCGCGTCACTTCCTCATCGGGGCTGGAAGTTTCTGCCAAGCCATAGCTTCCCGGAAGATCGATCAGCTCGGCGGGCTCGCCGGAAGGGAGCGCGATGCGGCCAGCTTTGCGTTCCACGGTCACGCCCGGATAATTCGCGATCTTCTGCCTTGCGCCCGTCAGCGCGTTGAACAGCGCGCTCTTGCCCGCATTGGGGTTGCCGACAAGCGCGACCGTTCGCAGCTCGCTCATGCGTCACCCTCTTCCGGCTGCACTTGCATGGCCGCTGCATGCGCGCGCCGAAGTGCAACAGTCATCCGGCCAAGCATGATGGCAAGCGGATCACCCCCGCCAAAAACCCCGCGATGCGCGATGGAAACCTTCGCGCCAACTTCAAAGCCCAGAGCGCGCAACCGGTTCGCCTCTTCAGGAGCCAGCTCATCCCACGCAACCGCCGTGATCGTGGCAGCGCCGCCGCGCGGAAGTTGGTCAAGGTTCATGGTGCCGCGCTGCCAGAGCGCAGCAGTTTTTGCAAGTGATTCGCAACTAGCGCTGCATCTCGGTTCAGCGCGAGGGGTAGCGCAACCGGCCTAGAAAGCGCGTAACGCTGAAGCTCTCGCGATCGCTGTTCAGGAATTTGGCTTTCGCTCGCTCGAACTTCATCACGCCTTCGATCCGGCGATCAAGGAAATCGCGCGTGGCCTGCTTGTCCTCGCTTTCATCATCGATGAACACAGCGAGGGTCGCGCTATAAATCCCTGCCAGGATCGCGCGCTTGGTATAGTGATTGTAGTCCGTCGCATTGTCACCGGCGAGCCGCCACATGTTGTCTGCGCTGCGCCAGCCGATCCTGAGCGCGGTTGCTGCATTTTGCGGCTGCGCCATCACGGCGAGCGCGCGGCGCACCGCCTCTTCCTGGCCTTCAACCGCATCAAGCCGGAACTGGACCAGCGCGCGGATGCGCTCACGGATCTTCATTTTGGCAAGCTTTTCAGCCGGCAATGCTTCGCGCATGGCGACATCGATTGTGTCGATCCACGCTTCGATCATGTCCATCGCGCCGCCCGGAAAAGCCAGCCTTACCACGTCAATATCCGCGCCTGCGATTTCAGCGGCATGCACCAGCGCAGTGTCGCTCCAGCCGTCAAAGATCGCCGCATTGGCGATTTCGCTGGCCAAGGCCAGGCGCAGCTCATTCAGCGTCATTTCGGCATAATCTGACATGGCAGCGGTTTCGCTCACGTTCAGACGCTCGGCCCGTAGTTGCGCGTTTCGGCTTTCTCTTCGCGTTCAGCGTCTGCCCGGTCAAATTCCGCCACAATCGATGTGTTGGCATTCATCAAATCAGCATAGTCACGCGCAGTTCGGCCAGAATTATCCGCCCGGTCAGGGTTCGCACCATTTGCCAGAAGCAAGCGGATCAGACCGGTATCGCGGCGGTGCACAGCAGAGATCAGCGGTGTTTCGCCGGAGGTATCAGTCACTTCGACTTCCGCGCCAGCCTTGATCAGCGCTTCCACGCCTTCGACAAAGCCAAGGGTCACAGCCAGCTGCAGCGGCGAGACACCCTTCTTGTCGCGAATGTTGGGATTTGCCCCGCGCTGCGTCAAAAACCGGACCCACACGGCGTCACGACGCTGCGTAACGATATGCAGGGCTGTTTCACCCGATGTGAGGTCGCGTGTGTTGACAATGGTGGAGCCAGGCTCGTCCAATGCCGCGGTCACCGCGTCACCATCGCGATCCTTGACCGCTTTCAGGAATTCATACCCGTCAGAGAACATCTGAGCTGCAGCGGGTGTTGCGGCAATCGCCCCCAATAATGCGACAATCAGTGCAATCTTGCGCATAACGGCCTGCGTCACGCTGTTATCCTTTCAAAAATCCTGTCACTACCTACATGCGAGGCTGTTCACGATTGCCGGTTAGCAGACCATGAACCGAGACACCATGCTTGAGAAATTCCAAATTGCCCGCTGGGTTCCATTTGCCGCCATCGCGCTGACACTGAGCGCGTGCGACAAAGCTCCTGCCGAGCCGCTGGAGCCGCCCTTGGCAGGTGCCAGCATCGGCGGCGAGTTCGAGCTAACCAGCTCGACCGGCGAAACCACGCGCTGGGAAGATTTCGCCGGGCAATACCGCATTGTCTATTTCGGATTCACCTATTGCCCTGACATTTGCCCGACAGATGTGCAGCGCCTTTCGCAAGGGTTGGCGCAATTTGAACGCGCCAAACCTGAATTGGGCGCTCAGGTGCAGCCGATCTTCATTTCAGTCGATCCTGAGCGCGACACACCCGAGGTGGTGGGTGAATTCATTGCCAACTTCCACCCGCGCCTGGTCGGGCTCACGGGAACGGCTGAACAGGTCAAAGCCGCCGCAGATGCATTCCGTGTTTTCTACTCGCGCGGCGAGACCACTCCGGGCGGCGGCTATCTGGTCGATCACTCCGCCATTGTTTACCTGTTCGGGCCGGATGGGGAGCCGCTGGCGACGCTTCCGACAGACCAGGACGCAGAGGCGGTTGCAGCCGAACTGGCGAAATGGGTGAGTTGAGGGACCGCTTCTGGGAGCTTCAGCTCGGCGATCTGAGCCGGGCAGAATGGGAGGCCCTATGCGATGGATGCGGGCGTTGCTGCCTCCACAAAATTGAAGACGCAGACACCGGAGAAATCAGCGACACCAATGTCGCGTGCAAACTGCTTGATACCCGGAATGCGCGCTGCACCGACTATCGCAATCGCAAGGCCTTCGTGCCTGACTGCCTGCGGCTGACACTCAAGATCGTGCATGACGTTGCCTGGCTGCCCAGGACTTGCGCTTATCGCCTGCGCGCGGATGGCGAGCCTCTGCCCGATTGGCATTATCTGATTTCCGGCGATGCGGAAGCGGTCAAACGGGCGGGTGTATCGGTTGCCGGCCGGGTGGTGAGCGAGACCAAGGCAGGGCCGCTGGAGCATCACATCGTCGAATGGGAAACCCCATGATCGATTGGCTTCGCAAGGAGATGATCGAGCCCGAGATCGAACTCAACGGGAGCACGCTTCCCATCGTGCTCAAACGCCATGCCCGCGCACGGCGACTGACCCTGCGCATGGCGCCTGATGGCAGCGCGGTCCAGATCACATTGCCACAATGGGCGCGCAGCCGCGAAGCGATTGCCTTTGCCCATGCCCGCCACGACTGGCTGGCAGCGCAGCACGCAAAACTGCCAGAGCGGCGTGCGCCGGAGCCGGGCGGGACGATTGCCATTCGCGGGCAACAAGTCCGCATCGAATGGGCTGAAGATGCTCCGCGCAGGCCATTGCGCAGAGGCGATGCAGTATTGCTCGGTGGCCCGCGCGAGGCGCTGGAGCGGCGGCTTGCCCGATGGCTTGAGCGTGAGGCGCTGACGCTGTTTGAAGCGGACGCGCTGCATTATTGCGCTGCGGCCGAACTGGAACCTGTGCCTGTCGCGTTGTCTCGTGCCCAGCGGCGCTGGGGAAGCTGTTCTGACAGGAAGCGCATCCGGCTCAACTGGAGGCTGATCCAGGCACCTGACTTCGTGCGCCGCTCAGTTGTCGCACATGAAGTGACGCATCTGGTTCATTTCGATCACAGTCCGGCATTTCACGCGATGCTTGGCGAGATCTACGAAGGCGACATCAAGCGGGCCGATCGCTGGCTGAAAGAGCATGGCCGCGGGCTCTACGCAGCGTTCGGCTAAGCGCACCGCGGCTCTACACGGCGGTACATTACGGTTCACCATTGGCATCGCTGGCTACTACAACCTATATTGCCATCCATGCGCTCGCTAAGACGATTCAATCCCGGCCCCGGACTTGCTGATTTCTGGGAGTATTTCACGCGCCCCCAGCCCTATCGCTGGTTGATTGTTGCGGCCTCCTGCATTCCCATTGCATTGATCATCGCATGGGCCACTTCGGAAGAAGTTGTCGGCCCGCTTGAACGGCCAAATATAACCTACATCACCACGCTGGATAGCGATCGCAGCGACGAAGAAATCCTGGCTTCGAATATCGAGAATCAGGAGCGGCAAGACGAAATCCGCGCGCAGCTTGAGGAAATCGAAGCGCGCAAACGCGAGCTTTATCGTGCTCTTGGTCGCGCCAGCGGGATGGATGTGGACGCGATGGAAGAGCAAGCCGAAGCTGATCGTGCGCGCGAGGAAGCAGAAGCCCAAGCTTACCGCGAAGAAGTGCTGAACAATCGCGTGGTTCCCGGCGCAGCCGATGCGGCCGTGCGCGGTTCGGACTAGATTCCATTGAATGGCGACGCGCGATGGATGGCAGCGGCAGCCAGGCTGGCTTCCCGCGCAAGGCCACTGAGCCGGCCAAACCCGACAGTGGGTTGCTTGATCGTGCGCGACAATATCGTGCTTGCGCGCGGATGGACGCAAGCTGGCGGTCGTCCTCATGCAGAGGCCCATGCACTCGCTCAACTGATTGACAACAACGCATCCGGCACCACGATATATGTCACGCTTGAGCCATGCGCACATGTCTCTGATCGTGGGCCTGCCTGCGCGGATATCCTGGCCGCCGCAAATCCTGCCCGCGTAGTGATCGGCATCATCGACCCCGATCCCCGCACATCGGGCAAGGGCATCGCGCAGCTCGAAGCCGCAGGCATCGAGGTGTCCGTGCTTGATTGCACCCCTGCGAAGGCCAGCCTTTCCGGTTTCATCTCGCGCGAAACCCTGGGCCGCCCACATGTCACCCTTAAGCTGGCGATGTCGCAGGATGGCTTTATTGCCCGCCCGCCGGGAGGGGAGCAGTGGATTACCGGGCAAGCGGCGCGCGCGCATGTTCATTCCCGCCGAGCGAGGCAGGATGCAATCCTTGTCGGTAGGGGTACTTGGGAAGCCGACAATCCGCGCCTCGATGTGCGGCTACACGGCATCGAAAACCGCTCACCCGACCGCTTCGTGCTGACACGCGGAATTGCCCCGCGAGGCGCGCAAGCCCTGCCCGCGCCAGATGCCATCTGCGAGCTCAAGGACGTGCAATATCTCTATGTCGAAGGCGGCGCAGCTACAGCGCAGGCTTTCCTTGATGCAGGCATGGTTGATGAACTCCACATCTACACCGCGCCCGCTTCCATTGGTGAAGGCATTGCTGCGCCTGCTTCAATCCGACCACGGAATTTGAAGTCAGGCGGGCAATGGAAATTGATTGAGCAGTGCCAGCTTGGCAGCGACACATTCGCCGCCTACAGCCGCGTCAACGAATAGGAGAAAGCATGTTCACCGGTATCGTTACGGCAATCGGCACAATCACTCAGGCTGACCAGCGCGGTGACTTGCGCTTGCGCATCGCAGCGCCGCTTGATCCGAAGCGGATCGATATTGGCGCTTCAATCGCCTGTTCGGGTGTATGCCTGACTGTGGTTGACCGCGGCGGAACCTCAGGTGATGCGTGGTTTGATGTCGATGTCTCAGGCGAAACCACGTCACGCACGGTTCCTGGCATGTGGGAAGAGGGTGCTCGCCTGAATATCGAGCCTAGCCTGCGCATGGGCGATGAACTGGGCGGCCACATTGTGACCGGTCATGTCGATGCAGTCGGCGAAGTAGCCCGTGCCGAACGCGAAGGCGACAGCTGGCGGGTCGATATCCGCGCGCCGTCAGATCTTGCGCCGTTCATCGCCCCCAAGGGATCGATCACGGTTCAGGGTGTTTCGCTGACAGTCAATGATCTGCGTGATGAAGATGATGGTTCGTGCACCTTCATGCTCAACATCATCCCGCACACTGGCGAAGTGACAACGCTGGGCGCGCTAAAGCCGGGCGACAAGGTTAATCTCGAGATCGATGTCCTCGCGCGCTATCTCAAGCGCATGCAGGCTCTGGCTAGCTGACAGAGATATAAAGACCGGCCGCGAGCCAAAGGCGCGCGACCGGCCAATAGTCGATCCAATAGACGATATGGTCAAACTATTCAGTGGCGTACCACTGACCAGTTCCGCGCGCGCCTGATTCAGAATACCAGTGCATGGTCAGCGCGCCTCGCATTCCGGCATCATCACCATCCTTGCCTTCGATACCGCCGACACAGCCGAGCGGAGTTTCCGGGCCCGGCTTGCCAAGGAAGTTGCAGCCGTAGATCAGCGAAGTCGTTCCTTGCTGATCATTGGTCGTGCAAGCCAGATGGATCGGAAACAGGCTGTTAGGAGGCTGACGCATGCCCACGCAGCGAACAGTCCCGTTGACCTGGGTCCCGTCATCAAAGGTGGTCACATATGTGCCCTTTACAGTTCCGCCGCCGGCAACCTGCGATCCGTCAGGTCCGGTCATGCCGCCAACATTCTGGACTGGTTCCCAAACCACATCATAGGTGAAGCTTTGCGCAGCTGCCCCGCTGGCAAACACCAATGCAGAGGCACATGCGGCCCCGATAGCTAGATTTTTCACGGATTTACTCTCCCGTTTAATCGATCAGCGTCCATGGCAATATTCTAGGCGCACTGATCTTAAACGCGGCCCTGCGCGAGGGTTTACCACTTTGCTGATGCACTGACAAAGAATATCGGCTGCGCACCACAGCAAGCGATGTCAGGCTCGCATACGAATTAGCGAAGATTCGACTGGTCGAGACCCCAGCGCATTGGCACAAGAGCAGCATGGCAATTAAAACCATTGCAATGCTTACCGCCGGCGGCCTTGCGCCGTGCCTGTCGTCTGCTGTTGGCGGGCTGATCGAACGTTACACCGAAGTCGCGCCGGACCTGCGCATCGTCGCCTATCGCAACGGCTACGCCGGATTGCTGACCGGCGAATACGTCGAAGTGACCGAAAAGGTGCGTGAAACCGCCGGGCGGTTGCATGCCTTTGGAGGAAGCCCGATCGGCAACAGCCGGGTAAAGCTCACCAATGTTGAGGATTGCGTCAAGCGCGGGCTGGTGAAGCCGGGCGAGAATCCCCTGCAAGTCGCAGCCGAGCAATTGAGCCGCGACGGCGTTGATGTGCTGCACACTATCGGCGGCGATGACACCAATACCGCCGCTGCCGACCTTGCGGCTTTCCTCAACCGCAACGGCTACTCTCTGACCGTCGTCGGCCTGCCCAAGACGATCGACAATGATGTGATCCCTATCCGCCAGTCATTGGGCGCTTGGACAGCGGCAGAGCAAGGCGCGGTCTATGCGCGCAACATCATCGCTGAACATTCTGCCAATCCGCGCATGCTGATTGTGCATGAAGTGATGGGCCGCCATTGCGGCTGGCTGGCTGCGGCAACGGCAGACGCGCACCACCGCTGGGTCAAGAGCGCGCCCTTTGCCGAGTGGCCGGAAAATGCTGCGGCGCGCTGGGATGTCCACGGCGTCTACGTGCCTGAGCGCGCCTTTGATCTCAACGCCGAAGCTGAGCGCTTGCGCGCGACAATGGACGCGCATGACGGCGTGAACCTGTTCATCTCCGAAGGCGCAGGCGTAAACGAGATCGTCGCCGCGATGGAAGCGGCAGGTGAAGAGGTCCCGCGCGATCCCTTCGGCCACGTCAAGCTGGACAAGATCAATCCGGGCCAATGGTTTGGCGAGCGTTTTGCTGAAGAGATCGGCGCAGAAAAGGTGCTTGTTCAGAAAAGCGGGTATTTCTCGCGTTCGGCACCTGCCAATGCGACGGATCGCGAGCTGATCAAGGCTTGCACTGAGCATGCGGTTGATGCCGCGCTGCGCGGCGAAGCCGGTGTGATCGGACACGATGAAGAACGCGGCGATGAGCTGCGCGCGATCGAATTCGAACGGATCAAAGGCGGCAAGCCGTTCAACATATCAACGCCGTGGTTCACGCAGCTGTTGCGCGAGTTAGGCCAGGCTTGATCTAGCCGGTCACTGCTGCAACCGCGTTAATGAACTTCTCGATATTGCCCATGGTAAGCCCGGCGATATTGATCCGCCCGGAACCGGCCATGTAGATGCCATGCTCTTCGCGCAGTTGCTTGACCTGCTCAGGCGTCACCGGAAGTGTCGAGAACAACCCGTTCTGATGCGCCAATGGCGACAGGTCCACCCCGCCGCTCATCCCGGCATCGCCCAGAACGCTGCGAACCTGCCGCATCCGCTCGCGCATTTGAGTCAGCTCGTCGAGCCAGATGTCCGTGAGCTCGGAATCGCGCAGAATGATGCGGATCGCTGCGGCACCGTGGTCTGGCGGCATTGACCAACTCGCCCGCGCAAGTGCGTTCGCGTTAGAGAAAACCGTATCGAGATCGCTCGGCTCGCGCGTCATCGCATAGAACGCACCAACGCGATCGCGATAGACACCGAAATTCTTGTCGCAGCTATAGGCGACAAATGCTTCCGGCACTGCGCCCAGCACGCGGCGCATGCCATAGGCATCTTCTTCCATGCCATGGCCCAACCCCTGATAGGCGAGATCGATGATCGGAAAGGCACCGCTTTCCGCAAAAGCATCCGCAATCGCGTCCCACGCATCGTTCGAATAATCGATCCCGGTCGGGTTATGGCACGCGCCGTGGAGCAAGACCGCTTCATTGGGCCCGGCAGATGAAATCACTTCCAGCACAGCTTCAAGATTGGCAGTGCCATCCTCACACGCATGATCAAACCATACTGTTTCCAGCGCGATGTCGTTGAGGATCTGTGCGTGGTTGGGCCAGCTTGGCTTGCCGAGATGAAGCTTTTGCACACCAGCCCTTTGCGCCAGCGCGACTGCCAAGCGCACTGCACCGGTGCCGCCAGGGGTCTGCATGCCGGTAATGCGCCCGCCCATCGTCGCATCCGCGCCGAAGATATACGGCATCAGAGCATTGACGAAGCCCATGTCGCCTTCCGGGCCAAGATAGCTCTTGCTGTCCTGCTCTTCGACCAGCCGCGCCTCGGCCTTCTTGATCGCGCTGAAAACAGGGGTGTCGCCCTGCCCTGTGCGATAAACGCCAACACCCAGGTCGATCTTGTCAGGGCGCGGATCTGCGGCATGCATTTTGATGAGCGCAAGCAGCGCGTCTGGAGCTTGGGGTGTGAGTCGTTCGAGCATGCGCAGCGCCATGCAACGAGATGCAAAAGGCCGCAACAGGGAATTCCCGTTGCGGCCCCTTGCGACCCTCAGGTGGGATCAGTTCAGAAGGGCAGCCAGCGTTGCTTCTTCGAGAATTTCATATAGCCGGCGTTGACTCCAAGCCTGAGGCCAGCCCCGACCCGGATCGGGATCAGCACGATATCACCGCGACGCATGTAGCTCGCATGCATGCCGCCGACAAAATAGGCTTGGCCTTCACCAGCCGGGAAACGCTTGTAGAGGTCTTCCGTATCGTAAAGATTGTAGACCAGAACAAAGGTCTTGCCCGCATTTGCACCCGCATCGAAGCCGATCGAGGGGCCTGTCCAATAGACCGGGCGGTTGCCCTCAACCTTGTGGTGGAGCGTGCCTGAACCGTAACGCACGCCGATACCGATCGCTCCGCCGCCTTCACGTCCCGTGATGTAGCCATTGGGTTCACCTTGGTCGCGCAGCAAGCCTTCGATCATACCAGCAAGCCCCTCAGCGCCTTTGCCGAAGACGCCTTCTGCAGCGCCGATCAGGTCATCTTGCCCGTAAGTGGTCTCGCTGCCTTGGCTGGCCGCCGCAGCTTCTGTGCTGCTGGCATCAGCCGCCGCAGAACTCGTCTCGCTTTGAGCCACCTCAGCTGCGGGAAGCTCTTCGCTTGTGGCTTGCTGTTGTTGCGGCGCGGCAGAACCAAACGCGATCGTTTCATTGCCGGTTTGATCAGTGGCGACCGGCTGCTGCGTCGATTCCGCGGCTTGCTCACCCGCCAGATCACCATCGATTGCTGCATCCGCGCTCGAATCATAAGCGACATCGGGGTCAATCGCTTCCAGCTCCTGCGCCAAGGCCGGGCTGGCCACAATCGCCATCGCCCCCGCCAATGCGAGAGCCGTTGCTTTGAAATGGTCTGTGAATTTTTTCATCATGCTCTGTTCCCGGTCCGAAACCGGACCCCTGCAATGCCTATCAGAATCGCATGATCGCGTGCCGACAATTGCGCGGCGGTGAACCGAATCGAAAATGCGGTGAGTCGAGTCGGAAGCGCTGAAATTCAGGCAGGCACGCTTTTTTCGCAGTTTGGGTTGATGCCTAACCCTCGCATCATTATAGCGCGCGTTTCGCAGCCATCGAAAGCATGCGTCGTGCGGAGACGTGGGTGAGTGGCTGAAACCAGTTCCCTGCTAAGGAACCATACCTACTACGGGTATCGAGGGTTCGAATCCCTCCGTCTCCGCCACCTACCTTTTCCTCACAGTTCCTGCTCAACCGCGAAACCCCTCTAAGATAGAGGGAATTAGATGGTATTCTGACCCCAGCCAAACCTTGCCGTTCCTGCGCAACCGCGTTATCATGTGGGAAAAAATGTGGGATAAGGGCAAGGTTGCGGTAAGGATATGGGGAAGCTCACAGCTACGTCGGTCAAGGCTGCCAAAGAGCCGGGGCGCTATGGCGATGGGGATGGCCTGTTCCTGCTTATCGGCAAGCGTGGCGGTAAAAGCTGGATGGTGCGAGTCCAGAAGGACGGGCGGCGGCGCGACATTGGCTTGGGTAGCGCCAAGAAGGTCTCGCTCAAGCTCGCGCGAGATAGGGCTGCGAAAGTTCGTGAACAGATTGAACAAGGCATCGATCCGGTTGCAGAGCGCGCAAAGGCGGCTGGCATTCCTACATTCGCTGAAGCGGCCAAGTCGGTGCACGCTGAAAATGCACCAAGCTGGAAGAATGCGAAGCACTCTGCACAATGGATCAACACGCTCGAGACCTATGCCATCCCTGCATTCGGCAATCGTTCGGTGGCTGACGTTGACGCAGCGGCGGTTCGTGACTGCCTGGCGGCCATATGGCTGGAGAAACCTGAGACCGCGCGGCGGTTACGGCAGCGTATCAATACGGTGATCGATTGGGCGGTTGCCAAGGGCTATCGCGATTCATCGCTGGCCCTGCCTGTCATTGACAAGGCGCTTCCGAAGCAACGCGCCAAGGTGAAGCATCATCCCGCGCTGCCCTATGTCCAGCTTCCCGAATTTATGGGAAGGTTACGGCAAGGAGAGAGCATGGGTCGCTTGGCGCTTGAGGCTGTTATCCTCACAGCGGCGCGGTCGGGAGAGGTTCGCCTAATGACTTGGGATGAATTGGATTTGGATGCGGCGACTTGGACCGTTCCAGCCGAGCGTATGAAAGCAGGTCGTGAGCATGTCGTGCCACTTTCGCCTCAAGCAGTGGCACTGTTTGAGAAGATGAAGGCGCATCGGCGCGAATACACCAAACTGGTTTTTCCCGGCCAGAAACGCGGCAAACCATTGTCCGACATGACATTGACCAAGGCCCTACGCGACATGGGGCTGAACGTAACCGCCCATGGCTTCCGCAGCACGTTTCGCGATTGGGTGGCGGAACAAACTAGTTGGCCAGCCGAACTGGCCGAAGCAGCACTAGCCCATGTCATCAATGACAAGACCGTCGCAGCGTATCAGCGCGGTTCGATGCTGGAAAAGCGGAGGGAATTAATGGCCGCTTGGGGCGCTTACTCTGACGGAATTTCTCCGAGCGTCGTGAGGATAGCCTAGTGACAAGTGAAGAATTTTTCGAGCGCACTTTTGATGCCCTAGATAGCTTTATGGATGACGATCAGAATTGGCGCGAAAAGTGGCGCGATGTATTTCGCTCGATCCACGAGAATCCGGATATCTTGAAAGAAGAGGTTCCGCTTCAGTTTAAAATCATGCTGGGCATGGTCGCTGGAGCCTTCGCAGACTCGGCTGACGGAACTGACAATCCTTTATTCACCAAGGTTAAAGCGAAAGGCAGACCAAAGCTGAACAAAGCGGAGGCCATGCGAAGGCGTTTGCTTGGCTGCGTTGCTGCCTATGCGCTCGGTGGATCAAAAGAGGAAACACAGCGGCAGCGTCTCGAGGTCGGGGTTGAAGCCTTGAGGAGAGCTGGCGTTAAAGCGAATTGGACTGAACTGCGGTCTGCATGGGGCAATCGTTATCGATATGACCGAGGCGACTTCAAGATAATCGACCGTTGTTTTGAACATGCATCAAGCAATTCAGACTGGAGGAAAAATCTGCAAGGTTACGCTGAGTTTGCCGCCGAACTGCTAAATTCAAAACACCCACTTTATTGAGACATTGCCCAAGGCACTTTTACGGACACCAAGGCACGTGCTGCGGTGCGCGCCCGGCGCTGAACTTCCGGGCAGGAGATAGGGCAATGCAACAAGCCCCTTCGAAATTGATGACGGTCGGCGACTTTTGTGAGCGCTACCGCATCGGAAAAACTTCCCTTTACCGTGAAGCCGCCGCTGGCCGCCTCAAGCTGCGAAAGTTTGGATCGGCCACGCGCATTGCTGTCGAGGATGCCCAAGCCTGGGCGGCAAATTTACCTGTAGTTGATGGAGGCGCAAATGATGCGGTCTGACACGACGGAAAAGATAAAGGGGCCGGGCGGTGGCACGCCCGAACCCCAAAACATCGCTTTCCTCAGCAATGCAGTCTTTCTTTACTCCGAACACTATCAGCATGGCAACCCAAACGAACAATGGCTCGCATTGCCGCGCACGATGTTCGAGGCTGTGATTGAAGCTGCGATTGATCACCTAGACGCGATTGATTGCCATGTGCGCCAATCGTCCAGCACGGCTGAAGCGCCTGAGAATGCTCTGTGAGCGCCGCTAACGGCAATTGGCGGGCCGATTCCGCCAAAACCGCCTATCGTGACTCAGATGGCCGCATTTGGCGCTACACTGGCAAACGGGCGCGCGTGCTCGATATGCTGGTCGAACGTGGCGAAGGGGTGACGCAGCACGACTGCTATCCCTGGCACACTCGGCTAGGCGGAACTATTCACGCAATGCGACAGGATGGGCTTGCCATATCGACTGAGCTTGAAGGGCCATATCGCCACGCACGGTATCGTCTCGCGGTGAAGCTATTCGGTGATAATACACCGAAACAACACCGTCAGCGGCGCTTGATAAAAAATCAAAAAATATCAAGCGGAGGCAGCGATGCCGGATAATGGCTTCACAGGCCCACCAATCTGGCAGTATCCCAAACGCCAAGGTGTCATCCTTGCTGGAGAACGGGAATATAAGGGGGCGCGGTTCTTTGAGCTACGCTTCTGGGCTGATGGCGGTAGCAAGCCAACCAAGCAAGGGGTGACGATACCGCCGGAAATGGTTGGCGACCTTGCCAAGGCGTTGGCGGCCTACGCAGCCGACTTGCCCGTTTAAAAGCGGCAGAAAAGCGGGTTTTGGGGGTCGATCCAGCCGGTCGATCCCCGCCCACCCAATCCAAACTTGAAACTTCGACAGGGTAGCTCGATGGCTGGCTGTTAATACAGTCGGAAAACAGCCACTGCGCGCCCGATTGGCACGCGACATGCAATTAAAGAGTTATGGCCCATCCCAGCGCGACGGACCCTCTTTTCGCATTCCACACGCGCGCGAGAGGGAAAGCGCACAGACCGATGAAAAGCGCTCCAGCCGAAAGCCACGCGGGAAGAAAACATGGGGCGGCGCACGCAACAGGAAAGACCGCGTAAGCACGGCGCTATCTCAGCACCAGGCAGAAGGCATTCTGAAAGCAATGGCTGTCGCTGAGCTTGCTGGCATGCCGCTCAATCGCCATTGGACGGTTGACTATCAATTGGCTGGAATACCCGACAGCGATGGTGCGGCTTTCGTCGGTAAATTGCTTTCAATCGTGAAGCGATACGCGCGTGCGCGCGAGGGAAACTTTGCAGCGGTATGGGTGCGTGAGGTTGGCCAACGCAATGGGGCGCATGTCCATATCGCGATGTATCTACCAGCCGACTGGAATCTCGGTCACGGAACGCGCAAATGGATCAAAGCGGCTGGTGGCCGGTATGTGGCTGGCAATAGCCGGATACGATCGATCGGCGGCAGCCTGCGATGCGCGGAGTCCAACACCTGTAAATACAGGGCAAATCAGGAGGCATTGGGCAATTATCTGGTCAAAGGCAGCGGCCCGACGGTGGCCGTTGAGCTTGGATTGGACCGTTTGAAACCTAGTGGCGAGATTATTGGCAAGCGTTGCGGCTGGACGCAGAATTTGGGCAGAAGGCACCTTGCTTCTCGACCGCAAGATAACAAAGCAGGTACATAGAGCTCAGTCGAACTTTATCCAGCCATAGCTTCCAAGATGTGCCCAATCTCCATCCGCGAGAGCTGTATCGTAGTCGTAGCCTTGCCAACTAGAGCCTCGATACCATTCGTATCGAACCTCTCTAAATCGCAGCATAGATGGCATATCTTTTAAAGCATCATGCGCGGTCTTGATATTCCTATTTGCCGCGAAGGCTCCCGCGGTGAACCTCAAAATGCGATTTCCCGACCCGATAGCAGCAACATCAATGTCTGACTCCCAACCGATTTTATCCAGTTCGTCAGCATATGCTTTTCTCAGCTTGGGGAAGGCGTCCCTTTGGTATTGTGTTGATAAGCGAATAAATTCGCGTTCCAATTTTTTAACGTCTTCGCTTTCGTGCCGAGGGCGGTCCTTGTATAAAATGGCGCGCACGCTCATGAGGACAATCTGGGCTGATATTTGCGACATATTGTCAGGCATGTCAGTCATGCGATTGCCATCCTGCATTGACTCTATCTCTCGTTCTAATTGATCGGCATATTCCTTTAGCTCTCTCGCTTTTTTCTCTTCCGGGGACTCTGCGGCATTGGCCATCGTTTCTGCTGCTGGCTTCGAGCGTTGCGAAGCAGCCCCATTTCCATCTCCATCGCCCGACCCTACTGCAGTAAATAGGATTCCTAAGCCGACAAAAGCCAAGCACCCAATTCCGATGAACTTCTTCTGCTTCTCTTTTCCGTCATCTTGATCGCTCTGCGGTGCAGAGCTTAGCTGTTCAGGCTTCTCTATCTGTTCAAGAGACACATACGCCTCGCTTGTCGTAGTATCGGTCTTCGCTGTTTCCGCTTTGACCTCTACTGGAACACTTTCTTCTCCAAACTCATAACCGCAAAATCGGCATTTCCTCGCGGCAACTTTCACCGATTCCGCACAATCTGGGCAAGGCTTTGTTTCCTGGCTCAAAGGGGAGGGCCGCTGGCGAAGTTCTTCGATAGCGGCGTGTGTCTGATCAAAGAGCTCTTTCGTCTCGAAGGTCTTGAAAGACATCTCGTCGTTAGAGGTGTGAAGACGAAGAGTCCTGTGGCCCAAGTTCGAAAGTGTCTCGATCGAGGTAATGTTGGAGATTGGAATTGTCTCGAATACTTCACCGAGGACACCCTTCCGGTAGAAGCAGGCGCGTTCGTTTGTAAGAATGAACATGCCGTTGTGCTGTTTTTTGTCCCTGGTGCCGAACATATCGCCAATCCAGCCTTCCAGATACGACTGAATTATCTCTTCTGGTCTCAGTTTCTCGGCTTTGAAGGCTTTGACATGCTTTGTTTCAACAGAGTTCATGGCCGCTCCCCCTCGTTATGCGACACACTTCGCCATTTTTGCATTGGATCAGTCAAGGTCTTGTTTCCGTACGATCGCCGCCGACGTTGGTTCAGCCGACGCTTCTGAAACCAAGATTCCGCCTTTTATCCACTCCCGCAAGATTGGTGGGGGGCGAGTCTAATCGCTGAAATCACCATGCGGGACACCGCCGCTCCATTCCCACGTTATTCCTAAACCAGTTTTTCTCCCGCGCGCGCGAAGCCGATTGGGAGCTAATCCCTTTGGGCCAATAAAAGTGTCTTGCATAAAGAGGATACTTTAGTTCATAAAATCTGCCAGGGGAGGGCCAGTATGCGCACAGTAAAGCTTCTTTGGACGATACTATTTTCATATAGCCTTCTTTTCGCAGCGGCTGGCGCAGGCGCTCAGGAGAAGACAGGAAACAAAGAAGGTTTCCAATTAGAACCAGGGTCGGTTCGAATTGCCTTATTAGAACCAAGTGTTCGGGTCGGTTCGCAATCGACCGGCGGTATGTTCGAGCACAACGCTGATTGGACAGACCAAGCGAAAGAAAATCTCGAAGCAGAACTGGCACGGCAACAAGAGGCGTTGGGGAACGAGATAGTCCGACTTGATTTGGAGAGCGTTCCCCAAGCCGAAGAGCTACTCGAATACCATGCACTCTTTGGCGCAGTAGCAAGTTCCGTGATTGAGTATCAATTCTTTGCAGGAAATCGATTGCCTACAAAAAAGCAATCAGATGCCTTCGAATGGACGGTCGGCCCAGGACTTGCGGATATAGAGGCCTTGCAAGGTTACGATTACGTACTGCTTATTCGAACTAGGGACGCTTATGGTTCCACCGGTCGTAAGCTCTTGCAAGTGGCTGGGATACTCGGCGCTGTTGTGGGCTTCGGAACTGCAGTTAAGTCCGGTGAGCACATCGGAATGGCGGGTTTGGTGGACATAAAGACAGGCGACCTTGTGTGGCTTAATGCAGACCTCGCTATGGGTGGCGATGTGCGAGAGGCTGATGGTGCGGAGAAAAGGGTACGTCAGCTCTTAGAAGGGTTTCCTGGATCGAGCGATAATGAGGGTTGATCCATGAAACCGAAGTTCCTCGTAGCTTTCTTGGCAGCTTTAGGCACTTTCCCCGCAAGTGCTGACGAACCCGAACCATTGCCTCCATATGCACCTGCGTATGAACCGACCAGCGTTGATGAGAGGGGCCTTTGGAGTCAGGCTGATGAGCTTGAGCTACTCTATAAGCGCTCGGAGCATAGGATTGATGATGAGGCTCTAAACGCTTTTGTTCGGCGCGTTCTTTGCGATACCGTAGGGGCTGACCGGTGTGATGGTGTTCGTATCTACGTCCTAAATATCCCAGCTTTCAATGCTAGCATGATGCCAAACGGAGCGATGGCTATTTGGTCAGGGCTCCTTTTGCGCATGAGAAGTGAGGCAAACTTGGCCTCCGTTTTGGCCCACGAGTTTGCGCACTTCGAGTTAAGGCACGGGCTTGAGGGCCACAAGAATCGCCGGTCGGCTTCAGATGCGCTGGCTTGGACAGTGGTGTTGGGTAACGCGGCTGTAGTTGATACCCGAAACTCGCAAATCTCGCTGCTCGGCTCGATCTTCAGATTTAGCCGAGGCATGGAACGAGAAGCTGACCTTCTTGCTTTGCGATACCTTGCGCAAAGCCCCTATCCAAGTCGAGCTTCGTCGGAAGTCTGGCAGTTTCTAATGGAAGAAGCCGATGCTCGCGCAGCAGGAAGAAAGCTAAAACGTCGAGACCGCTATCGTGCAGGTTTCTTTGACACCCATCCGACCAGTCTAGACCGCGCAGACTATCTCCTAGAGCAGTCGATGGAGTATGGAGACCGGGGCAATGCTGAGCAAATTGCCTATTTCGATACAATTCGGCCATGGCTTCCTAAGCTATTAGCTGATCAAGTGCGCCTGAATGATTTCGGCGGGACAGAGTATCTTTTGGCCGGTATCGCCGGTGTCACCGGTTGGATACCTGAACTGCTTCTTGCGCGCGCCGAACTGTTCGCGACGCGAGGAAAGCCACGAGACCTCATAACCGCGACTACGCTTTACTTAGATGTAATCGATCAAGGGCATGAGACCCCGGAAGCGTTGCGAGGATTAGGCTTGAGTCTGGTGAAGAGTGGGCGACGAAGTGAGGGTGCCGAATACTTGAAGCGTTACTTAGCACAAAATCCAGATGCGCCAGATGCGGCGCTTATTCGAATGTATGTTCCAAGGGGAGGCAACTGAAATGAGGGGTAGGATACTTATTCTGATTGGTGCAGCGTCACTTCTAAGTTCTCCAGCCTTTGCACACAAAATTGTCGAGCCGGGTGAACCAAGAAAAGTTGCACGAAGCACCTACATGGCGGTGTCTGGGCAGCAGTGGAATAGACTTCAACAAAAGGAGGGGAAATATCAAGAAGTTTGGAGCGTTGATGGTCACCAGCTGAATCGCATCGCATTCTATGGTGCAGTCCCGGTTGAAGAGCCCATTATAAAGGAGCGCGACAAAAAACGTGCGCCATTGCCTAAGGTTGAAGCTTCCATGCTTCTACCAGATATCCCGATATTGTTGGAGAGAACCTATCGTGCACAGTACGGGATTCCAAATTTTGAGATTGGTGTGCAGGAACCTGCAGCGTTTGTCGGCTATGACGGTATTCGTTTT
>JASBTD010000052.1 GCA_030148605.1 Erythrobacter sp.
TTGATGCCGGGTACTGCGCGCGAACTCGGCGTCGATCCGGACAACCCCTTTGCCAATCTTGAGGGCGGCGCGCGCTATCTGCGCGAACAACTCGACCGGTTTGAAGGCGATCTGGAGAAGGCTCTGGCCGCTTACAACGCCGGCCCGGCACGTGTCGCGCGCGCAAACGGCATCCCGCAAATTCGCGAAACACAAAACTATGTCGCGGCCATCATGGGGCGGCTCAACACTCATAGTCGCAAGGATGAAGAATAAATGCGTTTGATTTCCCGCCTGCCCGCCTTGGCATTATTGCTTTCGCCAAGTGCAGCGCTGGCGCAGCAGGCCGCCGATCCGCAAGGCTCTGGCCCGATTGTAGCGGCGCTCGCATGGCTGCAAGGAACGCTGCTGGGCACTGTAGCGACAACTGTGGCTGTGATGGCGGTTGCTGCCATTGGTTTCATGATGCTGACAGGCAGAATGAACTGGCGCTTTGGAGTGACTGTGATCGTGGGCGTATTCATCCTGTTCGGAGCGACCACCATCGTTGCCGGCATCCAGGCAGCGGCAGGCTAGGCGCTGATGAGCGATCTCGTCCGCCATCCCGTGCACCGCGCATTGACCCGGCCGCAGATGTTTGCCGGGGTGACGATGAACTTCTTCATCATCAATCTGATGGTGACGACGATCGCTTTCCTGATCCTGAAGAGCTTCTGGATCATTCCCGTACCCATCGTAACACATGCGGTCGGATATTTCGTCTCGCTGCGTGAGCCGCGCATCTTCGATCTATGGATCACCAAGGTGTCGCAATGCCCGCGGGTGAAGAATTACAAGCGCTGGGGGTGCAACAGCTATGCGCCCTGATGCTGAAGGCGGTATGCGATGAGCAAGTGGTTGGGACCTGCATCCTGGGCCGCAAAGGAAGCGCGCGCGGGCGACCGCTTGCCTTATCTGCGGCTGATTGACGAAAGCACACTGCTGCTGCGCGACGGCTCGGTTATGGCATCGATCCAGGTGCCCGGGCTGCTGTTCGAGACGGAAGATTCGGACAGCCTCAATGCGCATGCAGCGACGCGCGAAGTGATGCTGCGATCCGCGCTCGATTCGCGCTTCGTGCTTTATCACCACGTGATCAGGCGGCGGGTCGAAGTGGAGCTTGAAGCTGATTTCGATGACCCGCTGTGCCGCCATATCGACGCACGCTGGAAAGAGCGGCTTGCAGGCGGTTCGCTGTTCGTCAACGATCAGTTTATCACGCTGATCCGGCGTCCTGCACGTGGCCGTGCCGGGCTTGCTGAGCGGGCCGCACGGCTGTTCAAGCGGCGCGGTGATGAGATCGAGGCTGAGCCCAAGGATATTCGCACCCTCAAGGCCGCAGTCACCGGGCTTGTCGCTTCATTGCAAGCCTATGGCGCGCAGGTGCTGAGCGATTATGAAGGCACAGACGGCGGCACCAATTCGGAACTGCTTGAACTGCTTTCTGCGCTCTACAATGGCGAGATGCGACCGGTGCGCCGGCCGGCAGACGATGTCGATATCGGCCAGATGCTGCCTTATCGCAGGGCAAGTTTCGGGCTTGATGCAATGGAGCTGCGTGGTTCGGGCGCGCCAGAGTTCGCCGCGATCCTGGGGCTGAAGGATTATCCCGATGCCACCTCGCCCGGCCTGCTCGATGGCTTGCTGCGTCAACCGGTAGAGATGGTGGTGACTGAAAGTTACGCACCAGCCGAACGCACGACAGCAAAAGAGCGGATCGACCTGGCGCTCAGGCGGTTGCGCTCAGTCGATGAAGAGGCGGCCGCAGAACGCGCCGACATGCTGGGCGCGCGCGACGCGCTGGGCAATGGGGCTGTCAGCTTTGGCGACCATCACTTGAGCGTTCTGGTGCGCGAGAGCGGCCTGGCTCGGCTCGACGAAGCAACCGCAGCCTGTGCCGCCGCGCTGGCTGACACCGGCGCAATCGCCGTGCGCGAAGACATCAATCTTGAACCGGGCTTCTGGGCGCAGTTTCCGGGCAATGAGCAATATGTCGTTCGCCGCGCTCTGATCTCCAGCGCCAATATGGCAAGCTTCGGTTCGATGCATGGTTTCGCACTGGGCCAGGCTAGCGGCAATCATTGGGGCGATGCCGTCACGCTGTTGCAGACGACCAGTGCGACCCCTTTCTTCTTCAATTTCCATCACGGGGACCTGGGCAATTTCTCCGTCATAGGGCCATCGGGATCCGGCAAGACAGTGGTGATGAACTTCCTCGCCGCGCAAGCGCAGAAGTTCTCACCCCGCACTATCCTGTTTGACAAGGATCGCGGGGCGGAACTGTTCATCCGCGGGATTGGCGGGCGCTATGACCGGATCAATTCCGGCGAGCCGACCGGGTTCAACCCTCTCGCGATGCCTGACACTGCGGAAAACCGGGCTTTCCTGCGCGACTGGCTGGGTGTGCTGCTCGGGGCTGAGGGGCCGGAAGAGCTGGCGATGATCGCATCCTCTGTCGATGCCGCTTACGAGAATGACGCGAGCCTTCGGCGATTGCGGCATTTCAAGGAATTGCTGGCGGGGGCCAAGCGACCGGAACGCGGCGATCTGGCGGATCGCCTTTCCGCCTGGATCAACACCGGTGAACACGCCTGGCTGTTCGATAATGAGCGGGACGAGCTTGACCTGGGCAATCGCGTGCTCGGCTTTGATATGACCGCGCTCTTGGAAAACCCGCGGCTGCGAACGCCGGTGATGATGTATCTCTTCCACCGCATCGAAGAGCGGCTCGATGGCAAGCCAACAATGATCCTGATCGATGAAGGGTGGAAGGCGCTTGACGATGATGTGTTCGCGGCGCGCATCCGCGATTGGCTGAAGACGCTGCGCAAGCGCAATGCGCTGGTAGGGTTTGCCACGCAAAGCGCGCGCGATGCGCTTGATAGCCGGATTTCCGCTGCATTGGTCGAGCAGACAGCAACGATGGTATTCATGCCCAACAGCCGCGCGCGGGCAGAGGATTACTGCGACGGTTTTGGCCTGACCGAGCACGAGCTTGCGCTGATCCGTTCGCTACCGGCACATTCGCGTTGCTTCCTGGTCCGCCAGCCCGATGCCAGCGTTGTGGTGCGGCTCGACCTGTCGGGTACGCCTGAAGTCCTGACCATACTTTCAGGTCGCGAATCCTCAGTCCGGCGTCTGGATATGCTGCGGGCCGCAGTCGGCGATGATCCGGCAGACTGGTTCCCTCCACTCACCGGCCGCGTCTGGCCGGGTGAAGCGGGCGACGCCAGCAATGCAGAGCTGCCTATCTGGCAGGCCGCCGAATGAGCGGGATCTGCGACAGCGCGCTTTCGGAAATGGGCGGCGGTATTGCGGCAGCCTTGCAAGCCGTCGATTGCATCGCGCAGGATGGCGCAGCGGCGGCTTTCGGGCAGATATTTGCACCGGGCGGAGCGTTGGAAACCGCGCTGGTTATCCTGCTGACACTGTATGTTTCGTTCTTCGCGATCAGCTTGATGCTCGGTCGCTCCAGCCTTTCGATCCGTGGACTCTTGCCGCGCATGATCACTGTCGGGCTCGTACTTGCCTTCTCGACCAGTTGGGTAGCCTTCCGCAGCTTTATCTGGCCGCTCTTTATCGATACTCCTGACTATCTGGCTACACTCCTGATCGCCAGCGACGGCTCAGCCACGCGTGTCTTTGCCGAAAAACTGGATGTAGTCTTCATTGCAGTCCAGCAAGCCAGCCAGGGACAGGAGAATTTCGAGGCTTTCTCGCCGCCTGGCCTCATGTGGTTAGGTGCCATCATGCTGCTTCTCGGCACAGTAGGTGTGCTGGTCACAGCCAAGATCGCATTGGCTTTGCTGGTAGCGCTTGGGCCGATCTTCGTGGTCATGGCGCTGTTCAACGGCACGCGCGGCCTGTTTACCGGCTGGCTCAAGGGCCTCGTCATGCTGGCTCTGACGCCGCTGTTCGCAGTGCTGGGCGGCACGATCATGCTGGAGCTGGCAGTGCCGGTTCTCTCCGCGCTCAGTCAGGCACCGGGCCAGATCGATCCGCAGGCAGCAATGGCCTTTTTCCTGGTTGGCGCAGTCCATCTCGCGCTGATGGTGATGGTTCTGAAAGTTGCAGGCACGATGGTGGCAGGCTGGCAAGTCTTCGGACTGGCGGTGCCAGCTAGCGATTCCGAGGCAGGCGAGAGTGCCAAGGCCATGGCGTTGAATTCTCAGCGCCAGCCTGATCCGCGCTATGCCGCTGTATCGGCGGGTGCACCGCGCCGGATCGACGTAGCCGCAGCAACTGCAGCGGCGGCCAATGATGTGGGCAGCAGTTCTGGCGGCTCACGCCTCCGCGAGACACGCGTGTACGCCACGCAAGGCTCAAGCGCTTCGCCGCTCACTACCGCCAAGCATTCGCGCACGCGCGGCATCGGCAACCGTTTTCGCCCGCTGCAATCGCGCGCATTGGCGCGCAATCCGGAGATGCAATCATGATGATCCGTGCAGTGATGCCTGCACTCGCGCTCGCGCTCTCGCCAATCGCCTTCTCACCAGCGCTGGCTGACGATCCGCGCCTTGTCGAAATGCTCTATGACCCTACCCAGGTGGTGCGGGTTGCGGGCAAGGTCCGTGTCCAGGCGACAATACAATTCGGTGATGACGAGACGATCGAGAATGTTGCGATCGGTGATTCGCAAAGCTGGCAGGTGACCCCCAACAAGCGCGCAAACCTGCTGTTCGTAAAGCCGCTCTCGCCGACCGCGGTCACTAATATGACTGTGGTCACCAGCAAGCGCACTTATCTGTTCGATCTGGTGGCCAACCCGCGCAACCAACCCGTATATGTGCTGAGCTTCACCTATCCCGAGCCGCCTGTGCCTGAGGATGAACCCGAGCTGGCGCAACGCGAGACGGCCAATTCGGCTGAGATGGCTGCAGCAACCGATCCCTACGCCGTGGTCGATCCGGCCGCGCTAAACTTCGAATGGTCCAAACGCGGCGATGCCAATCTGCATCCGACACGCGCCTATGACGATGGCCTTGCGACTTTCCTCGCCTGGCCATCCGACCGCGCGGTGCCGGCGATCCTCGTCAAGGATCACGAAGGTACAGAAGGGCCAGTCAATTTTACAGTGCGCGGCGAAACCATCGTGGTCCAGGGCGTGCCACGCGAGATCGTGTTGCGCTCAGGCGATGAAGCGGCGGTGCTGGTCAATGAAGGGCCCGTTCGCCCCTCACCCCCGCTGCGCGAGGAGCGAGCCTTGGCTCAAGCCGAGCGGCAAGCAAGGGAGGCAAACTGATGCGACTGGCCACACGGCTTCCCGGCAAAGGCAAGGATGGAGCAGAAACGCGCGATCCACGCGAGCAGGAATCGGCTGAGATCATCGATCTGGCTAGCCGCACCGCATATCCTGCAGTCGCGCAAGCGCAAGGCAAGTCAGATACGCTGGGCATATTGGCCGGGATCCTTATTGTCGGCGGACTTGGCGCAATCGCCTTCTGGGCGATGAATTCGGCACGCCTCGAAGAAAACGCCTCGCCCCCGCTTGCGGCGGATCCTGTAACCACGCCTGCGCCTGTGCAAGAGGCGGTTGTATTGGAGCCTGCGAGCGAGGACATCGAAGAGATTCCGTTCGTGGTTCCTCAACCGATCGATGAAAGCGCGGCGAGTGCCAATGCGCCCGGCATCAATCCCTATTCAAGCCCAACGATGGTGTTCGATGCCAGCGCAGCGGCGAGCACGGTTGAAGTGCCCGCTGGCGAAGCGGTACCAGCGAGCGCCCCTGCAACCAGCCCGGGCGCAGGCTCTGCTGCCGAGTTTGCCAGCCGGATCGGCGGAGTTGGCGGCGCGCCCGCGCAAGCCCAGCCGATGAGCAATCCTTCGACCACAGTCACGCAAGGCACGTTGATCCCGGCGATCCTTGAGACTGCAATCGACACCGATGTGCCCGGCTTTGTGCGCGCGGTGGTGAGCGAAGATGTTCGCAGCTTCGATGGCACGCGCATCCTTGTGCCGCGTTCATCGCGGCTGATCGGGCAGTACCAGTCAGGGCTGCAAGGCGGCCAGAAGCGCGCCTATGTGATCTGGACGCGGCTGATCCGGCCCGATGGTGCATCGGTAAACCTGGCATCGCCGGCCGTGGGCTTTGACGGAACCACTGGCCTGCAAGGTGAAGTGCGCTCAAACTTCTTTCAGCGGTTCGGCTCCGCCTTGCTACTCTCGGTAGTGGATGGGTTGACTGCGATTGCATCAGGCGGTGCTTCAGTGGTTCTTGGCGGCGGAAGCTCAGCCGCGGCAGCCGCGGTAGAGCAGGATGGAAAGGTCGGCCCGACTATCCGCGTGCGCCAGGGCGAACCCATTCGCGTGTTCACTGCGCGCGATCTCGATTTCTCGCAAGTGAGCCGATGAGCGCGCAAGTCCACCCTTTGCCTGATGACGCAGCGGGAGAACGCAGCGTCTATCTTGAAGCCTATCTCGCGCCGTTTCGCCAATGGCTCGACCGCGACACAGTAACGGAAATTCTCGTCAATCGCCCCGGCGAAGTGTGGATCGAAGATGCCTCTGACCCCGGCATGCAGCGAGTCGCAACGCCTGAAATCACCGATGCACTGGTGCAGCGCTTGGCCGAGCAAGTCGCCCGCGTCAGCCATCAAGGAATCAACCGCGAACATCCGCTGCTTGGCGCAACCTTGCCAGATGGCGCACGCGTGCAGTTTTGCGGACCGCCTGCTGCGCGCAAGCATTGGGCGATGGCGATCCGGCGGCATCGCCGTCTGGACCTCCCGCTTGACGCCTATGACGCGGGGCCGCTGACACAGCGCGAAACTGCCGCGATGCCTGATCCGCAGGCCGAGCCTATCGCTTATCTGCGTGAAGCAATCCGCCAGCGCCGCACCATCCTCATTTCCGGTGGCACAAGCACCGGCAAGACGACATTCCTGAACGCGATGCTCAAGGAGATCCCGCCTCACGAGCGCGTAGTGCTGGTCGAAGATACGCCGGAACTGAAGCTGCCGGGTGCCAATGGCGTCGGCCTGGTTGCCGTCAAAGGCGAGCTTGGTGAAGCCAAGGTGTCAGCGAATGAGTTGCTCCAGGCGGCGCTGCGGCTCAGGCCTGACCGCATCGTATTGGGCGAATTGCGCGGCGCAGAAAGCGTCAGCTTCCTGCGAGCAATCAACACCGGCCACCCCGGCAGTTTCTCGACCATCCACGCCAACAGCCTTACGGGCGCACTGGAACAGCTTGCTCTGATGGTCATGCAGACGGGTATCGGCCTCTCGCGCCAGGACACCATCCAATATGCTGCTTCTGTCATCGATGTCATCGTCCAATTGGGGCGCGACAGCAACGGCAAGCGAAGCATTACAGAGATTGCGGATTGCAGGACTATCGTTTGAAGCTAAAGCCATCCTGCATCAGCTGGAATGAAGCGCAGGAAAGGCCTTCCTGACTGAACTTGCCAGCGCGACCACCTCCGATCAGGCCGCCACGGTCCGATCACTTTTGCTCGAGACTTCACCGTTGGATACAGGAATCAATAGTCCCGTCTCGCTTCAACCAGAATGCTTTCACGGCCCACGGTCGAAACAGACGCAAGCAGCGATAGCCAGGACGTTATCCGAAACTCCAGCTCTGTTGCACTGTATTCCCTGCCATCCGTGATCAGCTCTACATAGAAACGGCGCCCGATATTCTCGCCCAGCGCAACGCCTGTTTCCCTGCCCAGAACCGGGTCTGCGCCCACGATGCGCAGCCGGTCCAATCCGATCTGGCTGCGGAGCTGGTTGATCGGATCCATCCCGCCGCCGCCGCGCAGGCTGGCAACCGCTGCACTCAGCTGCAGAGCATCGGTCGCTGAAAGCTCTGTAATCGGTCCGCCAAACAGCAGCCGTGCGAGGATCTCTTCCTCAGGCAAGGCCGGGTCTGATGTGAACGCGATTTCCGGCGACAACGCGTTTCCACGCACGGTAACCTCCACACTGATCCCGTTGCGGCGGGTTTCAGCCAGGATGTCCAGCCGCGGATCGATCGGCACATTTTCATCAAATGTGATGCGCCCCCTGGTCATGTCAAATCGTGTGCTCGCAAAGCTGTAGCTGCCGCGGATTACATTTACCTCGCCACCGATCCTTGGGTCAGATGTCGTACCGCGGATGATAATGTCCCCTCGCCATTCGCTGTCCAGGCCCAGCCCGTCTACATCGATCCGGTTGCGCGCCCTGGCATCGATCAGGTAGCGCCACGGCGATGTCCGCGTTGTCGATCGTTCCAGTTCGGATGGCAGGTTGATTTCGCGCGTTGTGATGTCAGGCAAGGCAACATCTTCATCCGCAGTGCCAAGCTGCCAGCTGGCTCCGTCGACCTCGAGGCGGCCTGCAATGGTGCCGCCAACACCTGAAGACACGATCCGTAATGGCCCCGTCACAGTCGCGCGCAATCCGCGTGCATCGACAAGGCGAGCCCTGTTGGCCGCGGCACGAATATCGAGTTGAGGGCCTCGGCCGGGTCCGATATTCGCCAAGTCTATCGTCCCGCTACCAGTCACGCTTCCGCCACCCGCTGCGCGGCCGGAAAAGCGACGCAGATTCAACTGAGAACCACGGAAGTCACCCCGAACGCTCACTTCATCAATATCGGTGCCTGACAGGACGCTGCGCACCCGCAGGTCAGAACTGGCCAGATCACCGCGAACTTGCGGGTCAGCGAGCGAACCGCGCGCCGTGGCAGTGATGCGCACCGGCCCTGACAGATCGAACGCATCAAGCGCTGCCAAGCGCCAGAGCGCTTCCGATGCGCCCGAATATCGCATTGATGCATCCAGCGAGCCTGTGGTGATCCGATCGTATAATGAGCCAGCAGCAGGCAACCCCGCGATTGTCGCGTCAAGCCAGCCAATCCGGCTGCTACCCTGCTCGAACACCGCCTGTGTTGTCAGCCGGTCTGTGCCCAAATCTGACATCAGCGCGACATCCAGCGGTTGCGACGCCACCAGCAAACCGGACCGTGTCAAACCCGATATCTTGATGCGCGCCTTTCCGGTTGGCGGCGCCCCTTGCCGCGCCGAATATTCTGCCGTCCCTGATACAGAGCCGCCCAAGCCAAGTTCTCCCCGGATCAGGTCGGCAAGAGCCAGCGGCACATCTGCTAGCTTGGCATCCATCGCATATCCGGCATCGCCAAACTCGCCAGAAAGAACCGCCGAACCATTCCCCAGAATGATCCCGGTTCGCTTCAACTGCCATTGCCCGGCATCAGAACGTTCCAACACGGCCCGTCTTGGCATCGAGATGGAAGTCCCCGAATAGCTGCCCCTTGCGATGGCATCGATGCGCTGTGGCGCAAAATTGCTGTCTAGCTGGAGGTTGAAGCGTCCACCCTGTCTGCCCACCACAGAGGCCGCAAGGTTACCGGTACCATTGGTGATATCGGCACGCGCGGCGACCCGGCCCAATGATAGCGTGCCATAACGAATGGCTCTGCCGCTGATCTCGGCTTCGAGATTGGTAGCATGCTCTCCGAACAGGCCGCTGGCCTTCACCTCGGCCTCTCCTACAGAGATTGCACTTTCCCCGCCAAACGCGGCGTTGCTGGCGGAAATGTCAGCCGCGAAACGCTGGCCATCTTGCGAAGGCACGAACTGCATCGAACCGTCTAGCCCGCCGCCTGTAAGCGATAGCGCACCCCGCGCACCACCGTCCTCCAATGTCACGCCGCCTGTAATCGAAGTCTCCCAAACGCGCAGGCGATCAATCGCCAGTTGCGCCGGTTCACTCTCGGGAAGCCGCAGATCAAAAGCGCCAACAAACTGGCCCAGCATGGATTGCCCCTCGCTTTCGATCCTGTACCCCTCTCCGGCAGCAGCAATCGCGAGCTGCACATCGCGAATGTCTGCGGCCGGGAATGGTGCTTCGAGGCCCACATTGGCGACTACGCCCTCGCCGGCACTGCGCAGATCGACCGCAAATTCGCCATAGCGTGTATGAGTGCCTTCGGCATCCAGCACGAAGCCCTCGCTTTCAAGCCTTGCCTGCCCTGAAGCGTCGATTACCGGCGAATTGACCACGACATTGTCAAACCGCAGTGGGGCACCTGCGCTGGACGACATCGTACCTTCGAAATTCAGCGTTTCGCCAGCGATGCTTCGCACTGTCGAATTCACCAGATTGCTGACACTGCCATCCAGCCTGGAGCGGAAAGTCCAAGGGGTGCTTCCTACAAGCGCAAACTCGATATCAGCATCGGTTCGCGCTGTTCCGATGCCCGCAATGTCGATTCCGCGCGCATTGACTGGCCCACTGACTTGCAGAGCACTCCGGGCAGGGTCAAAGCGTAGGGCCAAGCGCGCGCCTACCCTCGCAAAATCGGCCCTGAGTGGCTGAATCCGGAGCAGCCCACTTTCATAGCGAAGCTCACCGGAGAGTTTGCCGCCTATGAGCTCGCGCGAAATCTGGTCGACCCCGGTATCGATCTGCCCGACAGCAAGGTCGAGCGGAATGGCAAGGGTTTCGCCGTCGTATCGCCCAGTCCCCCGCTGACGCAGATTGGTGGCAACAATCTCGCCGATTGAGAGTTCGGATGCGGTCAGCTGATGCGCCAGCCGCAAATCGCGAAATTCGCCGTCCAGCTCAGCTCGCAAGGACGCATCCCGCAGCTGAACCGCGCTGCCAAACACGTTCGGATCTCTCAACTGGGCAGTAAGTGCAAATTCCTCGAAGCGATTGTCAGCCAGGTCCAGGCCACCTTCGCCGCGCATTCTCAGCCCTGCACCCAACAACTGCAACGAGCCATCAAGCCGGCTGTCTTCAAGACCAGTGGCCAGGATCACCCCCGTGCGCGGGCCCAACGCGCGTCCAATCAGAGTATCCTGCCCTTCGCCCGCGTAAAGCTCGCCCAGTAGGCCGTATTGCCCCGACTCATTCGTCAATCTGAATGCTGCGAAACGTTCGTCGCCACGCTTTATCAGGGCATGGCCGAGCCATGAAGACCACGTCCCGTCCCCGATGACCCGTGCTGAATATCCCTGCTCGCTACCTAACAGCCCGGCAATGACGCCGCCTGCCGGTGCCTGATAGTCGAGATCGAGGTCAAACCGCTCTCCATCCGGTTCGGCCAGCAATGCCAAATCGATCCGGTCCTGACCGCCGATCTGCCCCTCGACCACAACCTCTGCAAATCTGTCGCGGATATCGGCGCTGGCAATCAGATTGACGATCTCTTCACGGTCCGTCGCGACGCCTTCAGCAATGGTCAGGTCAGATATTTCGAACCGATCGATGCGGATGTCGAAGTCTGGCAGGATTGGCGCGTCCGGGTCGCCCGGCAATAGCTCGGGTAGTCGCAGCAGCTCGCCGCGCCTTGCCACAAGCTTTCTTACATCAAGCCCGCGTGTCAGCCAGCCGAGCGGGCGCCAGTCCAACTCGACTTCAGGAATAGTCAGGAAAACACCTTTGGGATCAGACAGGCGCACATCCTGCAGTGTGGCCTGCTGGTAGACATCCCCGCGGATCCGGCCGACTTCGATCTTCAGGCCTGAGGCCGGCGCATAGGAAGCAATCTGATCAGCAATGAACCGCTTGCCAAATGGCGAATTGAGCGCAGCAAAGGCGATGAATCCTGAGGCAACTATCGATGCCAGAAACCAGCCGAACCGCTTGGTCCAGCGCCTGCGCCGACTTTCCAGCAGCTCTTCGCTCTCTTCAGGCGGATCGAATTCGGATTCCTCCGCCATCAGAACGCCTGCCCAAGCGAAACATAAACAGCAACCGGGCTATCGAACATGGGGTTGCGATTGAGCGGGACGCCAACGTCAACCCGGATCGGTCCGAAACCGGTCTTGTAACGGACCCCCAGCCCGGCTCCGTACTGGACGAAGCGGAAGTCAGGCGTGTTCTCGATCGACACAGTGCCGAGGTCAAAGAACGGCACAAGTTGCAAGGCTCCGTCGAAGAAGCCGGTATCAATGCGTGCCTCCGCGCTCATCTCTACCAGCGACACCCCGCCTGTCGGCTCACCAAAGTCATTGCGCGGACCAACCGCCTGGTAGCCATAGCCACGCACTGACGAGCCGCCACCGGCGTAGAGGCGCCGCGACGGCGCGACACGGAAGGGCTCTGTCCCCTGGATCGTTGCTCCTTTTGCTCTTGCGGCGAGAGTAATGCCCTCGCTGACAGGCAGATAGACACTGCCGTCGAGCTGCAGCCGGACATAATATTCATCCTGGCCGAAGGCGCGTGACACTTCGGGAGCGACGGACAGGCCCAACCGAATGCCCCTGGTCGGATCAAGCAAGGAATCGCTGGTATCCAAACCCACCCGGCCGAACAGGGAGCCAACCAAATATTCCTGCCTTGGCCGGGGAATGCCGCCGATCACGCGGTTGCGTTCATCGCTGAACAAAAGCTCGGCACCTACCTGCCAATTGAACTCTTTCTGGAAAAGGATGTTCGAATTGCGTTGGAAAGAGGCAAGCATCCCGATCGTGCGTGCTTCCACGGCTTCAGTAGTGATATCGCTGGCATAGGCATCGAATGAGAGCAGTTGATCACGAGCGCGGAAGTTGTTCTTGCGCAGCCCAATCCCGAACAGCAATTCGCGCGTACCCAGCACGCCGCGAATTCGCAATGCGCCTTCCGATGGAAACAGATTGCGGTGTTCCCAGCTCGCTTGCAGCTTGGCCCCATCTTCGGTCCCATAACCGATTGCCCCAGCGATCGTTCGCACGCGGCCTTTCTCGATCTCGACATCCATCGCCACTTCACCCGGCTGATCATCAGCCGGTTCACTCACAGGACGAGGTGTGATGTTGACGGAAGAAACCAGTCCGGTGCTGAGCAGCGCGCGCCGCAAATCCAGTTCCAGACTGCGCTGATAGACATCGCCTTGTTCAAATCTCGCGATCCGCGAGATGTGTTTGGCTGAGAGAAACTCAGGCATGTTGCTGGTGATCTCGCCAAACGCGAATTTGCCACCCGGCTCGACCGGCATGGTCAAGTCGCCCTCGCTGCGATCGTGATCGATCAATAGCTCAGGGTCCTGAATCGCGGAAAACGGATATCCTGTTTCGCCCAATTCGATTGCCAGCGCTTCGCGTTGCTGGACAATGCGATCGGTCAGCAGTGGATCACCTGACTTAATCGCGAACCGTTCCCTTAGCGCTGGGTAGTCCGGCGCCGAATTAAGCTGGCCGAGTTCGATTGCGCCGAATTGGTAACGAACACCCGGCAGTGCTGCGAAGCGAACCACCGGCGCATCAGCATCGGGCGCCGAACCGTCAGCTGCGTCGTCAAACTGTCGCCACACGCGCGCATCGTAATACCCGTAGGCACGCAGCAGATTTTCCAGAAGCTCGCGATCTGCGCGGATATGCGCCGCGCGGAGCGCAATGTTGCCCTGCGTTTCATTGATCCGCACCGCTGCACGCAAAGCCTTGAACCGATCAATAAAGTCGTCATTGCCCAGCCGCTTGGCCAATTCTACTGGAAAGGCCAGCTCCAGCTTTGAATCAATCCGGACCGTGTCGAACTGCGGTGTGGGCGGAAGCGGTAGCTCTTCGACAGCGGCGAACGGATCGGGCTCGATCGGAGCGTCTGGCTGCAGCATTGACTCGTCAATGATCAAGGGCGGCAGTTCAAGCGCTTCTTCGCCAAAGGGCGGATCAGTCTGAACTTCTGCCTCAATCCCGGAAGACACTGAATCCCCGTCGACTGCCCAGCTTTCCGGCGTTGCAACCGCGCTGTCAGGAATCAGTTCTTCAAGTTGCGGCGGCGCGTCCTCGCTCTGCGCCAGAACCGGGCGCGAGAGTACCAACAAGGATATTGCGGCAGCGTGGGAGAATTGGCGAGGGTACATTTCGCGTGGTGTGTCTAGATAGCTTTGACTGTTTGCTTAATCAAACAACCATCGCTGCGCTCAATGGGTCCCGCAGCCTGCCTCGCCCGTCGACCGTTTCAGACGTTTGTGAGGCCGCTTTGTGAACTCGCACTCATATTTGAACCCTCTCGCCGCCTGCGGAGCTTCCGATAGAGCCTGCGAAAATTTCGAGCCAGAAAATGCTCAACCCGAAAGCATGCTTGCGACGAAGATGGATACCGCGAAGCTGACGATTGTTGCGCTAGCGACCGGCATCACAGATCGCCAGCCAAGCGTTTTCAACGCATCCATTCGCGATCGCAGCGCTGTGGCAGTCACCGCGAGCAACAGCAGCGCCTTCGAGAAAGTAAGCGCCGTTTCGCCAAGCTGGGCGGGCAAGGTGAATGCGCTGTTGATTGTCACGAACAGCAAGAAACCCAATATGAACCAGGGCAATGCCAACCGCCGCCAAGGCGCTTGCTTTGACCCGCCGCGCCCGGCGCCGCCAATCCAAAGCGTGACCAGCAGCACGGCAGGAGCAAGCAATGTCACACGGGCCAGTTTCACGATTGTCGCCTCTGCCCCTGCCACATCCGAATAGGAGTAGCCGCCCCCGATCGCTTGGGCCACATCATGCACTGAAGCGCCAATCAGGAAGCCGGCAGCGCGATCATCGAGCCCGATCTGCGCAGCGATGACCGGGTAAGCCGTCATCGCAAATGCACTCGCCAAGGCTACTGCCACTAGGTTCATTGCAAACTGCGCCTGTGGCAGCCGTTCTCGCCCGATTACCGCATAGAGCGCCAGCGAGGCGCTGGCACCGCAGATAGCCGTAGCCCCGCCGGCCAGGATACCTGCATAACGTGACTGGCCCCAGATGCGTGCGCTCAGGAGACCGGCGGCAAAGGTCGTGAACATGATGCCAAGCAAGAGCGCGAATGACACTGCACCGACATCGGCAATCTGTGCAAAGGTGACCTGGAATCCAAGCAGAACGATACCGATCCGCAATCCGTCCCGGGCAACAAGATCAAGCCCCGGATGGGTGTTTTCTTCGTTCGCTGTGAAGCTAAGTGCGAGCCCGAGCAGCAGGCCCATCAGGATCATCGGCATGCCGTAGTGGTCGCTCAACCACGCGGCAGCCAGGCTTGTCACTCCGGCCAGTATGAGCCCGGGTAGAAAACGCCGAGGGCGCTGCGGCTCGGCAGAAGTCGCCTGCTCTGACAAGGCCAGCTCGCCATAGAGATCGCCGGCGTAGAACTTTCTTTCGTCCTGAGAGTTATCCGACGTCAAACTTCACCTCCCGCTCAGGCGGTTTCGACCCGGCGAATCTGCGGGATAAGAAGCTGTAGCCAGGCGAGCGCGAGAAGGTAGGACGACGCAGCGAAGATGAACAACGGTATAAAGCCGAACCCGGCGTCAAGCACCCGTCCCGCAATCAGGCTGATCGCGACTCCACCCATATTGCCCATGAACGCTCCGAACGCGGTAACCCGGCCCACCTTGGCATTGGGCACCACGTCCGTGATTATGGCAAAAATCGAAAGCGAAAAACCCTGATGCCCTGCCATCACAATGCCCATCATCACAGCGACCGGCCAGAATGAATCGAGCCCCATCACCAGCGGCAGCGGCGCGACCACCAGAGCCGAGATCAGCATCACGCCTTTGCGAACCCGGTTGACCGACCAGCCAAGTTCTAACAGCCGCGTCGAAAGCCACCCGGCGAAAAACGCGCCAAGTCCAGACCCGGCAAAGGCTATTGCCAGCGGAATTGCGAGTTCAAGTGTCGAGAGACCGAACTCCTTGCGGTAATAATCCGCCAGCCAGAAATTGATGAACCACCAGGTCATGTCCGACAGCGCCTTGGCAATCACGATGCCCCAGGTCTGGCGATTGGTAAGGATATTGCTGTATGAATCGCTGTCCTCAATCAGGGCAACACCCTCGGGCTCGGCATCGGCTTCGCGCAATTGGGACAAGCCGCGGGCGAGCCACATCCATGCCGCGAGCGATATAAATCCGCCAATCCCACCCACGACCAGCGCTCCGCGCCATCCGACCGCCAAGGCCAATGCCGGGATGACGAAGGGCATGGCAATAGTGCCGGCTCCGGCGAGCAAAGTTGCAAATCCGAAAGCGAGCGATCGGCGGTTCGGCTCGAACAGTGTAGCGACAGCCTTGATCGTGAGCGGCGTTTGGACCGCTTCCGTAACGCCCAGCCCGACCCGCGCGGCGACTACCTGCCATGTCGTGATGGCCCAGCCATGAGCCATGGCCGCAATGCTCCAGGCTGAAGCGCCAAGCTGCATCGAGCGATGCACACCAAGCCGGTCAACCAGCCAACCGGTGACCAGAAACGCGAAGGCCGCGGAGAACTGGGTAACGGCGGCCAGATCGCCAAAATCGCTGTCGGTCCAGCCAAAATCCGCCATCATGTCAGGCTTCAGGATGGCGATGATCGGCCGATCCATAGCGTTGAATACACCGGCTACGCAGAGCGTTGTGAATAGCGCCCAGCGAAGACGCGGTGTGATGACCTTCATGTCGTGAGCTCCCCCCCGCTGAAACGGATGCTTACTCCGGATACGAACGCAGGCCAAACAGTGGCTTACTGAATGGCCTGCGCTCTATTGCGACCCTCGTCAAAGCGGTGAGCTCAGTTACGAATCCTGAAGCTCACTCCGACATAGCGGTCTGCATCGCGCGGTATCTGCAAGCGCTGGCCATTACCAACGTTGAGCAAGGCATAGCTCTCGTCGGTGATGTTGCGAATGTGGAAGGTCACACGATAGCGATCGTCGCTGTCCGAGACGCCCAGAGACGCGTTCCAGATGCCATAGGCATCAATCGGCCCACCTTCGCCAAGATCCGAGAATTGCGAGCTGACATGGCGGAAGTCGGTATCGGCATATAGCCTGAACCCGCCAAGATCGGTCTCGTAATTCGCGCCCAGAGTGTAGACGAATTCAGGTGCCAGCGGCAGCTTGGTCCCGTCGCGGGCATCGGGCGCATTCGTCAACGGATTGGGGTTGAATTCCTTGACCTTGGCATCGGCATAGGCACCGCTTGCGCGAAGGGTCAGCCCGTCAACCGGCACAGCCAGCAAATCAACTTCGAAGCCTTCGCTCTTCACTGTGCCTGCGTTGGTAAGGTTGGTGATCGTAGTGCCGTTCAGCAAAACGAAGTTGTTCGCTTGAAAGCCGTCATATTCAACTGTGAAGGCAGAGACGTTGAACTGGATACGGTTGTCGGCAAATTGCGATTTCAAACCGATCTCAAAAGCATCGGAAGTCTCTTCGTCAATCGGAACCGCATTGTTGGGAGCCGTGTGGTTGAAGAAGACGTTGAAGGCCGGGCCTTTGTACCCGCGCGTGTAAGAGCCATAGAGCATTACATCATCGCTTGGGGTGAATTGCAGCACCGCCTTGCCGGAGAGATTTCCGTTATCGCTCTTGCCGGTTGAAGTATTGGTTCCGTTGCCGCCGTTGGCGATCAGCCCGCCGGCCGGATTTCCGGACACGCCGGGGCCCGTCGCGGGTGTACCGTCGGTCGCGTTGATGCCCGGCGCACGAATGTGAACGAAGTCGAGATCGTCCCAAGTGTAGCGCAAGCCGCCGGTAAGCGCGAACATGTCATTGAAGCGATAGGTCGCTTGCCCGAAGATCGCGTAGTTGCGCGAATTCACGTCGCTGTCCGATGTCGCAGTCGGGAACAGGGTGTTGACAGTATCGGCCAGGTTGCATGGTTGCCCGCCCGTCAAAGGATCGACCGGGAGTGTGGAGGTTTCACAGGTGATATCCTCACGCGTGAATTGCTGCTGGTTGTCCGAACGCCAGTAGAACGCACCGACCTGGTAGAAGAACGGCTTGCTTTGGTCTGAGGCGAGGCGTGCTTCGACGGAGAATTGCTCTGTCTTGACCACACCAAGATCGTGCAATTCGAAGCTGCCGACCAGCGCGCGCGGCAGAAAGTCGCCTTCGCGAATCTCGGTATTGCGCCAATTGCGATAGCCGGTGACCACGCTTAACGTGTGATCGCTGAAGACATCGAAATCGCCCGAGGCGGTAAGGCTCCACTGACGGTCCTTTGTCTCGGTGACCAGATTGTGGTTCACATAACGCTGGTCCAGACCCTGATCCACGCCGCCGGGAAGACCAAGCTCTGCGTCGAGCACATCGCCGCGACTGACAGTGGTGATATCGGCGCAGCAATCGTCATCAGCACGGAAGTAGTCGGCGATAAAGCGCAGCCTTGCTGGACCATTGTCATAATCGATCAGGCCGCGCGCACCATAGTGTTCATAGCCGTTTACGTCGTTTTCTTCGTCGCCGAAAATATTGGTGATATTGCCGTCATAGCTTCCGTAAAAACCGGTGAGCCGGCCCGACAGATCTGCCGAGAGCGGGCCGGAAACCGAACCGCGCAAGCGATATTCGTCGCCTTCGAACCATTCAGCGCGGCCTGTTACTTCAAGTGTATCGGTGCCGCCCTTGGATACGATGTTCACAAGGCCTGCGGAGGCATTCTTGCCGAACAGCGTACCTTGCGGGCCGCGCAATACCTCGAGCCGCTCGGCATCGACCAGATCCATGAATGCCTGGCCCGAACGGCTCAGGACAATACCGTCGACGACGGTCGAAACGCTCGGCTCTGCAGCAATCGAGAATGTGATGGTGCCCACACCGCGCATCACGATCGCGCTGTTGGCGCTGGTCGTCCCTTTGCGGAAGGTGACCGAGGGGACGAGCTGTGTCAGTCCTTCAAGGCTGGTGGTTCCGGTCTGCTCCAGCCGGTCTCCGGTCACAGCAGAGATGGCGATCGGCACATCCTGCACGTCTTCCGCCACCTTTTGCGCTGTCACGACAATGGTGGTGATCCCGCCTTGATCGTCCGCATCACCGGCTTCCTGAGCCAGCGCCGGAATGCCCGTCGCAAGTGCCAAGGCGCTCGCAGAGATGGTCAGGGCCCGCGCACAGGCGGTGTACTTATACCTCATCACAATTCTCCTCTTCCCATTGACCGGACAGGCGGAGAATGGCTGATTTCTCTCCTTTCCTTGCCCGGATTCCCGCTTGATTTGCGCTCGCTTCGCCGATATGTCAAGCGGTGTCATATTGATCTGACGCTTGTGTGCTCCCAATGCCACAGGCAGGCGATTTGAGGGGAATTTCCGCGTGGAACTGCGGATTCTAGAGGGAAATGACGGATTTGAACTCCTCTTCGAGGGGCGAACCGTGCTGCGCCATACGCCCTTATGTCCCGCGGTGGCCATAGCGCGTGGCGCAGCGCATATCGAGATGTATCGCGGCAATTTCCGGATCGACGATTCCCCGCGCGATCATCTGGAGCTGCGTGATTGGAGAACGCGTGAATCGGGTGTCGAATTTCTCCATGAAGGCCGTCCAGTTGCTCGAATCGAAATCTCCGAGAGCGGACTGACACTTGCTGCATCGGACCCCGCCATCGACCGGCTATGGCTCCATCTCCATGCTGAGCCGGGCGAGACCGCGTGGGGCGGTGGCGAACAAATGAGCTATCTCGCGCTCAATGGTCGCCGCTTCCCGATCTGGACCAGCGAACCCGGCGTTGGACGCGACAAATCAACTGAACTCACTCGCCAGATGGACGAAAGCGGCATGGCAGGTGGTGACTATTGGAACACCAATTACCCGCAGCCCACCTTTCTCACTTCGCGCTGGCTTGCGGTGCATCTTGATGCCAGTTGCTACAGCGCTCTCGATTTCTCCGATCCCTCGCGCCACACAGTCGAAGTGTGGTCCGGTAAAGCACGCTTCGAATTCTTTGCTGACGCGGATCCGACTGGCCTCGTCTCGCAGCTATCCGAGCGTTTCGGTCGCCAGCCCCAACTGCCCGACTGGGCTATTGGCGGGGCTATCCTCGGCCTCAAGTCAGGCGCAAACAGCTTCGACCGGCTCGAAAGCTTTCTTGATGCGGGTACTGCCGTGTCGGGCCTGTGGTGCGAGGATTGGGCGGGCATCCGCGAGACCAGCTTCGGCCGCCGCCTGTTCTGGGACTGGCATCTCGGGGAACGCAGCGCTGCCCGCTATCCGGACCTGAAGCAGCGGATCGCTGAGCTCGCTGACAGGGGAATCCGCTTCCTTGCCTACGCCAACCCCTATCTCTGCAATGATGGCGAGCTTTTTGAAGAAGCGCTTGCCGGCGGCCATTTTTGCCTCAGGCCCGACAGTGACGAGGTCTACCTGGTCGATTTTGGCGAGTTCGATTGCGGTGTGGTTGATTTCACCCGTGCCGAAACGCGAGACTGGTTCGCTGAGCGCATTCTGGGCCGCGAGATGCTGGACAACGGGATTGCCGGTTGGATGGCCGATTTCGGGGAATACCTGCCGATAGATGTTCGCCTGGCCGATGGCAGTGACCCGATGGAGGCCCACAACCGCTGGCCCGTTCTTTGGGCCGAAGTGAACGCAAGGGCGCTCGCTAGCCGTAACAAGACCGGGGACGCCCTGTTCTTCATGCGCGCCGGCTTTTCGGGTGTGCAGGCACATTGTCCACTGCTTTGGGCGGGTGACCAGTCCGTCGATTTCTCCCGGCATGACGGAATTGGCACAGTGATCACCGCCGCGCTTTCGGCGGGGCTGATTGGCAATGCTTACAGCCATTCGGATTGCGGCGGCTATACCTCGCTTTTGGGCAATATTCGCAGGGAAGAGCTGATGCAGCGTTGGTGCGAGCTGGCTGCCTTTGCCCCCGTCATGCGCAGCCACGAAGGCAATCGGCCCGATGACAATCTTCAGTATGACAGCACGCCTGACCTGCTCGCCTGCTTCGCACGCTGGAGCCGAGTGCACGCGGCGCTGGCGCCCTATGTTCGTTCGCTTTGTGCAGAGGCATCAGCTACCGGGCTACCCTTGCAACGCCCGCTTTTCCTGCATTACCCGGATGAACCGGCGCTGTTTGCGATCCAGGACCAGTTTCTTTACGGCGCAGACCTGCTGGTGGCGCCAGTAATCGAAGAGCGAGCAACGTCTCGGCGCGTCCAACTGCCCGGCGATGCTGATTGGCGGCATCTGTGGACAGGTGAAGACTTTGCGCCGGGCGCACATGACATTGCTGCCCCGCTCGGTAAGCCGCCAGTGTTCTATCGCCCGGGGAGCGCGCATGCGGCCCTTTTTGCGAGTCTGAAGGAGGAGCTGGCGCGATGAGCGAACGCTCGACTATTCGCGATGTCGCCGCACATGCAGGCGTGGCCGTAAAAACGGTCAGCCGCGTACTCAATGGCCATCCCTATGTCAGCGCGGACACGCGCGATCGGGTCGAAGCAGCGATGAAGGCGCTCGATTTTCGTCCCAGTGTGGCGGCACGCATCCTTTCCGGCGCAAAGTCGAACCAGGTCGCGCTGATCTATGACAATCATAGCCCTTATTACATGTTCCAGATCCAGAAGGGCTGCTGGGACGAATGCCACGAACGCGGCATCCGCTTGCTCGCCCAGCCAGTCGACGTCGACGATCCCGATGTGGGTGAGCAGGTGCGCGGTCTGGTAACGGAAACGCATGTTGACGGAATCATCCTGTCATCGCCTGTGACCGATTGCGAGCCGGTGCTGAAAATGCTGGACCAGCTGGACATTCCCTTTGTGCGGATTTCACCCGGTACCAATCACGCTCTGACCAGTTCGGTGTTCATGGATGACGCTCAGGCGGCTGATGACATGACAACGCATCTGATCAATGCGGGCCATCGCCGGATCGGCTTCATCAAGGGCCACAAGAACCACATGGCGAGCGAAGACCGGCTGTTTGGCTATCGCCGAGCACTCGATCGCGCCGGGATCGGGTTCGAGCCTCGGCTGGTGCGCGAAGGTGAGTTTGACTTTGACAGCGGGGTGCGCGCCGCGCGTCAGCTGCTTGACCTGCCTCAGCCGCCAACCGCAATCTTCGCCTCTAACGATGATATGGGCGCGGGCGTGCTCGCGGTGGCGCATGATCGCGATATCGATGTGCCAAGCGAGCTTTCAGTTGCAGGCTTCGATGATACAACCTTGTCACGCACGGTGTGGCCGCCGCTCACCACGATCCATCAACCGATGGCAGAGCTTGCGCGGACTGCTACGGAAATCCTTATCAACGGTGGCGACATCACCCATCGTCGCCTGCCGCACCAATTGATCGAGCGTGCATCTGTCGCGCCGCTAAGAAGGGACATTCCATGAGCCTACTGCCACCCATTCCCGCTACGCGCACGCTGGGTGCAAGCGATATCGCGATATCTCCGATTGCCTGGGGCATGTGGCGCCTGGCGGAAAAGGATCGCAGCGTGGCAGAGGCTGCACAATTGGTGCACGCGGCATTGGATGCGGGGATTACCCTGCTGGACACTGCGGACATCTATGGCTTCGACGGCAGCAAGGGTTTCGGCGATGCGGAAACCCTGCTGGGCGAAGTGCTGGCTGCAGAGCCCGGGCTGCGCGGGCGCATAGTGCTGGCGAGCAAGGGCGGGATCGTGCCACCTTTGCCATATGACCAGTCGGCTGAATATCTGTCATCGGCGATCGATGCATCATTACGACGGATGCAGGTCGAGACAATCGACCTCTACCAGATCCATCGGCCGGATATTCTCGCTCACCCGCAGGAAGTGGCCAAAGTGCTCGATAACGCGGTGGCGGCAGGCAAGATCCGCGCATTGGGTGTTTCGAACTTCACGATGCCGCAGATCGAAGCATTGCAACACTTCCTCGGCAACAAGCTGGTTGCCACCCAGCCAGAGATCAGTCCGCTGCGCATTGCCTGCATCGAGAATGGCGAACTGGACCAGGCGATGCGGTTGAACCTTACGCCATTGGCTTGGTCGCCGCTTGGCGGCGGGCAATTGCTGGCCCCAGAGAGCGGGCGTGACAAGGCGGTAGCCGCAGAGCTTGACCGGGTGGCTGAAGATCAAGGCGTAAGCCGATCGGTCGCCGCCTATGGCTGGCTGATGGCGCACCCGGCCGGGATCGTGCCGATCATCGGTTCGCAGAATCCGGCCCGGATCGCCGAAGGCATGAACGCGCTCAACATGCGCTGGACCCGGCAAAACTGGTACGCGGTGTTCGTCGCCGCACGAGGAGAGAGGCTTCCCTGATGACTGACAAACAAGACCTTGGACAACAATGCGAAATCGCATGGTTTTCCGCGCTGTGTGATGACGATTATGAATTCCTCGGCGTTCCTGACCAGTACCTGAAATCTAGCTGGGAGCATTGCCGCAACATCGTTTTGCGCGCGGAAGAAGGCGGGTTTGACAATATCCTGTTACCGTCAGGCTACGAATTGGGCCTGGATACAACAGTTTTTGCAGCTGCAGTCGCTACGCAGATCAAGCGGATGAAGCTCTTGTGGGCGACCCGCATCGGTGAAGACTGGCCTCCACAGCTGGCGCGCCGCATCGCCACGCTTGACCGCATCCTTGGCCCAAATGCCCAGGGCACCGCCGGGCGGCTCAATGTCAACATCATCTCCTCGGACATGCCGGGGCAAAAGATGGATGGCGGCCCGCGCTATGGCCGCGCTACCGAAGTGATGAAGATCGTGCGGACACTGCTCAACGGCGAGCATTTGAGCCACCATGGCGAGCACTACCAGCTGGAACTCGATCCGGCCCGTATCACCACCATTTCCGGGAAATGCCCGCCGTTCTATTTTGGTGGCCTGAGCCACGAAGCCCGCGAATGCGCGGCGGAAGGCTGCGATGTCTACCTGATGTGGCCGGACACGATGGACAAGGTGCGAGACAATATCGCTGACTTAAAGGCGCGCGCGGCGAAATATGGGCGCACGCTCAAATTCGGATATCGGGCGCATGTGATCGTGCGCGAAACCGAAGATGAAGCACGCGCCTATGCTGACAGATTGCTGTCCAAGCTTGATGATCAGGCTGGCCAGGCGATCCGCGAGAAATCGCTCGATGCCAAGAACTATGGCGTGCAACGGCAGGCCGAATTGCGCAGCGCCGCCGATGGCGATGGTTTCGTTGAAGAAAATCTTTGGACCGGGATCGGACGTGCGCGCTCGGGCTGTGGTGCAGCGATTGTCGGCACGCCTGACCAGGTTTTGGCGAAACTGCGCGCCTATCAGGCCGAAGGCATCGAAGCCTTTATTCTGTCGGGCTATCCGCATGTGAACGAGTGTGACATGTTTGCGCGATATGTGCTGCCGCAGATAGAGCACGGCCCGCTGCAATTCTGATCCTGGACCAATGACCGAATCCCCCTCTCCTCTGTTCGACCTCGCCGTGATTGGCGGCGGGGTGAATGGCTGCGGCATCGTGCGCGATGCTGTGGGCCGCGGGGCGAAAGTTTTGTTGCTCGAGGCGGGCGATCTCGCCGGTGGCACCTCCTCAGCTTCGACCAAGTTGATCCACGGCGGCTTGCGCTATCTCGAACATTACGAGTTTGGCCTGGTGCGCGAGAGCTTGTCAGAGCGTGAGCGACTCTGGGCCATCGCGCCACACATCGCCTGGCCTATGCGTTTCGTGCTGCCACATGTGCCGGGCCTGCGCCCGCGCTGGCTGGTGAGGCTGGGCCTGTTTCTTTACGATCATATCGGTGGCCGCAAACTCCTGCCTGCGACAGAGAATATCAGGTTGTCTGGGCATCCGGCCGGCGCGCCGCTCAAACCCGAATTTGGCAAGGCTTTCGTCTATTCTGACTGCTGGGTCGACGATGCCCGGCTGGTTGTCCTCAACGCGCGCGATGCGGCAGATCGCGGGGCTGAAATCCGTACCCGATGCCGCGTTACCGCTTTGGCGCGCGAAGGCGAACAGTGGCGGATCGAAGCGGGCGGCGAAACCTTCCACGCTCGCGCCCTGGTCAATGCCGCAGGCCCCGCAGTGCTCAATCTGCTCGAACTGGCAGATGAGCCGGCAGAGCACGGCATGCGGCTGGTCCGCGGATCACACATTGTCGTACGCAAGCTGTTCGATCATGATTTTGCCTATTTCTTTCAGCTGCCTGACGAGCGGATCTTCTTCGCCATTCCTTACGAACGTGATTTCACGCTGATCGGCACCACCGATGCCGATCATCACGGCAGGCTCGACAAGGTTGAGGCAAGCACCGAAGAGATCGAGTATCTGTGCGAGGGGGCGAGCCGGTTCTTCGCACAGGCGGTAACGCCCGCCGATGTCGTTTGGACATATTCGGGTGTTCGCCCTTTGATTGACGACGGCTCTGGCCGCCCCGAAGCGGCGACACGCGGTTACAAGCTCGAACTGTCTGACGAAGGCGACGGCGCTCCGATCCTGTCCGTATTCGGCGGCAAGCTTACTACATATCGCCATCTTGCAGAGGAAGCCGTCGGCAAGCTCGCGCGGCGCCTGCCATGGCTCGACGGGCAAGACTGGACAGGCACCGCAGCGCTGCCGGGCGGAGATTTCGCGGTCGGTACAGCGCAAGCAAAGATATCCGAGCTCCGGGCACGCTATCCCTTTCTCAAGTCTGACTGGGCGCACCGGCTGGTTCACTCCTATGGCACCCGCGCGTGGACGATACTGGGTAATGCGCAAACTTTGGCCGATTGCGGAGAGCATTTCGGTCACGGGCTGACACAGCGTGAGGTCGATTATCTGGTCACGCAGGAATGGGCCATTACGGCAGAGGATATCTTGTGGCGCAGGACCAAGCTGGGCCTGCATCTCTCGCATGAAGAAGCGACCCGCCTGTCGGACTATCTCAAGGAAAAGGTTTTAGCATGACCATCAGGATCGTCGGCATTGGCGGCACGGTTAATCCAGGCAGCACCACTGAACAGGCGCTGCGGCTCGCCGCTGCGCAAGCTGGCGGCGAAGGTGCAGAGGTTTCGATCTTCGGCGGCGAGTACCTTGGCACACTACCGCATTACCGCGGTGCGGGGCACGAGGCAGATAGTGGTGCGGAATTGGTAGAAGCTGTGCGGAAGGCGCATGGCCTGGTGATTGCGGCGCCCGGATATCACGGCACCATATCGGGCCTGGTCAAGAACGCGCTCGACTACCTCGAAGACCTGGCGAAAGACGAGAGGCCTTACCTCGACGGGCGCGCCGTCGGGCTGATCGCGACCGCTTATGGCGATCAGGCAACGATGAGCACGCTGCTGACCCTTCGAAGCATAGTCCACGCCTTGCGCGGATGGCCAACCCCGATGGGGGCAACAATCCGCACCTATCACGGGCTGTTCTCGCCTGATGGCGAATGCCTGGAGGACCGCGCCAGGCTGCAGCTGGAAATGGTGGGCAGGCAAACCTTTCGCGGTGCGCGTGCGCTCGCCTCGCTTGATACGGGTGCATGATGGACAGGCTAAAACCCGCTCTGGATGCCCTGGCGGAAGGCCGCATCATCATCATCACCGGAGATCGGCTGCGTGGTGGAGACATCGATTTTTGCGTGGCCGCCAGCAAGGTCACGCCTGAGTCTGTAAACTTCATGGCGACACATGGGCGCGGCTTGATCTGCCTCGCGCTTACCCCTGCGCGCGCCGTGAAGCTAGGCATTGAGCTTATCAACCCGGGTCGAGAGCAACAGTCGGGCCGGCCGCATGGTCGCTCGATCGAAGCAGCGAGCGGAATTACCACCGGCATTTCAGCGGCAGACCGGGCGCAAACCATCACAGTTGCTGTGGCGCCCGGCGCAAGCGCGAGCGATCTCGTTTCGCCCGGGCATGTATTCCCGCTGATTACGGCGGAAGGCGGTGTTCAAGAACGACCAGCTGCTGCAGAGGCTTCAATCGAGCTTTGCCGCATGGCCGAAGTCGGCGATGCCGCGGTGATCTGCTCGATCATGCGCGATGACGGCGAAATGGCGCGCCTCGATGATCTTCGTGAATTGATGGAGCGCTTCGATATCGAGGTTGCAGACATCGGGCATCTTCTCTGACACAATACGGCTTAGCGCAGTTATACCACAGCCAGCAGCGGTTTACTTGTTCCGCCTCTTGGTGATGCAAGCGGGGGACTTCCAGATGGGCTATCGCCGGAACTCTAACTTAACCGGTGGATCACCCTAATGGGGCAGGCCACAAGAACAAATACGCCGGGCCCGTTCGAAATCACCCCATTCGACGTTTCCTCTCTCGCCACTTAGGCACTCGCCAGCGGAATCGTAGGTAGTCTGGTCTGGATCACTGTCCATGTAAGCGTGGCAACTGGTTCCGATGAAATCCATATGAACATCCGCTTTGCATTCATTGAATGCGCCACCCATGTTCAGATATTGTCTAGTTGCTCCTTGCGAGTCTGCACCAGTTTCCCATTCTCGATGCTCGCAAGAACCCGATTGGGAGCGTTGAACGACGAAACCGCAATGGCTGGATCTGTGAACCCACACGTAGCGCGCCGTAACCGCAAATTGAGCACGAATCTTTATCCAGCTTAAGGGAAGCTCATAAGTTTGCCGTCAACCCTACACCGCTAGGCAAGCATCTTTTAGCCCGAATGGAGTTACAACTTGGCAAGACGCACTCGGCCTCTTTCCGAATTGATGCTTGCCAAAGGTGCCAAAGCCATCAAGATGAAACCCAAATCCCGACAGCGGGCAGTGAGCGAGCCCAAGCTGAAGCCGCAGGATCAGCGGGGGGTGCTCTGGAATTGGGCCAACAAGGAAGACAGGCTGAAAGACTAGCATGCCATTGTGCCTCGCCAGGCTGGCCGACTGGCAAGGAAGCTTCTTCTCAAACACTCTGGCGCTAAAGTGTGTTATTGTGAGCTGTATGGCCGATGAGAAAGGAAAGACTTCCGCGATCATTGTCGTGCAGCTGGTTTCAGGCATGGCTCTTTTCGGCACCGCCACGCCGTTGAGCAAGATCATCGGGCAGAACTTCCCGATCTTCACTGCATCCTTCCTGCGGATGGCGATTGCCAGCGTTGTACTGGCACCCTTCGTTTGGTTCATGACAGAGCGCTTTGCCAAGGCGCAACGCTCGGACTGGTTTGTGATTTCTGGAATTGCGATTTTCGGAATGGTCGGTTTCACTGCCACCATGCTCTTCGGTATGCGGCTGACAACCGGCGTGATTGGCTCGACGATCATGAGCGCGACACCGGCAATAACTGCGATCGCAGCAATCATTTTTCTGGGAGCATCGATCAACTGGCGCAAAGGCGGGGCATTGTTGCTGTCGGTAGCAGGCATCGCTGCGATCAATCTGCTTCGCGGCCCTGCCGAGGATGGCAATCCGCAAGCCCTTGTTCTTGGCACAGCGCTAGTGGTCACAGCGGTTTGCTTCGAAGCCGCCTATACCTTGCTGTCCCGCAAGCTCTCTGACGGAATTTCATCGATCGAAGCGACCTTGGCAGCATCCATTGTTGCCGCGCCAATCTTCGTCATACTGGCTTTGGTCTTTGATCCAGAACCGTTCGATCTTGCCGTCAGCGAGCAAGGCGCATGGGCTGCCGTCGCCTTTTGGGGCGCGGTGACAGGAGGACTCGCCCCGGTTCTCTGGTACAAGGGGGTTCGACAAGCACCGGCAGTGTTGAGCGCAGGGGCGATGTCGGTAATGCCTGTAACGGCCCTGATGACATCATATTTCCTGTTGGGAGAAGCATTCCATCCATCGCATCTGTTCGGCTTCGGATTGGTCTTCCTGGGCATGGTATTGATGATAGTCGAGCACGCGAAGAGCGAGGGCTAGATCCGGGTGAGTGAGGCTTAGTTGAGAGCGTGCGAAGCAGTCTCTGACAGATCGTCATGACGCGCGGAGCTTGTATTCGAAGCGGAAAGTTCGGCTCCTGTGTTCGAGATACTCGAAAGATTTCATCCCGAAAACTGGGCCTTCTTGTGGGATAAAGGGCTGACACTTGTCCCGTCCTGCATCAAAAATGCGGTTCCTGGATCATATCGCGAGAAAAGCAGGCAGCCGGATCGAACTAAGTTGCCTCGGGCCTGGTCGCACCGGTCATCTGCAAGGGATCGACGATGCTGTCGTAGGCTTCGGCAGTGACCGCTCCGCTCGCAATAGCGGCCTCTCTGATGCTCGTTCCGCGCTCTTCTGCATCCTTGGCAATCCGTGCTGCCTGATCGTAACCGATTTCAGGCACCAATGCTGTTACCAGCATCAAGGATTGCTCGACCAGCGTTCCTATCCTCTCCGGATTGGGCTCGATGCCAGCCACGCATCGATCGGCAAAACTCGCCATGCCCACAGCCATAAGGTCTATAGAGCGTAATATTGCAGCAGCGATCATAGGCTTGAACACATTCAGCTCAAACGCGCCCTGCATTCCGCCAATTGTGACCGCTTGGTGGTTACCGATCACCTGTGCGGCCACCATTGTGAGCATCTCGCTCTGGGTAGGATTGACTTTGCCCGGCATGATCGAACTGCCAGGTTCGTTCGGGGGAAGCCGCAGTTCACCAAGCCCCGCACGGGGGCCAGAACCCAGCCAGCGGATGTCATTCGCAATCTTGTTCAGTGAAACAGCCAGAGTGGCCAGTGCAGCCGAGAAATGTACCAGAGGATCGTGAGTCGCCAAGGCTTCGAACGGATTGTCGGCCGGTATGAAACGCTCACCAGCAAGTAGTGAAATTTCCTCGGCGATGTCTTCGGCAAATCCCTCTGGCGCATTCAGCCCAGTGCCAACCGCGGTCGCGCCCTGTGCCAATCCTGTCAGTTCCGCAAGGGCATCCGACAGGCGCGCATGGTTGGCCTTCAATTGCTGAGCATAGGCCGAAAATTCCTGCCCCAGCGTTATTGGAGTGGCATCTTGCAGATGCGTGCGGCCGATTTTGACGACATCAACCCAGGCGTCTGCTTTCTCTTCCAGCCGGCTCCGCAAATGGTTCAACGCGGGTAACAACTCTCCGCTGGCCGCACGATGCACCGCGATATGAATGGCAGTCGGGAATGAGTCATTGGATGACTGAGCACGGTTCACATGATCATTGGGGTGGACCGGATCCTTCCCGCCCCTTTTTCCAGTGAGCAGCTCGTTCGCGCGGCCGGCAATGACTTCATTGACGTTCATGTTCGTCTGCGTGCCGCTGCCGGTCTGCCAGATCACCAAGGGAAACTGATTGTCGTGCTTGCCCGCCACCACTTCGGCAGCAGCCATTTCGATCGCCTCCGCCAGTTCCTGTTCCAGACCGTGGCGCCGGTTTACCCGAGCTGCAGCCAGCTTGACCAGCGCCAATGCGCGTATGATCGCTACCGGCATCCGCTCTGATTGGGGAAATGGAAAGTTGGCAAGGCTTCTTTGCGTCTGCGCACCCCAATAGGCATCTGCCGGAACTTCGATTGGCCCCAGGCTGTCCCGTTCCTCTCTTGTCTCTGCTGTCATCCAGCGCCCCCTTGATCAGGCTTTTTCCGCATTCCCGACCTTCCGATTTGCGTCAGCGGCCTTGCTCGCTGTCGTCCGTTCCTGATTGGATCCTGCTCGACAACCATTGGTATATGCCAAGCGCCACGAGTCCGAACATGGCAACAAAGAAGATCATCGCGGCATAGTATGAATTCGAAACATCACTTCGGCTAGCAACGAATATCATCACCAGGGCTTCAAGGCTTGAGGCAATGACGATGATCGTGACGAATTCGGTCAGGGATCGGCGCGATTCAGAAGGGGAGCGTGGGCCTCGTTTGTTGAAAATCTCCTCGTCGGCGATGAAGGAAGCCGTCTCGACAATGGCAAACCCGATAATCAGCAAGCCTACACTGCGCAAAGCCACAGTCGATATATGCTCCGGTGACGAGAAGGCTTCGACAATGTCCATGATTGCCGATGCAAGGATGACGAAGGCGATAGTCATGAGGGCAATCGTGGCCAGGACGAAATATATCGTCGCGACAAGATTATAGATCGACTTGATTTGCATATAGCTGCCGGTTGGCTCGATGTGAGGTGATTGGAAGGTCGCCCTTGCCGCGCCTATCGATTATCAACTGGTTGATCGCCGGGCTGATGGCTTGAAGGGTTGACCGACCTTTCCAGCACGTCGTCGGTGACTTCCATCAAGAGAAACGGCTCGTCCGCCCAATCTTCCAGCGATTCGAGGAATGCCGCTCGCACATCCGCATTGCCGTAATCCATCTTGGCATCAAATGCCCTTTGCCAAGTCGCCTTGTCAGGCCACTCTGCAATCCCGACAAAGCGACCGTGCTGATCGCGGTGCAACCTTGAACCGAGCGAGCCGTATCGCTCGCGGATCAGCACGCTACCTTGCCTCCATGCTTTTCGGAACTGGCGCTCAAAGCCGGGTTTGATCCTCCACCAATATCCTGCAACGAAAGTCATGACGAGGCATACAGGCGCGTATGGACAACCAGGAGCTGTTTCCTGATCGCCTGAGCGCTTTGATCAATAAGGCACGCCCCAATATCCATACAGTTGTTTTGCATAGGCACTGTCCCATTCGGGTGCTGTCCCGCCTTCGATGAAGGGGCTGTTGCGGAAGGTGTCGTCTTCTGCGGCGACGACATAGCCTTCGCGATCGCTGTCGTATTCAAGCGCTCCCCAGGGAACCGGGCGCAATTCCTCGCCAAGGCCGAGGAAACCGCCAAAGCTCATGACCGCGTATTCGACCTGACCGGAAACCTTGTCGACCATGAAATGCTCGATCCGGCCAATCCGTTTCCCGTTCGGACGATAAACCTTTGTGCCTTCGACGCGATCAGATGCAATCAAGTTATGGGCCGGCTCCATGGCTCGCCCTGTTAATTGATCTTCCAGATCACGCATTGAAGGACTGACGATGTCTTGCGGGTCTGCTGAGGCTGTCATTCTTTCCTCCTAGGCAAGTACCTGGGAATGAACCTGTGACGGCCGGGCAACCTTGGCAAAACATTCGCCAGCATCATCCGGCTGAACTTTCACAAGATCCCCGATCGACACGATGCCTGCGAGTTGCTTGTCCGCATCGATCACGGGAAGCCGGCGAATCTGCAAGGATGCCATATTCTCCAGCACGTCATCGATGACGTCATCTGCGCTGCAATAGAGCAGTTCTTGCGTCATGACTTCAGAAGCGCTCGCTTCCGGGCCAAAGCCAGCTCCAATGCCGCGGATGGCGATGTCGCGGTCGGTAACCATACCGATCAGCTTGTCGTCCTTGGCAACGGGAATGGATCCAAGATCGTGCTCAGCCATCTTTTCGGCGGCGCGGCGAAGCGGGGTATCAGGACTGACCGTGCAAACGTCAGTGCTCATGCAATGTCGAACCTGCATAGTCTCCTCCTCTTGCTAGTTCACATAGTCAGAACGGTTTAGCGAAGGAGCCCGTTCCGGCGTTGTGGGCCAATCTCGGATATTCACCACATATGTGCGGTTCTCGGGAAGGACTGCCTAGCGATATGATGCTTCAATACGCGTGCCTGACACTTTCTTGCGCCAGCGGGATGAAGCAGGTTCACCCCAGAATCCTGGTCAGGTTCCTGAGAGCCCGGCACTGGCGAAAACCAAAAAGCCTGGAGCGATAGATGCCATTCAGTAACCGCCCGGAGGATCGCTGGCCGGAAAACTCTCGTCTATGTCTTCATCCACCTCGGTCCATTCGCGTTGCGGGGTATCCCGCATTGCTTCAGGCCCGGCATCCCGAACATCAGTGTGCCGTTCATGCGGCTGATCAGCAGAAAAGGCGGCGTTTGCCGATTTGCCTTTTCGCTGAATCAATTTGTAACCCAAAAAGGCTGCACCGCTCGCAGCGAGCAACTTCAGCAGCATTTTCTCCTCCTCTCAATCACATACGACAGGCAGACTCTGCTTGCGCTTCTGACGCTCGCGACAAGAGCTCAGGTCAGCCTGTCTCTACTCTTCTGGTGTTGCAGTTTCAGCGGCGGTCTCGTCGTCGATCCGCGTCACGATTGAATCATCTTCAGGTGCGGCCATCCGATCAACCGGAGTATCCGGCACTTCAGCGGGGACCATTATGTCGACATCAGCCGATTGATCATCAGGAGATGATGTGTCCGCATCACCTGACGGGTTGAACATCACGACCAGGAAGACGACAACGAAGGCGGCGATTACCGCTCCCCAAATCCAGTTGGTGCGCTTCCTCAATTCTTTCTCGTCCAAGTCTCGCATTTCCGTTCTCTCTTTCTCGATTATCGAGTTCCATTGTTTGCATCTTGCAAGTTGCGGAGGGGGCAGGTGGTTGATCAACAGGGATCGGCTCACGTATGCGCGTCAGGAGGGCACACCCCAATATTCATGCAGCATTTCGGCGTATTCGCTGTCCCATTCCGGCTTTACACCCGCCTTGATAAATGGGCTGCCACGAAATTTATCGTTCTCGGCATCAACCACATATCCGCCAAGCTCGGGCCTGTATTCGACTGCTGACCACGGAAGCGGGCGCAGCTCCTCTCCTAGACCTAGGAATCCGTCAAAGTTCATAAGGGCATAGACCGCTTGGCCCGTACGTTTGTCGACCATGAAGTGGTCCACTCTGCCAATTTGCTTGCCGTCGGGTAGAAAGGCCATCGCTTCCTTGACCTTGCGGGTTGCAATCAAATCCGGCCCGGCCACTCTTTTGCGCCGGTTGTGCTTTCTTGCCAGCTCGCGCAACGAAGGCGCGACCATGCTCTTGCGTTCGGCTGCGATTCCACTGCCCATTGCTCCCTCCATCGATCATCGATGGCGGATGCCGCAATGTACCAAAGACGTTTTGAGAACATCTACGACGGCATCAAAAGCGCCATCGGATCATTCAAATAACGCATGGAGGCAGGCGGTGGTTCCGAAAACCATTGGATCGAGGGCCAGCATTCTCGTTCCAGGTGCTGTCAGGATCAGGAAAGCGGACTTTTGCCGGTGCTGTCAGTCTAACGCTAACTACTCTCCTAACTGCAGAATTTCGTTGCTAAACAGAAAGCTATGCAGCCCATTTCGTTCAAGCGTCACCGCTTTCACCCAGACATAATTCGCCAAGCTGTGTGGCTCTATTTCCGGTTTACGATGAGCTTGAGAGATGTCGAGGATCTGCTTGCTGAGCGCGGCATAGATGTGACCTACGAGACCATTCGATGTTGGTCAGATAAGTTCGGTCCAGCCATCGCTGCGAACATTCGCAAGCGCCGTCGTCCAGCCGATTGCGTATGGCATCTGGACGAAATGGTTGTGAAGATTGGAGGCAAACGCATGTTCATGTGGCGGGCCGTCGACAAGGAAGGCGAAGTGCTCGATGTGCTGGTACAGAAACGCCGCAACAAAGCGGCAGCACTGAATTTATTGCGGAAATTGCTTAAACGGCAGGGATACGTTCCCGAAGCAATCGTCACTGACGGACTGGCTTCATACAAAGCAGCTCTGCGCGAACTCGGTGCGTTGAAGCGCCATCAACCTGGGCGTCTGCAAGAGAACAATCGTGCGGAGAATTCACACCTCCCCGTGCGAAGACGAGAACGAAAAATGCAGCTGTTCAAATCGCAGGGGCAGGCTCAGCGTTTCGTTTCAACCCACTCAGCGATCTACAATACCTTCAATATCGAGCGTCATCTCGTCTCAAGAAAGACAATGCGAACCTACCGAGACCGCGCTTTCGCGGAGTGGCAAGCCGCGTCCGCTTCCAATGGATGAATTTTCTGCTTCGCGCATCACTGCGTCCTGCAGAAGTTTACCTGACAGTTCCATCCATCGATTGGCGAAATTTGGAACTTGCGTTGCGCTCACGAATTGCTAGGTGCAATGATACATCATCACATCAACGAAACATCTATTGAGTTGCAGCTCCAGAAAGAGGCCTTTCGTGAAATCTTCGCGTTTCCCCCAAGTGACATCCCGCAATGCCATCGCCAGCGTGCTCGCGCTGGGCATGGTGACTTCGCCCGCGCTTGCCGCTGATGCCCAACCGCAGGACAGCGATGCCGAGGCGCAAGAGCGCGTTGTCGATGATGTCCATGATCGCCGCGTGGACTATCAAGGCAATATCGTCGTGACCGCCGCGGGGCTTGAGCAGCTCGATATCCTTGCCGGAACATCGGTGTTCGAAGTCGAAGAGATCCAGCAAAACCTTGCTGGCCAGATCGGCGAAGTGCTGGTGAAGCTGCCCGGTGTTTCCGCCACCAGTTTCTCGCCCGGCGCATCACGCCCGGTGCTGCGCGGTTTTCAGGGCGAACGTGTGCGCGTGCTGACCGATGGCCTGGGCACGATCGATGTCTCCAACACGTCGGTTGACCATGCGACTACGATTGACCCGCTCACCGCAGAACGGATCGAGGTCCTGCGCGGCCCGGCAGTGATGCTGTATGGGAGCCAGGCGATCGGCGGTGCGGTGAATGTGATCGACAAACGCATTCCGCGCCGCGTGCCGGATGAGCCGGTGCATGTGGACGGCCTGCTGTCATGGAATTCGGCCTATGACTTGCGCGAAGGCGGGGCCTCGATAGATGTGCCATTGAGCGACCGCTTTGTCGTGCATGTCGATGGCACCTATCGCGAAACCAATGACATGGAGATCGCCGGTTTCCAGCTCTCGCCTGTGCTGCGGGCCGAACTGCTTGAAGAAGCGGCAGAGGAAGAGGAAGAAGGCGAGCTCGATGAGGCAGCTGAACTGCGCGAAGCCGCCGAGCAGCGCGGCGTGCTGCCGAACAGCGCGACCCGCACCTGGACCGCGAATGCCGGCTTTGCCTTCATCGATGGTGACAATTCGCTGGGCGTTGCGATCGGCTGGTATGACACGCGCTATGGCGTGCCGACGCGCCCGGGCGCGGGCCATCACCATGGTGAAGAGGGCGAAGAAGGCGCGGAAGAGGGTGAAGAGGAAGGCGAAGAGCTGGTCTCGATCGACCTTGAGCAATTCCGCGCGGACTTGCGCGGCGAGCTTGCGCTGGGCGATGGGCTGTTCTCCAAGCTCATCACCCGGCTGGGCTATAGCGACTATACCCATACCGAATTCGAAGGCGATGAAGTGGGTACCACTTTCGATGTCGAAGGGATCGAAGCGCGGGTCGAGCTGGTGCAGCAGGAAACCCGCAGCTGGCGCGGATCTGTAGGTGCGCAGTACTATCACCGCGATTTCTTCGCTGAAGGCGCAGAAGCCTATGTGCCGCCAAATATCACCGATCAGTTTGCGCTGTTCACACTGCAGGAGTTCGGCAGCGGGCCGTTCCAGGTGGAAGCGGCAGGCCGGTTTGAAACCAGCGATGTCGAGTCCCAACCGCTGGGGATCGAGCGCGATTTTGACACGCTGTCAGGCGCGCTGGGCCTGATCTACGAAGGCGATGAAGCTTTCCGTGCAGGCGTAAACCTGTCGCGGGCAGAACGTGCGCCTAGCGCGGAGGAACTGTTTTCAAACGGTCCGCATATCGCGACGCAAGCTTTCGAGATCGGTGATCCCGATCTGAAGAGCGAACGTGCGCTGGGCGTAGAAGGCTTTATCCGCGGGCGCCTGGGCAAGGCGGAATTCAACTTTGCCGTATTCCAGAACTGGTTCGACAATTACATCTACCTCACCGGCACAGGCGAGGAAGAGGATGAGCTGCCGGTGTTTGTCTATCTTCAGGATGATGCCGACTATTTCGGGATCGAAGGCGAGATTACTTACCCGCTTTACGACAACGGCGATTTCACTCTGCTGGCCGATCTGCGCGGCGATTATATCCGCGCCTCGCTTGACGATGGCTCGCCGATCCCGCGCATTCCATCGCTAAGCCTGCTGGGCGCATTGGAAGCGCAAACCGCGCAATTCGATGTGCGCGGCGAAGTGCAATGGTTCGCCGAGCAGGACCGGGTGGCTGAGTTCGAGACTGCCACGGCCGATTTCGCGCTGGTCAATCTCTCGCTCAGCTGGCGCCCGTTGCGCGGCAATGACGGCGTGAGCTTGCTGGTTGGTGCGGACAATATCTTCGATGTGACCGGCCGCCGCCATGCCAGCTTCACAAAGGAATTCGTGCCGCTCGCCGGGCGCAATCTGAAAGCGAGCGTCAGGTTCTCATTCTAAAGTTTGTGAGCTCCTGCGAAGGCAGGAGCCCATTCCCCTGAGCCATCGTGGATTCCTGCTTCCGCAGGAATTCACGGCTTGCTAATTCTCGACCGCAAAGGTCAGCTCGGCATGTTCCTGCAGCCGGTCGACCAGTGCTTCGCCCAGGAAATAGCCCGGGGTGCCGATCCCGCCCGGCTTGTCGCAGGACAAGAGCGCGATGCCGGTCTCGCTCAGCATGCGGCTGGTCGAACCATAGCCCGGATCGTATTTGCCTTTGACACCGTAATGCAGATGCTCGCCATCAGGCATGTCAGCTACGAACAACACATCGTAAAAGCCGTTCTCGCGCTCTTCCTTGCTCGGTCCTTCGCCGGGCTTGGGCGGTTTTGCGCCGAAGGGATTCTTCATCAGCTCGGTGGCCGCTTCAGCCATCTTCTTGCCCGCTTCGCCGGGGCTGGTCAGCACCATCTCGTCATAGCGGAAGTCCTCGCCATAGGGGAAACCCGACAGGAAATTGGTGCGGTGGACATTCTTGGTGTTGATCGGGGCCATCACGAAAGGCGCGGCCCATTTATCGAGGTCCTTCTCATGGCGCGGGATCATGCCCGATGGCTGGTCGGTCCCTTCGAAGCCCGGGGTGAGCCCGAAGCTTGAGCGCAGGATCTGGATGATGCGCGGATTGGTTGCGGCGGCTTTCATCGTGGCGGTAAGGCTGGCTGCAGTCCCGCCAGAGAAGGTGCCCTGCATCGCGCGCACGCGCCCGCGAATGCGCGGGGCAGGCTTGCCGAAGCGTTCCTCGCACGCCTTTTGCGTCATCAGCACGCCCAAATCGAAGGGGATCGAATCGAACCCGCTGGAGAAGCAGATACGCGCACCGCTTTCCTTCGCGGCGGCTTCGTGCTTGTCGATCTGCTCGCGCATCCATGCCGGTTCGCCGCACAGGTCGGCATAGTCTGTGCCGGTCTTGACGCAGGCTTCGACCAGCGCATCGCCATAAAGCTGGTACGGGCCGACTGTGGTCAGCACCACGCGGGTGCGGTTGCACATCGCTTCAAGGCTGGCCGGATCATTCGCATCGGCGACCACCAGCGGAGTTGTGTCAGGTGCGCCGATTTCGTCACGCACTTCCTCCAGCTTGTCCAGGCTGCGGCCTGCCATCGCCCATTTGGGGCCGTCATCCCTGTCGCCATAATGCTGGTCGAGATATTCCGCGACGAGCCGCCCGGTATAGCCGGTTGCGCCATATACGATGATGTCGAATTCGCGATTGTCCTTGGACATAGATGCTCTCCTTTGCGCTTGGCTTGTGCGCCTGGCGTGTCAGAGAGTCAAAGCCGTTACGGCAGCACCGGTTCCCGCTTCAGAAGCCAAACTGGCGGCTGGCGAGGTCGTACATGATCTCTTCCGAACCACCACCGATCGCCATCACCCGCACTTCGCGATAGATTCGCTCGACTCTTCCGCCGCGCACGAAGCTGGCCCCGCCCATGATCTGGCACGCCTCGCGCGCGCAATATTCCATGGTCTGCGTCGCTTGCACCTTGAGCAGCGCGAAATCGCCGGGAAAGGCGCAGCCGTTTTTCACTGTCCAGGCGGCATTGTCGATCATCGCCTGTGTTGCCCCGATCATCTGCAGCATGCGCGCCAGCTTGTGGCGGATCGCCTGCCGCGTCACCAGTGGGCGGCCGAATGTCTCGCGTGTCCGCGCCCAGTCGAGCGCATCTTCATAGCAGACGCGCGAATAGGCCGCCGCTTGCTGCGCCATGCCCAAGCGCTCGCCGTTGAAATTACGCATGATTGCGCCAAAGCCTGCATTCTCCGGCCCGATCAGGTTCTCCGCCGGAACTTCGACATCGTCGAAATGGATCGTCGCAGTGTCCGAAGCGTGCCAGCCCATTTTCTCCAGCGGCGTGCGGGAGACGCCCTTGCTGTCCAGCTCGACCAGCAGCAGCGAGACCCCGCCCATGCCTTCGCCCCCGGTGCGCACGGCCAGCGAAATATAGTCCGCCCGCATGCCTGAAGTGATCAGCGTCTTCGCGCCATTGACCACATAGTGATCGCCGCGACGTTCGGCGCGGGTCTTGAGATTGGCGACATCCGATCCGCCACCCGGCTCGGTAATGCCAAGGCAGATGATCTTCTCGCCAGCGAGCACTTGCGGGGCGATCCGCTGCTTCAACTCTTCGCTGCCCGCCGCGATCACGGGCGGCAGGCCGATCCCGTGGATCATCAGCGAAGCGGGGATGCCGCCCGCGCCGGGGCGGCATAATTCCTCGGACTGGACCAGCGAATGGAAGATATCGAAGCCGCGCTGTTCAAGCGTTCCGCTGCCGCCATATTCTTCCGGATAGCCGAGCCCCAGCACGCCCGCCTCTGCGGCCTTCTTGTGCAGCTCGCGCGGCAGCATGCCGCTGCGCTCCCACTCGTCGACATGCGGCATGATCTCGCGCGTCACGAAGGTGCGCACGCTGTCGCACACCGCCTCGTGGCTGTCGTCATAATGCGGCGAGCGGCTGCGCCATTGGTCAAAGAGCGGCGCAGTCATTATCACAGCCGTGGCAGGGTCACGCCGCGTTGGCCCATATATTTGCCCGCGCGGTCAGCATAGGTGACTTCAGGCCGTTCATTCCCCTGCAGGAACAGGAACTGGCACGCCCCCTCATTGGCATAGATTTTTGCAGGGAGCGGCGTGGTGTTGGAAAATTCCAGCGTCACATGGCCTTCCCAGCCTGGCTCCAGCGGGGTGACGTTCACAATGATCCCGCAACGGGCATATGTGCTCTTGCCGAGGCAGATCACCAGCACGTCATCCGGAATACGGAAATATTCGACAGTGCGCGCAAGAGCGAACGAGTTAGGCGGGATGATGCAGACATCGGTCTGCCGGTCGACCAATGATTTCCCGTCAAAATTCTTCGGATCGACCACTGCGGAGTCGACATTGGTGAAGATCTTGAACTCGTCTGCCACGCGCGCGTCATAGCCGAACGAACTGACGCCGTAGGAGATGCAGCCTTCGCGCCGCTGCGCTTCGACGAAAGGCTCGATCATGCCTTCGTTGATAGCCTTGTCTCGAATCCACTTGTCGGAAAGAATCGCCATGGGCCAGTGATTCCCGATTGTGCGGAAAGCGGCAAGCGGCGCGGCGGAATAATCTGGGGGAGTTTGCGTCTGTGCGGGATCGGTGATGCGCCAAAAGCAGTCATTTCGCCAACGACCCGATCGCGGACCTCGGCAGGCTAGGTTTATCGGCTAGGCATTTGCGCTTAGTAAGATAGGCGCAGTTTGTGACTTCAAAGTCCGAGACTAGCTGGATCGACGCCTTGCGCAATAAGGGCTTCAACCAGATTACGTTGAGTTCGCTCTACGTCGTGCATCACAGCCTCGGCCAAATGTTCGTCCAGTGAAGTCCTGTCGAACCATCTACCCCCGGCGACAACGCCTGAAATGGATCTTAGGGCAGAGAGGTTTTCTGTTGGGTCGCTGTCCAATAGCAGAAGGTCGGCCCGGTAACCTTCGGCCACGAGCCCTACGACGTTCTGCTGGCCTAAAGCGATCGCCGCGTTGATTGTCGCTGCGCGCAGAACGCTGGTGGTTTCGAGCCCGGCTTCTTCAAGCAGTTCGAGTTCCTCAATCAGGGAAATTCCTGGCACGTTGGTGAATATCCCGGCGTCGCTTCCCGCGACAAGCAGAACGCCTTCCTCAGCCAAATGGCGGACCATGACCTTGTAGAATTCGAATGCCGCACGGTTCCGTTCCACGTCCTCTCTGGCCCACCGTTCATACTCTGCTTGGCTTTGGGCAACCAACAAGGGATTGAGTAGTTCGGTCCCTGGACGCTGAAGATATGCGCCTTTGGTCTCGGCGACCCTGAGGAGGTTGTAGAACGCAAGCAGAGTGGGATCGACAGGAACCTTGGCAGCAGCGATCTGGCGCGCGAGCGCACGCCCAGCCGCTTGGTCATGGCGGTCCCTCAATCCATGCCAAACAATTGATTCAACGTGTTCGATCGTGACAAAGCCGTCATCGAGGACTTCTCCAAAAGCTATGTCGAACGGGGTTTGGTAGGGCATTCCGGGCTTTCGAACACCTTCGGGAGTGTGCCCCATGACCGTCATTCCAAGCCGGTCCGCTTCGCTCAGGACTGCCTCATATGCCTCGCGTGTGAGATTTGAATAAACCTTAAGCCTGCGATAGCCGGCCTCGTGCTGCTGTTTCACCGCATCGCGGGCCTCCACAGCTGTCGAAACAATTTGGTGGTTGATCTGCTCGTTGGGGCCGGGACTGTTCAATATCGGTCCGGTCGTGATCAGCCGAGGGCCGATCACGTTCCCCCGCTCGATCTCCTGAATTAGCCGAAGATGAAATGGCATACCCGAAGCGTTGCGGATTGTTGTAACGCCAGCCGCCAGATATGCGCCCAGAGATTGCCGATCCCAAACGTGAACATGCATATCGACGAGACCGGGCATAACGATCCGACCGTTCCCTTCAACGATCATGGCCAGCACGTCCGTTTTGGTCTCCTCAGCCGGGAGAATCCGGTCAATCTTGCCGTCCTTGATAAGGATCGACATTCTGGGGACTAAGCGTGCGCGCTCCCCTTCGAGATGAAGGATCTGCACGTCCTTCAAGAGCAACGCATCCCCGTCCTGCGCGATTGCAGGGGTTGTTAGTATCACAAGCAGAGCAGTGAAGCTGGAAAGAAGGGCTCTCAACACATTCATGGCATCCCCCGTCGCTGGAACACTAACTTAGCCATGCGACAGTGAAGTCGGCAACCGCGTGCTGGTTTGCGTATTGCTTTACATCGTGCTTATCGCGAAGATAGCGATCGGGTCTTGAGGCAATGGAGCTAACCCATGTCTGCTTCCCACCCCCAATTGTTGACATTGGATAGATGACAGAACCTGGGCCGATTGCAGAAAGTCCGCTTTTGCGTCACCAAGACAACACGGCTTTCCTTCGACTATGGATACCGGGGCCAAGCGCCGTGCCCACGGAGCTTTTGGCTAGTTCCTTTGCCAATGTGATCGCTTGCTCGACTACCTTACTAACCAAGCACCTCTAGGCTGAAGCTCCATTTGCGAAAATGTAAGTCGTCATGCTCGCAAATACCCAGGGATCGGGCACCAAGCCGTTGCAATACTCGCTTTGATCGCGACAGCGGGAGCAGGAAAGTCACCTCTTCGATATTCGTATGACGGCGTGCCCATTCGAACGCCTGGAGCGTGATCGCCTTTCCCTGCCGAAAAAACTCTGGCCGCAAGACCAGGCCAAAATCCCATTCATTTCCTTCGCGTTGGAAACCGCCCCAACCGGCATACTCGCCTCCGCGCAAGATCGCCCAATGTCCCAAGCCGTCGCGGCTCCAGCATTCTTCCTTGGCCGCGATCAATTGCTCGACCAGAGCCGCATCGGGGTTGGCAGGAAGCAGTGGCAAGTGCCGCGCAATACGCGGATCGCATAAGTGTGCGAGAATTGCGCCTTGATCGACAGCCGGCAGGCGCTCGAAACGAAAAGCTCCATAGCGATCGGGGCTGTACTGAGGGCGGAAATCAATTGGGCCGGATTGAGCCATGCAAGCTACCTTGAAGCAAGAATTTCGGCGACGCGCACACGGAGAACGTCCAGCAACTCACCCTCGAACCACGGGTTTTGCGCAAGCCAGCGCCTGTTGCGCGGGCTGGGGTGGGGCAGAACGACCAGCTTCGGCAGCGTCTGTCGCCACATCGCGACGGATTCGGTGACTGACCGCCGCGCGCCATCGCCGTGCCAGGTCGCAGCATATTGGCCAAGGATGATCGTCAATTGTACATTGCTGAGCCTGCTCAATAGAGGTCTGCGCCAGGTTGCAGCGCAAATTGGCGGAGGAGGCAGGTCTCCTCCTTTACCAGTTCCAGGATAGCAGAAAGCCATCGGCACGATGGCGAAGGCATTGGGATCGTAGAATGCCTCGCGGTCCACGCCCAGCCAATCACGCAAGCGGTCGCCGGAAAGGTCGTCGAAAGGTATGCCCTTTGCATGGGTCCGGCTGCCGGGAGCTTGTCCGGCGATAAGGATGCGCGCGGAGGTATCCCATTGCAGGATCGGGCGAGGTCCAAGCGGCAGGTCCGGGCAGCTCTCGCAACGCTTCACCGCGGCGAGAAGTTCTGTATCCGGAAAATCCGCCAGATTGGCCATCGCACCGATTTCCATTTTGCCATTTGGGCCGTTCAGGTCAGCTGCACGCCGATTGCAAGGATCGCCGCCCATGAAACAAGGTATGACGGGGTCCGCAGATAGGGAATGCCCAGCGCATAGACGATGTAGTGTACCACACGGGCGTAATAGAAGATCGCGGCCCATTGGCCGACGAACTCGCCATTGACCCGATCAGGCAACATGGCGGCAGCAATAACGACTGCAACGAACGCAGGAAGGGTTTCGACCATGTTGAGATGGGCGCGCTTGGCGCGTTGCGCCCACAGCGGCGGCTCGGGCTCGATCGCGGGATAACCACTGGGGTAGTTACTCAAGAAATCCTTGAGGCCCCATACCGCGAGCCGTGCAAGGATGTAGGGCAGCCACATCAGGACGGTAAAAACACCGGCCAGTGCGAGATAGTAATAGGCTTGTTCCATTGTCCTGCTCCTTATGCCGCAAAGCCATTGTGGATCGCCTCGAGCTTGTGGCCAAAGGGATCGATAACGAAAGCGGCGTAGACATTGGTGGCGGGATAGTCGGGGCGCGGCCCCGGTTCGCCCGAGCAGCTGCCGCCCGCTTCGAGCGCTGCCGCATGAAAGCGGTCGACGCTTTCCGTTTTGTCAGCGCAAAAGGCGATGTGTGTGCCGTTGCCGCGGCTGAACGGGGCGCCATCCGCAGGCGCCATGATCAGGAACTGGACTGTGTCCTTGCCATAGGCCGCAAACGCGTCGTTTGCAGCCAGGCATGACAGGCCGAGTTCCGCCATGGCTGGATCGTAGAATCTGCGCGCCGCATCGATGGCGGGTACGCCCAGGCTGACATGATCGAGAATGTTCATGAGATAACTCCTTGTTTGGTAATGGACGGCGGCAAGAGGCTTCCCGGGCTGAGGGGCGGGAGCGCTTGGAGAGGTTGCCGCCGTCCAGGCGGCTGCATTAGAGCTCGGCGGCCGCAACGCTGCGAATGGTTTTCCAGTTGGCGGCGGCCTTCTTGATTGTGCCGGCTTGGTCTTTCTGGAATGCCTTGAGGATGTCCTCGTTCAGGAAGACGTAGAGTTTGCCATCCACGACCGCTGCGTAGCGCGGGTCGCCGTCGAACTTCTTGCCGACCGAGACGCCGAAGGTGCAGTAGCCACCGTTCTGGGGAGTGAAGCGGCCCGGGTTCGTCTTGAACGCTTCGAGGTTTTCCTGCGAGGTAAAGTAATAGGCGACCCCGTCATGCACGGCGGTGAACTTGGCAACGCCTTCGATCCGGTTGCCCAGTGTGACGAAGGCCACCGGGTCGACGCCGTGGAGGCCAAGCGGCGCGCCGGCAGCGGTCAGGCCGTTCGAAACGTTGTTTTCTTCGACTGCGAGTGCCGGGCTGGCAACAGCAATCAGCTGGGCGGCAATCAGCGCCGCAATAAGCGGTTTTTTCATGGGTGTTTTCCTTTTCAGGTTTTTCTTGGGGGGATGTGCGGTTCAGGCCGCGCGGGTCGAAACGACCGGAAAATCAATCTCGGTCGCAGCGATGTGGTTGAAGTAGTTGGTGAAGATGTTGAGCGCGGTGACCGCGATCAGCTCGACGAGGTGACCTTCGTCGAAACCGGCGGCGTAGAAGGCCGCTATGTCGGCATCGCTGAGGACGCCGCGCTGATTGACGATCTTGCGGGTCAGCATGACGATGGCACCATCGCTGCCGGGCAGGTCTCCGCCGGCGATGACCTGCTTCATATCCGCTTGGCCGATCCCGACCATTCGGCCGAGAGCGCTGTGGGCAGATGCGCAATAGTCGCAGCTGTTCTCACCTGCGACTGCGAGTGCAGCCAGTTCGCGCTGGGCGGCGGTAAAGCGACCGTTTCCGATCGCATCGCTGAAACCGAGATAGGCTTCCAGCGCAGCGGGTGACTGCGCCATCGTGCGCAGGATGTTGGGCACGCCGCCCATCTTCTGGCGAATGGCTTCAAAAAGCCTGCCGACGGTTTCGTCATTCGTGTCGAGAGGCAGGGATTGGATCCGTTGCATGGGTAACTCCTTATTTGCGTTGTTGACGCAGCGGAGATGCAAGCGGTGAGACTTTTGGGCAATATCTGGGCATGATATTGGGATTTTCCGCTAATCAAAGCGGACGATCTGCAAATCTAAGCGGCCAAACGGCTGCGAAAACTCGTCGGAGATTCGCCGAACATATTGGCAAAAGCCCGGGTGAAGGCGGCCGGAGACTGATATCCGATTCGCCCAGCCACCTCCTGGATCGTGATCTTTCCCTCGCGCAGCAGGGCGCAGGCTTTCTGCAAACGCCATTCTGCCAGATAGGTCAGCGGTCCACAGCCCACGAGTTCCTGAAAACGTGCAGCAAAACGGCTGCGTGACATCGCCGCCTCGCCCGCCAGCGCCTCGACCGTCCAGTGCGTGGCGACATCGCGGTGCATGGCCTCGATCGCACGCGAGATCTTGGGGTCGCTTAACGCTTCCATCAATCCTGAAAGCTGTTGTGACTGGGACCCGCACGAACGAACGGTTTCGATGAAGATGATCTCCGACATGCGGCGCACGACCGCCATCGAGCCGGGATTGTCATCGGCCATTTGTCGCGCCATCAGCCTTAGCGCCTCGTCGAGCCAAAAGGTCGAGCGGCGTATGCTGGCGCTGACATGGAGGAGGCTGGGCAGCGAACGCAGCAGTGGATGATCACTGCCATCGGCAAAGGTGAAATGGCCGCACATCAACTGGGTGGCTGCGTTTTCGCACCCTCCGCCGACTCTGAAAACTGGGCCGCCCGAGTAGTCATTGTCCGCCATGACCCTTTCAAGCTCGACAGGTTTGCGCTCTGGGGTATCGGATAGTGCATGCGCTGCGCCTGCCGGCACGAGCACCAGATCGCCCTGGCGCAGATGGATAGGTGCCTCGTCACCGGCCCGCACCCAGCATTCGCCTTGCACTGCGTAGTGGAAACGAATTGCCGAGGCATAATTGGGAACGCCAATCGACCAAGGGCTGTTAAAGCATGTGCGGAAATAGAACTGGCCTTGCAGCGAGAGGGAATCGAGAATGTCGCTCAGCAAGTCCATTGATGCGCTCCACGTCAATATGTGAGAATGCGGAGGCTTCCAGACGGTCGCCCCCGCCTTCCAATTTAGAAGTTCCAGAGGACGCCCGCCAGTACCTGGTGGCGATCCCAATTGGCGGCACCATTGCCGAGGTCCGAGTAGCGGTATTCGAGACGACTCCGCAGATTGTTACCGAACGCGTATTCGAGACCCCCACCTGCGAGCCAGCCGTCGGCATTGTCCTTGTCGCGCAATGTCGGTTCGCCTACCTCGGTCAAGGTCGCTTCGACCCGGCTGTTCTGATAGCCGCCTCGCACGTAGAGCAGCGCCTTGTCAGTCACCAGATAACCCGCGCGGCCTGTGAACTCGAAGGTGTATTCAGGATCGAGCTCGATTGCGCCATTGGCATTGCCCAGCCGCAGTTCATCATCGGCGCCGAGCCCGAATGCTGCCTCGACGCCTAGACGGACCTTGGGGGTGACTGCGTAATCGTAGCCGGCAAACAGCTGGAAGTAGGCGGCGTCGCGGTCGAGCTCGCGGTCGAGTTCGAAGTCTTCACCGAGATCCGGACCGATCTCATCGCGACTGTAACCTGCGGCGGCACCGACGAACGGTCCTTCGAATTCTTCTGCCTGTGCAGGGTTGGAAATTGCAACAAGCGCGAGCGGGGTTAGCAGCAGCGCGCCAATTCGAGTATTCATTGTCTTTCCTTTCTAGTCCGCGCCAATAGCGGGCGCCTGAAAGGAATTGGCATGGCCGGACGAAATGCAATGTGGGGCCAAGAAGTAGAGACCGTTTGCAAACCGAGTGGGACGTTCAGCAATGACGGCCATTGAGAGACCCTGCTTGGAGAGCTACGAAAACCGAGAGGACGGATCAACGAAAGTCTGCTTTTGGGCCCTGGCAAGCAAAGCTCGAACGTCGGAGTTTGGGACGCAAGGCAGACCTTTTGCCTATGCTCACCGGCTCCGATGCAGCGCTCGAAAGCCCTTAAACTGTTGCGATGAACCTGAGGCTGCAAAAAACCACTTGCAAGCGGCAGGCACTTATGGCTCCTAGGTAGGACATCGACCTGAGACGGTATTTGCAGATGGCCTCCTGGCTCAATCGCAAATGGATGTGGGCCCCTAAGTCATGGGGTCAGGTCCTGAAACTCCCGCGTGGAGGCAGGACCAACTGTGCACTCAGCTCCTCCTCCGCCGGAACCAACGGAAGGAGGAAATTATGAATAGCCAGGAACATCCCAAGAAAGCCAGCCCGTCGGCCGCAAAGACCAGCGACATCTCGACAACAAGCAAGGCGCCTTCCGGCGGCAACAAGAAGCCTGCCGCCAAGGGCAAGATGTTCTCAAACAGAATGAAAGAGCAGCTGCAGGCAAAGTCTCGCACGCGGCGCAAAGTGCATGCGGCAAGAACAAGGGTCGTTGATGCTGCGTCCCGCCCTGCGCGCAACGACCTATCCCCAAAGCTTGTGGTCATCGAGAAGCCCCTGGCTGAACTTCAGCCCTCGCCCAACCGCACGCGCATCACTTTGCCAGAACAACTCGAGAAAGTGATTTCGTCGATCCGAACATTCGGTTTGGTGATGCCGGTGCTGATTGATCAGAATGATGTGGTCGTATCCGGCCATGTCCTGTGCGAAGCGGCAGAACAGCTCGGTTTCGAGACAGTGCCTTGCCTGTCGGTCGAACATCTCGATGAGGTCGAGATCGAAGCGCTCGCACTCGCCCTCAATCGCATCGGCGAGACAGGCACCTGGGACATGGACCTGCTGCGCGAACAGATGATCAGGCTCGAGTCAGAGGGGATCGATCTCACAAGCACTGGCTTCACACTGCCCGAGATCGACCAGATTACGCTCCTGTCCCAACCGGCTGAAGGTGACAACGACGCTGACGAGTTCGAGGAAGATGAAGGCGACAGGCCTGTCGTCTCGCGCCTCGGCGACATCTACCAGCTGGGCGTCCACCGCCTGCATTGCGCCGATGCGCTGGAGATGGACTCGTATGTGCGCCTGCTTGCGGGCGAGCTTGCCCAATGCATCTTCAGCGACCCGCCCTACGGCTGCGAGATAGAAGGCTTTGTAAGCGGCCTAGGCAAGCACAAGCACCAGAATTTTCTTGAAGGAGCGGGTGATATGGATCGCGGGGAACTTCAGGAGTTTTTCGCGACCTATCTGGAACACTGCAAGGCATCCTCCTCAGCCGGAGCAATCATCTATGCCTGCATGGACTGGCGCCAGATCGACATTCTGCTGCTCGCCGCGATGGATGTTCGCCTCACCCGCAACAACATTGCTGTATGGGACAAGGGTTCTGGCGGTATGGGTGGCCTCTACCGCAACGCGCATGAGTTCGTTGCGGTCTTCTGCAATGGCAAGATCCCAGCCACCAACAACATCCGGCTCGGCCGACATGGCCGGGATCGCTGCAACATCTGGCGCTATCCTGGTGCTAACCGGCCGGGGTCTTCCTCGGCCAAGGCGCTCATTGATCACCCGACTCCGAAGCCAATTCCGCTGGTCGAGGATGCCCTGCTTGATGTCACCAATCGCGGCGATATCGTGCTGGATCCCTTTATCGGATCAGGCAGCACCATTCTCGCTGCCGAGAGCACTGGGCGTATCTGTCGCGGCATCGAACTCGATCCCAAATATGTCGACCGGACGATCCGCCGCTGGGAGCGCGAGACTGGTATACCAGCCATTCACATCGAGACCGGGCTGACCTTCGACGAGCTCGCAAGGGTTCGTTTCTCGGAAGGGGGGGCGAGCCATGGCTAAGGACCCAAACAAGAAGCCATCCAAATGGGCCAAGGGCAAGACCGACCCTGACACCTGGTGGAAGAAGGGCGACCCATCCCCCAATCCCAAGGGACGTCCCAAGGGTTCGAAGAACCAGAAGACATTGTGGAAGGAGGCAGTCCAGAAAAAGATCACCGTCAATTTCGACGGTGAGACCCAGAAGATGACCAAACAGGAACTGACCTATCATCAGCTCGCCCAGAAGGCCGCATCCGGCGACCTCAAGGCTATCGCCATGCAGATGAGCCTCGATGAGAAGTTCGACCCTGGTGAGACTATCCCTCCAACCAAGGCGGAATCCGCTGCCGACTTCGACACCTTCGAGGAATGGCTCAAGCTGCGAGAGACATTCAAGGTCGTCAAACAATCAGACGAGGAGGAAAACAATGGCTGATCCCTTCGAACTGCGCCAGATCGTCGATGACCTTTGCCGCAAGGACTTCTTTGCCTTTGCCATTCGCGCTTTCCCGATCCTCGAGCCGGGCAAGCTCTATATGGCACCGCATATCGCGATCATCTGCTTCCTGCTGATGAAAATCTTCAGAGGCGATATCAGGCGCGCGCTCGTCTGCATCCCGCCGCGCTATCTCAAGACCTACCTGATCTCGATTGCCTATCCAGCCTGGCTGCTCGGCCAGGATCCCAAAATGCGGATCATCTGCGCTTCATATGGAACCGATCTGGCCGAGAAGTTCAGCGCCGATACGCTCAAGTTGATGAAGTCACCATGGTACAGGCGGGTGTTTCCAAACACCCATCTCGATCCCAAGCAGCAGAACAAGACCGAGATCGGGACCACGGTGGGTGGCTACCGCTTTGCCACCTCTACAGGGGCGACGCTCACCGGCCGGGGCGCAGACGCGATCATCATCGATGATCCAATCAAGGCGAGCGAGGGACACTCGCCCACCGCCCGCGCCAAGTGCATCGAGTGGTTCAAATCGACCATCCACACGCGCTTCAATCACCCCAAGAAGGGCAGGTTGATCGTCGTCGCGCAAAGGCTCCACTAGGAGGACCTTCCCGGTCACATCATCGAGACCGGAGGCTGGACCGAGCTGATCCTGCCGGCGATCCAGCCGAAAACCCAAGTCTTCGACATTGTCGAGGGTGGCCTCAAGGTCCGCTTCAAGGCTGGCCGCGTTCTGCAACCTGAGCGCCATGACCTGAAGGATCTTGAGCAGCTCAAGAAGGAAATGGGGGAGTTCGATTTTGAAGCCCAGTTCAACCAGAGCCCGCTGCCGCCGGGAGGGGCGATCATCAAGGAGCAGTGGGTCCGGCGCTACGATAAGCCGCCCAAGCCATCCCAGACCATGGCCATCGTCCAGAGCTGGGACACCGCCTATCAGGGCGACGAGGAAAGCGCCTGGAGCGCATGCACCACCTGGGCGATGTGTCCAGACAGCTTCTATCTGCTCGATGTCTGGCGGGAACGGCCAAGCTTTCCTGACCTCGTAAAGGCGGTCTACAAACTCAAAGAGACGCACAAGGCAAGGCTCGTGATCGTAGAACAGAAAGCCAGCGGCATCAGCCTCGTCGAGACTATCCATGATCTTGATGGTCAAAAGTGGCTGGTCAATCTCTTGCCGTCCAAAGGCAAGGTTGAACGTACCGAGCAGCAGGCTGTGAAGTTCGAGCAGGGAAAGGTCTGGTTACCTGAAGAGGCTCCCTGGCTTGCTGCTTTTGAAGCCGAGCTCTTCAGTTTTCCCCACTGCAAGTTCAAGGACCAAGTCGACTCAACCGTCCAGTTCCTCGCCGCGACCGATTATCACAAGTTCAAAATGCTCCTGAAACACCTCTGACCTTCGCCTGAAAAGCCAAGCCTTCGCTAGCCCGGTCTGCCTGCACAGGCCGGGCTTTTTCCTGTTCTGGCGCATACCCACCTCCCGCCAACCAACTGTTCTCTCAGGCGAATAGGATACGTCGGCGCTCGCTTTCCGTGTTCTTTTTGTGATTTTCCGTGTTTTTCGGCCGGTAACACGGAAAAAATCCAAGACGGTACCACGCCAAAGGGCCGCGGAGAAAACCCGGCTTTCGGCCGGCCTTTCTCTCAGAATACCACTCTCTTTGGTACGGGTTCACAGCCGCAATCCCGCAGAACTGCGGGGTTCTGAGGGGGCAATTCTCACGTGTCGGGAAAGTCGCAGACTAGGTGGCGGTGCTGTCAGTCTAATCGCAACTCGTCTCCCATCGACGGAGCTCTGCCCTACCCGCGCTTGGCTCAGGCCATAAGCGATTGCCACTCGGCCAGGGCGGCCGAGCGGCGAGTCTTGTAGGTCTGTCTATCGACGAGGTGACGTTCGAGGTTGAAGTGGTTGTGGACGTTGGCGTGAACCGAGGCGAATTTCTGTAGGCTCTTCATTCGCCTGAACCGCTGCATCGATCGCTCGCGTCTTCGAAACGAGAGATGGCTGTTCTCTACTCGGTTGTTTGCCCAGCGCCCTACCTCCTGCTTCTCCTGGTTGCCGAGCTCGGTCATGGCTGCCTTGTAGGAGCGCAGCCCATCGGTGGTGATTGCCTCAGGTGAACCATGGCGCTTCAAGGCCCTCTTCATGAAGCGCATCGCTGCGTCCTTGTCGCGGGTCCTGGTGACGTAGCTCTCGAGGATCTCGCCCTCCTGGTCGACTGCGCGCCACAGGTAAACCATCTCGCCGTTGATCTTCACGTACATCTCGTCGAGGTGCCAGCGCCACTGCCTGAAGCCGCGCATCCGGCTGACCCTCTGCCTCCTGATATCGCCGGCAAACATCGGGCCGAACCTGTTCCACCAGTGGCGCACGGTCTCGTGGCAGATGTCGATCCCGCGCTCCGCCAGCAGGTCCTCGACGTTCCGCAAGGACAGCGGAAAGCGGACATACATCATCACCACCAGCCGGATCACCTCGGGCGAAGAGTTGAAATATCGGAACGGGCTGGCTGGCTTCTTCTTGCGGGGCATCGCACCGCCCTGCCCGCTCACTCCTTACCAGCGGGTGCATTTGCTTTGACAGCACCCCGGGGCGCAAACCCCGAACCGTGCTCAGCTTTGGTTGCCAAACCCGCGACGCTCTTTTCGCGCTGGAACAGCTGGATTTGCGACGACAGTGGATGCCGGCATTGGAGACCCGGATCTGCGTAGACCGGGGGGACGCCGCCGATGGATTCCGTATTGGCAATCCTGTCGAAGCCATCACCTCCAATGACGAGCTTTCCCCGGACAGCGTAGCGTACCTGTGTGGTCCGCCGGGGATGATCGCTGCCGCGAGACAGCATCTCGAGAGGCTGGGCCTCCCGCCTGAGAACATCTTCGCGGAACAATTCGTGGCAAGCAAATAGGAGAGGACGCAAAAATGGGTGTCAACAGTCTGGGATATGTCTGTCTCAACGTCAGCAAAATGGACGAGTGGTGCAAGTTGCTGGAGCGCGTCTTCGGTATGGAACCGCGACCGCGCAATGGTTCGACCGCGATCGACTACCGGATGGATAGCCATCACCACCGGCTCAGCCTCTACCCTTCGGCAGCCGATGGCATAGCCGCGGTCGGCTGGGAAGTCTCAAGCGAGGAGCGCCTCGACGAGCTTTCTATCGCGCTCAAGGAACAGGGGCTGGACGTGGTCGCAGGGTCGCCCGAATTATGCCGTGAAAGAAAAGTCCAGAAGCTATATAGCTATACCTGCCCGGTAACGCAGGCCGATAGCGAGATCTACTACGGGCCGCTCGTTACCAATGTCGCCTTCACTCCTACACGGGGTATCTCCGGCTACAAGACCGACCATCAAGGGCTGGGTCATATCGTATTCTGGGTCAAAGATCTTGCCCAGGCCGTTAAGTTCTATGAAAATATCATGGGCTTCGGTGTTTCCGACTATATCGCCTGGGACGTGCATGATGCGGTATTCCTACATTGCAACTCACGCCATCACACGCTCGCGTTGATGCAAGACGGCCCCGGACCCGCAGGTGCGGTGATGCATATCATGCTCGAAGCCAATTCGCTCGACGATGTCGGCTCGGGCTACGATATTGTCCGCGATCTCGGCATTCCGGTCATGCTGGATCCAGGGAAGCACTCCAACGACCACATGCAGAGCTTTTATCTGGAGACTCCTTCCGGATTCTGGATCGAATATGGCTATGGCGGTCGCGAGATCGGCCCCGATTGGGAAATCAAATCCTACGATCAACCTATGCTTTGGGGCCATCGTCCGGTCAGCGCGTAGAACATGCGCGTCGAGCAATGCCTAGCCCGTATCGATCTGCGCGATGCCGAAGTGCGCGGTTGGACTCACCTCGACCGAAAGGCCGCATCAGGTAAGGGACCCCTTTCGGGCTCGGTACTCGCCGTCAAGGACGTGATCGACGTCGCCGGGATGCCTACCCGGCACGGCTCGCCAATCTTTGTAGACAACGTCGCCAAATGCGATGCGGAAGCGGTGGCTATCCTCCGGGCAGCAGGCGCAGCGGTTCTGGGGAAGACCGTGACGGCAGAGTTCGCTACCTACGCGCCCGGGCCGACAGTAAACCCTCGCAAACCCGGGCACACGCCCGGCGGCTCCTCGAGCGGATCGGCGGCGGTTGTGGCGGACGGACAAGCCGACATTGCACTAGGCACGCAAACCGCAGGTTCAATGATCCGGCCCGCTAGCTATTGCGGGGTACTTGCGTTCAAGCCGACTTTTGGCCGGTATCCGCTAGGCGGAGTGCTGGAAACGGCTCCATCGCTAGACACACTTGGCTTGTTTGCCCGCAATATTGAACTGCTCGAACATGCCGACGCTGTTCTTGCCCATGATGAGGAACAATCCAGCCCATCCCGCCCGCTTCGCGTCGGGATGTGCCGTACGCCTTTCTGGAGCACCGCAAGCGATGAAATGCAAAGCGCTGTTCTGGATTTCGCTGATGCGCTTGCGGGCGCAGGACACGAAATCCGCGAGGTAGACCTTCCACCTCCGTTCTTCGTCCTCAATGACGCGCAAACCATTATCCATCGCTTCGAAGCCGCGCAGGCCCTTGGGCATATTCGCCGGGACAATCCGGACGAGATTAGCGAACAGTTCCGCACGCTGATCGATCAAGGCCTTGCCGATCGCAAAGAAGATTATGCGGCGGCAGTTAGGCTGCGCGACGAGTGTCGCGGTTTGCTGCCTGCGATCTTCTCGTCCGTCGATCTGCTGCTGACCCCTGGCGCACCAGGCGCGGCTCCAGATGGCTTGCAGGCAACGGGAGATCCCGTCTTCCAAAGGTTGTGGACGGCGGTCGGAGCCCCCTGTTTGGGAATTCCCGGCGCTTGGCGCGCTGACGGACTGCCCTTGGGGCTTCAGGCAGTGGCGATGCCCGGACATGACCGCCGATTGCTCGCCAACGCCAAGACCTTGATCGCGTTCGCGATGTTGAAGGAGATATGAGCATGGAACCGACCAGACCGATGCCCTTTAGCCAAGAGATGTCAGCGGCCTATGAAAAGGCGCGGGGCAAGCTCGACGCCGAGCGACTGAAGCAGCTGCTGTTCGACATCACGAATATTCACTCTCCTACCGGTGCGACACGTGAGGTGGTGAATTTCATAGCCGACAGGATGGAGACGGTTGGCCTGAAGCCAACAATCGACCCCATGACCGAAATTTCCGCGAATGTCCTTGGCGAAAGGCGCGGCTCTGGCGGCGGAGCAACCTTGCTGCTCTACGCACCGATCGATACTCATCTCGAAGGCGATGAGAGCGACCATCCATGGGTGGGCGAGGAATCCTTTATTGATCTCAGGCCCGAAGCGAAAATCGTTGGCGACTGGGTCTACGGACTCGGCTCATCAAATCCGAAAGCGCTGGCCGCATGCAAGATGGAAGTCGCTACCGCCCTGATCGAAGCCAACTTGCCATTGATCGGCAATCTCAACGTCGGCTTCGCTGACGGCGGCATGCCGATCACGATACCTTCGCGCAACAATGCCGGAATGAGCCACGGTGTTCATCACCTGCTCAGCCGGGGCATGGCTCCGGATTTTGCCGTCATCATGAAGCCGTGGAACTGGGTCTATCACGAAGAACCGGGCATGGGCTGGTTCAAGATCAGGGTCAAGGGGACGCTGGGTTATGCCGGAGTTCCCCGAGGCACCCCTGGTTTTCGCAGTTCGATCGTCCCTGCAGCAACTGTAATTCAAGAGCTTGAGTCATGGTTGATCGACTATGCCGAGAGAAATCGTTCCGGCGACGTCTATCCTCACGGATGGATAGGCGGCGTACGAAGCGGCTGGCCCGAACGACCCAGCTTTCCGAGTGCGATCACTGAGATCTTCTTTGACGTACGGATCAACCCGCGCACCAGTCCTGGCGAGGTCAAGGCGCAGTTCGAAAGCTTCATGCTGGATCTCGCCCGCCGGCATCCCGACATTGAATGCGACTGGGAAATGTACGGCTCCGTCCCCGGCGGCACCACCGATCCGAACAATTGGATCATCCAGTCCGCAAGGCGCGGCTGGGAACATATCGAAGGCCGACCTTATACCAGACCAGATCCCCTTGGCGGTCAGACCGATGGTGCCGCGCTAAGGCGGCTTGGCGTGCCCACAGCACGCTTGGGATGGCCCTGGCCTGCAGAAGGATCGCCAGAACCGATTGCAGAGGGACTTGGCGGCATGGGCGCAACCTATGTGCCTGACATGATTCCATGCCTTGAAAAGATTCTCTACGTCTGCATCGACACATTGATGCGTCCCCGCGGGGAGCTGGGCCTTTGACTCAAAGTGGCAAGATAGCCGTCATCACTGGGGCGGGTTCAGGAATGGGGCGGGCAGTGGCGCTCAAGCTGGCGAGCCAAGGAGCAAAATTTGTTCTGAACGGACGCGATCATAACAAGCTTCAAGCCGTCGCCAACGAAATAGCCGAATTAGGAGCACCTGCGAGAGTGCAGCCCGGAGATATTTCGCGCCGCAGCGTAATATCCGAATTGATGGCAAGCGTTGGAGATGAATTTGGACGCATCGACCTCGCCTTCAACAATGCTGGCGGGCATGACAGCTTTAAGCCGCTTCACACCATACCAGACACTGAGAGCGAATCCGTCATCGACCTGAATTTCAAAGCTGTTTACTACTGCATGCACGAACAGCTCAAATGGATGAACGCGCAATCCAGTGGAGTGATAGTCAACAACGCATCGATATTTGGCCTAAAAGGGGTCCCTGGTATCGCGCACTACGTCGCGGCCAAACATGCAGTGATCGGGCTGACCCGCTCGGCTGCGCTTGACTATGCAGGACGCGGGATACGTATCAATGCGATCTGCCCTGGCGCAACGGAAACACCCAATCTGCTCCGAGTAACCGGCGGCGATGGTCACGCATTCGATGACGTGATTCCGCAAGGCAGGCTTGGCCAGCCGCCCGAGGTCGCCAATGCTGTCGCATGGCTGATGTCCGACGAGGCATGCTACATAACTGGTGCCGCACTATCGGTTGATGGCGGCATGGCTGCCGGTTGAATCGCCGCCGTCTGCCCCCGCAATTCGTTCCTCAAGACTGACGATTGGAATGGTTTAGTCTGTTGAGCGTGCTTGAGGTACGAGAACACTCCTCATAAATCCCGGTAAGCAAAGACAGCAAATTTGTCGCATCCTTCAATTGCGCCTCAAATTCAGCGATATTTTTTAGTCTCTTTATGAAAATTTCACTTCTAAGTTCAGCATAGTCGTCGGTGCGCTTTTTACCGTCCTTCGTGACCATATAGGTGTAGTTCTTGGTCCCCTCCTCTTTCATTTTCTTGATATAACCGGCACTTTCAAGCTTTCTGAGGCTATACTGAATGTTGGGGAGATCATCGCGATTCAACAGCCTCGCGATCGTTGCACCACTTTTTGGGCGATTCTGCATGCGAATTACGTGAAGGATCAAGTGCTCCGAATGCTTGAGTTCCGAGAGCCCGACGATCTCGTCAGCCGATGCAACCCAGCGTACGAAAGCCTCAAGTGCCCGCAACATGGTAAACTCCAGCTCGGTAATACGGAACTCGGTCTCGTCTTTTGCCAAATGCCAGTCGCGATAATATGTGGCTTCCATTCTCACCTCGTACTCGTGCCGCTACAAATTTTTCGTGCTTATCCTTCAAGCATTGTGAGATGACAAGGCTGCGCCGTATCCTGCTACGACCGGAGTGAGGTCCAGTGATTTGAGCATCTGACGAACCGTGCAACTGGAGGCAGTGACAACAGGCAATCCGAATTTCTGTTCCGCTGCATCTATTGCCGCGGCGGCCGGCATCTGCACGCACGCGGACAGGACGAGTGCCTGTGCTTCAGTCAAGTCAATTCCCGAAGCCTCTTCCAACGCCTGCTCCGGCAGCCGGCGACCTACGGCGAGGTTGTCGGATATCTCAAGTGCGCGGCTAGCACAAACCTCGATATCCTCGGCCTCGATGTAGTCGATCACAGTTTGAGTCAAAGGCTTCATATAGGGCGCAAGCACAGCCACCCTGGACAGGCCGAGTTCCTTCAGAGTCGTGATCAAGGCGCCCGCGCTGGTAATAACGGGTGAGGTACAATCTGCCTCTCGAGCAGCTGCTGAAAGCTTCTCCTGGCTCTTGCGGTGATAACCAGGACCCATCGCCATGATCGCCACGAGGCAGGCGTAACCCATGACATCCACCCTTGCATCCGCCAGTTCAACGGCGCACCGCAGGCTTTGTGCATCCATGGCCGCCAGTTCTTCCTTGACAACATGCATCATGCGCATCCGGCTTGAATGGAAGGTAAATCGCTCCGGACAACTCTCTTCGCGCGCCCGTAACATGGCGGGAATTTCTGTTTCCATCGTTGTATTCGAGCTTGGGACGATCTGTCCGATACGGAATGTGTTTGTCATAATCTGAAACTGAGTTCCCTCTTGAAGAAGGGGGGATGCGAGCCATCAGTCCGACGCCGCTAAGCTGCATGTACATTGATGATCAATTGAATGTCAATCTAAACTAATGGCAGGCGGGAGTGTGATGTGCAGCCTTAATCGACTGCTGCAATTTTGCGGCCAACCTCCCGTGCTAGATCCGAAGTGGATCGAGCGATCTCGCCCATCCTCTTCCCCTTGAGATCGGCCTTGTCAAAAGAGAGCGAAACCGCTGCTTTCACCTCCCCATCGGGCCAGACGACGGGAGCAGCACAGCACACAAGATTCTCTGCAATCTCTTCGCGATCCCAGGCAACGCTCTCTTTGCCGACCTGATCCAACTCGGCACGTAACACCTCCGGATCTGTGATGGTTGCCGACGTTATTCTGACGAATGGTCCGGAATCGAGATAGGCGTTGCGCTCTGCTGGTCGCTCATGAGCCAGCAGTATCTTGCCAAGAGCCGAGCAATAAGCCTCCAACTGGCCGCCTTCTCTGGTGAAGGAACTCTCGCGCGTCGAACCTTCCTTCGCCAAATAGGTCACCATGTTATCCCGCAGGACACCCAGATGGGCGGTACACGAGTGGCGGGCGGCAGCTTTCGCCAGAGACGCCCGGCTCAAGGCGACGGTCTTGTTCTCATCTGTAACTATGGCTGAGATCGCTTCCAACCTCGGCCCAGCAATGTACCTGCCGCGTGAGAGCTTTCGTAGGTAGCCCGTCTCAAGCATGGTCAACACCATTCGATGCGCTGTGGCATGTGGCATGCCAGTCCTCGCGGCGTTCTCGATGAGCGCGGCCTGCCCGCCATCCTCGATGATAGCTTCCAGTAGCTCAAGGGCACGTTCTAGTGCCGCAACAGTGGGGGTCTTTGATCTCGTCATGTGAGATTTATAACATGGCCACGCGTGGTAACAAACCCGCGAATATCATAGTCTGGCGTTCTCAATTGATAGATGATCAACAGCACAGGACCAGTCTAGATGCCTACCTACGAAGAACTGGCCGTCCGGCTACGAGGCGCATACGAACTCGGATGCATAGAACCGCTCCGCGATGGCCTCGACCCGATTGACTCCGACGGCGCTTATGCGGTGCAGACGATTAACACGCGCTATTGGCAGGCGCAGGGCCGCAAGATCGTGGGCCGCAAAGCGGGCCTGACCGCTGAAGCTGTGCAGAAGCAATTGGGTGTCGACCAGCCCGATTTCGGCGTCCTGTTCGAAGACATGCAGATACCCGATGGCGGGAACCTTGATCCCGCACGCACGATCCAGCCAAAGGTGGAAGCCGAGATCGCCTTTGTGCTGGGCGGTGATTTGCCTTCGGTCGACACGTCTCCGGAAATGGTCGCACAGTCAGTAGCCACGGTACACGCGGCGATCGAGATCGTCGACAGCCGAATTGCCGATTGGAAGATTACCTTTGCCGATACGGTAGCCGACAATGGGTCCTCGGCTTTCTTCGTGCTGGGGAACGAAGGATTGCCCATTGATGGTCTCGATCTCGAGGGCGCGCAAATGAATATGAGCGTAAATGGCGAGGTGGCTTCGGTAGGTATCGGAGCCGCAGCACTCGGCAATCCGCTCAATGCAGCGGCTTGGCTGGCGCGCACCCTCGCTGAAAGGGGGGAACCCCTGACGGCGGGCGATATCCTCTTGGCAGGGGCGCTCGGCCCGATGGTCACACTTGCCCCGGGCGACAAGATCATCGCGACAGTTGACGGAATCGGTTCGTGCAACTTCACATTTGGAGATGACGCATGAGCCGTAAGACCCCTGTAGCGATCATAGGTTCGGGCAATATCGGCACGGATTTGATGATCAAGATCATGCGTCTCTCGGAGGTGCTCGAAATGAGTGTCCTTGTCGGGATTGACCCGGACAGCGACGGACTCAAGCGGGCAGCGCGGATGGGTGTCGCCACGACTGCCGAGGGGATCGACGGGCTGATGGCGATGCCCGAGTTCGCCGATATCGAGATCGTCTTCGATGCCACGAGCGCCGGCGCGCACAGGCGTCACAGCGAAGCTATCCTGGCCGCGGGCAAGCGCATGGTGGATCTGACCCCGGCCGCCATCGGTCCGTACACCATCCCGCCGGTGAATGGCGAGACCAACCTCGATGCGAAGAACGTCAACATGGTCACGTGCGGCGGCCAGGCAACCATCCCCATCGTCCATGCCGTAAACCGCGTGGCCAAGGTCCACTATGGCGAAATCGTCGCCTCGATTGCCTCAAAAAGCGCCGGCCCCGGCACACGCGCCAATATCGACGAGTTCACAGAGACTACTAGCCAAGCGATCATGGACGTGGGCGGCGCGACGCGCGGGAAGGCAATAATCATCCTCAATCCTGCCGAACCTCCCTTGATCATGCGAGACACGGTCTATTGCCTTTGCGCGGACGCTGACCAGGAGGAGATCCGCTGCAGTATAGAAGATATGGTGGCCCAAGTTCAGACCTATGTCCCTGGCTATCGCCTTAAGCAGGCTGTGCAATTCGAACATATCGGATCAAACCGCCCGCTGCGCATCCCCGAGATGGCGGAAACGGGACAGACAGAGTTCACCGGCATCAAGGTCAGCGTGTTCCTCGAGGTAGAAGGCGCCGCGCACTACCTGCCCGCCTATGCCGGCAATCTCGACATAATGACCTCGGCGGCCATGAAGACGGCAGAAAAGATTGCCGCGCGCATTCATCAAGGAGTGACCGCATGAACTTCGATCCGACAAGCGCTAAGCTCTACATTCAGGATGTTACCTTGCGCGATGGCATGCATGCGATCCGCCACCAGTACGGTATCGAGCATGTCCAGGCGATCGCCAAGGCTCTCGATGCGGCCAAGGTCGATGCTATCGAGGTGGCCCACGGAGACGGATTGCAAGGTTCCAGCTTCAACTACGGTTTTGGCGCTCATACCGACTGGGACTGGATCGGCGCGGTTGCCGAAGTGCTCGAACATTCGGTGCTCACCACCTTGCTCTTACCCGGAATCGGCACTGTGCACGATCTCAATCGAGCCTATGAGATGGGCGCGCGCTCGGTCCGGATTGCGACACATTGCACCGAGGCAGATGTGTCGAAGCAGCATATCGAAGCGGCGCGCAATCTGGACATGGATGTATCGGGCTTCCTGATGATGAGCCACATGTCGGAGCCCGAGCCGCTCGCACAGCAAGCCCGGCTGATGGAAGAATATGGTGCGCACTGCGTCTATGTCACCGACAGCGGCGGTGCGATGAACATGGAACAATATGCAGCCCGATTGCTGGCTTATGACCGGGTGTTAAAGCCGGAGACGCAGCGTGGTGTCCACGCTCATCACAATCTATCCCTGGGTGTCGCCAACTCAATCGTGGCTGTGCAGAACGGCGCCGTCCGCGTCGATGCCAGCCTCGCTGGGATGGGCGCAGGTGCGGGCAATGCCCCGCTCGAAGTCTTCATCGCCGCAGCTGACAGCTACGGCTGGAACCACGGCTGCGATCTCTATTCACTGATGGATGCGGCAGAAGATCTCGTCCGCCCGCTGCAGGATCGACCCGTTCGTGTGGACCGCGAGACGCTGACGTTGGGCTATGCCGGAGTCTATTCGAGTTTCTTGCGCCATGCGGAAAAGGCTGCGCAAGATCACGGTCTCGATACACGCACCATCCTTGCCGAAGTGGGTCGCCGCAAGATGGTCGGCGGACAGGAGGACATGATCGTCGATGTTGCTCTGGATCTTTCAGGTGAAAGGAATTGATTGCACGCCGGCTCGTCTCCCGTTTGGAACGGGACGGTTCGCTGAGACTGCGATTGCGCAACGAAGAGATCGGTTCCCTCGCGCCAAACGCCTTATTGCTGAAGGTAGATGCAGCGCCGATTAATCCTGCCGATTTGAAAGCGATGCTTTGCAATCTCGAACCGGATGCCCTCTATGCAGTCCACGATGCAGCGGGCGAAGCACTGTGCGGTAACCTGCCCCCTGAACTAGCCAAGGCATTCGGTTGGCGTCTTGGTGTAGATATGCCGCTCGGCAATGAAGGTACGGGGATCGTTATAGCCGCAGGTGAAGCGGACAGTGCCCAGCAACTCATTGGCAAGAGGGTCTCTACAGCCACGAGGGGTATGTATAGTGACCATTGCATCGTCGACTGTAACGATTGCCTTGTTCTGTCTTCTTCCAGTCCGGTCGAACTTTGTGCGGCTGCCTTTGTCAATCCAATGACAGCACTGGCAATGCTGGAAACGATGCGCAACGGAGGGCACAATGGCCTTTTGCTGACTGCTGCGGCATCCAATCTCGGGAAGATGGTCAATCGGCTGTGCGAGGCGGAAGGCGTACCCCTCGTCAACATCGTTCGATCGGACAGAGCTCGCGATGCCCTTCTGGAATTGGGCGCCGACCACATCTGCAATAGCTCGGACCCCAATTTCCGTGATCATCTCATCAATGCACTGGTAGAGACCGGGGCAACCATCGCCTTCGATGCTACGGGCGGAGGAGCCCTGGCAGGCCAAATCTTGCACGCGATGGAGGTCGCGCTTGCACGCAGTGCCGGTATTTCGGGACCATACGGTTCTACAATCGGGAAGCAGCTATACATCTTTGGCGGGCTTGATCCCGCTCCGGTGACATTCCCGCGCAATTTCGGCATGGCATGGAATATCGGCGGTTGGCTCCTTCAATCAGAACTGATGAAGTTCAGCCCCGCAACAGTCGCGGCGATGAAGAGCTATGTTCGCGATCGGCTCGGCGATATCTTCTCAAGCGAGTTCGCGGGCACGATTGGCCTAGAGCAAATGCTCCGGCCAGACACTCTTCAAGCATGTATGGACATTCGAACCGGAGGCAAGTGGCTGGTCAAACCGAACCACCACTCGCTGTGACTAAACACCTAAATCGGCCTGTTGATCTCAACCTTTCCATACTTGGTCGCCAACATGTTCTCCACCGTCTCAATGTCATCGGGAGTGTCGACATCCAGTAAGGTATCGGGCGGAACGGTGCATTGGACGACATCTGGGAGGTCCCGCAATAGGCCGCCTGCGCCCTGATCCCCGCGAAGTTCAAGCAACCTGGGATATAAGCTCGCGGGAAAACAAGCAGGAACACCCAAGGACCCATCCGCATGGATTGTGGCTGCAACACCTTTACTGGTTCCAATTCTCCTCAGATGGTTCGCTTCGACAAGAGGCATGTCCGCCAGACAAACAAGGAGAGATTCGGCCTCAAAGCGTTGCGCAGATCGGGTCGCCAAGCGAATCGAATGTGAAAGTGGTGCAGCCCGCCGCTTTTGCACTTCGAGAAAGGACCACGCCGTCGGTACGCCCAGCTTGGCCGCGAAGCCCGGTCGGCAGACCAAAACTCCGGGCTCGAACCCCGCGGCTTCAATGGCCTTCAATGCCCAAGCCACCAGTGGCATCCCGCCACAGGGCGCAAGCAGCTTATCCTCCCCAAATCGCCGCCCTTCACCAGCGGCAAGGACTGCCACCAGCGTCCGGGACCTATCGATGCGGGTGAAGGCGGTCATACTCGGCCATGACGTGTGAAAATATCGACAATGCAAGCATGTCCGGTTCGCGAGTTCGTGGAATTAATCCAACAGGACTATGAAAGCGTGAAGCAGCGCTGGATTCGAGCCCATTGGCCAAGAGCATAGCCTCACGTTCTTCTCGTACCGCCTGTCCTCCCTGGACACCGACAAAGAAAGCGTCCGTGCGCAGCGCCCAGGGTAAGAGCGTGCGCTCCCACTCGTGATCGTGAAACAGGATGACGATTGCTGTCCACGGGTCGATTGAAATATCTTCCGGGGTGCGGCCCAGCGACAAGCTCCCCTTACCCGGAACCGCGTCGCCAATGGGAAAACGACATTCGACATCCACTCCAAAACTCTGCGCAAATCTCATTAAGGCCGTGACTTCGGGGCCCGTTCCAAGGACCACCAGGCGAGGCTGCGGAATGTAGGCTCTACTTTGTAGTAATGATGGTTGTGAGTGCAGTTTCAAATCGAGCGCGGCAGGCCTTCTCTGCGTGAGCTGGCGCAGAACTTGCCTAACTGCTTCGACATCTGGAGCTGGATCGATAAGGACGTCAATGCCGCTTCCGCACGGAAGCCGAAAGTCTATGTTTGGCGAATTCTTGCCAAACCTCTTTACGAACGCATCACGGATACCACGCGCCTGTTCGGCCTCCCGCCGCAATTGCAGTTCAAGACAAGCATCCGCGAGGGATCCCGCCATGTCGCCGTTCCAGTCAATGGCAAGCTGCGCGCCCAATCGGCGCGAAAACGAGCCTTCAATATTGACGATCGTGCATATCGTCGCATTGCCTTCGGCGCAGCGAGCGAGTGCAACATGATCCGACTGCAACTTTCCAGTTCCCCACTAGACATGTTCCCAACGTCTGATCAATGATGAGTTCGTGATGGCAGGGCAACCCAGACACGGTCGCATACTCTCATAGGATGAGATTTTTGGTATCGCTGCGCAAATCTGCGAGCATTCGAATTTTACGCGTAGAGCCCTCCAGGATATCAAATACATCGCAGAATTATTCTTGGTGACCAGAACCGGGGTCGTTCAACGGTCAGGCTACTTTTCACACGGACTGGCCATCGTCCCGTTTGGCGACATTCCCAAACTCGTTCAGCGACCTCAGTTTCGGCCTTCAGAACTCATCCTCGGCAAGGCCAGCCCATTGAAATCCCAGGCGGTCTCACGGTTGATTCAACGTTCAAGATGCTCGAGCTGCGCGGAGGAGATCGTCCGTCAGTTCCAGGCACAGCAGGGGCTCGCCTTACGTTGCAATAACCAGATTGATGCCGATGCCGTCGGCAAGCTCTTGGAAGATATACATCATGCCCTTGCCGGTCTTGGACAACAGCAAGCAGGCAAAGGGCCTCCTGAGCCCGTCGTTTCGGTTCGAGCGAGCGTGAAGAAGGATTATCTTGTTTGCCTGATCTGCGGCGCGAAGATGAAGATGTTGAAGCGCCATATGAGCGCTGAACACGGGATGTCGCCCCAAGAATATCGCGATGCTTATAAGCTCGGCCAGGAACATCCGATGGTCGCTGCGAACTACGCCGAAACCCGAAGGGACCTCGCCAAGAAGATTGGATTGGGGCGTAACCCGCAACAGAAGCGAAACCGTAAGGCCGGGACGGCGAACAAGAAGGCCAATGGTTCCAAATAGCGTGCTGGAGGCTCTCAGCCTCTGAGCCAAGCCCCAGCCATGGCGCGCGCTATGGGAAACCGCCCGCGCGCAAATCGGAAGTCGACATGCCTACAGTTTTGCTTCCTTTAAGTTACGGCACACTGAATTTATCGCCTTTTCTGTACCCGGGATCATAGCGGTCCCGTTTGCTCTCTCTTACTTCTAGGGGGCCGGCCTCCACGCCCTGGATACCCCGGGCCGGCCCCCGACTTTTCCAACCCAAGTCGCGAATAGCGAATAGATCATGCGCGGTTCCTGGAAGCCGCTTGCGATCGGCAAGCGCTGGGGCCCAACTGTCTTCGATTCCGATCCGTCATCCGATTTCCTGGCGTCAGGCCTCTGTGGCCCGGCCCATTCGAGACACTGGTGCGTGGTATCTCGAACCTCCCACTCGGGGCCCTCTCAGTGTAAACTCACGACCCTAGCTTGAGATTCAAGGGGAGCATAGCCCGGTCTGGCACGCTCTCGGCAGAGAGCGCTCGTTCTGCAATTCGCACTTGCCTGCGATCAGCTGCTAGGCTTCCCGAAGTTTGCGGTAACTCCGAATTAACACCAGTCCTTGCTCGAATGTTCGAACAGCACGTGCAATTGTTACTCAATCTGCTGAGTAGGTGCTGTCAGTGATCAAACTGTCGGTACGGAAGCAGGTTTCACATAGATCGCATTATCATTCTGGCCGACGCTTACGTCAGTTTGAATACTCGATGCCAATCGCTGTGAGATTGGCTGAGCGTATGCTAATCGAAACCGATGGCAGCAGATTTCTCGCACTACTCGCTGACCGATGCTCAAATGGTCGCGCGCTACGTCAGTAGGGGGCGTCGTCCAACTGATGAGATGCTGCTCGAGGCGTTCGATCGGCTCAATCCGCTGCTGCTGCCGGATGCCGAACAGCGCTATGTGAGGACCATTCTTTCTCACAAACGCGGCCCCCGGCCACGGATCGAGCAATCGAAGCGCGCGTTAGCGAGGAAATTAGAGCTGACCAAGCGCAGCGATGCGCCGCCAGAATATCTCAAGGCTCTGTCTGCGCGGCTACTCAAGACGAGGGGCCTGCGCGAATATCAGCGGTCAGTCAGCTTCTACTGGAAACACGAACAGCGCACTCGCGACATGTTTATCCGCTCGCTCTATCGCCAGTTCTTCAAGCTCGATGACGGGAGCGAGGAGATCGTTCACCCGATCACCGGCCGTGTCGCAGTCCCGCAAGCTCGCAAGCAGAAGAGCAAACGCACACTGGCTATGGTGCGCGAGGTTGTCGGCGACCGCTTTGGCTATTTCATCCCTTCTGACCGAAGGATGATGAACATCATCGCCGGCTGCTAATTCGACCCTGTTTTCGTGAATGAGGGCGCCGCGATGCCCTTCTAATTACCCTGCTCCACACCTTTGAGGAGCAGTGTTATGGAACCTGGTAATCACCCGCATATCGAGATGCTCGCGCTTTCAGCGCTCTCGCCCAATCCGCGCAATGCGAGGCGGCACCCCGACAAGCAGGTTGCGCAGCTGGCAGCCAATATCGAGCGGTTCGGCTTTCCCGTGCCAATTATCGTCGATGAGGCCAATTTGATCATGGCGGGACACGGCCGCTACCAGGCGGCAGGCAAGCTCGGCCTCGATGAGGTTCCGGTGATCCGCATGAGCAATCTAAGCGAAGCGGAAAAGCGTGCCTTCGTCCTCGCCGATAATCGATTGGCAGAACTCTCCGATTGGGATCCTGAGATTCTTGGCGCCGAACTCACCGCGCTGTTCGAAGGCGGGTTCGATATTGCCGAGATCGGCTTTTCGACCGCTGATCTCGACTTTGCGATCGTTGAGGAGGCCCCGCCCCCACGCCCGGGAACGGTCGAGGAGGTCGAGTTCCCCGATCCGGCCAACCCCGCGGTGACGCGGCCGGGTGATCTCTGGTTCTGCGGTGAGCACAGGCTCATTTGCGGCGATGCGCGCGATAGTACCTGCTGGGAAGCATTGCTCGCCAACGAACGCGCTGACATCCTCTTTGCCGACCCGCCATACAATGTGCGCGTTAACGGACACGTTTCGGGCACCGGACGCCACCGCGAGTTTGCCTTCGCTTCTGGAGAGATGACAGCGCCCGAGTTCACGCATTTCCTGCGCAGCGGATTTCGAAACGCCGTCCAGTTCTCGCGCGCAGGCTCGATTCATTACATCTGCATGGACTGGCGCCACGCGCGCGAGATCCTTGATGCGGCCGACGGTATCTATTCAGAGTTCAAGCAGCTCGTGGTCTGGAACAAGGGCACCGGCGCGATGGGCTCCTTCTACCGTAGCCAGCACGAACTCGTGTTTGTGTTCAAGTCGGGCAAGGGAAAGCACGTCAACAATTTCGGGCTGGGAGAAAGCGGGAGATACCGGACGAACGTGGTCAACTATGCAGGGTGCAATACCTTCAGGAAGGGGCGCGAAGCTGATCTGGCGGCGCACTCTACCGTTAAGCCGACCGCGATGGTGGTCGATTTCCTGCTCGATTGCTCAAACCGCGGCGACCTCGTGGTCGATCCATTCGTAGGTTCGGGCACAACGCTCCTCGCGGCGCACAAGGCCAAGCGCAGGGCCGCGGGGATCGAGATCGATCCGCTCTATGTCGATACGGCACTGAAGCGCCTCCGGGCCGTCAGCGGCATCGAGCCCGTGCTCGCGGGCGATGGCCACAATTTCTCCAAGGTCGCGGCCGAGCGTCTCTCCAGCGACGGGGAAGACTGATCATGGCGAAGAATGGCAATGGCAGCGGTGATTACGAGGTCGGCTATGGCAAGCCGCCCAAGCACACCCGCTGGACCAAGGGTCAGTCAGGCAATCCCAAGGGCCGCAAAAAGGGAACGCGCGGGCTCAAGACCGATCTCGACACTGCGCTCAAGGAACGCCTGACGATCCAGGTCAATGGCAAGAGGCGCAAGGGCACGACGCAGGCCCACGCGATGCGCGCGTTAGCCTTGCGCGCCGCATCGGGCGATATGCGTGCGAGCAAGCAGCTGACCGATCTCGTCCTCGCGATCTTCGGACCTGGCGACAGGGGCGGAGAAGCGGCCCGGCTCTCACCCCTCGACCAGCAGCTGCTCGATCGCTGGCTCGACCAGCAAATTGGGGCCGATCCCAAACGATTGGCGGAGGCCTCTCCGGTCGACGATGCTGATGCAGCTGATCCCGGCGCCGAAAGCGATGCATCGTGATGGCCAAACTCGTTCTTCCCGACGACCCGCCGGCATTTCTTGCAGAACTGCAGAGACGCGACTTTCTCGCATTTCTCGATCGTGCCTGGCCGCATGTTTGCGGCGGCCAGCTTCTCGTTCCCAACTGGCACATTCCCGCGATCGGATACCAGCTTCATCGCGTGGCATCGGGCGACTGCCGGAGGCTCCTCGTCAATCTCCCGCCGCGCAACGGCAAGTCGATCATCATCTCGGTCGCCTGGATCGCCTGGATGCTGGGACGCGATCCTTCGCTCAACTTCGTCTGTGTAAGCTATTCGAATGAACTGTCGGGCAAGCTGGCGCGCGATTGCCTCTCGATCATGCAATCGGGCTGGTACCGCGAGCTTTTCCCGGGAACGGTCATCTCGCAGCGCCGCTCGGCTTCCTATGATTTCGAGACCACGCGCGGCGGCGGGCGCCTCTCGACTTCGGTCCAGGGCACGCTCACCGGGCGCGGCGGCGATATTCTCGTGCTCGACGATCTCATCAAGCCTGAGGACGCCAATTCGGAAACGATCCGCGAGGCGGTCAACGACTGGTACCGCTCGACGCTCGTCTCGCGGCTCAATGACAAGTCCTCCGGCGCGATCATCTGCGTGATGCAGCGCCTCCACCAATACGATATCTGCGGCATGCTCTTGGAAGCTGGTGGCTGGGATCACCTTTCGCTCCCGGCAATCGCGCCCGATGATACATTGATCCCGCTGCTGCGCGGCAAGATGCATCACCGCAAAGCCGGCGACGTCCTTCATCCTGAGCGCGAATCGCTCGAGACGCTCGAAGACCAGCGCGCGCAAATGGGGTCGGCCGGCTTTGCCGCACAATATCTCCAGGACCCGATCCCCGCCGAGGGCAACGTCTTTCGCTCAGGCTGGCTCAAAACCTCGCCCGATGATCTCGATCCTCACGGCTTTGGCGAGATCATCCAGTCGTGGGATACCGGGATCAAGACCGGGACGGGAAATGCTTATTCGGTCTGCATCACGGCGGTCCTGCGGCAGAAAGAGATCCATATCATCGATGTGTGGCGCGGGCGGCTCGAGTTTCCAGATCTGAAGCGCAAGAATGTCGAGCTCGCGCGCTTGCACATGGCGAGGACCTTGCTGATCGAGGACAAAGGCTCGGGCCAGGAACTCATCCAGACGCTACGCTCTGAACAGAACCAGGGCGTTCCATTGCCTATTCCGCGCACGCCGACGATGGATAAGCTCTCGCGCGCGCAAGGGGTGAGTTCGATGGTCGAGGCAGGTCAGCTCTTCCTTCCGCGAGAAGCGCACTGGCTGGGCGAGTTCAAATCCGAGCTGCTCGGCTTTCCTAACGCGCGCCACGACGACCAGGTCGATGCGCTCACCCAGCTGCTCGATTGGGTACGCAGCAGGTGGTCGATGCGATCTGCGTGGCCCAGCGGCGGCACGGTATTTTCACTGGAAGAGGACGGCAGCGTCACCGCCTACGGCGATGATGCCGATATTTTCAACGAGCACGGAGTCGACGCGTTCGACGACGATCTTTGGGGGCCGTGATTGCGGGTGAGGAACGGCCGCGCTTGATCGATCTTCGGCTATGGCTTCGCGGGCTATTCGCTCAATGCCGCCCGGTAGCGATCGACCGCTAGGAGGAGGCCCGCCGCCTCTGCCGGCGCCATATCATCAGTCCAGTCGAGCCCGCTCCTTGCCTTGAACCGAAACCGCCATGGCCTGACCGGGCGCTCGCTGGCCCGTTCGGCCAACTGCCGCAAGAAGTCCTCCGAGACTTCGAAGGCAACATGCTCGGTGTAGACGCACACGCCATATTGGCATGAAACATCTCGGTCGATCGCCGTCAGCGGCGCGCTGACCGGACCTTGCGATGTCGCGTAACGCGCGCTGGTAAAGGTGCGCCATTCGCCTGAATAGCTGAGGCGCGCATAGAGCTGATAGGAAGCTGCGCCCGACCGCTTTTCGATCAGTGCACGCAGGAAGGTATCGGCGCGCATGCGGTCGGTGAAACTGCCTTTGAACGCGTAGCCGTCGCGTGTGTGGATAGTGGCCAGGACTTCTAGCTCGTCATCCTGCGTCTCGCTCGTGCGCGCGAAATGCTCGGGCGAAAGCTTGGCAAATTGCTCAATCCTCTTGGCCTGCTGTTTGTCGCTCCATTCGGTCCAGACCTGTGCCTGAGCGGGCTGCGGTGCAGCGGCTATGACGACGCCTGCAAGGCAAGCGCTAAGGATCGCGTATTTGAATGTCCGGTTTCGCATATTCCGTCGCTCCTATGTCCTCTCGGGGCGACGGCCGAAGCCGGGTGTTAGAAACCTGCACACAGACAGGCGCATACGCCTTTACCGTTGCCGGTTGGACATGCGCGCATGCCACCCGGCCGATAATCTCGACCGAGCGACTGTGTGAGAGGTTTCTACGCCCCGCTTCCCGGCTTTTACGGGAAGCGGGGTCAATTTGCTCATGTGGGCAAAGAAGACAAGTCTATTCAGGAATTAATATGCTTGAGCCCATTGCTCTTGGACAAAGCCTGGGCCGTCAGCAGCCTGTCCGCTTTTGGTCAGAAAGCTCAATTTGCAGCCGTTCCGCCCCCTATCGCTTCAACACGACGCGAACTCGCAGACTGGAAGGGTCTCTGCGCACACCGCCACATGCCAAGCCGCCATACCTTCCCTCAGGAGGTCGACTAACATACCTTGTTGAAAGCCCGGTACACCTCGCGCGTGTATGCAGCGTAGAACTTAATGAACCGAATGAATAGGCCGAGCGCTAGCACCCCAGCGCCGACCGCGAGCAAAACGTCAATCCGGTCACCGGTACGACACGCCAGGATCGTGAGGAGTACCGTAGCGATCAGGCTGGCGAAGGACACGTTGCGGCAGAAGCCGTACTGATTGAGGAAGCTGTCCATCCTAGAGGCCGAATCTGGAATCGAGCGCGCGGGGGTAAAGGCGCACTGAAATGCGGCGTCCGCCTGGATGCTCGGTTCCGTAACATTCAGCGCTTGCGCCAGTTTAGTGACGATCCCCGCGCGATAATCCGCGGGGAAAGGCTCGTACTCTCGAGCCCCGACAACAGTCCCAAAGCAACGCTCCCGAAACCGTTGAGGCTGAAGGCCGAGGATGACCGCTGACGGATCACGCAACACTCGCTTGGCAATCAGGTGCTCGAAGATGGCTGAGGAGGGAATCGCGACGATGTGGCCGATGAGATATGCCATCGCCGCCCAAAACACCGCTATGACCACTTTCCAATCCGTATGACTTGCGAGCGTTGAACCTATGAAGGCGCGGTCAGCCGCGGCCAGCACCACCATCCCCGAGGTGAGGTAGGCGTAGAACTCATAGCTGGTGAGCGGGAACCAGTCTTTCACAGGGTGTACTCAGTCTCTACGGTGAAGCTGCCTACATATCCCTCAAAGGCCGACTGGCCCTCATCCGTGAGCTTTTTGTGCGAGTAGCCCTCGTTTGAGGCGTAGACGTGCACCTTGTCGTCCACGAGATCAAAGGTGAGATCGCCCGCCTTGTTCTGCGTGAAAATGTTGTAGCCGGTGTAGTAGTTGAGGTGCCGCGACGGTGCTTCGCCGAGAATGATGAACTGAGGGTCAAGTTTCTCCAACCAGCTGTTCGGAATCTTCCCGGAGTCGCGACCGTGATGCGCCGCCACCACGACGGTGGTTTTTTGCAAGCTAATCGAGCCGATGATGTTCTCCATAAAGTCGGTTTCCAAGTCACCGAGCCACATGAAGCTGGCGCCACCATTCAGGCTGTAGCGGATGACAGCCGATGTGTTGTTGAAGCTCTCGCCCGCATCGCACGAAGCCAGAGCTTCCTTGAAGTGCTCGTTTTGCGTATCCGGCCATAGGATGTTGATACCGGCTGAGCCTCGGCCGTCACCTTCCTTGTTCATCCATTTCCGACTGCACCCCTTGGAGATGTGGAAGGCCTTATCGCCGTCCCGCAGCTTGCAGTAGCGCTTGAATGATTCAGTCTCGGGGACCTTCATAGCTTGGTTCTTGACGCAGTAAAAATTGATGACCGGCATCGCGTCATCAAGCCGTTCAATCCCACCAAAGTGGTCTTGGTCCGGGTGCGTGCAGATAAAGCGGCTAATGCTCTTGCCAGCGGATTGCGCCTTCAGCTCCTCGATGATCAGATCCGCATTCTCGTCGTTGAGATTGCAGTCAATGATCGAGAAGTTGTCGCTGCCATGTCTGATGTAAAACATATCGCCGTTTCCCACGGCGAAGCTCGGCTGTCCGAGGAGTTGGGCGATGTGCTGGACTTGAGGCCGAAGAACGGCGTCACTGTCCTCGGCAAGACTAGCGCCGATGGACGGGCGTCGGTCTGGCGACGTTGGGAAGTTCCCGCGTTCACAGTCGTACCAATTGAGGGCACCGAAGGATGGGATTTGCGACTGTCGCAAAGGGTCGTAGCGGGAATTAGGGCGGATATCGCCCGCTGGCAGCGGGTCGAGACAGGGGGCCTAATGATCGGCGTTGCGAGCGGCCGGCTAAGAACAGTGACGGTTGTCGATGTTCTTGATGCACCTCCGGATAGTCAACGCACCGCGACTCTCTTTGTCCTGGGCACGCAGGGGCTGCAGGACGCAATCATGCAGCGCCACAAGGCGAGCGGCGAATCCCTGTATGATGTCGGAACTTGGCATAGCCACCTGGCCGACAAGGGGCCGTCCAGCGTTGATTGGGCGACGGCAGCGGATCTAGCCTCGGTCCGACCACCGCCGTCAGTGCTCCTGATCGTCACCCCGAAGAAATTCTGTGCCCTTTCTGTGGCCGGTCGGGGTTCCAAAGCCGGAGGGGAGAAGCGCGAAGGGTCGCGTTAGGCCGCCTCGCCGAACCGTGCGGTCAAAGCGAGGCACAATGGATCACGATTCGCGATCCATACTTTTCAGGCTGTCCGCTTAGCTGATCGGAGTTTCATTCGCCTCCACGAGCGTCCGTTTGCGGATGCCGACCGCGTTGCTCGCGACGACTGGAATTGAGGCGCAATTTGGACATTCTTCAAATGCTCGATCCAATCACTGAGTTTCGACTGGACTAGTGCGGCAAGTCGAGCATTGGTGTTGGGTGCCCGGTGAGCCGGGCTGTTCCCGGTAGGAGCGGCAATGATGCCGCTACCCATACTGGAGAACCACGATGACCAAAACGACTACGAAGCAAACGGTTGGCAAATCCAAGACGCGCAAACCAACACGCCTTGCGCAGCTCGAAGGCCTGTTGATCCGCAAGGATGGCGCCAGCATCGCAGAGATGATGGAGGCCACCGGCTGGCAATCGCATTCGGTGCGCGGTGCCATGGCGGGCGCGCTCAGGAAGCGCGGGCTGACGATCATTTCCGATAAGATCGATGGCGTGCGTCGCTATCACGCTTCGGCACCTTCGAAATGAGTGGCGATGTTGAAGCCAGCATTGCGCGGATCGATACAATGGATCTGAGCACGCTGAGGGAAGAGTGGAGGAGGCGTTATGGACCTCCCCCAGCGCTGCGGTCCGAAGCCTTTATGCGCATGCTGCTCGCTTGGCGGGTGCAAGCAGACGCATTGGGCGGGCTCGATGAGAAAACACGCCGCGCGCTGGCGAAGAAAGGCTCGCCGCAAGCTGAAGGGCTGAAACTTGGCGTCGGCGCGCGGCTAACCCGCAACTGGAAAGGCAAGGCCATTGAAGTAGTGGTCGAGGAGACCGGCTTCAGCTGGGAAGGACAGACCTATCCCAGCTTGTCTGCTGCCGCCACGGCCATTTCCGGAAGCAAATGGAACGGCCCGCGCTTCTTTGGCCTGAGAGATGACTGATGGCGAAGAAGCTAAAGAAACTGCGCTGCGCCATTTACACCCGCAAGAGTTCGGACGAAGGTTTGGAGCAGGATTTCAACTCGCTCGATGCTCAGCGAGAAGCAGGAGAAGCCTATATTACGAGCCAAGCTCATGAGGGCTGGCGGGTAATACCCGCGCACTACAACGATGGTGGCCATTCCGGCGGAACGATGGAACGCCCCGCGCTTCACAAGCTCTTATTGGACGTCGATGCCGGGCTGATCGATGTAGTGGTGGTCTACAAGATCGATCGGTTGACCCGCTCGCTGCCGGACTTCGCCAGGATCGTCGAGCGATTCGATGCCAGAGACGTCAGTTTTGTCTCAGTAACTCAGTCGTTCAATACGACCAGTTCCATGGGACGACTCACGCTGAACGTGCTTCTATCTTTCGCCCAATTCGAACGCGAGGTTACCGGCGAGCGGATCCGCGACAAGATTGCCGCCTCGAAAGCCAAGGGCATGTGGATGGGTGGGAACCTGCCGCTGGGTTATGACCTTCCTGCACAAGGCACACGCATCCTGCAGGTCAACGAGCAAGAGGCTGAGACCGTCCGGCATATCTTCGAGCGTTATCTCGAACTTGGTTCGGTCCATGAGCTGCAGCGCGATCTTGCCAATCGCGGCATAAGATCCAAGCACTGGACCACAAGTAAAGGCAATACAGTCGGTGGCTGCAATTTCAACCGCGGCGCCCTCTTTTATCTACTCAAGAACCCGATTTACCTCGGCAAGATCCGCCACAAGGGAGTTGTGCATGAGGGCGGGCATAAAGCAATTGTGTATCAGGAGTTGTTCGACAAGGCTCAGCAACTGCTCAAGGATCACACGCCGAAACGGCGGCGCAAGTCACCCAATGCCAAGTCATATCTTAGCGGCAAGCTCTTCGATGCAGCAGGTGAAGCCATGACGCCGGTGCACACCCGCAACAGGCATGGCACGCTCTATCGCTACTATGTCTCTGCATCGCTGCAGCAAGGCGCCAAGCCCAATGGCGAGATCCTCCAGCGCATCTCTGCCAGCGACCTCGAGAAGACATTGAGTGAATTGCTCGCGCGCTGGCTACCAAACGCCGACGCACCGCTCGGTCAGGTCTTGGCTATCCATTTGCGCGCAGATGGCCTGCTGGTCGATTTGCCCGCGTCACTCGGAAAAGACCTCAAGCACAATCTCAATGACGACGAACAGATCATGCATTCCGGCCAAGGGATACTGCGCATGGCGGTTCCACTGGCGCTGCCGCTGCGCGGCGGCAAGCAATTGGTGATTTTCGGGTCACAACCGGCGCCGCGTCCCGACCAAGCCCTAATCGCCGCTCTGCGCAAAGCGCATCGCATGCTCGACTGGAAGCGTAGCAGGCCGTCGCTCGCAGCTTCGCCAACCACGCCTTACGACCGCGCAATCCTGCGCCTGGCTTTGCTTGCGCCTGAGCTGCAAAACGACATCCTCAAGGGACTGCAACCACCCACGCTCACGCTTGAAGCGCTCAAGACAATCGACATTCCCATCGACTGGAATGATCAGCGAAAGGCGCTCGGCTGGAATGTTCCTTGATCGTTCAAGAATATCGCACGCGCATTCCCTGCTTCGGCCTGGAACATTCCCTGCAAGCTGAAATGAATTCCCTGCTTCGATGTTTAGGGAATTTGCAATCACCGATTGAAATTAGCTGCGTAATTACAGAATCTTACCCTAGGATCAAATCGCAGAATTCAGCGTAGAACTGCCAAAAATCGCAATATTCCCTGTAGATTCCCTGTTAAACAGGGAAACCGTACCGAATTTTCTGCGCGCGGAGACTGCGGGTCCCGAAGCGCCGTAAATTGGCGCGGAGACGATGCTCAAAATCTCGGCTACTGACGGCTTGCAGGGAAATAGGCGCGACATTTCCCGGACTTACCCGGATTCACAAAAAGATGAGAAATATCAACGAGTTGTGTGGCGGAGAGGGTGGGATTCGAACCCACGATAGGGTTGCCCCTATACCGCATTTCGAGTGCGGCGCATTCGACCTCTCTGCCACCTCTCCGCATGCAGGGTGCGCTTGTCGGGCCAGCAGCCCCGGTCGAAGCGAGCGCCGCGGTTAGCTCAAGCCCCCGCGCTTGCCAAGCCCAAATTCACCGCAAAACTGGGGACGGAGCCAAGCCTGCACCTTGTCTCTTGCGCCCTTCCCCCCATATCCTGCCTCACTATGGATCGCGCTGTGTTCTTTTCCAGCCAGGCGGGCCGCACAATCGAGGCCCCGCGTCACGTCGAGGCACGCTTTGGCATCGGCGACATCGTTCGCCACAGGATGTTCGATTTTCGCGGCGTCATCTTCGATATCGACCCGGTCTTTGCAAATAGCGAGGAATGGTATCAGTCGATTCCGGAAGAAATCCGTCCGCACCGTGACCAGCCGTTCTATCACTTGCTCGCGGAAAACGATGACAGTTCCTACGTCGCCTATGTCAGCCAGCAGAACCTGCTTGCTGATGCGCGCGGCGGACCGATCGATCACCCGCACATCGCGCAATTGTTCGAACAATTCGATGGCGGACGCTACCGGATGCGACGCGCGCTCACGCATTGACCGGGCGAGCGCTCAGTCCTTCAACTTCCAGCCTGACTTGAGCACGCGGTAGACAATCACTGCCATCACCAGGTTCAGCACGCCAAGGCCAATCGCAGCCTGGGCAACCGCCCCTGCGCCTTCGCCCATGTCGCTTTCGCCCAGAAAGCCGTATCGAAAACCCGAGATCACGTAGAAGAACGGATTGGCGCGGCTGACCGCCTGGAAAGCTGGTGCAAGATTGTCGATCACGTAAAATGTGCCGGAAAGCAGCGATAGCGGTGCCACGACAAAATTGGTGATCGCGGCGTTGTGATCGAACTTTTCCGACCAGATCGATGTCATCAGGCCCATCAGCGACAGCATGACCGCGCCCATCAGGCCGAACCAGATCACCGCCCACCAATGCTCGACGGAAAGGCTCACGCTGGGCCACAGCACCATCGCCAGCGCCACGGTGCCGCCAACCATCACAGCGCGGGTGACCGCTGCACCCACAATCCCGATCATCAGCTCGCCATAGGACAGCGGCGGCATCAGCATGTCGATGATGGTGCCCTGGATCTTTCCGGCAAGCAACGAAAATGAGGAATTGGCAAAGGCATTCTGCATCATGCCCATCATGATCAGCCCGGGTGCGACAAAGCTGGCGAACGGCGCGCCCAGCACTTCCCGCCCGCCGCGCCCCAACGCGACAGTAAAGATAATCAGGAACAGCAGCGTGGTGACCGCAGGCCCCCATATTGTCTGCGTATGCACCTTGAGAAACCGGCGCACCTCCTTCATATAGAGGCTCCACAGCCCGATGCGATTGATGCCAGTGATCACTGGCACGCCGCGGGGTAGAAAGCGGGTCCCTTCGCCCGAAGCTTCGCTATCGAGGGGTGCCTCCGAAACGGGGTTGGCAGGTGCATGTTCAGCCATGTATGCGCGCCTAGTGCGATGCAGCGGCTGTGACAAGTCAGGCGTTGCAATCAGCCTGCTGCCACACCAGTTAAAGGCAAGCAGTTAGAAACGGGATTTTTGATGAGTTGGACTGACGAGCGTATCGCAACGCTGAAAAAGATGTGGGAAGGCGGTTCAACTGCCAGCCAGATTGCAGAGGAACTGGGCGGTGTCAGCCGCAATGCAGTGATCGGCAAGGCGCACAGGCTGGGCCTGAAGTCGCGCCCTTCCCCTGTGAAGGCCAACGACAAGAAGAAGGCGCCGGCCAAGAAAGCCGCAGCCAAACCGGCGGCAAAGAAAGCTGCGCCCAAACCCGCGGCAAAGCCTGCCGCAAAGCCGCAGGCAACCAAGCCCGTCGAAGCAACAGCCAGCAAGTCAGCCGTGCCTTCGCAACCACTCCCCAATCCGACGCAGGACCTGCCGAAGATCGTTTCAGTTGGCCCGGGCGGATTCCTGCGCCAGGGCCCTGGTGATCAGCAGCCCCCCATTCCGCCCGCTCCGCCGCGCCGCCTGGTGCCTGCGAAGCCCAGCCCTGAAATTGCGGACAAGACCAGCCTGTTGGACCTGACTGAAAAGGTCTGCCGTTGGCCTATGGGCCACCCGGGCGAACCCGATTTCCACTTCTGCGGTGAAGCCGTGAACCCGGGCTATCCCTATTGCGTCGAACATTGCGGCCGCGCCTATCAGGCACAGCTGCCACGCGGCGCGCGCAGGCCCCCTCCGCCGCTGCCGTTTGGCGGGCCGCGAGTTCGCTAAGCCACGGATTTTCGAGGCCCGGTCATCCACAAGGATCGCCGGGCCTTTTCAGTTTCAGGAGACATCGAATGGCAATCACACTCTATGACACGTTCGTGCCCAGCTGCCAGCAGATCCTTGGCGGCCTTTCCGGCCTGATCGACAAGGGCGAAGCACATGTGAAAGAACGCGCGCTCGAAGACTCCGAATTGATCGATGCCACTTTGGCGGAAACCATGTGGACGCTGCCATGGCACGTGCGGGCCTGCTGGGTGCATGGCGCCTATACTTTCGATCAGCTTCCGACCGGCGAGTTCACACCTGACTTCACGGATGTACCAGCCAGTTGGGATGCAATGCGGGCCATGGTGGATGATGCCCAGTCCAGGCTGGCACAGGTGACTGCCGACCAGGTTGAAGCAATCGCAGACAAGACCGTTGCCTTCGTGCTGGGCGGCAAGCGGCTGATGGAATTCAGCGGGCAAGATTTCCTGCTCAGCTTCAACCAACCCAATTTCTATTTTCACGCTACGACCTTTTACGACATCCTGCGCCACAAGGGCGTGGCATTGGGCAAGCGTGACTTTATGGGCGCGCCGCGCCTGCGCACTTGAACGCGCAATTTTTCGGAACACTCCGCGCGCCTGCCGATTGGCATAGCGAAGGACTTTTTTGATGAGATATCCCACCGCTTCCCTGCCGCTTGTCGCGGCTTTGTTCGCTGCGCCTGCCCAGGCCGAAGTGCCAGAACCGGTCAAGGCCATGATCGACGCGGCGATCGCCAGTGGCGATGCAGCGAAGGTCGACACTGTGATCGGATTGGCCAAGCAGACCAATCCCGATGACGCGGCAGAGCTGGATGCAATCCACCAGAGCTTCAAGGATCAGCTCGCGGCCCGTCAGGCGGCCCAGGCCGCGGAAAAGGAGCAGGCCATTCGCAGCGCTGGCCTGTTCGAAAACTGGAGCGGCAAAGGCGAGCTCGGCGCGTTTCGTGCCACAGGCAATTCATCCAACACCGGTATTACCGCCGGCCTTTCGCTCAAGCGAGAAGGCATCGACTGGACCCACAAGCTGCGCGGCCGGGCCAATTACCAGCGTAACAATGGCGTGACCTCTCGCGAACAATATTTCTTCGCTTACGAGCCGAATTACAACATCTCCGAGCGGCTGTTCGTTTACGGTCTGGCGCAATACGAGCGGGACCGTTTCCAGGGCTTTTCCGGGCGTTATGCCGTGTCAGGCGGGATCGGCTACAAGATCATCAACGAAGCCGATCTGCAGCTTTCGGCAAAGGCCGGCCCGGCCTATCGCGTGACGGACTTCGTAACCGGCGAAAGCGAAAGCCGGATCGCCGGCCTGCTCGGGGTGGATTTCGACTGGAACATAACCGATCGGCTTAAACTGACGCATGACACCAATGCGGTGGCGGAAACGGGCGGCTCGGCAACGGTGATTGTCGATTCCAACAACACCAGCATCAATCTGGTGACCGGCCTTAACGCAAAGGTCAGCGACAGCATCACCACGCGATTTTCCTATACGATCGAGTATGACAGCAACCCGCCCGCAGGCGCTGTGAAGACCGACACGCTGAGCCGCGTAACGCTGATCTACGATTTTTAAAGGCTGCTGGTGTGGTTCGCTAGCCCTTGCGCGCAAACCAGATCGTGTGGCGCGGGCCCTTGTTGTTCGGCCTGGCGCGGACTTCGCGCACGTCGACATCGAACCCGGCATCCTTCAAGCGTCGCGTAAACTTGTGATCCTGCGCAGCTGACCACACTGCCAGGACGCCTCCGGGATTGAGTGCATCCTTCGCCTTGGCAAGGCCTGTGCGCGTATAGAGCCGGTCATTGGGATCGCGCACGATCCCGTCAGGCCCATTGTCGACATCGAGCAGGATCGCATCGAATTTCGCACAGGTGCCGTCATTCGCGTCATCGATCAGCGCCGCGACATCGCAGATCACGATTTCGCCGCGCGGGTCGCTCAGGCTGTCGCCAGTCAGTTCCGCCAATGGCCCACGCGCCCATTCGAGCACTTCCGGTACAATCTCCGCGACAACCACCTGGCCGTTTTCGCCAACGCCCGATAGCGCCGCCCGATATGTAAAGCCCATGCCATAGCCGCCGATCAACAGTCGTGGGGCAGGATTGTCCAGCACCTGCAGCGTCAGCAAGGCGAGCTGTTCCTCGCTATACTGCATGCGCGTGCCCATCAGCTCGTCACGCCCGAGCATGATGATGAAATCGCGCCCATGGCTGACGAGCGTCAGCTCGCCGCCCTGTGGTATCTGAGCGGTGGCTATGGTCTCGCGTGGAAGCATGCGCGGGCCTTAGCCAGCCAGCTTGCGCAAGTCACGCGGTAGCTTCAAGCACCATATTGGTCGGCGTTTCCGCGGCACGCCGCACCTGCGAGAACCCGCCCTTGTTCAGCACCTCTGCGAGGCGCTTTGGCCCCGCTTGAGCGCCCAGCCCATAGCCAACATCCTGGCTTAACGAATTCGGCGTGCAGGCCGTGGTCGAGAAGCCATAATAGATCTGCCCCAGCGGGTGCATGTTCTCAGTCAGGGTATCGCCCGCCATCGGCTCAACCAGCATCAGCGTTCCGTCTTCCTTCAACGCGTCGCGCGCGTGCTTGGCCGCGCCGACCGGATCACCCATATCGTGCAAGGCGTCGAAAATGCAGGCAAAATCAAACCCTTCCCCTTCAAAGTCCTGAGCTGTGGCGACCTGGAATTCGGCATTGGTGATGCCCGCTTCAGCGGCCTGTTTGCGCGCAGCTTCGATCGATGGTTCGTGAAAATCGATCCCTACGAAATGCGAGTTGGGATAGGCTTTCGCCATCATCACGACCGACGAGCCATGGCCGCAGCCGATATCAGCGACCTTGGCGCCTGCCTTGAGCTTGTCCTCGACACCATCGAGCGCGGGAATCCACTCGCCCAGCAAATGCGCCTGATAGCCCGGTCGGAAGAAACGGTCAGTTGCGCAGAAGCAGCACGGCGACTGATCGCCCCAAGGCCGCCCCTTGCCCGATTTGAAAGTGTCGACGGCTTTCGCGTGCTCTTCATATTGCGAAACAATCGCCTGGAAGAACCCTTGCATGCAGGCGGGCTGACCTTCGCGGGTAAACACCAGCGCCTGTTCCTCAGTCAGATGGTAGGTTTCATCAGCAGGGTTATAAGTCACATATCCCGCAGCAGTGATCGATCCCAGCCACTCACGCAGGTAAATCTCGTTCATTCCGGTCTTCTGAGAAAGCTGGTCAATCGTAACCGGCCCGGCCTGATCGATAGCCTCGAACACGCCGGTCTGATCACCCAGATAGGACATGAATACGCCCATCGCTCCGGCAACATCGCCTATGACCTTGCCGACCAGTTCTTCCAGTTTCGCTTCGTTGACTTCAGCCATGGCCCGTCTCCCTCCCTGATCAGGAACAAGCGACCCAATGCTGGTTTTGCGCGACTCGGCGCGCACGGGGATAGTAGCACAGCAGCCATGCGCCACGAAAAAGCCCGCCGGGATCGCTCCCGGCGGGCTCTTTGGTTTGGGCTTTGAAGGTACTTAGTCCTTCAGGAAGTCCGGCACGTGAGCGGCACCATCACCGCCCTTATCGCCGCCGCCATCGCGGCCACCGCGACGGCCGCCACGATCACCGCCGCGATCACGGTTGCCGCGAGGCCCGCGACGATCTCCGCGATCACCGCGTGGCCCACCACCTTCGCGCTTCTCGCGCGGCGGGCGGGTATCTTCCAGCTCTTCACCGGTTTCCTGGTCAACAACGCGCATCGACAGGCGGACCTTGCCGCGCTGATCGATCTCTAGCACCTTGACCTTTACTTCCTGGCCTTCGCTGACAACGTCAGTCGGCTTTTCGACGCGCTCGTTCTTCATTTCGGAAACGTGGACGAGGCCGTCCTTGCCGCCCATGAAGTTCACGAATGCACCGAAATCGACGATGTTGACGACCTTGCCGGTGTAGATCTTGCCGACTTCGGCTTCTTCGACGATGCCTTCGATCCACTTGCGTGCGGCTTCGATTTCATCGGCGTTGGAAGAGCTGATCTTGATCACGCCTTCGTCATCGATGTCGACCTTGGCACCGGTTTCAGCCACGATCTCGCGGATCACCTTGCCGCCTGTGCCGATAACGTCGCGGATCTTCGACTTGTCGATCTGCATGGTTTCGATGCGCGGAGCGTGCTTGGAAACGCCGCTGCGCGACGAACCCAGAGCCTTAGCCATTTCGCCAAGGATGTGCGTACGGCCGGCCTTCGCCTGCTCAAGCGCCTTGGCCATGATTTCCTGCGTGATACCGGCAACCTTGATGTCCATCTGCATGGTAGTGATACCAGCTTCAGAACCGGCAACCTTGAAGTCCATGTCGCCCAGGTGATCCTCGTCACCCAGAATGTCTGACAGGACGGCAAAATCGTCACCTTCAAGGATCAGGCCCATCGCGATGCCGGAAACCGGGCGCTCAATCGGAACGCCAGCATCCATCATCGACAGACAGCCACCGCACACGGTCGCCATCGAGCTCGAGCCGTTGGACTCCGTGATGTCTGACAGCACGCGGATGGTATACGGGAAGTCTTCATGGTCAGGCAGCACAGGGTGCAGCGCACGCCATGCCAGCTTGCCGTGGCCGGTTTCGCGGCGACCGGTAAAGCCAAAGCGGCCCACCTCGCCAACCGAGTAGGGCGGGAAGTTATAGTGCAGCATGAAGTGGTTGTAGGAGAGGCCCTCCAATCCGTCGATCATCTGCTCGGCATCCTTGGTGCCCAGCGTGGTGGTGCAGATCGCCTGCGTTTCACCGCGGGTGAACAGCGCCGAACCATGCGTACGCGGAAGCAAGCCAACGATGGCTTCGATCGGGCGAACCTGATCCAGCTTGCGGCCATCGATGCGAGTGCCGTCCTTGATGATGGCGCCACGAACGATTTCCGCTTCGAGCTTCTTCACCGCCTTGCTGGCGACGAGCTGCGTCTGTGCTTCTTCCTCTGCGAAAGCTTCCTTCGCCTTCGCACGGGCTGCATTGAGCGCATCCGAACGGGCAGACTTGTCAGTCAGTTTGTAAGCAGCTGCAATGTCATCGCCCACGATGCCGCGCAGCTTTTCCTTGATCGCAGCGGTATCGTCAGAAGTGTCGATTTCCCATGGATCCTTGGCAGCCTGTTCAGCCAGATCGATGATCGCGCCGATAACCTTGCGGCTTTCTTCGTGAGCGAACATCACCGCGCCGAGCATTTCTTCCTCGGTCAGTTCCTTCGCTTCGGATTCAACCATCATCACCGCGTCTTGCGTAGCGGCAACGACGAGGTCCAGACGGCCCTCTTCGTCCAGCGCGGTCTGCAGGCTGGGGTTGAGCTCGTACTCGCCATTGCGGAAGCCGACGCGCGCCGCGCCAATCGGGCCCATGAAGGGAACGCCGCTGATGGTGAGAGCAGCCGAGGCTGCGATCATCGCAACGATATCCGGCTCGGTTTCGCCGTCATAGCTCAACACCTGAGCGATAACGTTGATCTCGTTGTAGAAGCCTTCCGGGAAAAGCGGGCGCACCGGGCGGTCGATCAGACGGCTGGTGAGCGTTTCTTTCTCCGTTGCGCGGCCTTCGCGCTTGAAGAAGCCGCCCGGGATACGGCCGGCTGCAGAGAATTTTTCCTGATAGTGAACAGTCAGCGGGAAGAAGTCTTGCCCTTCCTTGACTGATTTGGCGGCGGTCACGGCGCAGAGCACCACGGTTTCGCCATAAGTAGCCAGAACTGCGCCGTCTGCCTGACGGGCAATCTGACCGGTTTCGAGAGTGAGGGTTTTTCCGCCCCATTCAATCGATACGGTTTTCTTGTCGAACATGTATTTTCCTAAATGACCCGCACGGCCATATTGCGGTGCGGGGCCTATGTTGTCTGGTCGCATCGCGGTCGCAGAAACCGGTATCCACTTTCTGCTGCGATACTTCCAATACCGGGCAATCCGTCCCGGTCCGGTTTGGGCGTAATCCTTGCCCCATAATGCGAGACGCCGGATTGCGTCTCTTTCCTTTCATGATCCCCCGCGAAAGCGGGGGTCTCAAGCAATTGGAGTCGGACTGTGAAGCCCGAGATCCCCGCCTACGCGGGGATGACAAATGCTAAACGGCCCGCCAGAAGCGGGCCGAAGCATCTCGTCACTTACGAAGACCCAGCTTCTGGATCAGGGCGTTGTAGCGCTCGACGTCTTTCTTCTTGAGATAGGCGAGCAGGCTGCGACGCTTGTTGACCATCTGCAGGAGACCACGGCGTGAGTGGTTGTCCTTGTGGTGATCCTTGAAGTGTTCGGTCAGGTTGCGGATACGCTCTGTGAGGATCGCGACCTGAACTTCCGGGCTGCCCGTGTCATTATTGTCGCGGGCGTTATCCTTGATAATCTTCTGTTTTGCTTCGGCGGTAACCGACATAATATTTCTCTCTTACTCAGCGACATCGGGAATGTTGAAGCCCCGCACAACCTTGGCTGTGCCTGCGATGCATTCCATCAACGCTACCGGGGTTTCACCCAGTTTCGCCAGATAGAGCCCATCGCTGTGGGGCATCCCGGAAAGGACCCGGCCCTGACGGGCCGCCTGCGCACTATCCGGGTCAAGTATCAGGGCCGGGATGTCGTCCAGCCCCGCCTCGAGCGGCAGGAGTAGGTCTGATAGGGCCGCGCCATTAGCGATTTCCTCCAGTTTGTCCAGCGAAATCGCCTGTTCCTCGCGGAACGGACCGGCCTTGATCCGCCGGAGATAGGTAACGTGACCGAGGGTTCCAAGCGCCCGCGCGATATCCCGTGCGAGCGATCGGATATATGTGCCTTTTGAGACATGCGCTATCAGCGTTACGCTTTCGGCCAGTTCCAGCGGAGCGGATGGATCATACGGGTCAGGTCGGCCGGCAGTTGTCTGAAAAGCAGAGGTGATATCCTCCCCGGGTCGGGGAGGTGGCAGGCGCGAAGCGTCTGACGGAGGGGACTCGCCAATTCGCCTGTCCCCTCCACCACCTTCGGTGGTCCCCCTCCCCACATTGGGGAGGATGAGCGAGTGAACGGTGATGCGGCGCGTCTTGATCTCGACCGTTTCCCCGGCCCTTGCGCGGTCATAAGCGCGCTTGCCATCGACCTTCACAGCCGAATAGGCGGGCGGGACTTGCTCGATCTCGCCCGTGAAATGCTCCAGGATTGCCGCGACTGCGGCCATCGGCGGCCTGCGATCTGATCGCTCGATCACTTCGCCTTCGGTATCGAGCGTGTCGGTCTCTTCCCCGAACTTGATCGTGAACTCGTAGATTTTGCTCGCATCGAGCATCCGCCCGGCAAGCTTCGTCGCTTCGCCCAGCGCGATCGGCAGCACCCCTTCAGCCAAGGGATCGAGCGTGCCGCCATGGCCCACCTTGGTCTTGGCATAGCCGCCCTGGCGCAACACGCGCTTGACCGCGCCCACCGCTTGGGTCGAGCCAAGCCCGCGCGGCTTGTCGAGGATCAGCCAGCCTGTCGCAGGATGCTGGCGCGGATCAGCCACCTGCAACCGCCGTAGCGAGCGCGAGATATTGCGACAGCGCCCAGTTTACAGGCGGGCCGATCGTCTTGCTGAGCACCCCAAGTTCCGGCGCAAACCATGTCAGCGCAATCAAGCCAAAGAAAAGCAGCATGCCGTATGGCCTGAGCTTGCGGTAACTGCGGGCAAGCGATGGCGGCATCAGCCCTTCGGCAATATGCGAGCCGTCGAACGGCGGGATCGGCAGCAGATTGAAGATGCCCAGGAACACATTGATGAGGATGAAATAGAAGAACCCGCTCTGGATCAGCAGCGTTTCACCAGCACCATTGGCGATCAGCGAGAGCCCAGTCTCAGTGGTGGTGATTCCTGCCTCTGCAGGCAGCGCCAACCCAAGCAACACCGCGCCGACAGCAGCCAGCACGAAATTCGAACCCGGCCCGGCCGCAGCGACAGCCATCATTCCATAGCGCGGGTTATCGAGCCGGTCCTGCCGCACCGGCACAGGCTTGGCCCAGCCGAACACCGGCGCACCTGCCAGCGCCAGCGCGCCCGGCACCAGCAAGGTTCCAACCGGGTCGATATGCCGGATCGGATTGAGGCTCAGCCGTCGCGCGTCGCGCGCGGTGGTGTCACCCAGCAGCAGTGCCGAATATCCATGCGCCACTTCGTGGAACACGATCGCTATCACCAGGGCCGGAATCAGGACCAGCGCAAGCGTAAGGGTGTCTGTCATCGCCAGAAGATAGGGACTTGAGCAGAATATGATAAGTCCGTTCGTCTCGAGCGAAGTCGAGACACGAGCTGGTCAGCGCGCCAAAGCCTCGCTGAAATGCTTGCGACACAGCGCGACATAGCGATCATTGCCGCCGATCTCGGTCTGCTCGCCTGCCTTGACGGCATTTCCCTCTGCATCGACGCGCAGGTTCATCGTCGCCTTGCGTCCGCAATCGCAAATCGCCTTCAATTCGACCAGCGAATCCGCAATCCCCAGCAGGGCCGCAGAGCCGGGAAACAGCTTGCCTTGGAAATCGGTGCGCAAGCCATAGCACAGCACCGGCGTGCCGGTTTCGTCAGCCAGCCGCGCGCATTGCCACACCTGTTCTTCCGTCAGGAATTGCGCTTCGTCGATCAGCACGCAATCCACCCGTCCTTGCGAATGCTCTTCCAGCACGAATTCCAGTATGTCCGTATCCGGCGCGAAACGGTGGGCATCGCTGGCAAGCCCGATCCGGCTGCTGATCGCGCCAAAGCCGGGCCGGTCATCGATGGCCGCTGTCCACAGCGAAACCCGCATGCCCCGCTCGCCATAATTGAACGCGGCTTGGAGCAAGGTCGTGCTCTTCCCCGCATTCATGCTGGCATAATAGAAATAGAGCTTGGCCATGCGCTGCCCCCCGAAGATTCGCTGGACCGGCAAAGTTGCACCCGCTCCCATGCCGCGCAAGCGCGCCAGCCGAGTTATTCGGAAACAAATATGGGGTTTGGCGGATTAAGCTATGAGACAGGCGCAAGGCGCAATGCTAGCGTCCTCGCCATATCGTTAATTCTTCGGGGCTTTTTACATCATGGCTGAAGCGAGCACAGCTACGCAAAACGGTATCCTGGGTTGGATCGAACGGACAGGCAACAAATTGCCCGATCCGGTGTTCATCTTTTTCTACCTGATCATCGCATTGGTCATCATTTCGGTTGCCAGCGCAGCGCTGGGTGTTTCCGCATTCCATCCGACACAGATTGATGAATCGACCGGCGGTGCACTGCGTATTGAGGCGGTTAGCCTGCTTTCTGCAGAGAATATCCAGCGGCTTTGGGTCGAAATGCCGAAGACTTTCACACACTTCCACCCGCTCGGCTATGTCCTGGTGGTCATGCTGGGCGCGGGTGTGGCTGAAAGGTCCGGCTTCTTTGCAGCAGGCATGGCAAAGGCGGTGAAAGGCGCCCCGACTGCTCTGCTGACACCTGTTGTTGCGCTGGTGGCCATGCTCGGAAATCATGCCGCAGACGCTGGTTATGTCGTCCTGATTCCGCTTGCCGGCATTCTGTTTGCTGCAGCGGGTCGGCACCCATTGGCTGGTATCGCCGCCGCATTTGCAGGTGTTTCAGGCGGCTTCTCAGCCAATATCTCGCCCGGCCAGCTCGACGCCCTCTTGTTCGGCATTACGGAGGAAGCCGTGGGGGCGAGCGCGCTTGACCCTTCATGGACCGCCAACATCGCGGGCAACTGGTACTTCATAACAGCGATGACCGTGCTGTACTTGCCGATCATCTGGTATGTGACAGACAAGATCATCGAGCCGCGGCTCGGCAAGTGGAGCGGCGGTTCGGCAGCCACTGCGAATGCAGACGATCTGAGCCCTGATCCGATTGCTGAAGACGGCCCGCTCGCAAGCAGGGGGCTGCGCGCAGCAGGTCTGGCCGCGCTGATTGTCGCTGTGCTCTGGGCGATCATGGTCTTCGCGCCTGGCACTCCGCTGGTCGATGAAGCGGCCTGTCAAGGCGTGAGTGACTGCTCGATACATACGGAGTTACGCCCGTTTTATCAGTCGCTGGTCGCAGGCTTCTTTCTGCTCTTCCTCCTAACCGGCTGGGCCTATGGTCGAGCGACCGGATCGATCAAGAACCATCGCGATCTGGTCGACATGATGGCTGAGAGCATGAAGGATATGGGCTATTATCTCGTGCTCGCCTTTGCCGCGGCACATTTTGTAGAAATGTTCGGCTGGTCGAACCTCGGCTTGATTTCAGCGGTGCACGGGGCAGCCGGTATCCAGGCAACCGGTCTGCCCTTGCCGCTGGTGCTGGGTCTGATGGTGATCTTTGCCGGAATCCTCAATCTCTTTGTGGGTTCAGCAAGCGCGAAATGGGCACTCCTGGCGCCGATCCTGGTGCCGATGCTGATGCTATTGGGAATCAGCCCAGAGGGCGCGACAGCTGCCTATCGCGTGGGCGACAGCGCAACCAACATCATTACGCCTTTGATGGTCTATTTCCCGCTGATCCTGGTGTTTGCCCAGCGCTGGCAAAAAGAGTTCGGGCTCGGCAGTTTGACCGCGATGATGCTGCCGTATTCGATCTGGTTGCTGATTTCCGGCACTTTGCTGCTGGTCGCGTGGATCTATCTCGGTGTTCCGCTGGGCCCTGATGCGCCTGTGGCCTACTCGCTGCCAGGTGCGGGGGGATAGACTGAGCAATAGCTCCGCCTGTCGCAAGCTGATTGCGCCCACACCGGGATATCGGATATAAGCCTCGCCATGAAAACGGCCCGCATCATGCTGGCCCTTGTGGTCGCCTTCTTGCTCGGTGCAGCGGCACCGACAGGGCAGATTTACGCCGTTGATGCCACCGCCAGCAGCCTTTCAGCCAAGGTTCCGTTCCTCGGAATAGGCCGCAAATCTGCGGGTTTTCCCGAGGTATCGGGGACAATCCGGCTCGATCGCCAGCGCCCTCAGGACATCGCGCTTGATGTCAAGATCGATGCGCGGGCGCTGACCGCGGGGGACAATCTGACACTGAGCCGCTTGAAGGGCGAGAAGTTCTTCTGGGTCGAGAAATATCCGCAAGTGCGCTTTGTCGGGCGCGAGATGAAACTCACCAGCCCCACCGAAGGCAGCGTGGATGGCGAGTTGACAGCGCGCGGAGTGACGAGGCCCGTCACGCTGGACGTCACTTTCGACCGGCCACCTGCGCAAGCCCTGCCCGGTGAAGCCATTTCGCTGACCGGCAAGACGCGCATCAATCGCTATGATTTCGGGATGAAGTCCTATCGCCTGATTGTCGGCAAATATGTCGAGATCGAGCTCAAGGCACGCATGGTGCCGCAAGCCTGAGCTTTACAGTTCGAGCAGCCAGTGCTCGCTGATCTCTTCCTTGCCAAACTCGGTCTGCACTTCGGTAGATGTGACTGTGTAGCCTTCGGCAGCATAGATCTTGCGCGCTCTATCAAGCACAGCATGAGTCCACAGCACAATCCGCTTGTAACCCGCTTCGCGCGCGAACTCGCTGCATTGGCGGACCAGGGCAGAGCCCACACCCAACCCCCGCGCTTCAGGCTCGACATAAAGCAATCGCAGCCGCGCAGTGTCTGCATCTTCTTCGCACAGAAACACACCGCCAAGCATCTGCCCATCACGATCTGCCACCCAGCATTGCTCGCGGCCCGGCTTGAAATCGCGCAGGAAATTGCCGGCTATTTCGTAGATCAGCGCTTCGAGCGGCTGCCCCCAGCCCCATTCATCGGCATAAAGAATGGCCTGACGCGCGCCGATCATGCCCAGATCGCCCGGACCGAATGTTCGGAGCCTCCAGGCTGTTGGATCACTCATCTTCGAGGTCGCGCGCGACCTTGGGATCGCGCAGTAACTGTTCGATGCGGTCAGCTTCATCAAAGCTTTCGTCCGCGCGGAATTTCAGCTTGGGCGCAAACTTGAGTCCCAACCGCTTGGCCACTTCGCGCTGCAAGAATGCTGTGTTCTGCTGCAACGCCTTGACGACAACGCCCTCTTCCGCGCCCAGCAATGGTTTCACATAGGCTGTCGCGTTCCTGAGATCCGGCGTCATGCGCACTTCAGTGACGGCGATGTTCGCCGCGCTGACGATATCATCGTGAACCTCTTGCCGCGCGAGCAGTTCTGACAGGATATGCCGCACGCGCTCTGCCACTTTGAGCACCCGCACGGAATGCTGTTCAGGCGTGAATTGCTGGCGCGCCATCAGCCCATTCCCGTTTCGGTTGGTGAGGGGCGCATGGTCGGGATCGCTGTGGAGGTCGCGCGCGCGAGCACCTGACCTTCTTCGGTCTGCAATTCGCCTTCAAGGAAGATCACCCGCCTGCCGCCGCGCACCACCCGGCCTTTGCCGATGATGGTCGCGCCTTCAGGCAGCAGGCCCAGCAATTGCATGGAAATCTCGAGATTGAGCGGGGCCTGCTCGCCGCCGGTCATGGCGACATAGGCATAGCCCATCACATCATCGAGATAGCCCGCGACAAGTCCGCCCTGCACGCCGCCGCGCCAGGTGCACATTTCGCGCATCACAGTGAAGCGCATGGTCGCGGTCGCGGTTTCCTGATCGAAACCGAGGAACTCGGATCCGAGCAGCGCCGTGTGCGGAGATTCTCCGCCAGCTTCCGTCTCGAACCCCAGGCTCACAGCGTCCGCTCACGCTCCTCGACTTCGAAGACTTCGAGCTGGTCACCCGGCTGGATGTCATTCGTGTCTTCCAACACCACGCCGCATTCAAGACCTGACCGGACTTCATCGACATCGTCCTTGAACCGCCGAAGCGATGCGATGGTCGTAGCAGACACGATGACATCGTCGCGGGTAAGACGCGCGAACAGACCCTTGCGGATGACGCCATCTTCCACGAGCAGGCCAGCCGCCTTGTCCTTCTTGCCGGACTTGAACACTTCCTTGACCTGTGCGCGGCCGACGACGGTCTCGATCCGTTCAGGACCAAGCTCGCCAGCCATCTCTTTCGCGACTTCATCGGTCAGGTGATAGATGACATCGTAATACATCATCCGCACATTATCGCGCTTCACCAGATCGCGAGCTTTCGCATTCGGACGCACATTGAAGCCGATGATCGGCGCATTGGAAGCTGCTGCCAGCGTTACATCGCTTTCCGTGATCGCGCCTACACCCGCATTCAGAACGCGCACCTTGATCTCGTCATTCGAGATGTTGTGCAACGCATTGACGATCGCTTCGACCGAGCCCTGCACATCGGCTTTGACGAGTACCGGCCATTCGATCACGTTCGATGCGAGGTTGTTGAACATCGTATCGAAGTTGGTCGGGGCAAGCGCAGTGCGCTTCTCCGTCGCCTTTTCCTGGCGATAGGCAGCAACTTCGCGCGCGCGCTGTTCATTCTCGACAACCGTCAGCACGTCGCCTGCGCTTGGCACGCCGCCAAGGCCCAGGACTTCGACCGGCATTGACGGGCCGGCTTCCTTGATCTGCTTGCCCTGGTCATCGATGATCGCACGCACACGCCCGCTTTCCGTGCCGACAACAAATGTGTCGCCGCGCTTCAGCGTGCCGCGATTGACCAGCACGGTTGCAACCGGCCCTCGACCCTTGTCGAGCTGGGCTTCGATAACCGTTGCTTCGGCAAAGCGATCAGGGCGCGCTTTGAGTTCGAGCAGTTCGGCTTGAAGCTCAATCTTCTCTAGCAGCTCGTCGAGTCCGGTCTTTTCCTTGGCTGAAATCTCGACATCCTGCACGTCACCAGACATGGCTTCCACGATCACTTCATGCTCAAGCAAGCGCGAACGGATGTTGTTCGGATCGGCTTCCGGCTTGTCGCATTTGTTGATCGCAACGATCATCGGCACGCCCGCTGCCTTGGTGTGATTGATCGCTTCAATGGTCTGCGGCATGACACCGTCATCAGCAGCAACAACCAGCACCACGATATCCGTGACATTGGCACCGCGCGCGCGCATTTCAGAGAATGCCGCGTGGCCCGGCGTATCGAGGAAAGTGACTTTCCCGCCAGACTTGGTCTTCACCTGATAGCTGCCGATATGCTGTGTAATGCCGCCAGCTTCGCCCTTGGTCACATTGGTGCCGCGAAGCGCGTCGAGCAGCGAGGTCTTGCCGTGATCGACATGGCCCATGATCGTGACCACGGGCGGGCGAGGCTTCAGCGTTTCTTCCGGATCGACATCCTCTTCGTTCTGGATATCGACGTCGGACTCTGAGACCTTCTGGATGTTATGGCCGAACTGTTCGACCAGCAGCTCTGCTGTATCTTGATCGATCGTCTGGTTGACTGTGACCATCATGTCGAGATTGAACAGTTCCTTGACCAGGTCTGCCCCCTTCTCGCCCATGCGTTTGGCAAGCTCGCCAACCGTGATGGCTTCCGGCACGATAACGTCGCGCACTTGCTTCTCGCGCGGCTTGTTGGAGCCGCCACCTTGAAGCCGGCGCTCCTTTTCACGCGCGCGCTTGAGCGCGGCGAGCGAACGGGCCCGACGGCCTTCGTCCTCGTTGAGCGCCTTTGAAACAGTCAGCTTGCCAGAGCGACGCTTGTCACTGCCGCCGCCGCGTGCCGGCTTTTCTTCCTTCTTCTTCTTGTCCGGGCGCTTGGGCTCGGGCCGCGCAACCGGTGTAAACTTGCGGGCAGACGGCGTCGGCGTGCTGTCATCGGAAAGTGCAGAGGCATCGGCTGCAGCCGCTTCAGCTTCAGCCGCAGCCTTGGCGTCTTCAGCGGCCCGCTTTTCAGCTTCTTCTTCCGCCTTGCGGTTGTCTTCCGCGCGCTTCTTCTCGTCTTCAGCTGCCTTTTTCGCACGCTCTTCATCGCGCTTGCGAGCTTCCTCTGCCAGGCGCAGGCGTTCTTCCTCGGCCTCGCGCTGCAAACGGGCAACGCGTTCTTGCGGCGTCTCGGCGGGCGCAGCCGGCTTCTTGGGCGCAGGCTTCTCAGCCGCCGGGGGTGGCGGCGGAGGCGGAGGCGGAGGAGGCGCAGCTGCGGGCTCTTCACCCGGCTTTACCAGCTTGCGGCGGCGCTTGACCTCGACCGCGACCTTGTTGGTCCGGCCATGGCTAAAGGTCTGCTTGACCTCACCAGGCTGCGCACCTTTCAGGGTCAGCGGTTTACGGGCAGGTTTTTTATCTTCGTCGCTCATCTAGCTGCTGCGTCCTTCACACATTCAATTGTTCGTCCTGGCGACCGGGAGAGGCCTGGTCACCATCAGTTCCGGAAGGCGGATTGCCTCCCACAAAATTAAGCAGGCGTGCCAAGGCCCCCTCGACCCGCCCCGCTGCAGCGCTGTTATTCAGCGCCAGGTGGACGACATTGTCGCGGCCCAATGCCACAGACAAAGCCGCCCGGTCCAGTGGCAAGACAATTCCTCGCTCACCGCTGCCTTCTGCATCACGCCCGACACGCCATGCCTGATCCAGTTTCTTGCGCCCGTCTTCGCTTGCATCCAAAGCGTGGAGGAGCAATTCGGCACGCCCACTGCGCGCCTGTTCGTCGATCCGTGACGTGCCGAGAACCACATGTCCGGCGCGCAGCTCAAGCCCCAGCCGGTCAAGCAAGGCCTTGGTCAATGCCCGCTGTGCGAGCTCAGGCAAATCTGCCGGGATCTCCAGCGTTGCGCCTTTGAATGCGCGCGCCAGAGCACCCTTTAGCTGGCCCTTGGCTAGCGCGGTTTCAAGCTCGCCGCGTGAAACGCCGATCCATGCGCCGCGGCCCGGGGCCTTGGCATGCGGATCAGGCAGCACAAGGCCGTCTGGCGAAATAGCCAGCCGTAGCAGGCTGTCGCGCGAAGCGTGTGCGCCGGTCAGGATGCACTTTCGCTCCGGCTGCGCCTTGTTTGCGCAGGCTTCGCCGGACACCGATTTAGGGTGCCGCGCCTTGTCAGTGATGTCGGAGCTTACGCGCTCATTGGTTGGAGTCCGCATCGGCGGCCTCCTGAGTTGCGGCATCTTCGGTGGCCGGAGCTACCTCTTCCTCATCTTCGAACCCCGCAGGAGCCGCCTGCGGCTCCTCGTCTTCGAACCAATGCGCACGAGCAGCCATGATGATCTCATTGCCTTGCTCTTCAGTCAGGCCGTACTCGCCCAGCACACCACCCTTGTCCTGCTCACGGATAGAGGGGCGACGCATCGGCGGGCCATCCGCATTGTTGCGGCGGCGTGGTGCCTCGCGCTTCTTCGCGATCAGCTCGTCAGTGGCGAGATCAGCCAGATCGTCCAGCGTCTTGATGCCTGCCTTGCCGAGTGTCACCAGCATGACTTCGGTGAGATGAGGAATTTCAGCCAGATCGTCTTCCACGCCCAGCTCGCGGCGCTCGGTGCGCGCAGCTTCCTCGTGGCGATCCAGTGCTTCCTTGGCACGGCTCTGGAGTTCTTCCGCCAGATCTTCGTCAAAACCTTCGATCGAAGCGAGTTCGTCCAATTCGACGTAAGCGACTTCTTCCAGCTCGGCGAAACCTTCTGCCACCAGCAGCTGAGAGAGCGTTTCATCAACGTCGAGCTCTTCCTCGAACATCTTCGAACGCTCGGCAAATTCCTTGCTGCGCTTCTCGGATGCTTCCTCTTCGGTCATGATATCGATCTGGTGACCGGTCAGCTGGCTCGCCAAGCGCACGTTCTGGCCGCGGCGACCGATCGCGAGCGAAAGCTGGTCATCAGGCACAACCACTTCGATGCGCCCTTCTTCTTCGTCCAGAACCACACGCGCGACCGTTGCCGGCTGCAGCGCGTTCACCACGAAGGTGGCGGTGTCTTCCGACCACGGAATGATGTCGATCTTTTCGCCCTGCAGCTCCTGCACGACTGCCTGAACGCGGCTGCCCTTCATACCCACGCAGGCACCAACCGGATCGATCGAGCTGTCATGGCTGATCACGCCGATCTTCGCGCGGCTGCCCGGATCGCGGGCTGCGGCCTTGATCTCGATGATGCCGTCGTAAATTTCCGGCACTTCCTGCGCGAACAGTTTGCGCATGAAATCAGGATGCGCGCGGCTGAGGAAAATCTGCTGGCCGCGATTGTTGCGCTCAACCTTGGTGATGATCGCGCGGATACGCTCACCGACACGGGCAGCTTCACGCGGGATCTGCTGGTCGCGGCGGATCACGCCTTCCGCGCGGCCCAGATTCACGATCACATGACCGAATTCGACTGACTTGATCACCCCGGTGATCACTTCGCCTGCGCGATCCTTGAATTCTTCATACTGGCGCTCACGCTCGGCATCGCGGACCTTCTGGAAGATCACCTGCTTGGCAGATTGCGCATCGATGCGGCCCAGATCAACCGGGGGCAGCGGATCGACGATGAAGTCACCGATCTTCGCATCTTCCTGCAGCTTCTGTGCCGCTTTCAGGTCAACCTGCTTGAAGTAGTCTTCGACTTCCTCGACCACTTCAACCACACGCCACAGGCGCAGATCGCCCGTTTGCGGATCGAGCTTGGCCCGAATGTCATTTTCCGCGCCATAGCGGTTGCGCGCGCTTTTCTGGATCGCTTCTTCCATCGCTTCGATAACGATCGCCTTGTCGATCATCTTTTCCGAAGCGACCGCATTCGCAATCGCAAGCAGTTCAGCCTTGTTCGCAGAAATTGCCGTGGCCATCAGTCTTGAGCCTCTTCTTCTTCAACTATGTCGTCTGCACCGCTCACATCGAGCGGCTGAGTGGCGGCGATCAACTCGTCGGTCAAGACGAGCTTTGCCGAATGAACCATTTCAAGCGGGTAGGAAACCTCCCCCGCCTTCCTGTCTTCGAGGGTGACCATATCACCATCGATACCTTTCAGGATACCGCGATAGCTGCGCTGGCCATCCCAATCCTTCACCATCGAGACCTTGGCTTCGTGCCCGGCCCAATTGGCGTAATCCTTCGCGCGCGTCAGCGGGCGGTCGATCCCGGGTGAACTCACTTCCAGGTGATAGGCGCCTTCGATCAGCGTCTCGCCCGCTTCTTCAGCGGCATCCATCGCATCGGAAACCGCGCGAGAAAGCGCCGCGCATTGATCGATGATCAGCTGACCGGTTGCCGGGTCCTCCGCCATGATCTGCAGCGCTTGCCCGCCGTCACCGGCTTCAGACGGCATCATCTTCACGCGCACGAGATCGAAGCCGAGAGCTTTCGCTTCGGGCTCGATAATCTCTGTCAGGCGCGCGATATCCGCCATCTTGTCTCCGTCTGTGTCATGGCATTGCTGACAAAAGCCGCTTGGGCCGGCCCCTTGCGGCGCCAGCATCTCAACTTTGTATCGACAATGTCGGGATGAGCTGCAGATAGGCGCGAGTCGTCGCCATTGCAAGCGCCAAAGAAAAGGGGCCCTGTTGCCAGAGCCCCCTTCCTTGTTCGGTTCGGGTACCGTCCTGTGAAACTCAGTATAAATCAGTGATGATGGTCATGCCCTTCGTCGGGCGCCCAGGTGACGTGGGTTACGAACTTGATGCCATTGGCTTCGCGGACAAATTTGTGCGGCTTCCCGTTTGGCAGATATTCGACCGGGCGGCCCCAAGTCGAAGGCGTGTTGCCGACCGCGGGCAGCACAACCTTGTTCTTGCCCTTGCCGCCGCCAGAACCATCAGGCTTGCCGCCGCCGTTACCGCCGCCCTTGCCTTTGCCGCCGCCACCGCCGCCATCGCCAGTGTCACCTCCGCCGTCACCGCTACCGCCGCCGCCATAAATGATCAGCAATTGCTCGTAGTCGTGAAAATCCGGATGTTCATTGTCAGCCGGTCGGCTGGTGTATTCCATGCAGCTGGTGGTTTCGTCGGTCGCGAAATTCTCGTTCTGGTGCGCAAGGCCATAGTCGTGGCCGATTTCCTGACACGTCACCAGCTGGCGCCAGGTGTAATTATTGTATGCGTCGCGGTTGAAATAATTGTCATTGAGCTTGGTCGTGCCGGCAACGATGCGACCGCTTGAAATGGCAATGCTGGCGAGCCCAAGCCAGCCGTTCGCCCCATAGTCATCATTGCAGACCTGGATTGTGCCGGTCACAAAACTGCAGGACGAGTTATTGCCATATTGCAGCGATGCGCTGACGACGTCAGAGGTGTTCCAGTCAAGCACCGCTTCCTGGACATGGGCGTTCCATTGCGCCGTGGTGTTGTCGACCACAGGCACATCAACCACACCGGCACTGGTCGCCCAATAGTATCCGCCCCACCAATGGTGCGCTGAGACCGGTGTGCTGGCGAGTGCAAGCGCAGCTCCACTTGCCGCCAAAACAATCGAAGCCTTGCGAAAATCCTGCATCCGTTTCCCTTCCCCGTGCCTTCCCAGAACCGGGAGCCAAACCAAGGATGACGAATTCGGGATAATCGCAGTGAAACGAAACTGGCTTAGGGAATTGCTGGAGGGATATGCTTAACCTGTCAGTGACAAGGCGCTAAGCAAGATATTTCCAAGGCAGCAAAAGCGCAGCCTATTCCGCCTCTTGCTCCTGCATCAGGCCGTGCTTCTTGATGCAATGCCTGAGCTGGTCATAGGTCAATCCGAGCGCTTTGGCCGTCTGACGCTGGTTCCAGCGATGCTTGCCAAGCGCATGTTCAACGATCGCGCGCTCATGCGCGTCGACCGCACCGCGCAGATCATCCACTGCATCGAGGTCAGGCTGCCCGGCATGCGCAGAGCTGGCTGAGCCCGCTCCGTTTGCAGCGGCTGGCACCGAAGCTTGCTGCTGCTCGGATTTGCGGTGCTTTGGCACAAAGGGTTTCCACGGACTGTCAAAGGGATCGAACTGGACATGGCCGATTGGTTCGGACGGGTCGTCCCAGCGATAGACCGCGCGTTCGATCACATTGCGAAGCTCGCGCACATTGCCGGGCCACTCGTAATTCTCCAGCTGGCCTTGGACATGGGGCGCAAATCCGGGCCATTCGTGCCACATCAGCTCTGCGGCCATGCGACGGCCGAAATAATCTGCCAGCACGCCAACATCGCCTTCGCGCACGCGCAGCGGCGGCAGAGTGATCACTTCGAAGCTCAGCCGGTCAAGCAAGTCAGCGCGAAACTCGCCGCGCTCTGCCATCAATGGCAAGTCGTCATTCGTGGCAGCAACAATGCGCACATCCACGCGCATGGGGCGTGATGCGCCGATGCGGGTAACCTCGCCATATTCGACCGCCCTTAGCAGCCTTTCCTGCGCGGCCATCGACAGATTGCCCAGTTCGTCGAGAAATAGCGTGCCTTTGTCGGCTTCTTCAAACCTTCCCGCGCGCGCTTTGGTAGCGCCGGTGAAAGCGCCCGCTTCATGGCCGAACAATTCGGCTTCGATCAGCGTTTCAGGCAAGGCGGCGCAGTTGAGCGTGACCAGCGGCTCGTCCCAGCGGGTGGACAGGCGGTGCAAACGCTCGGCGATCAATTCCTTGCCGGTTCCGCGCTCGCCGATAACGAGCACAGGGCGGTCCATCGGCGCGGCGCGGCTGGCGCGCTCGACCGCATCAAGGAAGGCCCCGGATTGGCCGATAAATTGATTCTCGCGCTCCATGCGCCAACCTATAGTGAGATTTCCCAATGATTGGCAATAGGTGCCAATTGGAAATTCCCGATCGGGTTCTACTCCATTGATTTATATGAGTTTATTCGGTTTGGCACGCTGCTTGCAGATTCATGAGCGAACCTTTTGGAGGCATGGAAATGTACAATCGCAGCTTTTTCCGCACCAAGCTCGGGCAGGCTTCTATGGCCAGCATCGCAGCGATGGTCGCGTTTGTTGCCTTGAGCACGCAAATGCACGCAACACCGGCTTATTCCGCTGTTGCCGTTGCATCGGGCGTGCTGGTCGAGATGGCATGACCAAGCCGGATAAAAATACCCCCTTCGGGCCGGAGCGCTCTGTCCCCCCCCTGAAATCTTCAGGCATGAGCGACCCCACTGGCGCGCATTCCAGTCGCAACGCCGATGCTCCGGCCCACCCCCTTTCCCCCGAGCGCCCCCAGCGGCGCTCGCGGCTTGACGCAGAGATCGAACGCCTGCGCCAAAGCCCGACCCCCACGCAGTCAGCTGCACGTTCGAATGATGAAGAGAATTTTTTCAACGGAGTAGCCTTTATGGGCATTTTCAGCCGGACCCGCGATATCATTGCCGCCAACTTCAACGACATGCTCGATAAGGCCGATGATCCGGCCAAGATGATCCGCATGATCATCCTCGAGATGGAAGAGACACTGGTGGAAGTGCGGGCCAGCGCTGCGCGCACGATTGCGGACCAGAAGGAAATGCATCGCCACGTGGTGAAGCTGGACCGGCTGCAAGCTGACTGGGGCGAGAAAGCACAGTTGGCGCTGAGCAAGGATCGCGAAGATCTTGCTCGAGCAGCCCTGGTCGAGAAGAAGAAGGCCGCTGACATGGCGGACCAGCTGAAGCAGGAAATCGGCGTGCTGGATGATGCGCTTCGTGCTTACGAGGAAGATATCCAGAAGCTGCAGCATCGCCTGCGCGAAGCGCGCAGCCGCCAGACCGCCATCGCGGCGCGTCTCGAAAGCGCGGAAAACCGCGTCAAGCTGCGCACGCTGATGAGCCAGGAACGCACTGACGAAGCCTTTGCCCGTTTCGACCAGATGGAACGCCGGGTGGACTATGCGGAAGGCCGTGCCGAAGCACTTTCGATCGCTGACCAGTCTGGCAAGCCAAGCCTGTCAGACGAGATTGCAGCCCTTGCAGGCTCTGACGCGATTGATGACGAACTCGAACAGATGAAGAAAGCGCTGGGCAAGGATAGCGCTGAGAAAGGGGAATAGACCGTGGACATCGAACCGATCATTGCAGTGATGGTAATCTTCATCGGTTTGCCGTGGATCATCCTGCACTACGTTACGCGCTGGAAAACGGCAGCCACGATTACCTCCGATGACGAAGTGCTGCTGGAAGAGCTTTATAGCCTCGCCAAGCGCCTGGATGAGCGGATGGATACTGTCGAGCGCCTGGTTGCCAGCGACGACCCCGCATTCCAGCCCAAGCGCCTGCAAGACAACCGCGAGACCGACAACCAGCAATTGCGCGAACTCGAACAATTGATGGCCGAGAAGAAAGGATCAGGACAGTGAACAGCCCCCGCACCACGCTTTACCGCGACAAGCACAATGCCAAGCTGATGGGCGTTTGCTCCGGGATTGCGGACTATACCGGCGTCGATGCGCTGTGGGTCCGCCTCGGCTTCCTCGTCCTGTTGTTCACTGTCGCACCAATCCTGCTCCCGGCATACTTCATCGCTGGCCTTCTGCTCAGCAAGAAGCCGCCGCATCTTTATGTCGACCGCGAAGAGCAGCAATATTGGCAGCGCGTTCGCCAGAGCCCGAAGCGCACCGCGCGTGAAATCCGCGCCCGCTTCCGCGACATTGATCGCCGCCTGGCTGAAGTCGAAACCCATTATGTCAGCAGTAACCCGCGCCTGACCGCTGAAATCGAACGGCTGCGCTAAGCGGCAAAGGGGGAACAAAATGGAAAGTATCCTTCCGCTGATGATACCGATCATCGCCATCATCATGGGCTGCAGCATCGCGATAGTGGGTGTTTGGACAAAGCATCGCGAGAAAATCGCTCGTATGCAAATCGATACAACCGCCGAACATACTGCCGAAAAAGCTGCACAATATGCATCTCAGGTGCAGAAGCTCGAAGATAGAGTGCGCGTGCTTGAACGCATCGTGACCGACAAGGGCTACAACGTAGCAAGCCAGATCGAAGCGCTGCGCGACACACGTCAGGTGGAAGAGGCAGGCAGCGGTATCCCACTCAACATGGACCGCAAGGAGCGTGTGTGATGTTTCCGTTTACTGAAACCGCGATCATCGTTGGCGTGGGCATCATCACCGCGGGCTGGATCATCAACAGCTGGATGCGGATGAAGATGGGCTATCCGCTGGAAAACAGCTGGGGCAAGGCAATCTACCCGAAGAATGACGGTGAAGCTGTCGAGCGGGTCAAGCTGCTGAGCCAGGAGAACGCCCAATTGCGTGCGGAGCTTGGCTCAATGAAAGACCGGCTCGCCAATGTCGAACGGATCGTGACTGACAGCGGATACCAGCTGACGCATGAAATCGACCGCTTGCGCGACAGCGCCACAGACAAGGACGTCAACTGATGGATCCGGAACTCGTTCTGATCTTCAGCTTCGCGCTATCCGTCGTATTGGTGGTGACGTTTGGTGTGACCAAGATCGTCAACCGCAGCCTTGAGCATCGCGAGCGGATGGAGAATGCCAAATCGCGAACCAAGGGGCCGGGCGAGGATGCCTATGCCAAGCTTGAAGAGCGTGTGCGCGTGCTTGAACGCATCGCTACCGACAAATCCGATAATGGCGATCTGGCCCGCCAGATCGAGCAATTGCGCGATTTGCAGGAAATCGACGATCTGACAGACAAGCGGGAGAACGCAAGATGAGCTTCTGGTCTGCAGTCGTTCTGATTGTGCTGATAACCGCAGTCGCAAGCGTGATGCGTTCGCGCCACCGCGGCAGTGATCGCTTGCGCCATCATGGCGAACAGCAATCAAGCGCGCGCGAGAAAGAGCTTCAAGGCGAAGTCGAACACTTGCGCGAACGCATCCAGGTGCTTGAGCGGATTGCCACCGATGGCAACTCGGTCGACGCACAGGAAACACGGCGTATCGCCGCTGAAATCGAAAGCCTGCGCGACAAGCAGGACAAACAGGACGGATAAGGCCGCTGGTTCAAGGAGGACATGAGGGAAATGGTTGAACCGACATTCGTTATCGCCGCTGCCTCTTTGGTGGGCCTGTGCGTGGTTGCCTTGGCACTGCTCAAGGCATGGCAAGGTTGGCTTGCGCTGAAACAGCGCGAGCTCGACAGTTCGCCGCGTGAAATCGAAGGCGGAGTAGGCGCCAGCGCGGCGCGGATCGAGATTGCGGACCTCAAGGAACGCATCAAAAAGCTCGAAGCCATCGCCAGCGGGGTGGATTTGTGAGCCAAAGCGCCTAGATGCGCTATCCATGCGATCACTCGAAGACATCTACGAAGAATATGAATTCCTTGAAGGCGATGAGCGTTACCGCCTGCTGATCGAGCTAGGCCGCGAGCTCGACCCGATGCCCGATGCGCTCAAGACCGATGCCACGCTGGTTCGCGGATGTTCGGCCAGCGTGTGGGTCTATCCCACCAACGATGCAGGCAAGCTGCACTTTCTGGCTGATAGCAATGCCGCCATCACCAAGGGGATCGTGGCGCTGGTAATCTCTGCTGTGCAAGATCGGCCCGCCAGCGAAGTCGCGCAAATGGACGTGACCGCTGCGCTGGCACCCTTCGATCTCAAGAACCAGCTTTCCTCCAACCGCACCCAGGGCGTGCCCAACATGATCGCACTGGTGCGCGAACATGCCGCGCGGCTGGCCAATGCCTGAGCGGGAGAGCTGACCATGCGCCCGCTTTATGCAGCGGGGGGGATCATCGCAGTAGGGCTAGCGGCGGTCGGCGCATTCCTGCCGATCATGCCGACTGTGCCATTCCTGCTGGTTGCCGTGTTCTGCTTTGCGCGCAGCAATCCGGCTTGGGAAAAGAAGATCCTTGAGCACCCGCATTGGGGCCCGCAGGTGCTGGACTGGCGCGAGCGGCGGGCGATCAATCGTCGGGCAAAGATCATGGCGCTGGGCGCAATGAGCGCAGGCGTGCTCTTCACCTGGTTCACTCTGGGCGCGCCATTGGTGTTCCTGTCGATCGCGATCCTGGTGATCGCCGGCGGCTGGATCTGGACCCGCAACGAGTAACCGCGCTTGAAGCCGCGCCGCGTTTGATGCACCATCCCGCCATGCTTCGGCCTGAAGGGAGAGGGAGCATGGAAAAGCTTGGACAATCCCATGTCGGAACCACGCAGGTTGCGATTGACCTGAGCCTTGGCGACTTGCGCGCCGCGCTTTCTGCTGGATGGCGGGACTATACCGCACAACCGCTGTTCGGTCTGTTTTTCGGCGGGATCTACGTCGCAGCAGGATTGCTGGTTTACTACGTGCTCTTCACGCAAGGCGAAGTGGCCTGGTTGATCCCGGCTACGGCCGGTTTTCCGCTTATCGCACCTTTCGTGGCCGTGGGGCTTTACGAAGTCAGCCGGCGGCGGGAGCAAGGCTTGTCGATGAGCTGGGGCAAGGTTCTGGGCGCATTGCGCGGGCGCGGCGATGAGCAAATCCTCAGCATGGGGCTGATCGTATTCGTGGCATTTGGTTTCTGGTTGATGATCGCGCACGGCATCTGGGCGATCTTCCTGGCGGAAGCGGGGGTGGGATCGGAAAATTTCGAATTCCTTTTCACACCCACCGGTTTGATGATGCTGGCGGTGGGCACGCCGGTGGGTGCCTTGATCGCGCTCGCATTCTATTCGATCACTGTCATCAGCCTGCCGATGCTGGTCGATCGCGAAGTGGATTTCCTGACCGCCATCATCACCAGCCTGGCAGTGATCCGATCCAACCGTTTCGTAATGGTCGCATGGGCGGCATTGATCGCGCTGATCCTGTTCATCGCCATGTTTCCGCTGTTCCTCGGCCTGTTTGTGGCCTTGCCGGTACTAGGACATGCGACTTGGCACCTCTATCGTCGCGCTGTCGATCCGCATGGAGGATAAGAAGCGGGTCCTCTTGTTCGGGGCCAGTGGCACAATCGGGCAAGCGGTGGCCAAGGCCCTGCGCGATGCCAACCACAGCCTGACTTGCGTGCTGCGCGCTGGTTCGGGTTCACCACAAGAGCTGGCTGAATGTGCCGCGTGCGAAGCGGATCTTAGCAATCAAGAATCCGTCCTGACCGCGTTCGAGAGCGATGAATTCGATGTGGTAATCTCCTGCATCGCTTCGCGCAGCGGCATTCCGGACGATGCATGGGCGGTCGACTATCAGGCGAACAGCAACATCCTGAAAGCGGCAAAGGCGAATGGCGTGCGGCAATTCATCCTGCTTTCCGCCATCTGCGTCCAGAAGCCCGGCCTTGCGTTCCAGCATGCAAAGCTGGCGTTCGAGAAAGAACTGCAGGAATCTGGCCTCACATACTCGATTGTGCGGCCAACCGCATTCTTCAAATCGCTCTCTGGCCAGATCGAGCGGATCAAGGCAGGCAAGCCCTACCTGCTGTTTGGCGACGGTGAACTGACCCGCTGCAAGCCCATCAGCGACCGTGATCTGGCGCAATATATCCTTGGCTGCATTGAGGATCCCGGGCGGCAGGATCGCATCCTGCCCATCGGTGGCCCCGGCCCCGCGATCACGCCGCTCGAGCAAGGCGAGATATTGTTTGAACTGACTGGCCAGACGCCGCGCTATCGCCGCATCCCGCCCGCGATGCTCGATGTGATCATTGCTGTGTTGCGCCTTGCCGGCCTGATTTCAAAACGTGCCGCAGCCAAAGCCGAATATGCGAAGATCGGGCGTTATTACGCGACAGAGAGCATGCTGGTGTGGGACGAGCAAGCGCAGCGTTATGACGCAGCAGTGACACCGGAATTCGGCAGCGACACGCTATTCGATCACTATGCCGAGCTGATCCGCCAGCCCTAGCCCAGATCCGCTTCGCGCACTTTGGCGATGCCCGCCTTGCGCTGCTCTTTCAGTTCCGCCTTCAGCTTCGCCGGATCGCGCGCGAAAACGAAGCCGAAGCTCACCCCGCCTTCCTTACTAACCGTGGCGTGATGCAACTTGTGCGCTTGCACCAGTCGCTTGGCATAGCCGCGCTTGGGCACCCAGCGAAAATAGCGCTGATGCACCAGCCCGTCATGCACCAAAGTGTAGATCGCGCCGTAGAGCGTGATGCCGACAGCAATCCACCACAAGAGGTCTGACCACAGCGATCCGACGATGAACAGAAAGGCTGCAAAGCTGCCAAAGACGACGGCGAAAAGGTCATTCTTCTCCAGCATATTGTCATGCGGCTCGTGATGATCACGGTGCCATGCCCAGCCCCAGCCGTGCATGATGTATTTGTGCGCATACCACGCCCACAATTCCATGCCGATCACGGTGGCAATCACGACAGCGATGATTTCCAGCCAGCTCATGCGGCTACTCCTGCGCGCCGCGCCTCTGGCAGTGCCCACCAGGGCACATCCGGGCGGCGATGATGTTCCAGATGATAGCCGAAATGGAAGCAACTGGCGAGGCTTGCCAGCGTGCCGAAGTGGTCGGAGCGGGCATTGTGATCATCAGGAAAATGCCCTGCGCCATGGCGATGAGGGCGATAGGTGCCGAAGTAGAACAGCTGCAGCGAGGACAGCAGAGCCGGCGCGCCATACAGCAGGAAAATCTGCATGAAGGGGATATCGAAAACCAGCCAGTAGATGCCTACGATAGTATGCACGAAAACAAGTGACTGCCAGCCGAAATAGCGCTTGAAGAAGGTCCAATACCAGGCCCAGAACTGCGTTGGATGTGCCGTATCAAAATCGGGATCGCCGTCTTCGCCGGTATGCCGGTGATGCGCAAAATGCGCGTCGCGAATCTTGCGCCATGCGAAGCCCGCGTAAAGGAACAGCAGAACGGTCCCGAGCGCGGAATTGAGCCTTTGCCAACCGGGCGCGAGCGAGCCATGCATCGCGTCATGGCACACAATGAACACGCCCACTGACAGCCAGCATTGCAGCGCCGCCATCAGCAGCACTTGCGGCCAGGCGTTCCAGCTCAGCTCGAAAACGAACATCGCATAGGCATGGATGCCTAACCAGCCGCCGGCGATCAGCGCAGCAAGCGCGAGACCGAGCAGGCGTTGCCGATTGCGGGAAGGAAGGGTGACGGGGTGCGACACGATCCGCGCCCTATAAGCGATAATCACTCAGGGAAAAAGAACTCGCGCAAATGTTCCCCGATCCGGGCGGGGCGTAAAGTCTCGGCATCGATGCAGCACCAGCTCGATTGCACCTCGGCCAGCACCTCTTCTCCGCGGCGGATTACTGTCTTGTAGAATGCCCGCGCACCCTGGAAATGCTCGAGCACGGTCTGCGCAATCACATCATCTTCAAGGAAAGCGGGCTTGCGATAGGTAATCTCGTGCTTGAGCGCGACCCAGGCCTTGCTCGCAACCTCGTCTGCCGGAGCCAGCTTGCGCCAATGCGCGAGCACCGCATCCTGCACCCAATTGAGGTAGCGGGCATTGTTCACATGCCCCATGAAATCGATATCTTCGGGTTCAACTTTGATCGGATAGGCAAAAGGTGTTGCTGACATGAGTGTCAGTTAAGCACTGAAATCTTTCCTTTCCATGACTAATCATTTCGTGGACTTCATCTGGCTTGCCAGTGTTGCCGATTGGCCGCTAATCGGCTTCGCAAGAGGAAACCCAATGGCCAGCAAACCGCGCACACTTTACGAAAAGATCTGGGACGCACATGTCGTCGAAACCCGCGATGACGGCACATCGCTGATTTATATTGACCGGCATCTGGTGCATGAAGTGACCAGCCCACAGGCATTCGAAGCGCTGCGAATGCAAGGCCGCAAGGTCCGCCGCCCTGATCTGACGCTGGCTGTGCCTGACCATAATCTGCCCACCACTCCTCGCGTTGATGCGGACGGCAATCGCATTCCGATTGCCGATCCGATGAGCGCGCAGCAACTGGCCGCGCTCGAAGCCAATGCCCCCGCCTTCGGCATTCGCTACATCGATGCGACTGCCGCCGCGCAGGGCATCGTCCATGTCGTCGGGCCAGAGCAGGGCTTCTCATTGCCCGGCACCACCATCGTCTGCGGGGATTCGCACACCGCCAGCCATGGCGGGATCGGCGCGCTGGCCTTCGGCATCGGCACCAGCGAAGTCGAACATGTCCTGGCCACGCAAACGCTGCAATTGAAGCGCTCCAAATCGATGGAAGTGCGGGTCACCGGCGAATTGGGCCACGGGGTAACGGCCAAAGACCTGATCCTGCACATCATCGGTACAATCGGCGCGGCTGGCGGCACAGGCTATGTGATCGAATATCGCGGGCCGGTGTTCGAGCAAATGAGCGTCGAAGAACGGCTGACGGTCTGCAATATGAGCATCGAAGGCGGCGCACGGGCGGGCCTGATCGCGCCAGATGAAACCGTTTTCCGCTATCTCAAAACCCGTCCACTCGCGCCCAAGGGCGATGAATGGGAGGCGGCGCTAGCATGGTGGAAATCACTGCACACCGATGAAGGCGCCACCTTTGACAAATCCGTCACGATTGATGCCGGCATGGTCGAACCCACCGTCACATGGGGCACCAGTCCCGAAGACACTGTTGCGATCGGCGGCGTGGTGCCAGACCCGGCAAGCTTCGCTGACGCATCCAAGCAGCAAGCCGCCGCCAAGAGCCTGGAATATATGGGGCTTACCCCAGGCCAGCGGATCGAAGATATCCCGGTTGAGAACATCTTTATCGGCAGCTGCACCAATAGCCGGATCGAAGACCTGCGCGCAGCGGCAAAAGTGCTCGAAGGCCGCAAGAAAGCCGACAATGTCAAATGGGCCATTGTCGTGCCGGGTTCAGGCCTTGTGAAAGCGATGGCAGAGGATGAAGGCCTCGACCGGATTTTCAAGGATGCGGGGTTTGAATGGCGCGAGCCGGGCTGTTCGGCCTGCCTGGGCATGAATCCTGACAAGGTGCCACCCGGCGAACGCTGCGCTTCGACCAGCAATCGAAATTTCGTTGGCAGGCAAGGCCCCGGTGCGCGCACGCACCTCGTGTCGCCAGCCATGGCCGCCGCCGCTGCTGTGGCGGGACACCTCGCCGATGTGCGTCGGTTCAACTGATCGGACTTGCCCCTTCCCCCTGCGATCACCATAGGTGACTTATGACAAAATCGAACAAGACCAAAGCCGCCATTGCAGCCGGAGCTATCGGTTCGGCTGCCATCGCGGCAGCGCTTCTTTACGCCAACAAGCGCAAGAAGAAGGAAGAGCCAAAGCCCACCATTCCATCTGGCGAAAAGCCGGAGACCGATTGATGCAGGCCGTGCGGGAGATTGAAGGGCGCGCCTATCCCTTTGGCGCCAAGAACGTCGATACCGATGTGATCATCCCTGCGGAATGGCTCAAGACGATCACGCGCGAAGGCCTCGGCCAAGGGGCGTTTGAAAGCGTCCGCGCCCAGCCTGGCAATGTTTTCGATGACGAACGCTATGCCGGATCACCCATCCTTATTGCAGGCGACAATTTCGGCTGCGGCTCAAGCCGCGAACACGCCGCATGGGCATTAGGCGATCTGGGCATCAAGGCTGTGATCGCGCCGAGCTTTTCCGATATTTTCTCCGGCAATGCCTTCAAGAATGGCATTCTGACTGTGGTCTTGCCGCAAGAAGCGATCGATCGATTGATGGAAGTCGCGGAGACCGACGAGATCACCATCGATCTGGACAGCCAGACTGTAACGACACCATTTCAGGATCGTTTCAGCTTTGAGATCGATCCTTTCCGCAAGCAGTGCCTGATGGAAGGGCTCGACGAAATCGGGCTTACGCTCGCCCGCGATGCTGCCATTACGTCTTATGAAAAACGCCGGGGCCAAGAGATGCCCTGGATCGAGAGAGGAACGGAAATCCAGCCATGAAAGCACTCAGAACGCATGCCGTAGGCGGCCCCGACACGCTCACCCTGGATGAAGTCGAAGTGCCCACCCCGGGCAAAGGCGAAGTGCTGGTTGATGTGAAGGCTTGCGCGATCAATTTTCCTGACACGCTGATGATCCGCGACATGTACCAGTTCAAGCCCGAGCGCCCCTATTCGCCTGGCGGCGAGATTGCAGGCGTGATCGAAGCGGTTGGCGAAGGTGTGGAAGGCTATTCGGTCGGCGACAAGGTGATGGCCGGGATCGGCAATGGCGGGCTGGCTGAAAAAGTGATCGTGCCCGCTGGCCGGATGTTCCCGGTGCCCGATGGCGTGCCGTTCGAAAAGGCCGCCAGCCTGCTGATGACTTATGGCACGACGATCCACGGCCTGAAGGATCGCGGCCATATCAAGGAAGGCGATACCGTTCTTGTGCTGGGCGCGGCAGGCGGCGTTGGCCTGTCAGCGGTAGAGCTGGCCAAGGCTTTCGGAGCGCGCGTGGTCGCTGCGGTATCCAGCGAAGAGAAGGGCGAAGTCGCGCGCAAGGCGGGCGCGGATGAAGTGGTCATCTATCCCAAGGGCGAAATGGACAAGGACGCATCCAAAGCGCTCGCCAATGCCTTCAAGGCAGCTTGCGGGCCTGAAGGTGCGAATATTGTCTATGACATCGTCGGCGGGCAATATTCCGAACCGGCGCTGCGCTCGATCGCGTGGGAAGGCAAATTCCTGGTCGTCGGTTTCCCGGCCGGGATCGCCAAGATGCCGCTCAACCTGACGCTGCTGAAAAGCTGCGATATCGCTGGCGTGTTCTGGGGCGCGTTCACCGCGCGCGAACCGGTGAAGTTCCGCCAACAGGTCGAAGAGCTGTTCCAGCTTATGAAAGATGGCAAGATCGACCCGCTGGTGTCCGAAACTTTCCCGCTCGAACGTGGCGGTGATGCGATCGCCAAGCTCGAAAGCCGCCAGGCGGTGGGCAAACTGGTTGTGACAATGGATTGAAGCGGCTTGCCGCAAGCCGTTGCTGACCCTATTTCAAGCGAAGAGATTTTTCCCGAGAGGACTGTTTAAATGACCGATTTCAGGGACCGCGAGCGCGGCGAAGAAGCCAAATTCGCATTCGATGAAGAGAATGCCTTCAAGATTGCTGCGCGCCGCAACCGTTTGCTGGGCGAATGGGCCGCAGGGTTGATGGGCCTGACCGAAGAAGAGACTGACGCTTACAAGAAAGCTGTCGTCCAGGCCGATTTCGAAGAAGCTGGCGATGAAGACGTGATCCGCAAACTGCTGGGAGATCTGACCGCTGCGGAATGCGATGTCAGCGAAGCGGATATCCGCGCCAAGCTTGAAGAAAAATCGATCGAAGCCCGGCGCCAATTGATGAGCGAAGGCTAATTTTATGCCGATGTCAGCGGCTGAAATCGAAGGCATGATTACCACCGCACTGCCCGGCGCAGTGGTGGAAATGACTGATCTTGCAGGCGATAATGATCACTGGGCAGCCAAGGTCACTGCGCCGCAATTCGTCGGCAAGAATCGCGTGCAGCAGCACAAGATGGTCTACGAAGCGCTCGATGGGCGAATGGGCGGCGTGCTGCATGCCTTGCAACTGACCACTGCCGTTCCCACTTCGGACTGAGCAAATTCACCAGAAGCAGGTTTGAAGACAGATGTCTGACGTAAACACCCGAATTTCCACCCTCGTGAACGACAGCGATGTTGTGCTGTTCATGAAGGGCACACCGCTGTTCCCGCAATGCGGCTTTTCCAGCCGCGCTGTGGCGATCCTGGACCATTGCGGCATCGCGTACGAAAGCGTGGATGTGCTGCAGGACATGGAAATCCGCCAAGGGATCAAGGCATATTCCGATTGGCCGACAATTCCGCAGCTTTACGTCAAGGGCGAGTTCCTTGGCGGAAGCGATATCATGATGGAAATGTTTGAAGCGGGCGAGTTGCAGCAGCTGCTTGATGAAAAGCAGGTCGCCAAAGCTGAAGGCTAGTCCCGCCAATCTGGATTGAGGCATAGAAAAAGCCGCCCCGGGGGTACCAGTGGGGCGGCTTTCTCTTTTCGGGGAGGCGTGCCGGGGAGACCAGGTGGCGTTGCCTCTTTCATCGAAGACTGTTTCGGGTATCACAATCTCTGCATGTGGCGTGCCAGTTTCGCTGAACCACGGAATTCTGCGCGATGCGATGGTTAATGCATCGGCGGGCGTTGCCGGGAGTGTCAAGTTTTCCGACAGCCTCACGCATTTGGTGATTGGCAAGCGCTTGCCGCTCTGTTCATATGAACGGCAATGAACACGTCACCCGCAGCATCACCCGAAGGCATCCCCGCCGCCACTGTCATCATTTTCCGCAATGGAGAGGATGGCCAACCGCCGGAAATCCTGATGACAATCCGCTCGCGCGAAATGGTCTTCGCGGGCGGGATGGCCGTGTTTCCCGGCGGCCGCGTTGATCCGGCCGATTTCGAGCTTGGCGCGATGATCGGGGGTGATCTCGATCCCGAAGAAGCCGCTCATCAAGTGGCGGTAGTGCGTGAAACGCTTGAGGAAACAGGGCTGGTCATCGGGTTGAAGGGAGAAATCGACGCAGCCCGGGCGCAGGCCGCGCGGCACTTCCTGCAGGAAACCGGCGAATTGGCGCCGGTGCTTCAGCATTTCGAATGGGAGCTGGACCTGGCGCAGCTCACGCCGTTTGCGCGCTGGTATCCCAAGAACGAACGTATCCCGCGGGTTTATGACACGCGGTTCTATCTCGCCAATCTCGGCACTGGCGCAGTCGAGATTGCAGCCGACCTGTCCGAGAACACGCATCTTTTCTGGACGACTGCACAAGGCGCGCTCGATTCGGCTGAAAAGGGCGATATCAAGGTGATCTTCCCGACACGTCGCAATCTGGAGCGACTGGCAATGTTCGGCAGCTTTGACGAAGCGAAGGCGCAAGCCGATGCGATCCCGGTCCGCACAATCACGCCTTTTATGGAAAGCATGGACGGCAAAACCTGGCTCCAGATCGGCGAGGACCTGGGATATCCTGTGACGGGTGAGCCGCTCGACAGCGTGATGCGCGGGTAAATCCGGCAAGCGATCTCATGAAAGAAATGGCGCGCCCGGCAGGACTCGAACCTGCTGCCTCAAGATTAGAAGTCTCGCGCTCTATCCAGATGAGCTACGGGCGCGCGTCAAGGCCGCATTAGCGTGCTTTGCAGCGCGTTCAAATGCCGTTAGGCACACAGGCGATGGATAATTCGCAATCGCCCGTCGCCACGAGCCAAGCCCCGCAAAGCTTCCGCTATTACGATCTGGTGATGGCGGCCTTTGTCGCGATCCTGCTGTTGTCGAACCTGATCGGCGCCAGCAAGCCCAGCTATATCCCGTTGCCCGGCGGCGACACCTGGATATTCGGCGCGGGCGTGCTGTTCTTCCCGATCAGCTACATCATCGGCGATGTCCTGACAGAGGTCTATGGCTATGCCCGTGCACGCCGGGTGATCTGGACCGGATTTGCAGCGCTGCTGTTCATGGCATTCATGGCCTGGGTTGTTGTCTCGCTGCCTCCGGCCGAGGGATGGCCATTCCAGAGTGATTACGAGAATGTGTTCGGCAATAGCTGGCGCATCGTGCTGGCTTCGATGACCGCATTCTGGGTCGGCGAATTTGCCAATTCCTATGTCCTCGCGAAGATGAAGGTCTGGACCAAGGGGCGTTTCCTGTGGATGCGCACGATCGGATCGACTGTTGTCGGGCAAGGGCTCGACAGCCTGATTTTCTATCCGCTGGCTTTCTGGGGGCTTGCCGGCTGGCCGCCTGAAACCCTGGTTCAGGTGGTGATTTCGCAATGGCTGATCAAGACACTGTGGGAAGCCGTGCTTACGCCGGTAACCTATGTCGTGATCAACGCGCTCAAACGCCGCGAGGGTATCGACCTCTACGATACCGAGACTGACTTCTCGCCTTTCGCGACAAGTCAGCGCGGCGAATAAAGCGGCCTATTTCGCCAGATCGAACATCGCGCCATCATCATGGCTGTCCCACACCGTGTCGTCAGGCACGATCTCGACATCGGGCTGCAGGCCCAGCCGGTCAGCCAGCAGGCCAAGGTCTTTCTCTACCGGGATGCCGTAGAGGTCGCGGTGGCTTTCCTGCAGCCGCAGGATCAGGCGGGTCTCATCGCGCATCAACCGGCTGACCTGGAACGATTTGCGCGAGCGCGCACCCACGCGCCGCGCCAGCCGGATGGCCAGCCCCCAGCAGACAGCCTCTTCCAGTGCTTCTGGCGATGCGAGCTTGGTCAGCGATTTGGGCAGGCTCAGCTCGTTGCAATTGGCAGCGACAGTCGCGGCCATTTGCGCGCGCGATGCCGCATCGATCGCCACCCAGCGCTTGTGCAACGCCCAGTCGATCGCAAGTTCGGTTCGCAAGTTGGGCTCGATCTGGATCGACGCCAATGTCAGCATTGTTGCCGCCAGGCGCACACGCTCGGTTCCGGTGGCCCCGGTGGGAACGGCCTCCACCGTCCAGCCTGCAATCCGCGCTGCAAGCTGCGGCGGCGCGCCGCGATGTCCGACAAAATAGGATACGCCCGCCAGCAAGGGGTCTTGCGCCTTGCGGTGCGGTTCCAGCCGCCCATAGAGCAACCCTTCGCGCAGGCCCCATGAGGAGAAAACCACGCGCGTTGGCGCGAGCTGCTTGAGCAACGCCTGCAACAGCACAGCGGCATCAGGCAGCACTGCGGCGCGGGTGGATGTGAGTCGCGGTATTTTGACCAGTTTCTCAGGTGTCGCCCGTGCAACACGCCGCGCCAGCAGCGTTGCTTCCTTGGCATCAAGCTCAAACGCGTGAGGGTCCGTGAGCGGATGTTTGCGCTCATTCATTGCGTAGACGGCCAGCGCGCGCCAAGTCCCGCCGACAAGATAGAGCGGTGCCTTGACCGGCTTGCCCCAACCTGACTTGCGCAATTTCTCCATCAGCCGCTTGCGCATCTGGCTCGGCTTTGTGTCTCCCTGCTCGCGATATTCCTTCAACCGCAGCGTTCCGAGCGGAAGCGAAGTGGCCGTATCGCTCATCTCGTCAGAAACCCGCACCAGCTCAAGGCTACCCCCGCCCAGATCAGCGACGACGCCCGCTGCGCCGGGGAAAGCGCCAATCACCCCGTCTGCGCTAACGCCGGCTTCCTCTTCGCCAGACAGCAGCCTGGGTTCAAAACCTGCCGCGCGAACCTGTTCAAGGAAATGCGGCCCATTATCTGCCTCGCGCGCGGCGGCCGTAGCAACCGTTTCAACGTCTTCAACGCCCAGGTCCTCGAGCAGCAAGGCAAAGCGCCTGATCCCCCGCATCGCGAGTTCGATCGAATCCTCAGGCAGCCTGCCCGTCGTGGCGATTTCGCGGCCAAGCTGCGCCACGACTTTCTCATTGAGCACCGTTACCGGCGCACGCATTGTCCCGCCATAGACCACCAAGCGGACCGAGTTCGAACCGATATCTATGATCGCTCTTTCAGCGGCGTTGCCGGAAAAGCTTCCCGCGCGGTCTCTGCGCTTGCTCAAACTCACGCAGTCCGCCCCTTGCGCAAGGACAGCTTGGGCACAGCTTCAGGATCCAATGCCTCGCCCCGCCCGGAAAGCGACGGGTTGGTCATGAAGTAATGGTGGCAGTTGAATGACCTGTCTTCCGAAACCACGCGCTCATACCCCCCGTCACGCCCAAGCAGCCAGCTTTGCTCGGTATCCAGCATATTCGCGAGCAAGACCTGT